>CALGLN010000048.1 GCA_937930835.1 uncultured Desulfomonile sp.
TGGAACTGATCCATTAGTAGAGCCAGGTTGATGGTTGGAGATCCAGGTCTAACGTCAAGGAGAAGCAATCTGACAATGATCCGGGCCCGGCATTTGAGATTCGGGCCCAGCTTTGTAAATTATCAGTAACATCCCGGCCAGAGTTCCATCGGGATTCATGAGTGTTTTTCAAGTCAAGCCGTTTTCCAGAGCTTGAACATCGTGGAGGCCCCGATTATTTGACCCTTTCGGTCACGATAACCTGATTCAGCCAGTATAGTGGCGACTTTTCTGAGACTTATCTTTTCATGGTTCTGTTTGAGTTCACGTATCATTTCCAGAGCTAACTGTTCAGTTTCATTTGGCACTGCGACTCCATCCTTGTAGATATAGCCGAATGGAGCACGTGACGAGACTTGCTGCCCATCCCGAATTTTCTTACGGAGAGCATCTTTCGTTCTTTCAGAGATCAGGGCCCGTTCCATCTCGGCCAAGGCTCCGAGAATGGTGAAGAAGAAACGACCGATAGCGCTCTTGGTATCAAGCTTTTCGGTAATGCTGTGAATGGCGACGTTATTTTTGTCCAGTTCAGCCGACATTGTCAGGGCGTCTATGGTTGACCTGGAGAAACGGTCCAATTTGTAAACGATCATATTGGAGATTTTTTTGCGTCTCGCCATAGCTAGGACAGCCTGCAATCCAGGTCGCTTAACGGCGGTTTTTCCGCTAATCCCGGGATCACCGTATATGGCGACCAGATCTATGTCGTTCAAGAATGCATAGGCCTTGATCTTCTCGATCTGTAGAGCCAGACTGATACCATCCTCCACTTGCCCCTTGGTGCTAACCCGCACATAACCTATTCCGACATTCATGTTCCCACCCCTTTCAGGTAAAGCCTCCGCAAGCAAGTCTGATTACATTTTCATCATAATCGCAAATTCTAAGGAAAAATAAGCAAAAGACTTGCTAAGCATTTTTCACGTTGGCCTCACCCCTGTTTGATCTGATTTCAATGGTGTAGTGTTCCAGATGCTATAATACTTCATTAATATTGTCAAGAATAAAAATACATAATTGAATAAGATTAGCACTTTTTTTGACCCTTAAACTACTTCAGGTTTTACGGCTATTATTGATTATCGGACTGCCTGATTATGATTTTTTTGACCTGCAGAAAATGACCTTTGAAAATCAGGACAAATTTTGAGGTCCGATCCGAGCCGCGACATTAAGCGAAATACAAGAGTTTAAAACTATCAAGAATATTAATATTCTATGCATGTTTTATTATTGACAACATTAATTACATTATGAAAAAATTGGTCATACTTTAATACAGGAGGAAACAATGCAGGACAAAGTTTTGGTCAGAAAGTACGACAGTATGGGTAGAGAACTCCTCAGGATTTTTTATGACGGAACGCAGCAGCTCACGATGATTGATCGGAGAGAAACATCGAGAGGTTTTGGCCCTGCTGACGCAGAGGACCGTCGCAAAGGCAAGTTATTTGATCGTAGGTATGTAGAGGAACGGCTCAACATAACGCTTTGAATCCCTGGAGCCGAGATGAATTGAGGCGACCGCTAAAAAAGGAGAGCACAATGAAAAAGTCAAGAAAACCTATTCAACCAAAAAGCCTGAAAAGAGCATGGAGACTACACAGACAAGGCGCAACTATATACGGAGAGACAAGAATCGGGACGCTAAGAGCCGAAAACGGAACAATCAGAATTCTTCCACCAAACGGAGCTCTTGTTGTTAGCTTTGATTCAACCTGTTCCGGGAATTACAAAGAACATTTCTTCTACCGGTTAAGAGACGCCAAGGACCTCATAGCAATTTTCTAGTTATAACGGCATGCGGGAAACCGCATGCCCTTTTCATTGGGGTAATGCAATGAAACTTTCGGAATATATTTCAGAGAATAAAGAAGAAATATTGCTTCGTGTGGAGAAATCTACCAAGCCATTGCTACCAGACGAAGAACGCACACCGGAAATTCAATCTTTGAGAAAACCTTATGACGCCCAGGCGAGGGTTATAGAAGGCGCAAAGAGATCCTTAAAGAGAGATAAAGCGTGTTTTATAATCGGCGAGATGGGGACAGGCAAGACGCTCATCGGGAGCTTGATACCGGAGAATGAGTCAAAGATTCTAGTGTTGTGTCCAAGCCATCTTACTGAGAAATGGGTTCGGGAAATTCATCAAACAAGACCCAATTCAAAAGCCGTGATTAT
>CALGLN010000049.1 GCA_937930835.1 uncultured Desulfomonile sp.
AAACCTGTGCTATGTTCAAATTATCCGCCTATGCCAGAGTTTGGAGGCGATGCGGTTGAGTATTTCGATCCATACAACACTGATGAATTGAAAGAGTTGTTGTTAAAGTATCTTGATAACGAAGAATTATGTCTAAAAATGGGACAAAAGGCTTTTGATCGTTCTCTTCAGTTTGATTGGAAAGAATCGGCGCTCAAGACGTGGAACGCATTGGCGGATCTTGCTCAGAGTTAGATGATTAATGAAACAAATCCTTCAGAGCTATAGCACCGGTAAAATTGAGCTGGCGGACGTTCCGGTTCCTGCCTGTTCTGCAAACAATGCGCTGGTCAGTAATGTTGCTTCCCTTATTAGCATAGGAACAGAGAGATCTATCATAGAGCTTGGAAAGAAGAGTTTGCTTGGCAAAGCAAGGGCCAGGCCAGATCTTGTGAAGAGGTTCATTGAAAAGGCTCAGAATGAGGGACTTGTCAAGACTTTCAAAGAGGCGCTCGGGCGGCTCGACAATCCTACGGCCTTGGGATACAGCTGCGCAGGAACAGTAATCAAGGTTGGTTCTAATGTTCATGAATATGCCGTTGGAGATAGGGTAGCATGCATAGGCGCAGGATACGCTTCGCACGCCGAAGTAGTATCTGTGCCCGCTATGTTGTGTTCCCGAATTCCAGAGAATGTCAGTTTTGCTGAGGCCTCATTTGGAATGCTCGGGATAATATCCCTGCACGGAATCAGGTGCGCAAATCTCAGTTTTGGAGCGTCGGCAGTCGTCATCGGCCTAGGCTTACTAGGGCTACTATCAGTGCAACTTTTACGGGCATATGGTTGCCGCGTCTTCGGGCTTGACGTCGATGAGTCCAAATTGGCTCTTGCATTAAAATATGGAGCAGAGTTTGCCACATCAGACAAGAATGAGCTGAAATCGAGGGTCGAAAGGGCAACTAATGGCCACGGGGTTGACGCCGTGGTCATAACAGCCGCTACCAAAAGTTCAGAACCTGTAAATTTAGCGATAGATCTGTCGATGTATCGGGGAAAAATAGTCCTGGTGGGGGTTGCGGATGTCCATCCCGAACGAAACGAACTGTGGCACAAGGAAGTTCAGATCATAGTTTCGAAATCAGGTGGTCCGGGAATTTTCGACGTGTTCTACGAAAACAAGGGAATTGACTACCCCTATGGACTGGTTCGCTGGACGGAAAATAGAAATCTGGAAGAATTCCTAAGACTCTTGAGTGAAAAGAGAGTCGATGTCAACTCGCTCATCACGCATCGTTTTTCAATAGATGATGCTTTGCAAGCTTATGATGGGTTTGCCATCGGAAAATTAAAAGGATGCATAGGAATAGTTCTCGATTATCCTGAATCGAAAGACAATGCTGATCATTTAATTGACCGCATAAAGATACTCAAGAGTAACACATGGCCAGCCTCAGGGACTCCTCGAGCCATAAATTTGGGAGTCATAGGCGCTGGTCTATTTGGAAAAGCTCTTCTTCTACCACAGTTGAGCAAGATCAAAGATGTTAATCTGAAAACCTTGTCCACGAGTTCCAGCGCTAACTCTTTTCATACCGCCAGAAAGTACGGGTTCGAAGCTGGAACCACGGACTATCGGCTTGTCCTCGACGACCCTCAAATTGATGCCGTAGTGATTTTGACACCTCACAGTTTACATGCCAAAATGGTCATAGAAGCCATTGAAGCGGACAAACACGTATTTGTGGAAAAACCGCTTTGCACAAACGTTGAACAACTTGGATCAATAATAAAAAAATTTAAACCTATTTCAGAAGCCGCAATTGAGATGCCTCATCTGATGGTGGGTTACAACAGGAGGTTTTCTCCACATTCCCAAAGAATGAAGGAATTTTTCAGTCAGCGTTCAGACCCCATGGTGATTAGCTATCGTGTGAACTCTGGCTTCGTGCCTATCAATCACTGGGTTCATGCGGAAGAAGAGGGTGGTGGTCGTATAATAGGTGAGATGTGCCACTTTGTGGATATGATGCAATATTTGAGTGGATCTGATCCTGATCGAGTTTTTGTAGAGCGGACATCGGGTAATGACAGGACTTGTGTCAACAACGACAATTTGGTCACAAACATCAAGTTTCAGGATGGCTCTGTAGGTTCAATCATTTACTCGGCTAGCGGTGACAGATTATTTTCACGAGAGCGAATAGAAATATTCTGCGAAGGTAAATCAGTAGTTTGTACTGACTTCAAGGAGACTGTTTTTTATTCAAATGGCAAAAAAAAGAGATTTAAGGGTTGGAATCAGGAGCTAGGTTTTAAAGAGGAACTCGAGAGCTTCATAAAGTCTATACGTGGAGAGATCAGGCCATTGTTAACACCAGAGGAGATTTTTATGTCCACCGCCACGGTGTTAGCAATTAGTCAATCGTTAACAAATGCTATACCGGTTGAAGTCAAAAATTTCTTGAATTAACTTGAAAATACTTCTTGTAACTGATTCATATCCGCCCGAAATAAGATCAGCCTCGCACTTGATGAAAGAGCTGGCGCAAGAATTGTGTGACCGGCGCCATGATGTCACGGTTTTAACATGCCAACCTAAATATAATTTGGCTGATGGAAAAAGTTTCAACAACCTGGACAATGTGGTTCAGGAAGAGGGCGTTCGCGTCATAAGAGTTCATACTCCTGCCCACCATAAGGTCAATTTCTTTGTCAGAGGTTTGAGTCAGTTGGTTTTACCTTATCTATTCTGGTTCAAGGCCAAACCCTTGCTCAAGGGCAAAATAGATTCGGTCATAGTTTACAGCCCGCCATTAACCCTGTGGCGGGTAGGCTTGTTCGCAAAAAACAAATTCAAAGCAAAATTTATCTTAAACGTTCAAGATATATTTCCTCAAAACGCTATAGATCTCGGGGTGTTGACAAATCCATTAATTATTGGATTTTTTGAAAGACTGGAAAAGGCCGCCTATGACAATGCTGATGTGGTCACAGTTCATTCAGAAGGCAACAGGGACTTTTTGTTGAAGAATGGTAAAGTTTCGGATTCCAAATTGATAACCCTCCATAACTGGATCAATGTCACGAATTATGAGTTTCCAGAACACGACGGACCGTTTCGGCGAAAGTTGGGATTGGCTGGAAAATTTGTGATTTTCTTCGGGGGTGTCTTAGGTCCCTCCCAAGGTTTAGACATGGTAATAGAAGCGGCCAGGCAACTCGTTGCGCATAGCGAAATAGTATTTCTATTTGTTGGAGATGGAACCGAAAAAAATCGCTTGATGGAGTTAGCATCTAAGTATGGACTCAAAAATGTAATATTTCATCCGTTTATTTCTAAAGAGGATTATGAGCGAACCTTGAGAGAAATCGATGTAGGGCTGGTGTGTCTCAGCTCCAAAAACAGGACGCCCGTTGTGCCTGGCAAAATATTGAGTTACATGGCTTCAGGGGTTCCTGTCCTGGCTTTTTTAAATAAACAAAGCGATGGGCATCAAATTGTTAAGGATGCAAATTGTGGTTACTCAGCTATTTCATCCGACCCAGCGGAGTTGGTGAGATTGGTACAGATAATGTATGAACGAAGGGAGCATTTAGACGACTTAGGTCGCAACGGATATCATTATGCGGTTTCAAATTTTTCCAAGGAATCGTGCATTAATGAATTGGAAAAAGCCTTAATGCTATGAAAAATATCATGATTGTCTTTGGGACTCGACCTGAAGCGATAAAATTAGCGCCAGTAGCTCTGG
>CALGLN010000050.1 GCA_937930835.1 uncultured Desulfomonile sp.
AAAAGAATTTTCGAGTTCATTTCATTGCCTGCTCTATTTCCTGAAAAATTCGCGAGGGCCGCCGACATTCACAAAAGCTGAATTAAAATTTCTATATAAGGCATGATAGTTTTCTATTCTGTGCCATTTCTTTAAATACCCTGGGGGTAAATCATCGCGTTCCTCAACTCCGTTCCATCCATTCGGAGCCGGATATGCATAATAGGGAAGATCTTTCGGAATTCCTCTTATAAACACGACTTGCGGTATTAACCATTCCCTGCGGGCCATATAAACCCGGTGCATTCCGTCATTTATTATCAAATTCATAGATCCGTCCTTCTCAATTGATTCCTCAACGATAGGAGGCAAAACATCTATGGGCTCGGACAAATTCTCCAAGGTAATTCTCACAAATCCATTTAATTCAAAAAGATTGATTCCTCTTTTCTCAAGCGACCATTTCAATAATCTGACTTTTTTTAATTCTTCCCTCAAAATGTAGTTTTGGGGTGGCGTCATGAAATCTGTCGCTATTCGTTCCAGGGAAATGAAAGCCTGCTCATATACCTTGGTGTCCGGAGATTTCAGCATTGTCACTTTCCGAAGTCTTTCAATTAAGTCACTTTCCGAAAACAGTTCATGCTTGACAATATTCATTCGACCCTTCCATGAGGTTTCGTTTTCTATCTCGATAAGATCAAAAGACCTTTTTTGAATTTTTAACAAAAGATTGCAATTCGGAAATTTGTATATTCCCTGATTCCGACGGATCTGTCGCTGCCATTGTGCGAGCTGACGAACTTTGGAGTACCCTCAACATCATTTCGCGTGATTCATCAGAAATTGAAACTTTATCAAATACTTGTATATTTTCGTCTGACTCCATGATCTGACGCCAGTAAAGGTCAAATTCCCTGTTCTTGGATTCGTAGGCTTCTTCGTAATAGATTTCACGAATCCCAGCCTGGATTAATTGCTTAAAACACCAGTTACATGGTTCAAGTGTGCAATATAATGAGGCATTTTCTAAAGAAATTCCAAAACGAGCGGCTTGATCTATGGCATTAACCTCTGCATGGCTCGACAAGCAGTAGTTGTACTTGTCGCCGTCGTGCGCTCCGATAGACCGTCTCAAACAAAAATTAGGACCTCGATCCGTGCAATGAGGGGCTCCGTGAACGGCTCCGTTATAACCAGTAGCTAATATCCTGTTGTTCCGAACAATTACTGCTCCCGTCTTTCTCGAATTGCATGTCGACCTTGCGCTAACAAGTTTTGCCAGCATCAGAAAATATTCATGCCAAGATGGTCTATTCATTTTTTAAACCTTGATTCTGAAGATATTATTTTTGTCCCACTAAAATTAAATGGGCTGAACCAATTTTCGGATTTTTCCAGATTCAACCATCTCAAAAAACGTATCAGCTAATATTTCGCTGAGCTTGGATACTTTGTCCCATCTCTTGATCCGCTCCGATGGATTGTTCACATAAACTGTGAAATCCGTTCGATCAGGAATTTTTCCATCCGGGAGCAATTCCACAAAATCTTGGCCCGGATATATTTGGAGAACCCTCTTCGTGATAGAAGGTGATGGTTTCCTCCAAGACAGTCCTTTATCAAACCAAACTGGAGTAATCCGCTCCTGGTAATGAAAAAAAAGCGTTATGCCGTTATTTCCAGGATCATAGTCCTGATTTAGCTGATAATCCAAGAGACCACCATCCCGGTAAACACCCATTTCAGCGCCCGGAATGTCCGTAACTCCCGCTATTATGTACGGTAAAGACCCTGTGGCCAAAGCTACTGCCTTGACATTTTTAGGTTCAAGTGGATGGCAGAAGCCTTCAAATGAACCCAGCAAAAAACTTGGTTTGGGCTCCCCCGAATAAAAAATTACCCGGTCATAAAAAATTTTCATCGCCCGCGACGTTAAGACATTCATGATCCCTGCGCCTAAAAGAGCCAAACCCTCAATCCTTTTCTCCGATGACGCTGCAGGACCCTTACTGCGAACTACATGAATGGCTAGATTAAAATTCTTGTTATTGACGATACTTTCCGTATCTTGGTCCCTGAGAAAACTCTCTACGTTTCCTTTGAGTTTTTTCGATATCGTCAGAGCAGAGTCCTGTGCAGTGAAAACATTACGGGAATACGCTATACGTAATCTCTCATAAGCGTCCAGAGGATCTTTGCACGCCATTGCAAGACACCGCCAGCCACCAGCGGATGCTCCTGCCAGTAAAGTCTTTCCGCCGTCAGCGCGTACCAAATAACCACTCCTTATAAAAGCTCGGTCCAAGCCAACCGATACAAACCATTTCGGTCCACCCGCCGGACCGGCAAAAACACGTATTCTATCGCGATTTAAGCCCTCTTCCCGGATTAAATCAATAATTTCACTACCGGCTTTGAACTTAAGATACTCTTTCATAGCGCGCAAAATAACACCAATCGGTCAAATCATCAACAGCTAGCATAAAAACACTATATTACGCTGATATCTCAGCTACTTGAAGGGATTACCTTTAAAACTAACATAATTTGAATTCTAAAAAAAAAGTATATCATGCTATATTTTATGTATATTTTTTCTTGACAAATAAACGCAAACGAGTAATTACGTGAATTCAGTTAGTTGAGGTTGGAGGAAGGGTATGTTGAGAAGTAAACTTCATACCTATCTATTTTATCAATCGAATTTACTGATAGAATCCTCCTCTAAAAATTAGCGTGGATTTCGGCTTATGAGTGAAGAACTCACCTCCCGGCTCACTACGGCGCTCATAACTAGCCGAAATATATTACAAGTTTGCGAATAGTTTTCGCGATAGGGTTTTTTGATACCGCGCGTCCTTTCAGACTTTGAGTGCGTACAAATCAAAATACCACGCGCCAGCTTTTCAGTTTACAATTAAAAATAACATGAGAAACCACTTCATGTTTATAGTAAACCATATGTGAATACAGTTAGTTATATTTAATATATAAAAAGAATATTAAAGTCTGTTAATATAATATTATAAGTGTTAATTATTTTGTGGTGACCTATATTGTTTCTAGAAAAAATATGCATCTCCCAGTTAATTCATTATTTTTTTGCTTGACAAAACACCGGTAAAATTATTTAAGCGATACCAGTGAGTTCGAGCTGGGAGGACAGGGCAATGATAAGAAGCGCTGTTACGCTATTGGTTTGTCTAGTTTTTATTATTCTATGCGTGTCTGCCGTATCGGCAAATAGCAATAACTTCATTCAAGTCAACATTGATCCGTACGGTTCTTCTCTCAACGGGTCATTTTCAGAAAATTCCTATTCTCAGGACGGGGAGCTAACAGTTCCTCGAAAATTTCTTAGTAACGCCGGAGATTCTGTTCAGCCTGAATTCGTTCAGGCGAGCTATGGGCCTAGGCGCATCAGTAAGGTGAAGGCGCCCTCGGTTTGTCCGCCTGGCGCTGTAAATTGCGCTATACCGCAGGCGCCCGTCTGTATATTGCCAAAACGCTTTCCGAGGCAGTGGGAATTATCGGCGCAAGTTTTTTACGCCAGAGTGAAAGGCACAATTCAGTGGCCTGCGATGGTGCGCGGAGTGCCGACCACACAATTAGACCTCAACAGTGATCTAGGCATTCCCGATCACGCTTATCTAATGGAGTATTCCGCTTATTACCAACTGACCCCATCGTGGGCTGTGTTTTACACGGTAATGCCCACAAATTTGAGTTCGGTCTTTGCCCCAAATAGAGACATTGTCTATGGCAACGATATTTATCTAGCTGGAAGGCAATTATACAGCACCTGGGACAATTTCTATCAGAGAGTCGGTTTGCAGTATACAGCTATCAATTCTTGCAACGCGAGAGTGTCGATTTACAACAGTTGGCTTCTGAACATTCAAAAGAATACTCTCACTGGGGGAATTTGCGGCGGAACATGCTGCGGAGTTGACAGAACCAGAAACATGGTAATGTCTGGAATCGAGTTCCAAAAATGCATAGACAATAAATGCAATGGCGGAGCTCTTTCCTGTGATACCAAAGCAGGTGTGGCTTGGTTAGATGGCGCTTGGGGCTTTGATGTTCAGGCAGGACTTAGATATGCGGTTCCGATGGGATTCAATAGATGGGGATACGTCAAGGGTGGCTACCGCATTATAAACATGTATGAAGACCGACCAGACCTGCAGATGGACTCAAGCCTCTCCGGCGGCTTTCTGGAATTAGGAATCGTTTTCTAAATCCCGGTTTGGCTGGAATGGCGCCGGCGCTGAATGTCCTACTTAGTGAACGGGCTTTAAAACTCTCCCTTGAATGAATGTCCGTCATCAAGGAAAAAGTGATGATTAAAGCCCTCCTCCGGCGCCATTCACTATTTACCTTAACCCCAAAAAAATGAAAAGCCCGAAAACGGCTTAAAATAGCCGCCCCTTTCTGGGCTTTTCACTGAGAGCGAAAGGGTATGTTGAGAAGTGCCTACTACTTATCACAAAAAATTTCGCAATCAAGCTTTTTCTTTATTAATCTCAAAAAAATTATATAGTTAAGTCTTCTTCTTTATTAATAGGGTCTTACATCTATACTTAAAAACCATTTCTCATTACCGTCCCCAACTACGTTCTTTAATTAAATTATATAACAATACTCAAAACCATGACATCTCCATTTCCAAAATACCGCAATCCATCCTAGATACAAATATAATCTGAGAACCTCGACTTTGAGTAGATGTCTACAATTCTTAAATGCCCAGTCATATCTAAGATAAGCAAGGAGCTTGATATCTTGGCGCCGCCTACGTATTTTTAAAAAGTTGCCACCTAAAATATAATCCAATTTCTGAGGTTTACATTTGTTTTCAAATGTGATATATTAAGTTTCAAAAGCGTAAGAACGCACAATTAGTCGTCCTTAATAAGGAGGTTTGAGGGATGCCTGACAAAAATCAAACTAACAGTGGTTGGACCAACATACATTCATGGGTCTTTTTGGCTATAGTGGCTGTTGGTTTGTTGGTCTTGGGAATACAGAACAGATATCATTACCTTAGCCCACTGGGGCTTGGAAAAGCTTATAGAATCGACAAACTATTTGGAGGTATCCAAGAATTCGATCCTTCCAAAGGCTGGATCGTGGCTCAACTTCAGGCTATTCCTCCACAGCAGGCCGTTTCGATGTTGGAACCTTCTGCGCCATTAGTTCCTCCGGGGCAAATGAGCGTGCCGGAGCCTGTTCCTTCGTCTGCGGACGTAGTACAACCCAAAACCGCCTCGGCTACCACTGAAAAAGAGGCTGTTTCACAATCACCTCAACAGCCTAAGGAGCAACCTGCCGCTACGCAGACACGCCCAGCAGTTTCTCCAGAAATGAGCAAGGAAGAGAAATTTAAGCTTTTCCAAAAAACCTTTGCTGATTTTGGCGAAGAAGAATTTCAATTGGCTGTAGATGATCTATATCCTGATTGGAAAAAGAGATTTGCGCCCAATGGTAATTGGCCAGAATTTCTTGGAGTTTATCGTGATTTTATCCAATGGTGGACGGATGCTGGAAGTCCTTCAGAATCAGGATTCAAGCTATGGCAGGATTTTCTGGTGACTAGAATGAAAAATTCATGATATCAAAACATTAGCAATCCCTCTTCCCCGCCTTTAATTAAATGACCGAGTCCCACTACCCAGGGGCTCGGTTTTGATTTTCTTCATGGAGTTGTTAAGAAATGGACGTTTTGTTAGAAGCAAAGATCATTCTACCCGCTGTTGTCTGAAGAACACTAGTCACTGTAACATCGACGGTTTTCCCGAGAAATTTCTTTCCATTGTCTACTACTACCATCGTTCCATCATCTAGGTAGGCTACTCCTTGATTGGCTTCCTTGCCCTCTTTGAGAACTTGAACTCGCATTGTCTCTCCAGGAAGTACAACAGGCTTCAGAGCATTGGCCAACTGATTTATATTTAAAACCTGAATAGAATGAACTTCGGCTACTTTGTTTAAGTTGAAATCGTTTGTAAGAATTGTATGGCCGGTTTCTTTAGCTAAACTGATTAGTTTCTGGTCTACTTCCTTAATTCCAGGGAAGTCTGTTTCGTTTATAATGATGGTCACGTTAGCTTGCTTTTTCATTTTGTTGAGTATATCCAGACCGCGACGGCCCCTAGTTCGTTTTGTTGATTCACTAGAATCTGCTATTGCCTGAAGTTCTTTGAGCACAAATTGAGGTATTATTAGATCTCCCTCAAGGAATCCTGTCTCACAGACATCCGATATTCTGCCATCAATAATTACGGATGTGTCTAGAATACCAACTATTTTTTTGGAGGCTCCAGTCGGTTCTTTCAGCTTTGATCTCAATTCTTTAGCTTTGCTTGAACCCAACTGTATGCCTATCAGGCTAAAAATGCTTACTGTCAGGCCAAAAATGGCAGCCAATATTTCTGAATAATCTAGTGCTTGCGAGAGACCCGAATTAAGCATTATGGACAGAGCTAACCCCACTGCTAAACCTATTGCCCCGCCGATAACTCTCTCCACTTCGAGTGTAATCCATGTTTCCAGTAGCCTTAAGGTCATGAAAGAGAGCAATAACGCCAAACCAATCACTAGTCCTAACGCCTGCCAACTTAGGCCAAAAGCATGGAAGCCTATGATTCCCCCAAAAATGATGTAACAAAAAATTATAACAGCTGAAAGTGTCTTGCTTAGCGCCAAAAGCTAGTTCCTGTGGATGGATTGAAACCTTTGAACATTTCGGTCATCTAACAGTCGATGTTCTTGGATTCCTCTTCAGCGTTTGACTGCTGAAAGATTTTATTGAGCGTTCTCTCGATCTCTTTTTCTTCAGTTCTCTTGGCAATAGACAATTCTTTTATCAACAGATTATATGCTTGGTCAAAAAGTCTTCGCTCTCCGTGAGACAAATCTTTTGTCCCTTTTAACAGACTCAAGTCCCTATAAACTTCAGCGGCTTGGAATATGCTCCCGCTCCTCATTTTCTCCTGGTATTCGCGATGCCTACGATTCCAAGTCTGCGTGTCTGTCTTCATTCCCCTCTTCTGAAGAACTTCAATAATTTTAGGAACCTCTTGCTCTTCTACTATTTTTCTTACTCGATTGGATTCAACTTTATCTACTGGAAGCTTGATGACGGGTTTTTCATTTGCAGTCTTAATTTCGGTTTCAAGAATGTAACAGAGTTGATCTGAATCCCCTATTTTCTCTTTACGTATATTAACAATTCTTGCAACCCCATGTATTGGATAAACAACTACATCCCCGACCTTGAACATCTGCCCAGCTCCCTTCCATAATTACGCTTGTTCCTGGTTCGGCTGAGAAAGATTCTTAATATTAATCTCTTAGATCTCTTTTTGAACTCTTGGAAATCAAGAGCTTTTGCTCAGCTCTTTACACTCTATGACTTGTTTTTTATACGATTCTGGGTAAGATCTCTCTTGTCCCTGGCGCCTATTGGAAACCTCTTGGTTCCAATTTGTGCCGAGATTATACAACTTATAGTAGTTTGTCAACACAAAAGCACAATATGAGGTAAATATGAGTGAACATGTGTTATGCCTTGTGACATCCAGCAATTTGAAACAAGCTACTGATATCGCGCGATTTCTAGTACAAAACAAACTCGCCGCATGTGTGAATTTGATTGATCCTATAAGATCAATTTATTCTTGGAATGATCAAATTTATGATGAAAAAGAAATACTTATGATTATTAAAACAAGACGCGCGCTATTCGAAAAAATGGCCATCGAGGTAAAAAAATTACATTCGTACGAGGTTCCAGAAATAATTTGTTTTTCAGTTGAAAAAGGACTGCCGGAATATCTCAACTGGATAGATCAAAATACGATTAATGCAGGCTAACCTTTTAGAATTATTAGCTTCTAGTGTTGATCAATTGAAACTTTCAATTGATGAAGAAACTTGTTTGTCTTTGCTCCAATATGTCGATTTATTAATAAGTTGGAATACAAAAATCAATCTGGTTTCTTATAAAAGCTTTAGTGACTTAATAATATTACATATTGTTGACTGTCTAATCGTGTTAAAGGCTTTTTCCCCAAGTTTGCCTCAGGCCGTAATTGATATCGGCTCTGGCGCTGGGTTGCCTGGGCTTGTCTTAAAAATCGCTTCAGAATCCAGCAATGTTACGTTGGTGGAAAAAAATGCTAAGCGAGCTCTGTTTTTAAAAGAAACGATTAGAATTATGGGACTAAAAAATATTGTAGTATTGAACAGAGACTACAAACAGTTGAGAATCCGTCCTTATTACAAAGGTTATGAGATAGTAGTTTCAAGAGCTTTCAGTTCGAGGCCAGATTTTTTCAAAGATCTGACCTGTTTTCTGAAAGACAGTGGAAGTCTTTTAATTATGGCCGGTCCATCTTTTGAAGAAAATCGACTTAACCTTACTGATTTTTCACCCAAAGTGTGTTGGGAAGGAACACTTCCTTATTCTAATCAAAGCAGAAAACTTTTGAGTTATTCAAAAACCGTAGCGTTGCAAGATTAAAGCTCGGCAAAACTTTACTTCAAAAAATGCCACGGTATTAGCCCGTTATACTGGCGCTGCACAAAGTTAAGTCTGCCCGGTCAGGATGATTTTCGCCGACGAAAGGGATAACGATGTCGAACTCATTACCTATGCGAACCAGCATTTTTCTTTTACTCGGAATACTTCTTGTATTCATATCTGTTTTTACCATCTTTTTCGTCAATTCGAATATGCGAGCACAGGCTGTCTCCGAGGCCCACTCAAAAGCTCGCCTGCTTCTAGATAGCAATTTGGCCACTCACACTTATTTTACAAATGTGCTCAAACCAACCCTATTTAAGACCCTTGAACCCATTATGACACCCAACTATTTTGACCCCTCGTGGATGTCATCAACTTACGCAGTTGGCAAGATGCAGGACTATTTTAAACATTTTACGAGCGAACCCTACGAATACAAGGAAGCTTCCATAGATGCCCGTTCGCCTAATAATGAAGCAGATGATTTTGAAAAGGCATTTTTAGGAGACTTGCAGAAGAATGCGAATTTAATTGAAAACAGCTCCATCCGCTTAATAGATGGCAAACCTTATCTGACTGTTTTGCGTCGTGGAGAACAAATGGAGCCTTCATGTTTGAAATGTCATTCTACTCCTGAAGAGGCTCCAGGTGATTTAGTCACGCAGTACGGGCCTGTGAAAAGTTTCAATCGTCAAATTGATGAGGTCGCCCAGGCTGTGTCGATTAGAATCCCCTTGTTCGCAGCTTACGGTAATGCTGATTATTTTTCCGTAAAACTTTCGGGGTTTCTACTTGCAGCCTTCGTAGCAACTTTTTCTGTTCTTTTCATATTTTTGAAGTTGGTGTTCGTTGCTCCCATAGACTCAATAAGGAACAAGGCTTCTATGATCGCTGACAATCCGGAGCTCATTGGAGACAAAATTGAAATACCTAACGTTAAAGAACTGGCACAACTTGTAGACGCATTCAATAAGATGTCTCTAAACCTTAGAAAAAGCCATGAAAATTTAGAAGAAAAAGTCGTGTTGCGTACTGCAGAGTTACTAAAATCCCAAGAACTACTTCAACATGAAATTATTGAAAGAAAAAAAGCTGAAGAACTTTTAAGGGAAAGCGAACGAACTCTTAGCACGCTACTGAACACAGCGCCTGTAGGGGTTGGCTTGGTGAAAGATCGCATTTTCAGTTGGACCAATAACTCACTTTCTCAAATGACCGGATATTCTAATGAAGAACTGAGCGGAAAAAACACTAGGGTGCTGTATGCCGATGAGGAAGAATATACACGGGTCGGAAACTTCATTTACGATGACATCCGAAAGACAGGGAGAGGCCAAATTCAAACTCAGTTCAGAACAAAAAATCAGATCATTATTGACGTAATTTTACAGGCTTCCGCTATCAATTCTTCTTCTGTGTCCGATGGAGTTGTCTTCACCGCTATGGATATTACCGACAGGAAAAGGGCTGAACAGGAAAAGATGGAAATGCAGAGGCAGCTTTTTCATTCGCAGAAGCTAGAGAGCCTGGGAATTCTTAGTGGAGGAATAGCGCATGACTTCAATAATCTTCTTACCGTGGTTATTGGTAATTTAGAATTAGCCTTGTACGAAATACAATATGATTCGGAACCAAGAACATTAATTGAAAACGCTTTGAAAGCTTCCAAAAAAGCGGCTGATCTTTCAACCCAGATGCTTGCCTACTCCGGACGAGGTTTTTTTGAGATCTCAGACGTCAACATCAACTCGGTCATAGAACAAAACTCTGAGATCCTTAGATCGGCTATTCCGAAGACTATTAATCTTGAGCTCGACTTAAATGGGTCCACGCCTATGGTTAAAGCTGACTCTGCCCAAATTCAGCAGATAGTGATGAATCTGCTGACTAATGCTGCAGAAGCGCTACATGGAAAAGCCGGCACAATTCGTTTAACTACCGGCGCCAGATATTGTGACAGTAAAGTGCTTTCCAAGAATCTTCTTCCTTATAAACCTCAGCCTCAAAAAATGGTTTTCATCCGTGTATCTGATGATGGTTGTGGCATGGACTCTGCCACCATTGAACGAATGTTTGACCCGTTCTTCACTACCAAATTTACCGGTAGGGGTTTGGGCATGTCCGTAGTTCATGGAATAGTTAGAGGACATGAGGGCGCTATTACTGTTGAGAGTCAAGTGGATCACGGGACTACCATAACAGTTTATCTACCGATTTCCTCCGAGGCTAGCGACGGCCTAGCTTCTGAAGAACTGTCTGATTTTTCAGAGTCAATTAATTCTAATTTTGATGGACATCTAAAGTATTCCGCATTGGTTGTTGATGATGAACCTGAAGTAAATGAGCTCATGACAAGAATTCTTAGAAGGTTAGGGTTTGATTCGATTTCCGCATATGATGGAAAACAAGCCTTACGAACATTCTCGGAAAATCCTAATTCATTCAATTTGATCATAGTCGATCTAACGATGCCTGAAATGGATGGAATTGAAACCTTGAAAAAACTGAGAAACATAAAACCCTCTACTAAAGTCATTCTTTGTAGTGGCTATGATGAAAATGAGATCAAAAGTAAACTCAACCAAGCTGAGTTTCCAGATGCTTTTCTAAAAAACCTTTTAATTTTGAGACTGCGACAAATCTAATCCGAAAGGTATTCCAAGGAGACTCTAAATGATGCTGTAAAAACAGCGTCAGTAGTGGCTTGTTAAAAGGGCTAAATCCTGTCTGTTCAGGATTTTGGAAATTGGCGCCTTAGTTTCATCCTCAAATTTTCTGCAAGTCGACTTCGCACTAAAACAATTTTTCCCGTGGCCATTTTCCATTTGGTCTGGTCTCTCATTTATGATATACGTGTCAGTCGCCAGCATAAGCACTACATGTTGTGGGTTAATATTCATGTCACGCGTAATATGCGTATGTAATCAAAAGGGTGGAGTAGGAAAAACCACTACTTCAGTTAATCTGGCTTCCTGTCTAGCTATAGCAGGAAAAAAATGTCTGTTGATAGACATGGACCCACAGGCCAATGCTTCAAGTGGTTTGGGGATTAGAATTCCGACCGGATCACCATCGACATACAGTTTTTTAATTTTTAACGACGTCTTGGAAAAAGTGCTGTTCAGATCGGGCATCGACTTACTTGACGTGATTCCTTCATCCCAGGATTTAACAGGCGCAGAGATCGAACTGGTTTCGGTTGTTGGCAGAGAAAGACTTCTTTCAAATGCTATGAAAATGGTTAGGCATCTCTATGATTTTGTCATTATTGATTGCCCTCCATCTTTAGGCTTTCTTACTTTAAATGCTCTTGTCGCCGCCGATTCTGTCCTCATTCCGGTCCAGTGTGAGTACTATGCTCTCGAGGGTGTTGGTAATCTTTTGAAAACAATTCATCGAATAAGGCTCGCTTTTAATGCGAATCTTAAAATACAAGGTTTCCTTCTGACGATGTTTGATGGACGAAATAATTTAAGTCATCAAGTAGCCAATGACGTCAGAAAAAATTTAGGATCACAGGTATTTAAAACTGTGATTCCTCGAAATGTAAAATTATCGGAAGCCCCTAGTTTTGGTAAACCAGTAATATTATATGACATATCCTCAACTGGCGCTACAAGTTACTTAGAATTATCAAAGGAGATATTGGATGCTGAAGCAGAAAGACATAACCAAAAAAAGAACTGTCTTGGGACAGGGTCTTGACGCTCTAATTCCGATTGATCTTTCTTATACTGCCGAAGAGAAACATGGGCAGAGTATCAAGAGTGTCCCTACTGACATGCTGAAACCTAATCGTTACCAGCCTAGAAGACTGTTTAATAGTGAATCACTTTCTGAACTGGCAAAGTCTATAAAGGAAATCGGATTCATTCAGCCGCTCATCGTACGCGAATCTTTGGATGGAAAATATGAAATAGTAGCTGGTGAGAGAAGATGGCGGGCTGCTTCTATGGTTGGAATCCATAGCATCCCCGTGGTAGTTAGACCACTAACCGATCTTGAATCGCTAGAAATTGCTATCATTGAAAATATTCAACGCGAAGATCTGAATCCTGTGGACACCGCCGAAGCTTATGACACCCTAATAAGCAAGTTTTCCTACACTCATGACGCCTTGGCAAAACGCATCTGCAAAGACAGAACAACTATCACAAATCAGCTGCGATTGTTAAAGCTACCGGATCCTATTAAAGAAGATCTCCGCGAACAAAAATTGTCGATGGGACATGCAAGAACCTTACTAGCTATAGACAATCTATCCACTCAGCTATCATTATCATCTAAAGTGATCAAACGTAAACTTTCCGTTCGAGAACTGGAAAAAATTGTCCAGAATTACAAGAATAAGCAACGTAAAAGTCATTCGCTCAAAAATGATGAATCCGTTGAATACTCGAGTCTAGAAAAATGTCTCTCTAGTCATTTCTCAACAAAAGTCAAATTAGTAAAAAAGGAAAATAATTCCGGCAAAATAGAAATTTATTTCCATTCCATTGACGAATTGAGCAGATTGTTGGATACTCTTGGTTTGCAGGAAGAATTGTCTTAAAAACAGTGCTGGGATACCATATTCGAACAAAATAATATCAGTTCTTTTTTATTTTCAATATGAATACTTTGTGGGAAGAATCTTTGGCCCTTTTGAGGACCAAATTGAATGAACATGCCATTAAAACATGGATTAATCCCATGCTTTTTGAGGGCATGATGGAGGACAGGCTCGTTTTTTCGGTGCCTAACAACTTTTTTATTACATGGATAAAAGACAATTACCTTAAATTAATAACTGAAACAGTCGCCGAAGTTACTGGTAGAATTTTTGTAATCGATTTGAAAAGTCGAGAAGACTCACCTAGGACACCAACATCAATCATTGAGGAACAAACTATTCAATCTTCTTTTTCTAATGACTCATCTTCCATTGCTAGCTACGTAAGAAAGAAAAACATCAATCCAAGATATACATTTGAGAGTTTTGTTGTGGGATCTTGCAATCAATTTGCCCATGCCGCTGCCAGATCTGTCTCAGAAAATCTCGGAGGTTCTTATAACCCCTTATTCATTTATGGTAGCGTTGGTTTGGGAAAAACCCACCTCATGAGCGCTGTAGGTTATGCTGTTGCTTGCAGGGACAGGTCTAAGAATGTTGCATTCGTCACTTCAGAAGAATTTACCAACGAAATGATAAATGCCATCAGATTTGATCGAATGGTCGATTTCAGAAATAAGTACCGCAGTCTTGATCTACTTATGATTGACGACATCCAGTTCATCGCTGGCAAAGAAAGAACTCAGGAAGAATTTTTTCATACATTCAATAGCATTTATGAGGCGTCCAAACAGATAATAATAACATCTGACCGTTTTCCAAATGAAATTCCAGAACTTGAACATAGGCTTAGGTCTCGCTTCAGTTGGGGTCTCATAGCTGACATGGGGTCACCGGACTTGGAAACAAAGGTGGCAATCCTAAAACGAAAAGCTTTTGAAGATAACTTTGATCTCCCTGATGATGTGGCATATTTCCTAGCTGAACAGGTGGAATCAAATATACGAGAGTTAGTTGGATATTTGATTCGCGTGATAGCTATGAGTACTCTTCAGGGTATTCCTATATCAGTCAACTTGTCAAAAATAGCTCTTAGAGAAATTCTGAACCGAAACACTAAGAGCATTACGGTTGACGATATAATCACTTGCGTATCAAAAGCCTTTAACGTAAAGCCTTCTGATCTCAAATCGAAAAAAAAGCACAAACTTTATTCCTTGCCAAGACAGGTTGGAATGTTCCTGTCTCGAAATCTTACTGAATTATCCTATCCCGAAATAGGATCCGCTTTCGGGGGAAAGGATCATTCAACTGTTGTATACGCTGCTAAGAAAATAGAAAAGAGAATAGAGCTAGATAATTCTTTCAGGAATTTGATCGAAGCTCTTAAAAAAGACATCAGAGGAATTTGACGGGAGTTTGTTGTTGAAAACCTGTGGAAAAGCTGAATAGAAACATTTTTGTGAAGTTGTCCACAAAACATAACTAATTTATCAACTATTTTTCAACATTGATTATGGTTGAAATATTCCGTCTGCGGGTCGTTTTCACAATATCACACTGACTATTATGATTATTATGTCTATTTATTAATTATATAATACAGACTAGAGGAGAGACCGATGCAGTTCGAAATGGACAAAGACACTTTGTTTGATGGTTTGTCAAAGTTAGTCCCTATAACTGAAAAAAAATCACCTTTGCCTATATTATCCCATGTCCTAATCGAACTTGATGATTCTACTATAACTCTAACAGCTACCGACCTTGAGGTAGGGTTGAGAATCAATTATGACTGTAAGACAATTGAACCTGGAAATATAACTGTACCTGCCAAGAAACTATTCGAAATTGTAAAAGAGCTAAGACCAGGCTCCGTAACAATCACTTCTAACGACCGAAACAGGCTCAACTTACAATCTGGGCCCTCTTCCTTCGATTTGGCTGGAATGGATTCTGCCGATTTTCCCCTATGGGCTAACTTTGACTCAGTTAAAACAGCTGAGGTAGCATCCGATACCTTAACGAGAATGTTGGATAAAACCCTGTTCGCAGCTTCAAACGATGATTCGAGATTCAATCTTAATGGAGTGCTTTTTGAGCGGGAAAACGAGAAAACGAAATTAGTTTCCACTGATGGACACCGACTGGCCTTAATAGAAACTGAGTTAGAACTTCCTATAGATAGTAAATTCATTGTTCCAAAAAAAGGCCTCATCGAATTGAAGAGATTTCTGGAGAATCTCAAACAGAATGCTCTTTTTGGTTTTGAAAAGAAGAATTTGGTAGTTAAAACCGAGAGAGCAATCATGACAGTGCGACTAATTGATGGGGATTATCCAGATTACAACAAAGTCGTTCCTCAAACTGAGGGGCAAATGGCTTTCATAGATAGGAACAGCTTCATTCAATCTCTTAAAAGAGTAGCAATATTGACATCAGACAGAAACAGAGGCATCAACTTGCTTTTGGGAGACGGTGAATTGAAGATAAGTGTTACCAATCCTGAATTAGGCTCAGCTGAGGACTCAGTGGAAGTCGAGTTTGGTGGTCAAGAAGTAAAAATGATCATAAACGTTCAATACCTGTTAGATGCCCTCGGCGTAATATCGTCGGACAAAGTTTCGCTTGAATATCACAAAGAAGGCGCTCCCATCATTATCAAACCGAATCCTCCTCAAGACTATTTCAATATAGTTATGCCAATGAGAAAATAATCTTTTAAAACTGACAGCAGAGTCCTTTGTCGTAGGGAGATACTTTTGACAGAAACAAGCGATAGACAACAATATGGAGCAGAGCAAATAAGGGTGTTAGATGGCCTAGAGGCCGTTCGAAACACGCCTGGTATGTATATTGGAAACACTGGTGTTGAAGGGCTTCATCATTTGGTTTGGGAAGTGGTTGATAACTCGGTCGATGAAGCCTTGGCGGGCTACTGTTCAAACATTTCTGTAGTGATTCACTTGGATTCGTCAGTTACAATAGAAGATGATGGACGTGGTATTCCTACGGACATGCATCCTACGGAAAAAATTCCAGCTGCTGAAGTTGTAATGACTATCTTGCATGCCGGTGGGAAATTTGACAGTGATACCTATAAGGTTTCAGGAGGGCTACATGGCGTAGGCGTCTCAGTTGTAAATGCCTTGTCTGAGTCACTTAAACTTGAAATACGTAGAAATGGTCAGGTTTTCAGACAACTCTACAAACGAGGCAAAAAGGTCACAGATCTAGAAGTTGTCGGAACCACCAAGCGTAACGGAACTAGAATAAATTTCAAGCCGGATACGGAAATCTTTGGATCAGTAGAACTAAATTACGACACTATAGCATCAAGGCTGCGTGAACTTGCCTTTCTAAATAAGGGGTTGAAAATAAGCTTTGATGACGAAAGATCCCAGAAACAAACCGTAGTTTTCGAGTTCGAAGGTGGGATAGTCTCTTTCGTAGAGCATTTAAACAGGGCTCGAAAAACTATGGAAGGCAAGACGATTTTTATTTCCGGGGAAAAAGACGGAAATTATGTTGAATGCGCAATTCAGTATAATGACGGATACTCGGAAACAGTTTTAACTTATTGCAATAATATCAATACATTTGAGGGTGGAACTCACCTGTCTGGGTTCAGGGCAGCGTTGACTCGCACTATAAATCAATATGCAAATTCAAAGGGTCTGCTTAAAAACGGAAAAACTAACCTTACTATTACAGGGGATGATTTGAGGGAAGGATTAACCGCTATTTTAAGTGTCAGAATGTTGAACCCACAATTTGATAGCCAAACTAAGTCTAAATTGGGCAACATGGATATACGCGGTGTAGTGGAGCAGTTAGTCAACGACCGATTATCAGAATATCTCGAAGAAAATCCTAATACCGCTAAGTGGATCATTAACAAGGCAATAGAAGCCGGTAGAGCCAGAGAAGCCGCAAGAAAAGCTAGAGAGTTAACTCGTAGGAAAAGCGCCCTTGAATCAGCCGCGTTACCTGGAAAACTTGCAGATTGCCAAGAAAAAGATCCAGCAGCTTCTGAATTGTTCATAGTAGAGGGAGAATCAGCTGGGGGTTCTGCAAAACAAGGAAGGGATAGAAAATTTCAGGCTATCTTACCACTTAGAGGTAAAATCCTTAATGTTGAAAAAGCACGCTTTGATAAAATAGTACAAAGTCAGGAAATCAGGACTCTTATAACAGCTCTAGGAACAGGAATTGGTGAAGAAGATTTCGACATTTCTAAAATACGCTATCACAAAATAATCATAATGACTGATGCTGATGTTGATGGATCCCACATTCGAACACTTCTACTTACTTTTTTCTTCAGATGTGTTCCGGAGGTTGTAAACAGGGGTTACCTATATTTCGCTCAACCACCGTTGTTTAAAATAAAAAAGAGTAAGGATGAATTTTATGTTAAGGACGAAAATGACCTGGATGATGTCGTTCTAGGATATGGATTGGAAAATGCTAAGGTATTGAAAAATGATGGCAGTCATGTTGAAGGCATAATCCTTGTAAATATAATAAAAAACTTGTTGAGAATGGAAAAAATAGTAGAACTTTTCGAACGTAAAAATATGGAAGGTCTTATAATAAAAGCATTTATTTCTGAAGGCTTGTCATCCGATATTTTGGATACCGTGGAGAGTATGGAAGATCTACTCAAGAGGACAATCCAGAGAATTGAAAAAGACCACCCAGAAATAGCAATTCTTGAAACAAGAATTGACAAAGACGAAGAAGAATCCAAATATCTTTTGGAGGTTAAATCCAGAAGAAACGGACTTAATAGAACTACTTTAATTGATTATGAAATGCTGGAATCACCATCTTTTGTTGAAATTATGTCAATTCACAACAGGCTAAAAGTTCTTGGTCCAGCGCCTTATGTCTTGGAAAGTGATGGTAATTCGTTACAATTTGACTCTTTTTCCCAATTAGTCGAAACGGTAATAGAACAAGGTCGAAAAAAAATATCAATACAACGTTACAAAGGTCTTGGCGAGATGAATGCGGAGCAGTTGTGGGAAACCACAATGAATCCTGAAAACCGGAAAATTCTCCAGGTAAATGTCGATGACGCCATAAAAGCGAATGAAATTTTTTCAACGCTAATGGGAGATCAGGTTGAACCTAGACGGGATTTCATAGAGAAAAACGCATTAAATGTTATTAATCTTGATTACTGATCAGATTTCATGAAAAAGAGAGACCGTCAGCTATGTAGTTCAAAAAATTCCAATATTACAGAACAAAAATGAGTATTAGGAATTACCACGTCTTAGAGGAATGGATGGCAAGACTATAAACGTGCCCGTTGCGTGTGCGACGAGCTGACCAGATTCATCATACAAAAACATTTCACAGACATCTTGACGTTTCCCAGATTTAATGATCCGTCCGACTGCTCTAAGGCTCGTCTGTTTGGCTGCTGCAAAAAGATGAAAGGACATCTCAGATGTAGCCACCCAACAAGATTTCTCATGACTTACGGCAGAAGCGAACCAACCTGCATTATCAAGCATAGTAGCATAAATTCCCCCATGGATTCCCCCAAGAGCATGATCTAAATTGGGGTTGTATGGCAACTCTACAACAGCTCTTCCATCGGATTCAAAGCAAAGGCGCATACCGAAAAACCTTGCTATAGGAGCACGTTGATTAAACAAATTCATAAGTTCTATTTTCTTTTCCGCGGTCAATAAGCATTCCTCCTGGCCAATTCTTTATACCTAAAAAAAGACAGTGACACTTTTTATGGTATCACTGTCCCTTATTAACACCAAGAAATCATTATCTAATTATAAATTGGGTCTAGGAAGAAGCCCGCCTCTTTGAGCGATTTCCCCAACTTTTTCTTCCCACTCTATAGCCATGATGTGAACGCCAGCAACACCTTTTATCTGTTTAAGTCTTTCCAGGGTTTCCACAGCTATATTAATACCCTCTTCAGCCTGTTTTTCTTTGGGAGTATCCTTCATGCGCTTGAGTAAATCTTCGGGCACATCCATTCCTGGAACATTGTTGGCCATGTATTTTGCCATCCCAAAAGATTTGAAAGGAGTAAGCCCACCGAGGATATAAACGTTTTCATGAAGACCACGGTCTACAACTCGTTTCATCCACTCTTCAAATTTTGGAACGTTAAAAATGCACTGGGTCTGAATGAAATCAACACCGGCCGCAACTTTCTTGGCCAGACGAGGAACACGAATTTCAAATGGATCGGCAAAAGGATTCTCAGCCGCGCCTATAAACAATTTGGGCGCTCCTTTAATCTCCTCACCACCCAAGAATTTGTGTTCATCTCGCATCTTTTTTACGGTGTAAATTAACTGGATCGAATCCAGATCAAATACATTCTTAGACTGAGGATGATCCCCAAATTTTTGGTGGTCGCCTGAAAGGCAAAGCATGTTCTTGATTCCGAGGGCAGCCCCGCCCAATATATCACTTTGGATGGCGATCCGGTTTCTGTCTCTACAAACCATCTGCATAACCGGTTCCATGCCTTCCTGCATCATAATGACTGACGATGCAATGGATGACATTCGGACAACAGAAGTTTGGTTATCGGTTATATTAAAGGCGTCGGCCTTGTCCTTTAAAAGGCTGCATTTCTTTCTTATTACTTCTGGGTCTGCTCCACGAGGTGGCCCACATTCACCAGTGACCGCAAATTGTCCAGACTTCAAAACCCTTTCCAGTTTGCTGCCCGATTTATATTCTTCGCTCATCTTTGAAAGTCCTCCCTAATCATTTTACGTGGGCCTCCATCGCGGTTCGTTCTCCAGTCGTTGACAGCCATAAACTCTTCATAACGGTCCATCTGGTCTAATGAATTGAGACGATCGATGATTAGCTGCCATGCACAATCAACTTCGGGATCGATTTCACACTTGCCCTTTGTTGATCCTCCACAAGGTCCATTGAGAAGACTTTTTGAACACCTGGCAATCGGACAGATACCCGCAGTATAATAGAGTTTACAGTCACCACATGTCTGACAGCGCTCTACATAATATCCTTCTTTCTTCGATCCACCGACAAAGGTAGTATTTAGAGCAGGATAAACAGGTTTTCCAAGATAAGTTTCAGCTACAAAATTGACCCCCGCTCCACAGGCCATAGAAAGGATAGCGTCAACTTCCGGTAATAGTGGTTGAATTCCTTCTATATACTCAGGGTCACATTGTCTCTCAATGGTTTTTTCTATAATTTCCAGTGGCTTTCCGTCCTTTTCCCTA
The DNA here is from genome assembly GCA_937930835.1 of uncultured Desulfomonile sp. Taxonomy (GTDB): domain Bacteria; phylum Desulfobacterota; class Desulfomonilia; order Desulfomonilales; family Desulfomonilaceae; genus CAITZA01. The sequence continues at coordinate 20,315 of CALGLN010000050.1, forward strand.
GCCATCCTTATCTGACTAGAAAGAACTTTGACCTCGTCATGTCCGCCAGTAAGACAAACGGTGACGCAGCCGCCACAACCAAGGACCATTATTTTATTGTGGCCCTCTATCATTTTCATTATTTCGTCGAAAGGTTTTCTTTCTCCAATGACCATTTTATGCCTCCAATAGGTCGTTCCTGAGGACAGCAGAATCTAAAATCAGGCCGCTGCGCTGGTAACATGAACTTTTTTATTTAAAGGACTAGGCCCCAAAGTTTTTATTCGTTCATAAAATTCACGAGCTACTTCAGCAAACCTGGGCCCCATAGCGGCGCTCATATTAAACATCTCAAGTCGTTCGGGCTCCAAGCCAACTTCTTGTATGAGTTTCTTGGTATAATTGACTCTCGGTTTGGCCACTAAATTACCGTGAATAAAATGACAGTCACCCTCGAGGCAACCCGCCACATAAACACCATCGGCCCCTTTTTCAAAAGCTCTCAATAAATATATAGGAGTCACTTTTCCAGTGCAGGGAAGACGAATAACGCGTATATTAGGTGGGTATTCCAATCTCATACTTCCAGCCAAATCAGCGGCCCCATACGCGCAATAGTGGCAACAAAACGCTACTATGATAGGCTCAAATTCTGACATTTGTGTTGTCTCCCGATTATATTGTCGATCTTACAGATGGTGGATAGATAATGGCTAAATTTAGACCAATTGTTATATTTTTGCAAGAACACAAACCAGTTATTTGAGAATGTCAACGCGGAAACAATGCTATGCCTGATGAACATAAACTTGGACAGCAGTCTGGAATTAAGACGCCCACATTACAATTGTTCCCAGTTCTCTTCACGCTTGGCATCCTGAATCAAACTGCGGATCATTTCCAAATCATTTAAGTACTGAAATTCTCTCTTGATTCCACCTGAAATCAATCCAGGATCAAAGAGAGGTCTTTTCATAAACAAACCGGTTAACATAGGCGCAAGCGGTAAACCCAGATTTTCAATACCGCCGTCGCAATTGCTTACAAACCGGCGAGCGTCATGCTGCAGTTTCATTATAAGGGTATGACCATGTCTGAAGAGAATCTCCATATGGTTGTAACGAATTAAATCTAACCCCAATATGTCTTCTCTAGATAGTATTTCCTCCAAAGCTAGGTTAATGTAAGCACTTGTCTTTTTTAGGCTCTGCCTTAAGCTTTCTATCGAGCCTGAATCCTTTGCGTCAGCTACCATCACCTTGTTGGCGACATTAATTAGCTCTAAGTTTATTCTGTCTCTCAAATTAACGTCTTCTAGGTTTGCAAGAATTCGTTCAAAAAGGTTTCTGCTTCCTAGGACCGAAATAGGGTATCTTAGATACTTGGTGTTTTCAGGTTCGTAAGTATCTGTAAAGTCGGAGGATGAGTCACCTGAATCGCGTATCAGAGATGGATTTAGCAAAGAATAGATATTTAAAGCTTCTTCGAAATCAGGAAACCCGTGATCTGCTAAGCGCGCTGATCTCCATTTGTAGGCCTTGTCCTCATATTCTGGTAACCATCCTATAGCGAGAGATTGAACTATCTTGAAGTAGTAATTAGAATCATACTGGAAAATACAGTCCAAAAAATTCTTTACATAATCTTCAATACCGTGGATTTTGAAATCGATAAAAAAATTATTGTCCAACGTAAATGGAGGTAAAAAATCTAATTGTTCTGTCAGATCTACATCAGGATTTCTTGATTTAACGGTTATTGTCTTATTGAGAATCGAACAAAGAAGTTCAGGATCACAAACCTGAACAAACTGAAGAATTTTCTCATCTCCAATACTGACAAGAATTTGGAACCATTTTGAAATAGAATTTAAATTAAGGTCATTTCTGGTCCATAAATCGATGTCCAGCAAATAAAGTAATTGGCGGCTAGTAGTAAAAGTTATCAATTTTTTGGCATTTTCTTCGCCCAAATCCTTTATAGTGAAAAACATTTCCTCTTCCGATATTCGTCGTATAATTTCACTTGGTCTTGAAATAAAATCGATTAAATCTTCACGTGCTTTGGGCGCCAGGTTCCCAAAAATTTCAACCTTTTGACTGATAGTCAAGGCATTGAATTGATCAATAACTTTCAGACAATCAGCTTTGAAATCATAATTTTCCATGACAACAGTCTATCTTTTTCGTAATCTTTAATTCAAGGTGTCATAAAAGAATTGTTAAAAAAATTTATTTTACCATTTTGAACAGGAGGGTTGAATATATGGATAAATTGACTGGAAAAGCAATTATAGCAATGGGTGGTGGCCCCACAGCCGTAATCAACCAATCACTAGTTGGCGCAGTGCTTCAGGCTAGGCAGTATCCTAATATTACCCAGTTTTATGGAGCCTTCAGGGGCGTCGAAGGTCTGGTAGATGAGCAGCTCGTTAACTTGACAGAAGCAACCGGCAATAATTTAGAAATGGTTGCTAGAACTCCTGGCGCGGGCATACGCAGCACACGTGTAAAGCCCGACGAAGAATATTGCAAAAGAATTTTTGATGTTTGTAAAGCTCATGGAATTAATTATTTCTTTTACGTCGGAGGGAATGATTCCGCCGAAACGTGCAGAATTGTGAATAAATTCGCTACTGAAGCTGGTTACGAACTCAGGGTAGTCCATATTCCCAAAACCATAGACAATGACCTCAGGGTTACTGACCACTGTCCTGGTTATGGTTCCGCAGCTAAATTCGTTGCTCAGGCGTTCATGGGCGTAAATTTGGACAACCGATCTCTTCCTGGTGTTTACATCGGTGTAGTAATGGGAAGACACGCCGGCTTTCTAACAGCAGCGTCTGTTTTTGCCCGTAAATACGACGACGATGGACCACATCTAATCTACGTGCCAGAACGATCTTTTGATACCGATGAATTTCTCGGCAGCGTAGACTCTGTTTACAACAAATATGGGCGCGTTGTGGTAGCTGTCTCCGAGGGTATTCAAGATAAAAATGGCACTCCCATAGCAGCAACTTTGGTCAAGGAAATAGAATGCGATTCTCATGGAAATGTTCAATTATCAGGTAGCACATCTCTGGGTGATTCATTATCCAATTTAGTCAAAGAAAAACTGAAGATTAAGCGTGTTCGTTCCGACACCTTTGGATATTTACAGAGATCCTTCCTTGGCTGTGTAAGTCAAGTTGACGCTAACGAGGCTAGAGAAGTCGGCGAGCGTGCCGTACAAATAGCTGCATGGCACAGAATTGACGGCTCAATAACCATAGAGCGAGTTGGTGATTATAGTGTTCGATACAATTTGACTCCGCTTCAGGATGTGGCAAAAGAAACCAAGCACATGCCGGATTCATTTATTGACGGGGTAAACAACGTGACTACCGAATTCAAGAATTATGCTAGGCCCTTGATTGGAGAGCTTCCTATTTATGAAAGAATTCAGGCGCCTCCCGTTAAGAAAATTCTAAAACCGGAAGAATAATGAATCTAGTTAAGTAGCTTCACAAATAAGAAGAAGGGGCTGTCCTATATGGTTAAGCCCCTATTTTTTCTCAAATGACAAAAAATGGCGTTCCGGAAATCCCGAGGCCTCAGATTCGCGGAATGTAGGTTTTAGTTAGACGGAGGATCAATTGAGAAGCGATTGGATGAAAAAAGGTCTTCGTCGTGCTCCCTCCAGAGCACTGATGAAAGCCATGGGTATGACGAATGAAGAAATAGGCCGACCATTAATAGGGGTTGCCAATTCTGCCAATGAGGTGGTGCCGGGACATGCGCATCTTAACAAAATAGCTGAAGCTGTGAAGGCCGGTATAAGAATGGCCGGTGGAACTCCAATGGAATTTTGTACAATCGGAGTTTGCGATGGATTGGCCATGGGTCATGAGGGGATGCGTTATTCATTGGCGTCTAGGGAAATAATAGCCGATTCGGTGGAAATAATGGCGATGGCCCATCCTTTTGATGGTCTAGTTCTGATTCCTAATTGTGACAAAATAGTTCCAGGAATGTTAATGGCTACCCTAAGAGTTAACATCCCGTCAGTTGTTGTTAGTGGCGGACCAATGCTAACAGGCAAGTATCATGGAGACAAAACTGATGTAATAACAGTATTTGAAGCAGTGGGCAGAGTTCAATCAAATCAAATGACTCTGGATGAACTGGATCTTTTGGAGGACAAGGCTTGTCCTGGATGTGGATCGTGTGCAGGAATGTTCACGGCAAATTCAATGAACTGTCTCACAGAAGCCTTGGGAATGGGCCTTCCGGGTAATGGCACAATTCCAGCAGTTTACGCTGGCAGAATAAGGCTGGCTAAACAGGCTGGTATGAAAGTGGTCGAATTAGTTAAAAAAAATATTCGGCCACGGGATATTGCTACTGAAAAGTCCTTCCACAATGCCATTGTAGTTGATATGGCGCTCGGTTGCTCGACAAATACCGTCCTGCATGTGCCTGCGATAGCCCATGAAGCAGGGATAAAGATCAATTTAGAGGTATTCGATCAGATCAGCCATGACACTCCCCATCTTTGTTCATTATCTCCTGGAGGACCAAATCACCTAGAAGATCTCGACTCCGCTGGAGGAATCCAAGCCGTCATGAAACGGCTATCCGAGAACGGATTGATTGAAACTGATGTAATGACCGTAACGGCGAACAAATTGGGAAAGAATCTCGAGATGGCTCATGTATTGAATGACAAGATCATACGAACATTCGATACGGCGCACAGCGCTCGAGGTGGTATAGCAATAATGTATGGAAATCTCGCCCCAGATGGAGCTGTTGTGAAACGATCCGCAGTAGCTCCGGAAATGTTTCATCAAATTGGAATCGCTAGGGTGTTTGATTCAGAAGAAGAAGCTGAAGACAGTATACTTGATGGTTCAATAAAGCCAGGGGACATAATAGTTATAAGATATGAAGGGCCTAAAGGAGGTCCAGGCATGAGGGAAATGTTGAACCCTACATCAGCCCTTGTAGGAATGGGATTAGATAAATCGGTGGCGCTTATTACTGATGGGCGTTTTAGTGGAGGCACAAAAGGCGCGGCAATTGGTCACGTTTCTCCAGAAGCAGCTCATGGAGGACCCATAGCCCTCGTAAGAGAAGGGGATAAAATATCCATAGATATTCCTGAAAAAAGACTAAGCCTGTTGGTGAGTGATGAAGAACTTGCTAAAAGACGTTTAGAATGGAAGCCTCCGAAACAGCGTGTGAATGAGGGTTATTTGGTTCGATACGCTTCTTTAGTAAGTTCAGCTGACAAAGGCGCAATCCTTGGTTGAAAGGATCGCTAGATATTTCTTGCAGACTTCAACAAAAAAAGATGAGAGATTTATGCGCTTGGCATTGGAATTAGCGAGAAAAGCGTTCCAAGAAGGTGAAACTCCAGTAGCCGCAATTTTAGTGATCAATGATGAAATAGTGAGCCAGGCGTACAATCTAATAGAAACTAATTCTGATCCGACGGCGCATGCTGAAATAATTGCTTTGAGACAAGCATCCATAAAATTGGCTGATTGGAGATTGCTCTATTCGACTCTTTATGTTACTTTAGAGCCGTGTATAATGTGCGCAGGCGCTTTGTTACACGCTAGGGTTCCGAAAGTTGTCTATGCTGCGGAAGACAAAAATTGGGGAGCCTTCGGTAGCCTTTTCGACTTTTCTCATGATCCCCGAATCAATCACGAAGTCGAGATTGTCTCAGGAGTTATGAGAGATGAGGCTGTTGAACTAATGAAAAAGTTCTTCCAACACTTGCGGCAGGCATGAACGGAACTCAGATCGGCCCACAGCGGAGAGATGCCCGAGAGGCCGAAGGGGGTTGACTCGAAATCAACTGCATCCGTTAGGGTGCCGGGGGTTCGAATCCCTCTCTCTCCGCCAATCTTCTTCGAATGCGCAAAATAAACAGAAAACATCCGAAAAAGGGGGGCGTATATTCATCCATTATTTAAGTGCAATGAGACCGGATATTTTCCAAGATCCCTAATTGGCTTCAAAAAAGTCTATGGCTTGAAGAAGTTCAGCAAAATGATAAATGATATAATCAGGTTCAACCCCATCATAAGTTTTTCTGCCCTGATTGGATGAGAAAAAGACCGTCTTCATGCCACATTGTTTGGCTCCATAAATATCATGATACATGTCATTACCAACGAATATTACGTTTTCAGGTCTTAAATGAAGGTTTTCCAATGCTATAAGGAATAGCCTTTTATCTGGCTTGCGAAAACCAAAATCTCCTGAGACCACGATAGGGGCAAAGTATTTATCAATCCCAACAGCTCTCATCTCAGGAATAGCCCATGGGCTCTGAGCGTCGGTAACCACTGCTAACTTAAACCTGGGTTGTAGTTCATCTAAAGTATTTTTTACGGCGGGATAGAGTTGCAATCTAAATCGTGAAATTCCACGATACATTTCCGCCAGGAACAATGGCATGCGTCGAATTTTTTTTGAAGGAAGTTTTTCAATAACATCTTGTCTTTGTTGTAGAAACTGTCTCCATAACTCTATTGCGTTGAATTCCGGAAACGCTTCCTTGCTTTTTCTTTTCTGTCGATCCATTAAGCTAAAATATTCATCGCGAAGTTCCGATCGATTAATATTTATTCCCTGATAGGTAAGAAAATGACTAATTCCACGATAGATTTCTTCATTTCCTTCATCGGTAAGAATATCAATCATAGTGCCGTTCACATCGATCAGGATTCCATCAATTTTCATAATGTCGCCCTCAATATCTTTTTTGCTTCAAGAACAAGCTTGCGGCGGTAATCCCGGTTAATCCAGCTATTTCGGGCGATTCGCAACAAATTCAATGCCATATAAAAAGGAGCGCGCTGGGTTACGGATTTGAAGGCTCTTATCTGGTCAGGAAAACTAGAACAATAATGCCAAAGGAAATGCCCGATGAAAGGTTCCGCTGCCACTCTATCACCAGTCCCTTGCAGAAAATAATGCATGAGTTCTCCGCAGAGTCTGCCAATGTCAAAAACTCGATCGGACCACTGCATCCGCTCTAAGTCGATAATAGTTATGTTGAACCAACTGCCTGCAAGAATATTAGAAGGAGTGACATCTCCATGGACCAATACGGAGCAATCTTCCCACATGAAATCACGAGTCCGCCAAACATCGCAAAGATAGTCCAGCTCCTCTGAAAACTCTTTTTCCAATCCCCGTTTAACGACAAGAGAGCTTATGAGTCGTCTCATGTAGGCATGGCTAATATCAAAATTGACGCGCCAACTTGCTGCAGTATGGTTGTGAAATGATGCCAAGAAATTTCCCAGCGATGATAGTTTACGGTACAGTCTCTCCGTTTTTCCAAAATGAATTGCGTCTGTGATGATATTTCCGAGGAGGTCATCACTCCTATATTCAACTATTAAGGCATTTCCTAAATCGCGATTGAACCCTAACGGCCTTACCACATAATGAGGCGGTTCATCAAAGCCGAGTGATCTTAAAAAAACAAGATTATTGTATTCTATCTGACCGGAACTGATTGGCTCGAGTGTTGATTTAGAGCTAGGCGGATGAAATTTGCCTACAACTCTCATACCACTTTGGCGTTCTTCATATACATAGACATGGTGAGAATTCGGTGGTTGGAATACTCTAAAATCGACATCCTGAATGTGAAGACCAAATTGAGGGATAATTTCTTCACGCATGTAAGCATAAAGAGGATCTTCCTGAGAAAGATGTCCTAAGTACTTACCGATCATTAGACCATAAAATCAAATAAGCTCATCGCTTAATTTTTGAAAAATCAATTGCGACCAAGCACATTATCAGTCATAGTTATTTTATATAAAGCAAGCCCAACCAAAAAATCGGCTAGCGCTATCATTACATTGGGAAACATCGATTCCATCAACCATCGTAAAGGTTGTTGCCAAAAATCAGTCTTGATCCAGCCACTTATTGCGCCAATAATAATCAGGTCCGTCATCATGATGATTCCGAAAAAGGCCAAAAAACTGTTGAGTAAAAGTCCCCATATAGCTGTTCGTCTCGATAGGTACAAAGCGCTAACTAAAAAAAGGTCCACGGCAGGGAAAAAGGTCCCCCAAAAATAAGTGATTCCATGATGTGGAGGATGAAGGATATAGTGCGTCATTGCGGCTCCAAGAGCCATCACTATCTGTGCCAACAATAGTTGCATTCGCTCTGGCTTCATGATCAACCATACCCAAACCGCATTGAATATCCAACAAGAAAGGTTATGGATATTGCCAGAAGATGAAGAATAACCCAACCAATTTTAGGAAACATAAGATTTTTGATCATATTAGTTCCCTCCGTACAATATCCTGCAGAGGCGACCAGCGGTGTACACTATACTAAGACCGAAGAAATGCACTAGCCACCAACGAAATGTTAAAAATCGCCATTTGCTATTCATGTGATGTTTCCTAAAGTCATGGATTGTGATGGGCGGAAGATTTAAAAAAAATCTTTTAAACAAAAGTTATTCAAAAAAAACAGGGAAAATTATTCGATAAGAACATCATGGTCTAGAAAGCAAAAATTGTAGGTCGATTTCAGAGGGCTCCTTTGGATTCTCATGGATTGTTGGCTTCCCCAATGTCAATCCATTCCGCCATCTTAATAGCGTAAGCATGATCGAGAAATCTGGAAGAGTAAAGAAAAATATTTCCAGACGAAGTTGTCGTCTGGAGTATATCCTGGAAACCGTCGCTTCCGAACATTCTCTTTAATTGATCTAAAATTTGTTCTCTTGTGAATCCAAAAGGAGAATGCTCAAATAAACTTAAGGGAACGGGTCGAGGATAAAGCTGAGAATTTTCTCGAACGATGTCAGCTATTAGAGTATCATCGTGTTTTCTAGCGAGAATACTCGCATAGGTATCACTCATGCTTAATGATGAATAGTAATATGAAACGCCATTCTTTGCAGTCAATTTGTTAATGTCCGCATTTTTTTCCAAGATTTTATCTAGAGCTTTTTCAAAAAATGAGATCTTGTAACAATCAGATTCCAGGATGATGTCTTGACCTAGAGCTTCAAAAAGGTCTTCATGCGGAATTATCAAACCGGCTTCGCTAGACTCTCGAATCATTCCTGTAATTGTCGCAAGCAGATTTTCTGAAAAATTCATTTAAGCGTTTACCCTACGGCCAGGCCATTCCTATCAAACACATCCGCTACATCCTGCAAACCGAGTTTCTGGTAGGTTTCTGTTCTTGGAGCTCCTGTTTCAAGGTCCCAACCCATCTCCGAATAAAACATGTCCATGGCCAGTTTTATGTCGTCCGGGTCCATGGCGCTTGAACCTGAACTGAAAGGCGGTTTTCCAGCCTGATCTTTGAAGATCCACTTGGGAACAGTGTCATGCTTCGTCCGCATGTCTGAAGTTTGCATGTCACGAATTGTTAAAGCTCTGTGGAGAACAAAAATTCTTTCAGAGTCTTTGTCGAGTTCTTCTCTAGACTTAGGGTTGCCAGTGGCCAGGCTATACAATAATGACTCTACGGAATCATCCCCTTTATAATTATGTTCCTTCAATGGCGAAGCGATCCAAGGTCCCATCCAGTTGCAAATAGATAACGAATCGTGCAATTCTTTACGCAAAATTGACCACTTAGCCATTTTCGCCTTGTAAACGTTCATAGGAGAGTAAGCCGACATGGCATCAATAGCATCAGTTGATCCCCAAATATCCACGGCAATTTGTTTTTGGACATGCAAAGGCAATCCATTACGAATAAAATTCGTATGAGAGTGGCACTGTGAGTCACGATTGTACTGTGTATTGATAATCACGCCAGTCTGTCCAGCCTCCTCACTCGAATGATGTCTCGGATGCCCCATCTTCCAATATGATAATTCGGGTCTTTCTTGCCAATCTTTTTCAGGTATTCCCCATCTCTCTAGATGATAACCTGTTCCCATGCCTAGCGCAGTGGTGAGTTCATCGCGCTTTAGCGCTATTCCTCTGAGCAGTTTAAACAGAAAATTCGGAGATCCTTTCTCATATTCGTCCCATGAATAGCTCTTAAATTCCTTGCTTCCAACTTTTTCCTTCAGGATTCCACTATAGTAAAGTTCCTGAAAATCACGTTGCATTTGACCATAATTGTCCCAAATACCGAGATCGTCAGCCAGACTCATGCCTACCATACATGCTTCAATGGATGTTTCACCTTTAGGGCCGTCAGGAAAGCTCCTGAAGAAGTTTCTTCCAAACAGCATTCCCACACACGTATTTTGTCCGATCTCCGGTATCCCATATTTCGATGAAACTGATGGAACTTTTAAAATGGTGTGACATCGAATTGGACAACTTGAACAGCCATTTCCTCTTACTGTATATTTCCAGGCTCTTTCTCCTAAGAAAAAGGCAGCGTTATTCGTTCGATAAGCAATTCGGTTCAAGTTGTGAGGATCACAAGAGCCAGTGTCTATGCTAGAACTAGCGGCTCCCCATCTCCTGCCTGGGGATGCGACCCAACGGGTTGGCCCATAATATTCGGACCATTTTTGTGGGCTATCTGGAACAACATGCTGATTATTGGCGCCCAACAAAGAAAGATGATAATTCACAGCCTTTTCCCATTCCTCTTTGTTACCAGCAATTCGGATACTACCAGTTCCGAGGACTCCTATCGCTTTCAAGTTTTTGGACCCCATCACAGATCCCACCCCACCTGCAGAGTGCGAATGGGAGTTTATAACTACTGACATAGGGACCAAATTTTCACCTGCTTGACCAATCGCGGCGACGGATGCCCTAGGGCCCATTTGACGGCTGATCTCCATTGAAGTCCGTCGAATTCCTTCACCCCATAAGTTTCTAGCGTCGCGTATTTCAGCTTTTCCATCAAGAATACAGAGCCATACCGGTTGATCGGCCTTACCGTAAATTATTATTGCGTCAAAGCCCGCATACTTAAGTTCAGCGGCAAAATTGCCTCCCATGTGTCCAGATGCGACCAAAGATTTTGGCCAACAAGTCGGCCAGAGGGTAGTGATGGCAGTCCTACCATTACAGGGAGCCCCTGTGCCTGCAAGGGGCCCTACACCGAATACTATCCTGTTGACAGGATCAAAAGGCTGTGTTCCTGCCGGCACTTCATCCCATAACACTTTGTATCCTATCCCTGTTCCTCCGAGGTAGTCCTTGTATTTCTCTAAGGTATTTTCAATACTTATATTCCCATTTGATAAATCAACCCTGAGAGTCTTTCCGACCCAACCTCCGTAGTTAGCCATGCTTGAAATCTCCGATGACGCGTTTGTCAGTGGCACTCTATGCAAGTTGAAGCCTTGCTGGGTGAGATAAATGTATTAGGTGATATCCTTGGTCTTTCAATTTTGGTCAGATCACACCAGGGCACATACTTGAGCGCTTCAGCCGGACATGCAGCAACACATTTTGGATTTCCATTGCAGAGGAAGCATTTGGTGGCTCTGTTAGTATCTGGATCAAAAGATATCATGTCCCAAGGGCAGGCTCGTTGACAAATCTTGCACCCGACACATTTTGCAGAGTCCACTACTCGAGCCTTAGTATTGGGAGCTAGCACAATTGCATTATGCGGACATGCATTTGCACAAGGAACAGGATGCGGACATTGCTTACAAAGGTCCTGGATGACCAAACCATTTCCAAAAGTTCCAGGTCCAAATTGCTTGACTCCAGGATTGGAAATCCACGGATTTAAATTTCGACTAATTTTAATCCGCGAAATGACCGGAGAAGCCTTCCCATCATTAAATTCTGAACAGGCTAGCTCACATCTCCTACAACCTACACATTTGGAAGGATCACCGACTACAAGACCATTTGCCTGCTCAATTATAATTAAAGAAGAGTTTCCTGATGACCAACATTGACTAGCAGTGGCCGCAGTAAAAATTATGCCACCCATAAAAAGAAATTCGCGCCTAGAAAAACAGGGGTTAGAGGAATGAACACTGGGACCGTTGCGCTTTAAGATATCGCCATCATTTTTTTTTGTCATGCGGCTACTCCAGCCATATTTAAATCAGTCACAAGATGTCTTGAAAAACAAATCCGACCTAGTGAATAAATGCCAATCATATCGATGAGAAGTACTCCATATGATGTGGGCCGTCAATACTGAACACTCAAAGACCTAAAAAGATTATTTTCGGGACATGAAATTTGCGAAGAACTTATTTTCTAAGGCTAAACCTATCACCATGATTAAGTGAAACCTACCATTGATTGTAATAATTGGTTATGGGGCATATGAAAGTCGACAAAAATCACAACACATGCTAGATATTGTACCTGAAAGAGTCGGTGAAATAAACTTACTCTATTCTTAAAATCACTTTTTTGGAGAAGAAAATGAAAAAAGTGGCTATTGTTGGTTGCGGCGCTTACATGGAAAGCGGATATGGATGTCCCGGTGAGTGGAGATGTTTGAAGGCAGCCGCGTCAGGAGAAGGGAAATTCGAAGAAGCTTCTTCTGTCATGGCTTTTGTGACATGTGAATGTCCGGGGAGAACAGTAATACCTAATCTGGGAATGGCTGCGAAGCTCTCTGAAATAAAACCGGAACTCATCTATTTTAGCTCCTGCATGGCTAACGCAAAACCGCCATGTCCGTATTTCAAACCTGATGAACTTGCTAACATGGTTGAAGAAAAAACAGGAGTTAAAGTAATTCTGGGAACACACGATTATCATTAAGAAACGTATTTTGTGAATGAAGAAAAACAGTGTAAACCAGTCCCGTCAGAACTGGATAGCGGAGTAGTTTGAAAAACGAATCGAAGTCGGGTAAAACAATGAGAGCTATCAGGAATTGGCTTTTCGTAGCTTCAATCGTGCTTTTGTCCTTGATTTTCAATAATGTGACCAATGCTGAAACGAGCCATTCTGAGGGCCCTAAAAATGTCATACTTTTTATTGGCGATGGAATGGGGGCTAATCAAATCAAGGCGACGGAGATATATTCAAAACAGGTTCTTAACAAAGATCTTGCCATGGGTTTGATTAAAATAACAGGAAACACTACTACGCATTCAGCTAGTTCACCTGTTACAGATTCCGCAGCTGCGGCAACGGCTCTCTATACAGGGCATAAAACAATAAACGGTCGTCTAAATGTTTTACCAGACGATAGTCAGGTAGAGGGAATTGGTAAGATTGCTAAAAAAGCAGGTCTGTCTGTCGGTATGATCAGCACTTCACGTATTACGGATGCAACACCGGCTGCAATATACGCTGTTTCGTCGAGTCGAGGTGAACATAATAAAATTGCTGAACATTTACCGAAAATGATGGCAGAAGTAGTTCTCGGAGTAGGCCGAAGGAATTTTATTCCGAGAGGCCATGTAGATAGCGATCGAAAAGACGAAACCGATTTAATAGCCATCATGAAAGAGAACGGATATGAATTTGTGGAAAATGCCCAATCGTTAGCTTCAGTAGACACAAAAAATGTAAAACGACTTTTTGGACTGTTTGCTCCTTCGAACATGCCTTACGCAATAGATCGCAAAAACAATCAGAACCTTAAAGATTTGCCAACACTTGCGGATATGACAAATTCAGCCTTGTCGATCCTACAGAACAACCCAAGAGGATTCTTGCTGATGGTGGAAGGGGGACGTATTGATCATGCCTGTCATTCTCACGATATCAAAACAATGATAGAAGAAACTCTAGAGTTTGATGACGCGATCCATGTTGCTCTAAATTTTCAGAAAAAACACCCTGACACGTTGATCATAGTCACCGCGGATCATGAAACTGGTGGGCTCAAACAAGCTGGAATCGGATCATTTGATATCGATTCTCATGCCCTCGAGCCAATAAAGCATAGTCTGACTCATATTCAGTCCCAAATTAAAAAGAAGCCGCAAGAACAAAAAGCAATATTGAAATCAGCAGGAATTCATCTAAATTATGAAGAAGCGGAATTTCTAGGAACATATTTGGCTAAAACAGTAAAGGAAAAACCGGGAGCTGAAATTTCTTCAAAATATGATCCTGGCCACTTGGTTAAAGCATTGAGTCAAATTGTCAGTAAACGAGCTGGCATTGAATGGACCACGAATGGGCATACCGAGGCTTCTGTAATAACTAGGGCAATCGGTCCAGGAGCCGAACTCTTCTCAGGAGATTATGACAACACGGATATACCTGCCAACATAGCTAGATTATTAAAATTTGAACTTCCAAAACCTTCCGAGAAAGTTGACAAAAAAACTAAACTTGAAGGAAAACTCAAGAAAGCCGCTTAATCTGGGGGATCACAATCGAAATGGACACAGTTTCGCATGGTTAAGTTTAGGGAGAACATCAGCGTCAGATTTTTGAAAAAATTTATTCTGTTTCCATAATATTAGATCCAGTATTAAATCCAGCCTTGAGAGATGTACCAATCTCTGGTCTTCTCAATGGCTAACTTCAACGGCGTCTGACCTTGCCACCGAAGGTTTTGGTTAGCCTTGGAAGTAGAACAAACCCAGGCAAGCTGTTTCATTTCAACAACCTTTTCTGACCTTATCAAAGCAGGTTTCTTGGAGACTTTTCCAATCCAATCACCAGCCTTACCTATCATATGCATCAAAATCACTGGCACTGGAATGACGAACGTACTATACCCCATGCTTCGTCCAACTAGTTTCGCAAATTCTTTCCAAACAACCGGTTCGGAGTTTGCTAGGAAAAAAATCTCTCCAGATGGAATCTCAATAGCGGCGGCAGATCTCAAAATTCCATCCGCTAAATCTTCTACATATATTATGCTTACGGCTCTATCAGGTCCTGACACAACTGGAGCAATCCTAAATTTGGCCGATCTAAACACACCTAAGACATCGACATCTCTAGGACCAAACACAGTTGAAGGCCTGACTATAGTTACGGGGAATAAGTCCTTGAAATTTAGTATTGCTCTCTCTCCCTCCAATTTAGAACGACCGTAATCGGATATAGGCCTAGGCTCCTCATATTCAAAAACCGGTTCAGAGTTCCTTCGGGAAGGTCCAGCAACGGCCTGCGAGCTTACATGTACAAATCTTCGAAGATTTTTGGCGACACCAGTAGTAATCAATAGCTTAACAAGCCATTCGGTAAATTCGACATTAGCTTTATAATAATCGAGGTACTTAAGAGCCCTGGTAGCACCGGCTAAATGAATTACAAAGTCTAGCGAATCTAGGCCTCGTAGCATAATTTCAAGATTGTCAAATGAGCATAAGGAAATAGAAGTAGTTTTGAGGTTTCGAAGTGAATTGGGGTTCCGAACAGGACAGATCACCTCCCACCCCTCTGCAATTGCACGCTCCACCACATGACTACCAACAAATCCGGTCCCACCTGTAATCAAGCATTTCATCAAAAAACCCAACACTGTTTGAACATATTAAATAAACTCCTACTTTATGGCATCATAAATACTTCTCAATTTCCTATCAGACGCACCTAAAGCAAAAAGCGCGATAATATATTGATTTATAAGAGTATTTCTGATAATTCCACGATTTTTCCACCGACGGCATGAAGTTATAGCTTGAGCTGAAACTGTTTTTATTAATCCATGTCTTTTGGCCAACCTACAAAAAGCAAAATCCTCCATGATCATGATTTCTGGAAATCCGCCGATACGATAAAAATTATCCCGTCCGACAAAAAGGGCTTGATCCCCGTATGGCATTTGAAAGAATCTTGATCGAAAATTAGCCAACTTCCGAATTAAAAGAAATTGCCAGCGCAGTTCATCCAAAGAAAACTCAAAGGCTCCTAAAATAACATTCGGTGGCACAAGGGTCTTTCTTACGATTTGTATCCAGTTGTCAGGAAGTAGAGTGTCAGCATGAAGAAAAACTAAAATTTCTCCTGAAGCCATTCTGGCGCCTAAATTCATCTGAGAAGCCCTACAGGGAGATGTTGTGAATACTTGAGCGTCCATTTTTTTGGCTATTGTCACAGTGTCGTCTCTGCTACCACCATCAACAACTATCAATTCAAAATCTCGCATTGATCCAAGCGCATTGATACAAACTTCCAGATTCGGTTCTTCATTCAACGTAGGTATGATAACGCTAACCGAAGAATTCATGAACTTTCAGTACCTAGCGAGCTTAAAAAAGTTTCATCGAATAAATTCAGATCCTCAGGTCTGTCAATATCACTGAGTTCTTTTAACAAACGAACTTTCAAGTTGTTGATCCTTGCCTTATTCAAGGTTTGTTCTAACACCAGTGGTGAGCCCCATTCAATGTCACGGAAAAGTTCTGGCCGCGGCTCATTAAGTCCAATTAAATAATAACCGCCATCTACAGCAGGCCCCAAGACAAGATCATATAAGTCTAAATATTGACAAGCATCAAGAATGATGTCTCGTCCTAACTTGTGAATATCAGTTCCGATTAGAATCGAACGACTGTCAGGACTAATGGAAAAAGAAACATCGAACGCTCTAGCCATCTTATATCCTAGATCTGTTCCCGACTGTTCTTCAAAAATCCACATGGGACCAAGCCAATCTTCAATTTCAAAACGTGTACATCCATGAAAAAAGATGCGCGCATTAACTGCCCCTGAAGTCATCAGTGGAGCCATTTCCTTGAGCGTTAATTCTGTCATAGCCTTTTGGAGCAGCGCTGCTTTTTTTGCTCCCAAGGCAGGTATTAAGCGCGTCTTGGATGATCCACTGCGAGGATATCTAGTAAATATTATAAGCTGATTGCTTCGCTTGTTTTTCATCATAATATGAAATCAGTTAACAAAGTCAAAGCGTTGTACACAGGCTTGAAGACTCTCTTGGATGTGGTTGATGCTAAACCATATTACCTTAATCCACGTGATTTCTGACATTTGCTCTTGACGCAGGCCAACACGTTGATTAATATAGTTCGATTATATTGACTATGAACCTTCTGGAGGTCGATTTATATATGGCAGTTAAGATAAGACTTGCAAGACACGGATCCAAGAAAAAACCATTTTATCGAGTTGTAGCCGCTGATTCATTGTTCCCTCGTGACGGGCGATTCCTGGAGAAATTAGGCACTTACGACCCAAGAGACAAAGCAGACGGATTGAAGATCAACGTTAATGGCATCATGTCCTGGGTGGAACGCGGGGCTGAGCTGTCAGACACCGTTCGAAAATTGGTTAGAATGTCGTCGAGCAACGCAAATTCCTGATTAGCCTAACGGCAAGTCGCAAGACCCTCGAGGCGTTGATGAAAGAGCTTACGGAATACCTGGCGAAAGCTTTGGTTGACAATCCAGAAGAAGTTAGCGTTAAAGAAACCCTGACTGAGAATGCCACTATTCTCGAATTGAAAGTAGCACAATCGGATTTGGGAAAGGTTATCGGCAAACACGGTCGTACGGCTAAAGCAATACGATCCGTTCTCAACGCCGCTTCTACAAAGAGGAAAACCAGGGTTGCGTTAGAAATTCTCGAATGAGCCCTTCCTATAGTCGATTTCCAATTCTGATGTCAGAAGATGAACTGGTAGTAATAGGAAGAGTTCAAAAACCCTTTGGTATAAGGGGCGAGATTAAGATACAGGCATATACCCAAACATTCGATGCTTTTGAAAACTCCGAATGGTTGGAAATTAAACATAAAAGATTTGTCATAAAACAGATCCGATTTCACAAAGGATCTGTTTTAGTCTTGTTTGAAGGAATTAAAACGCCAGAAACAGCAGCCATATTGTCAGGGCAGCTAGTTCATACGCTAGAATCTAATCTTCCTCCTAAAGACGAAGATGAATATTACTATCATGAACTGATTGGCATGGAAGTTTTTACCAAAGGCGACCAGTTTCTTGGAAAGATAACTGACATAATGGCGACTGGCGCAAACGACGTATTGATAATCTTTGGTGAGAAGGGTGAGATACTACTTCCATTCATTGACGAAGTGGCGCTTGAGATCGACGTGAAAGCCAAAAAGATGTTAGTTGATCCTTTGGAGGGTCTTATCCCTGATGCTTGAGGTTAGGGTTATAACCATATTTCCAAGGATTTTTGATTCTTTTATGGAATTCGGGAATCCGGCCAGGGCTGTGGGTGCTGGATTATTAAAATTTAAGACGATTGACCTGAGGGATTTCACTGAGGATCGACATCGAACTACCGATGATTATCCTTACGGTGGCGGCACGGGAATGATCATGAAACCCGAGCCAATAGTAAAAGCAATCCGTTCAGTTCGTAGTTCTTTGCCGCAGACCAAAGTCATTCTGACAACGCCACAGGGTAAAAGACTTGACCAGACTATGGTAAAGTTACTAGTTGGCCTCGAATCGATGGCATTTGTTTGTGGGCGCTATGAAGGGATTGATGAACGTGTTAGAAACTTCGTAGATGAAGAAGTTTCGATTGGTGACTTTATACTTTCTGGTGGTGAGACAGCGGTCATGGTAATCATGGACGCGGTTGTTAGATTGATCCCTGGTGTTTTGGGCGCTGACAGTAACATAGATGGGGAATCTTTCTATGATGGATTATTGGAATATCCCCAATATACTAGACCCCGAATATTCGAGGGATTGGAAACTCCAGAGATATTGCTCGAAGGTCATCATGAAAAAATTCGTATTTGGCGCAAAAAAATGGCCTTGGCAAAAACCCTAATCAAACGTCCAGATTTACTAGAAAACAGAGAGTCGAACAAAGAAGAACAGCAGCTTTTAAACGAAATTAAAAGTGAACAGAATATACACGTTGGAGAGGCAAAATGAATGTCATCGATCGTTTAGCTTTTGAACAAACCCGCATGGATCTACCCGCGTTCCGGCCTGGCGATACAGTCAAGGTCCATGTGAGAATTGTGGAAGGCAACAGGGAGCGAATCCAGGTTTTCGAAGGAGCAGTAATCGCCATCAATAATAGAGGGCCGGGTTCAACCTATACGGTAAGAAAAGTTTCTTATGGAATTGGTGTAGAGAGGGTTTTCCCGCGAGACTCACCAATGGTAGAGAAAGTTGAAGTAGTTACACGCGGCCGTGTGAGAAGAGCAAAAATATATTATATTAGAAAGCTCAGAGGTAAGGCAGCAAGGATCAAGGAAAAATCCTACAACTAGACAAGACAATGAGGGACGGCCTGTTGTTCAATGCCCCCGTCTAGCCAATACGAACAAAATGCCATATCGATGGGCGCTCGATTGGTTGCTGGCATAGATGAAGCAGGCCGTGGTCCTTTGGCAGGGCCTGTTGTTGCAGCCGCAGTCATTTTAGAAAACTATTCTGATATTCCCGGTCTTAACGACTCAAAACTCCTAAAAGAAAAAACTAGAAGTTTATTGTTCGAGGCGATCTTGTCTCGCGCCAAGGGCATTGGAATCGGCATTATAGGTCCTGCAGAGATAGACAGGGTTAATATACTTCAAGCTACAAGATTAGCTATGAAATTAGCCGTTAGAGATCTAAAAATGGATCCGGACTTCCTCCTGATAGACGGTCCAATCAGACTGGACTTGGATTGTGCTCAGAGACCAATAATTAAAGGGGACAAACTTTCTTTATCCATAGCTGCTGCTAGCATCATTGCAAAGGTTACGCGTGATAGAATTATGGAAGATTTGGATAAGGAATTTCCAAACTATGGATTCAAAAAGAATAAAGGTTATGGAACCAAAGAACATCAACGGGCGATAGAAATTTATGGACCTTGCCGAGTTCACCGGATGAGTTTCAAACTGTTGCCATATCCTATTCAGAAAAACATGTTTTGAGGCAGTTCATCGAATTAACCTCCCTGTCTAAATTCCTTCTTTAAGTTTTCGAAAGGTTCCAGACGCACATCGGGAGAATTCGTCAAACCTCTAACCCTAAAAGTTGTGTTAAGGGTCTTACCATCTCGAGTAATTAGATTTCCAAACAAGCCAGACAGAATTGTATCGAATCCTACCAGAGGGGCGACATCAACCTTAAAATCAATTCGTCCTTGATCACTAAAATACATTCCTGAGGCATCAATTCTGGCTGCATCGGAATAAAATTTCAAGTTCTTGATTTTCCATTTGTTGTCAAAAATATCCATTGTCCAGTTAATTTTTTGAAAAGGTAAGCCTTGGCCGATTACGTCTGGCAATCGGCCTCGGAGAATCGACCCCAGATTGATGAGTGAAAATATTTTTGACAATACTTCAAAACGATAAATTGTCCCGTCAGTAACTCTAACTTCCATATTTCCCGTTTTATAAAGACCCCCGTTTTCAACGCCTGACCGTATGCGCCACTCCATATAACCTTGAGCTATGACATTGCCATCTACTCTCACGCGATTTGGATCAGAGACAAATATTCGATCAAAGTTTAATTGATCACCCTGAAATTCAATTTTTAGTGGTCTGGTAGTATTCGGACGGATGTCAAAAAGACCTGTTCCTCTTATAATACCCTCGGCAAAATTCATCTGCCATTTTGGAACTTTTATCAACCCGTAATTACCTTCAAAATCCCCCCGAAAGTCCGAAAAAGAACGATATACTGTTTTTCCTTTCCCGACTCTGAGTGACCATGTTCCTCTACTTTGATTAAGAAATTTTATGACACTGTTAGAACGTATCCATTCTATCCACGTCATTAACGGAGCCTGGGCAGATTCGTTCATGAAATCAGTAGTATCGAGAAATTCGCAGTCGAACATGGCTTTGTATTTGGGCTGAGCAAAATCGGTAATTACAATATCCGCGGCTATCAGAGATGTTCCAGTCCTGGAGCGCTCAATGCTCAGTTGAAGAGTCTTTCCTTTTATTTGGACACTTCCTGTTACCCCTTCTGTTCTTTTCTTGGCCCGCGGCAATCTTAATGAAATGTGGTTAAGCACAAAATTAGCGTCAAAACTCAGATCCTGATTCTTGTCTTTCTTAATACTAAGATCGCCCTCAATACGTCCACCAGGTTGCAACTCCAACGCTGGATCCGCTATCCATGTCAAATCACTTGTTGGTATCCCCTTGGGAGGAAGATTGATTGTGCCCAAAAACCGACCGTCATCTTTCAAATGCGCGCGAGCAGAAATTCTACTGGAATCTGAGACCAAGTAAGCGTCATCGACCATAATTCCATCAGAATTTCTGTTTCCTGAAAATTCTAAAGATAGCCGAACGCCGGACGGTTTTTTCATCCAGCCGTCCTTCAACATTATTAAGTTCTTTAAATCCAGAACCCCAGAAAAGCCCATTTCCGCCAAACGTCCCTTCATGTTTACTGATAAAGGCGCAATACCGGTGATAGACCATCCAGGACTTAACAAACTTAGTTTTTTGAGGTCTGAAGTGTTCAATTTGACTTCTAGCGCGCCATGAGAATCTTTGTCAGTCACAACACCTTTTAATTCAAACGAACTTTCACCTACATAACCCCTCAAAACAGATGTCGAAATAGAATCGGGTCTAAATCTTAGTTTTCCAGAAACCTTACGCACAGGAAGAGCAACTATATCCGTTCTAAACTGTACATCATCGAGATCAATTTGCCCCTTCATTGAAGGCTTTTGCAATTCACCTTTTAGATCCATAGTCACAGAAACTAAACCGTGTGGCTCTTGAACTGATTTGATTATTGGTTCAAATTTATTCCCCCATATCTTGCTTGAAATTATCGTATGAATATCTGAGGCTTGCGCCTTCATTGTGAGAAAAAGATCTACTTGCGGTTTACTAGTTAACTTGTTCAACAAACCGTTGATCACAATGGAAGAATTTCCAATTGTCAGATTGATTCCTTTAAAGAGAACTTCGTTGGAATCTAATCGCAATGAACCACTGGCATTCTCGACAGGCAGTTCAAAACCGGGAATAAATCCCGTGACCCGATTAAAAATTGCATCAAGAGTTAAATCATTCCAAGAAGATCTTGATCTGTCGCCATTACTGAAATTGTAATTCCAACTCGCTGACAGGATTTTAATATTTCCTCTAATTCCAGACTTAATGATTCGCTCTCGGTCTACACGATTCAGCAACTGGAGAGGGGCGATCTTGATTGTTTCTTCAAGATTGATGTCTGCTTTACGTACTTTTACATTTACAGATGTATCCTTGGAACCCAACTGGGTAAGATTAGCTTCCAGAGATGCTTCAAGTCCAGGCGCGCTCAAAGACGACATGAAGACCTTAACGAGATCGTCTCGTCTGAACGCGTCAACACTTACTGAAATTCTATCTGTAACTGTCGGTTTTAGAGGTTTTTTATTGAAAAATGAGAGATTGATAACCTCAGCTGATCCTATGGCTTTCCAAGAGTCCCACCCACCTCTAATTTGCAGATGCGCATTTGAGATTCCTTTAAAGGAGGGGATATCTTCATAAATAGAATTTAAGAGGTTGAATACAGGAAAAGTTGGGTAGTCAAGAAGACGAAATTTAACAAAAGATTTTGTGTTTCCAAGATGTTCGCCATTTTCAGACGCATCAAGATTTCCAGTAAGCTCAATTCTGCCCACCGTCATTCCATCAGAAGATAGTCCTTGGAATTCAAAACGTTCGATTCCATCAATTCCTATATTTCCGGCGTTGCACTCGATTTTTGACAGAAGAGTTTCAAATCCTTGATTTGGGCGGCTCGAATTCTGGGTCAATATCGAGCCATCTTTGATTCTCAGTGTCTTGATAACTGGGTTTAGAAAAACTTGAGGCGAATTAGTTGAAGTTAGCTCTGTTAAGTGTGATTTTAATTTCTTGGCGTCAATTAATATTCTTGGGCTAATTATGTCCAAAAATCCAATGTCGAGGTTCCCTAAGAATATTTCACTGAAATCGAGGGACATCTCTAATTTATCAATATTTATTTCTACAGGGTCAGTTGAAAGCTGACCTATACGTATCCCCTGAGACTCCAATATTCCTGATGAGAGAGATTTCCATTTGAAATTAACTTGATCGATAGAAACACTTGTCGTGAGAGGATTCTGAATTCGCGCGGTAACTAGGCTTTTTAACTGTGGTCCTTGAACAAGCTGTCTTATGCCGACAAAAACTCCTGCTGTTAAGGAAATTAGTACAAATAATCCCAAAATTGCCGCAAACAAAAATTTCTTTCTACGGGACCGCCCTATTGCTGAAGAATTAGGCCTATTGCTTGCCATCATAGCTTTCTAGAGGCCCAAGAGGCAGGGACATTTTTGACGTCTGCGCCGCACGGCCATTTGCCACGCAATCTCTCTGGCGATACCAAAGAGAATCATGACTATTAACATGACCGTGCGTTGTCAAGAATTGAAAAATAAATAAAGATTGAGTCGTGTCGTTTGCTTAAACCTAACTTAGTCGACTTTTCTTTTTTAATTTGGAAATTTTTTTCCTAAGTATGTTTAAACGACTTCTTGAAGCTCCGGCAGAGCGTTCCTCATCACGTTTAGCTATTAAGGCTTTGGCCTTCTCCTTGTATTGTCGAATGCTTTCGGTCTTTTTCTTTTCTGGAGCAGGCAGGCCCTTCTCGATCCGCAAGGCTTCAATAATCTCCTGCTTATTCATCCCATGAACGCCTTGGACATTTGGTATTTTAAGCGCTTCCTCACGCAACTCTTTTATTGTCCAATCCTCTAGGGGTTTTTCTTTCTTTTCACCCTTTTCTTTCTTTTTTGAACCCATAGATCCTCCTAAGAGTTTCTGATAATTAGAGAAGACTTTTAATTATTAATGAATTTAAGTCAAAAGACAATACTTTTATCAAAGGCCATAAGATTAATGCAGTTTAATCAGAGGCATAAAAAAGCCCGCCGAAAATTTGAAACAAATCTGTACAAGCTGTGGTTCGTTTAATTGTCACGATTGTCAATAACTCTTTTTGTTTTTCGTTCACTCCGCGGCAATGAACCGTACGGTACTATTTCTACCTCAGGTGTTACCAGAATCCTTCTTCTAAGAGTGTCTTTCACGAGTCTGGCGGTGTCGGTCATCAAGGATGCATCCTGACCTCGAGCACATTCTACTCTGAGACGCATGATGTCTTTTCCTTCAACCCGATCAATCTGAACCTGATACTCACAGCTAATTCCAGGAACAAGTCCCAAAGCGTTGTCTATTTGCCCAGGATATACATTGACTGCCTTCACTATGAACATATCATCGGATCTACCAAGAATGCGGTCATGCTTTGGCAATAATGACCCGCACGCACAGACGCCCTTTTTCATGGCGGTAAGATCTCTGGTTCGATACCTGATGAGGGGCACGGCTTCCTTTCTCAAAGTCGTGATGACCATTTCTCCAATTTCACCGTCCGGAACAGGTTCAAGAGTTTCAGGGTTGAGTATTTCTAGAATGTAATAGTCCGCCCAATAATGTATACCATCATGCGCACGGCACTCCAATCCTGTGCCAGGTCCATAAAGCTCGGTCATCCCAGGAATATCAAACATGTCAGAGAGATTCAGGAGTTTTCGTAT
Source organism: uncultured Desulfomonile sp. (assembly GCA_937930835.1). GTDB lineage: Bacteria > Desulfobacterota > Desulfomonilia > Desulfomonilales > Desulfomonilaceae > CAITZA01. The sequence continues at coordinate 44,684 of CALGLN010000050.1, forward strand.
TCGGGCTCGCATTGCGTCGGAAGATCGTTCGGAACCGTATATCATCTTCTTTAAATGAATCTTATCCCGAACTCCACGACGTTCAACTTCCTCCGCAAGAAGAAGTCCCATTGAGGCTGTGCAACACATTACCGTGGTCTTAAAATCAATTAAAAATTCCATCTGCATATCGAGATTGCCAGGACCTGCAGGTATTGCCATAGCCCCAAATTTTTCACATCCGGATTGAAAACTCACTCCTGCAGTCCATACTCCATATCCTACACAAATCTGGACTCGATCCTCCGCGCTCAGTTCAGCCATTTCATAACATCGAGCAAAAAAATGAGTCCAGTCATCTATATCTTTTTTCGTGTAACAGAGAACTTTTCTCTTTCCTGTCGTGCCGGATGACGCATGAATTCTTATAACTTTTGACATAGGTGTTGAAAGGAGTGGAAAAGGATAGTCGTCAGCAAGGTCTTGGGATGTAGTGAAAGGTAAGAGTTTCAAATCCTCAAGTGATCTTATATCACCAGGTTTTATACCGGCAGAATCGAGTTTGTTTCTATAAAACGATGACCCTTGATAAGCATGTTCAATTGTCCATTTTAAACCGTCGAGCTGAATTTGCGCTAGCTGGTCGAGAGATGAAAAAGATGGCATGAAGGACATAAAAAAACTCCAAAAAACAATTTGATCGACCGTACAAAAAAAATGCTTCTGTTCAAGATTTTTTTGATCCTGATAAGCCAACAAAAGCTGTCAATTTATATACCATATTAATAACGGCCAAGCACCATTTTCTAATTAGAGACATCAGTTGGTAATTTAAATAGCGCCTGGGCGACGCGCCTACAATGTGCCATTTATTTTAAAAAAATTTCTCCCTCAAAACATTTAATTCGCAATGATTATTTTTTTTAAGACTGATATTATTCATCAGGCCGAAGTGTCGTGCTCATCAAATTGTTTTTCAGAGTTTCAAAAGTTGCTGAAACGCATCTAGAATGAAAGGAATTTTGGAAATGTCAGGAACTTTGTCCCATGAAGTATTCAAAGAAATTAGTTACGGACTGTATGTGGTCACATCAAAAGATGGAGAAAAGGGTAATGGTCAAATTGTTAACACAGTTCTCCAAGTGACTTCAGATCCTCCAAAATTCGCCGTAATCGTCAATAGAAAAAATCTTACACATGATTATATCCTCCGAAGCGGCGTATTCGGAGTCTCCGTGCTGTCTCAGGATGCGCCGATGACTTTCATAGGATTATTCGGTTTCAAATCGGGCCGAGATGTTGATAAACTCGCAAAAACTTCTTTTATCAAGGGCATTACGGGATGCCCATTAGTTACTGAACATGCATTGGGCATTCTAGAATGTAATGTTGTCAATTTTTTGGGCGTTGGGACTCACACGATTTTCGTAGGGGAAGTGGTTCAGTCTCAAGTTTTAGGCAGTGGCCGCCCTTTAACCTATGAATATTATCACATTCACCTAAAAGGAAAAACTGCACAAAATGCCCCTACTTACATAGCTGGTAAAAAAAGCTAATCCAGGATCACGCAATAGAATCAGAAGTTGATCCGCTACGTAACTCGGATGGCGTCATGAGTTTTATTATGAGAGATTTGCGGAAGTTTTATTTGCTGAAATTCTGCAAATCTTCAGTACTAGATCCTGCAAGACGCTTTCCGGGCTTACGGATCCTATCCTGGTTGATTTTATTAGTATCTCTGCTTCCAAAATGGCTTCCATGACCATAGACAACTGCTCAATATTAAAATTCTGAGCGCTTTTCAACAATAGATACAGTGGGTAATCCTTCATGGAAAGCAAATCGAATTTTGATTTCTTGGAATTCGTATGGTGAGAAGACCTGATATCAATCATCAGTGCCGTAAACTGATTGTAAGTTAAATTTGTTTTCCAGTCTTTTCTGAGAATTGTGAAGAGAATTTCTCTTGCGACTATAATTTTCCTGAATTCCGAAGCAACTGCAGCAACGGTCTGTAGAGGGTGAGCGACTATTTTAAGATGATCTAGCAGGGCTGGAAGGCACTTTTCTGGATCGCATGTTCTTAATGCTGTGAGAAAATCAAAAAACAACGGTTCATGGAAATCAGAAAAGAGATTCTCAACATCCTTGACTGTAATTCGATTCCGATTGCCAATAAAAGCCATTACCTTGGCCAGCTCAGAATGAATACGCCTTATATCGTTGCTAGACCGCTGATACATTTTGTTCAGAGCCGCGGGATCTATTAAGTATCCGTGTCGATCCAAAAATTCGAAGACCAACTTATTGAAATAGTTTTTTTGTAAACCGGAACTGTATTTTTCTTGAGCTGGTTTAAATTCTTTTACAATTCCATATTTATCGATGGTCTTAAAAAGTTTGTTTTTCTTGTCAATGGCGATGGCTGTAAAAATTATTGTAACCCCATCTGGCAATGGTGAACTCAAAAAATTGAGTAGCAGGGAATCATCGGCAATTCTTGCAACTGAAAAATTCTCATTCTTAAATTCCGTGGCTACTTCTAATAAAATTTCTAACTGTCTGCCTGATTCAGTTGAATTTGTAAGTTGGGCTATAGAGGACAAATCATCATCCGGGTTTCTCAGATCGATCCCGGCAGATGCGCACAACAGCATAAAACTGCGAAATGCCGACTTTCTATCGCCATTTCTCCAAGACTCACATGCCTTGGAAACCAGTTTATCAGTGTTACTCTTGCCCACGAATAGAGTCGCCTGCTCAACAAGTATGACCTTGTCCGGGGCGAAAAGAGATGGCGTTGCAATTTCGTTAAAGAACTCTCCTAGGTCAAAAGATGCCCCATCAAAAACCGCAACACTAGCCTTTTCCGAATCACTGCCTGCAAGACTGATGCACAAATCCCGCGCAGCAGCTTTTACGAGATACTCATCTCCGTGGAAAAGGTATATCGCGGGAGATTGCCTCTCGCTAGCGCCGTCTGAAACCTTTTTTTTCATTCAAACCGCTTTGGAGACACTTACGAAAAAGTAATTGACGCTTGGGAATAGGCGGTGAGGAGAAAATCGGTCTGATAATAAACGCGTTATTTGGCTTCGGTCTTCTCCTTTGGTGTTTCCACTTTAGGAGCTGTCGCTACAGGCTCGGGCGCGTCCTCAGAATCCATACTTTTCTTGAAAGATTTTATCCCCTTACCAAGGCCCCCCATTATTTCCGGAATTCGCTTGGCCCCAAAAATCATCACAACAATCAAAAGGATTAATATTAGTTCCCATGGTCCAGGCATCATGGATCTGCCTCCATCAAAAAACTACAGACTTAAAACCTATGAACTTTTCTGTTCATTTGGAGTCATTATAATTTAGACAATTGAAGTCGTCAAATAATCTATGAGCTGGAGCTTCGCGCGATTCGCGTAAATGTGGCGGATTCTGAACATATATCTAAGAATCCGAAGTTACTTAGCTAATCGATAAGAAGCAAAACGAGTATGTCGTATATTGTACATGTTTGTTTTGGCTCTTGTTTTCATGGCATTCTTAACTTATTGAATTTACTGTTTATGTTTACTGTGTATGGTTTGGCGCCACCGTTGCACTGTTAGTTGATATGAAAAATCACAAGGAAGGCAGCATGAGCCGAAAATTCGATAAACTGGAAAACAAAGAAGAGCGCCAAGAAGAAGTTATAGCGACACTAATCAATCCTATCCATGTATTCAGTGGAGCCGTTCAGGCAAAAGATTACATCAAAGCACAGAAACAGCTTATCAGAGATTTTGGCGAAGACATTTATTTCAATTGGCAGCTAGAAATATTACACGCGGAAATAGCATCAATAATTGAAGAGCTAAAGCTTGAGAATACGGGATTGCGCCCAAATACTGGAATAATGGGCGAGGCCTGATTTTAGGCCTGAATTGCTCAACTTATGTTAGTATGTCAAAATAGAGGAATTGTGATTTAAGATTTTGTATGAAAAGAAATGAATTAGGTTTGGTTTTCATTGAGGAGAGCGGGCAGGCGTTTTGAGGAAAAGGTAAACAGGGGCGAATTTGTTCAGGACTAAAGCCCCAAAATTCTACGCTGAAAGACCGAAAACATAAAATGTTTCGGTCTTTTTTCTTTTTCATAGTCGCAAATCAAATCAAATTTCAGTGAAATAGTTGTTGAGGGTGTTGACTGAAGAGTATATAACGCGTGATAACGCTACAATTAGACCGAGAGGTGAAAAGTGGCGATGAATTCCGACAATTCAAAGAAAATTCATCTGATTGCCTTATTAACAGGTTTATTTTTCTTAATTAATTTGTCTGAAGCTTTTGCCCAAGAATCTTTTAGGCTTTTTCCTAATTCACGTTTTTTCACAGGCCTTGATTGGGGATATTATTTTGTCTCAGGAGAATTCCTCGTTCCCGCCGGAGGAAGACCCGGGTCAGGGTCCAAAATCGATGCCAATTTAGACCTTGGCATTAGCCAGACTGAAGCGGTTACAATTACATTTGACGGAACAATTCTCGACAATCATTTCATCAACATCGATTACTCCATGTTCATGCCGTCGGGCCTTCGACGCATTACTCGAGATTTTCTTTTCCATAACAGGCTTTACACGGAAAACACATTGATTGATTCCAAAATCGATTTTAACTGGCTCAGGTTTTTCTACAGCTATAGAGCTTACGAGGAGGGCTCTTTAAGAATATCTCCCGGATTTGGTGTCAACCATGTGCGATTTGGAGCCACACTCAACAATGCTACCGAGGACGGAGAATTCGTCTCTAATGTGAGAAGGCTAGATCTCACTTATCCTACTATAGGGATTGACATAAGATTTCTAGCGCCTCATGGTCTTGATTTTAGATGGCAATTGGAGGGAATGAGTTTAATCATGCGCGGGTTCATGACGAATGCTAGGATTTCCGCAAACTGGGAAATTTATCCTGACATAAACATAAATTTTTGTGTCTCGAATCGCCTGACACAGAGCGTTGAGGACAATCAGGAATTGAACAACGAATGGATGTTCAGTTTTACAGGAATGTCGGCGGGCATAGCATTCGGGTTCTAAGAATTATTTCTCCGTTAAATCAGGCTGGGCAGATGCTTTGCGAAATTCAGGTTTTGCTACTGGCCCAACTGCAGTTCGTCTAGGGCCTGAATGATAAGCATAGAGATGTTCCATCTTGCTGATTAGGCCAGGATGATATTCCAATGCTTCAGGAAAACAGATCGCGTGATATGTTATGTCCAAAGAAGTGTACGAATTTTTATCCAAATCTAGATATCGCTCTTCGTGAATATAATTTGGATCATAAACCTTGAGGATATTTTTGTCTGGGATCCAGGCGTAAGCAAGAACCGCATGTAACACTGCTCCATTTGCGCTCTTGTTCATGAGTAACACAATTCTCGGCTCCCCCGCCGTTAGACCCACGACGAATCTCCTGAAAGAATTAGATCGGCTGCCGTGATTTTTATTACAATAATCAGCCTGAATCTGTATTAAATTCCTACTGTAGAATTCCTGCAACTCCTTTGCTATACGCGTTTGAATCTGCTTGTTTAAATTCTTTCTTAATGGCGCCTCGGTCTGTTTGTTCAAATAGTACCATTTCGAAAAAGCTGCCATTGCAAAGCAGTAACCAGGGGCATTCGAAATGGAAAAACCATCTTCCCTGATGTTGAAAGACGCCTGAGCATTTGTGACAATCGAGGGATAAAGCAAAATGCATAAGGCGATTAAATAGAACACTATTCTAGAAACGCTTTTGACCAAAAAGCTTCCCATAAACAACGGCTCCAAAATTAAACAGGTATGGCGCAATTATATAACAACAAAGGCCAAACAATCAAGCTTAAAAGAGGGCTAGGCTCACAAGTAAAATTATTGCTTTATCCTGCAAGAGCGTGCTAGAAATGGCAAGCGACGTCGATTTAGAGTCGATGGTCTTGAGGAACAAATCGTGAAGCATTATCCTTATGGGGCTAATTTAATGATGACCTTGTAGAACACGTGCAGATTCCTCAACTTTAGTTTTTGCTTGGTGAAAAGATATGGGCATTCTAGATCTGATTGGCAATACACCACTTGTCGAGATTGATAACCCGAACTGCAATCCACGAGTACGAATTTTAGGAAAACTGGAAGGCAATAACCCGGGCGGATCAATAAAGGACAGAATAGCTGCCTATATGATCAAAAAGGCAGAGGAAGAAAATGCCATTAGGAAAGACCAGATAATTCTGGAGCCAACCTCTGGCAATACCGGAATAGGTCTGTCCATGGTTGCCGCTTGCAAGGGCTACAGATGCCTTCTGACACTACCTGGTTGTGTCAGCCTCGAAAGACGCAACACCCTAAAGGCTTTCGGCGCGGAACTTGAAATTACGGAATCCTGCGCTGCAACTGATGGGGCGATCAGAAGGGCTCACGAAATATTTGAATCTGATCCTGACAGATACTTCATGCCGAATCAGTTTGAGAACAAATACAACTGGGAAACGCACTATATGACCACAGCCGTGGAAATTATTGAACAGACGGGCGGTGATATAGACATTTTTGTGGCAGGTATGGGGACCACTGGAACATTGATGGGAATATCCAAGCGACTGAAGGAATTTAACCCGAGGATATTGATCGTGGGAGTGGAGCCCGTTGAAGGTCACACTATTCAAGGCCTCAAAAATATGAAAGAAGCCATTGTGCCCAAAATTTATGATCCTTCAAGAATAGACGAAATAATTTACGTAAATGATGATCAGGCCTATGACACGACCAGATGGCTTGCATTGACCCAGGGAATTTTTGTGGGAATGAGTTCGGGAGCTGCTGTTTACGGGGCTGTCCAGGCCTCAAAGAGTCTCGACAGTGGAACAGTGGTTTGCATACTTCCAGATCGCGGTGATAGGTACTTGAGTACTACCCTGTTCAAGTCAATCTGTGCAAAATGTCCCCCCTAAAAATCAGCCAATTCCATTGAGAATTGTTCTAGAAGAATTCATAGCATTCTCCAGGACCGAATTTTGACGGATCAAAAATGAATACTCGTGAACCATTGTGATCAGGAAGGGCAAATTTTACGATATTCTTAGTTCCAATTTTCAGATTGGGACCAGCGTTCATTAGCTGAAAGGAAATGAGCCTTCCTCCCTGATATACAGGAGAGGCTTCGACTACTACTCCGTTTACAGTCCAAACTGGCCGGGGAATAAAAAAAGTGTAAACAGGGTAAACCCCTATAGCTTCAACAATAGGATAAATGGCTCCGCCCGAAGACTTACAAATTTTTATGCTTGTTATTTTCCACGGGTTGTTGGACGAATCCTGAGCCGTCGCTGAGGTAGAGCCGTGGTTCGCTAAGAGGAACAGAAACAAACAATAAAATATTACAGAAAGCTTTTTTCTTATCATAGATGCACACTCAACGACTCTGAAAGAACGTAGAGTTTGCCAACAGCCCTTCGTGGATACAAAGGAACCAAGTTTATTTGGATTTCACAAATTATTTCAAACTCAGTCCTCACTCATTTATATACCGGAAAATCGGTAAAAACTCAAGGAAAGAAATTATTAACAATTGACTGTATGTCTAAAATAAAATAGAATTTTGTGGCATTTATTCAGATCGGGGAGGTTTGATATGACAATCAGATTAGCAATTAATGGATTTGGACGTATTGGTCGTCAGGTAATGCGTTGCGCTCTGGCCAATCCCAAAGTGGAAGTAGTGGCCGTCAATGATAGAATGGATCCCAAGTTAATGGCATTTTTGTTCAAACGAGATTCAGTGCACGGGCCATATCCTGGTTCAGTGACTTACACTGATTCCAAACTTGTTGTAGATAACAAAGAAATTAATGCGTTAAAAATCACTGATGATCTGCTGAACTTACCTTGGGCAAGTCTCAACATCGATGTGGTGATGGAATGCACAGGGATTTTCCGAGATAAAGACAAGGCAATCAAACACATCCAGGCCGGAGCTAAGAAGGTTATTATTTCCGCTCCCGGAAAAGGGATAGACGGGACTTTCGTCATGGGGGTCAATGAAGATACTTACGACCCAAAGAAACATGACGTTTTCTCTAATGCATCGTGTACTACTAACTGTCTGGCTCCTCTTGTGAAAGTTCTTCATGACGAATATGGTATTGAAAAAGGAATGATGAATACAATTCATTCGTACACGATGGATCAAAGTCTGCTTGATACCGTACACAAGGATTTCAGAAGAGCCAGGGCCGCTGCTATCAATATGATTCCTAGCACTACCGGGGCGGCAGTCGCGATTGGCCTGGTTATACCAGAACTGGCCGGAAAACTTGATGGTCTCTCGATCAGAGTTCCCACACCAAACGTTTCAATTGTGGACCTTACAGCCACGCTCAAGAAACCAGCTACGGTTGATTCCGTGAATGCTGCCATGAAAAAAGCCTCTGAAGGTCGAATGAAAGGAATTTTAGCCTACATCGACGAGCCACTTGTTAGTTCGGATTTTATCAATAGTAGCTATTCATCGCTGTTTGATGCCGATTCCACCATGGTGGTAGGCGACAACATGGTTAAGGTGCTGTCATGGTACGACAATGAGACAGGGTATTCCACCAGAATGGTGGATTTGGCGGCTTATGTTGGAGAAAAATTGAAATAGCCTAACGATGACAATCTGTTTTTGAGTTGACCGGTCTATTGTCAACGTCCAATGCTGGCGTTAACGAAGGCCGGTTTTCTCTCAGGCTACCTCAAGATATGGAGGTTAGAGCTGTGGCTGTACATAGCATTAAGGACTTGAGTATAAGAGGTAAAAAGGTTTTCTTTCGTTTTGATTTCAATGTGCCGTTAGACAGCGCCGGAATAGTCAAGGATGCTACCAGGATAACAAGAGCTCTTCCAACACTAAAATATGCGATTTCGCAGGGAGCCAAATGCATCATATCTTCTCACCTAGGGCGACCAAAAGGCGAAAGAAAGCCTGAAATGAGCCTCAAGCCTGTAGCTAAAAAGTTATCGGAGCTGATCGGTCAAAACGTAGAGTTTGTCAACGATTGCATAGGGCCTGAGGTGGAGCAAGCCGTAAATTCGTTGAAGAATGGTGATGTGCTATTCCTAGAAAATCTCAGATTTCATTCTGAAGAGACAAAGAATGATCCTGTGTTTTCAGCGAAATTGGCTCAATTTGCGGATGTGTATGTAAATGACGCTTTTGGGACGGCGCATAGGGCTCATTGCTCTACGGTAGGCGTTCCAGAATTAGTCAAAGAAAAGGCGGCAGGTTTCTTAATGAAAGAGGAACTGGACAATCTTGAAAAAGCCCTTTCAAATCCGGTTAAACCTGTTGTCGCAATTTTTGGTGGAGCCAAAGTTTCGGACAAGATCGAGGTCTTGAAAAATATAGTTCAGCGGATGGATACAATTCTGATTGGTGGCGGTATGGCAAACACTTTTCTAATGGCCCAGGGCTACAACATGGGAGCCTCGCGAATCGAAGAAGATATGATTGAAACAGCTCGGCAAATTATGTCTTCAGCGAAGGAACGTGGGGCTAAAGTGGTCTTGCCTATAGACGTTGAGGCATCTGTTAGCATCGATGATGAGACATCAGCAAAAACTCTCGGGGTCAAAGATTTTCCGTTAGACCAAATGGCTTTGGACATTGGTCCGCAGACTGTGAAAGAATTTGAAAACGAGATTTCGAAGGCTGGAACGATAGTTTGGAATGGGCCCATGGGAGTTTTTGAAAGCGAAGCCTTCAAGAAGGGAACAATGGAAATAGCCAATGCCGTTGCCAATTCATCCGCGTTTTCTTTGGTCGGAGGAGGGGATTCCGTTCGTGCTGTTCACCAGGCAGGTGTTTCCGACAAGATATCATATATTTCGACTGGCGGGGGAGCATTCATGGAATTTATGGAAGGCAAGACATTGCCAGGAGTCGCCGCCCTCGAAGGTTAACTAGACCTGTTCTAATTAAGTAGATTATTAAACGAAAGGGAATGCTAATGTCTGGTCGTAAAATAATAATAGCCGGCAACTGGAAAATGCACAAAAATTCTTCAGAGACAACAGATTTTGTGGAAAGCCTGAAAAAAAAGGGCCATGATTTGGGAGCGAGTTGTGAAGTTATTGTGGCTCCACCATTCACTTCTTTGGACGCTGGGGTGAGGAGCGCAACAGGTTCTGATATTAGTGTTTCAGCTCAAAACGTACATTGGGAAGATAAAGGAGCCTTCACAGGTGAGATAAGCGGGGCTATGTTGACGGAAATTGGAGTGACTCATGCTATAATAGGGCACTCCGAACGTAGGCAGTTTTTCGGTGAAACGGACGAAACAGTTTATAAAAGAATTAAAGCCGCCATTAGACATAAACTAATACCGATATTTTGCTTGGGAGAAACTTTGGCAGAACGAGATGCAGGCTCCACATTTGATGTGGTAAGGAGGCAACTTCTTGCTGGAATGGGAGACAATATTCCTGAGAATGCTGATCGTTTCATCATCGCATACGAACCGGTTTGGGCTATAGGCACCGGGAAAACGGCTACTCCTGAGCAGGCTCAAGAGGTTCATGCCTTCCTAAGGAATGAGCTTGCACAGAACAGAGGTATTGATTTTTCCAATAGGGTAAGGATACTCTATGGAGGTAGTGTGAAACCAGATAATACTCGTGAACTCATGAAATGTCCCGACATTGATGGCGGGCTCGTTGGCGGCGCATCACTTAAGGTAGACGATTTTCTGGGTATTATCGAACAGGCTTCATAAAAAAAGAAGGGATGCGAGTATGTTAACCGTTTTTGTTTTAGTCGTTCATGTGATCGTTTGTGTTGCGTTAATTTTGATAATTTTGCTGCAGACGGGCAAGGGAGCCGATATTGGCGCAGCTTTTGGTGGAGGTTCAAGCCAGACAGTTTTTGGAAGTGGTGGTGGCGCTACGTTCCTCAGCAAGATTACAATTGGCGCGGCCGTAATATTTATGGTCACTTCAATTGTTCTTAGCTATTTTGCCGACCGTGGTCTGGCTTTAAGGGATAAATCAATCATGAGCGGTGAACCAAAAGTGAAGATAGAACAAACCATACCAACTGAATCCAGTTCTGCTCCTGTTTCCAGTCAAGACACTTCTTCAGTTCCCACTCCGGCTCAGCCTGCTCCTGAGGGCGCAAAATGATGCGGTAACATACTGTCCAGGAAAACAAAAGCCCGATGTTTCACGTGAAACATCGGGCTTTATACATTGCGAGACAATTACTAAAAATTAGCGCCTAGTCGATTGATAAAATCTCTCACCGACCTGAAAGCGGTAAGCATCTCCCTCAAGGCATCAATATCCTCATCGGAAAGCTCATCGGATTCGACCGCAACGGCCGATGGCTCAGCCTTAGTGACAGGGACAGCGGCCGGGGCCGCTTTGGAGACAACCTCAAGTTTAGGCGCCTGAGGTTTGATCTCGGGCGTTTTTTCGACTTTAGTTTCAGGGGCG
>CALGLN010000051.1 GCA_937930835.1 uncultured Desulfomonile sp.
GTGGTCACAGATATCAGTTTGCTCAAGCAAGCCGAACGAGAAAGAGAGGACATTCGGGAACAGCTCTTCCAGGCTCAAAAGCTAGCTTCTCTAGGAATTCTTGTCGGTGGCATAGCTCATGACTTTAACAACATGCTGCAGGTGATCATCGGGAACGGTGACATCTTGATGGATGACATTAAGCAAGGCCGCCCCGACATTAAATGTGTTTCAAATATTCTGAAAACCTCTTATGAGGTGGCCGACCTGGTCAAAAAGTTCATGGCCCTTGGGCGCCAGTCTATGGTGGAGCCAAAGCCCATAGATCTCAACGACAAAATCAGGGAGATGGAGTCTCTGATCCTTCGCTTACCAAACATTGATAAGCTCAGCCTTGATTTGGTGGATGAACCTACTATTGTCATGCAGGACCCCGAACAACTGGGTCAGGTGATCATGATTCTGGCTACGAATGCGTCAGATGCCATGTCGAATACTGGAGAACTCCGTTTCTCAACTTCCAAGGTGATTTTGGATGATGATGCCAGCAAACGGAGAATCGGTGTAAATTCTGGACCATACGCATTACTAACCATTACTGACACCGGCCGCGGAATGGACGAGGACACCATTTCACGAATATTTGACCCATTTTTTAGCACCAAACCACGGGGAGACATCAAGGGGATGGGTCTGGGACTATCAGTGCTAAGAGGCATCGTTGAGCAAAGGGGCGGCTTTGTCACTTGTGAGAGCGAGTTGGGAAAAGGATCCACATTCAGGGTGTATTTTCCAGAGATTTCGGATCCTACGGAATCTACGATTATAGCGACAGAAGCTGGTCATCCCAGCGGCGCCAGGACTATTCTTGTTGTCGAAGCCAATCCCCTTGTTGCAACATTGGAGGAAACCGCCTTTAATGAAGCCGGCTATCCAACTATAGTGGCCTCAGACGGAAGACAGGCCGTGAATATTTATAAACAGAATCATGGCGATATAGGCCTGGTTATACTGGACATCATTATGCCTAAGATGAGCGGGCGGGATTGTCTTAGGGAGTTATTTAAGATCAATCCACAGCTGAAGGTCATAGTGTTGAGTGGGCATGATCCAAAAAGTGAACTGGGCTTGGAGGTCAAACCTTATATACAGGGCTACCTGATCAAACCATGTAAAATGAACCAGCTTCTGGAGATGGCGCAGTCGGTGATGGAAGATTGATACAGGAGCTACGGGGCTATTGAAAGAAAATTTTAGCGATGTGGTTGTCTTATGTTTAATTGGGTTTGTTTAACGAGCACCCGTTTCACGCAAAACAGCTTTGAGGGTCTTGCTAACATTTGTCCAAATTCCGGAGTTCATGAAACCAGATAGGAACAGACAAGATTTGCGTGTGTTCCTACCTGATTTACTGATCTTTGGATATTCTATGTTAAGCTGGCAATAGCTTGTAGGGCTCTGCCCGTTGAGTCCATTCGCTGTCGGGATAGAGCTTGACCAACTGTTCGTACGCCTTCCTGAGATTGGATGCTTCGCTTGTATTTTTGTATAGAGCAACGCCTCTGAGGTAAGTGGCTTCAGGCGCTGCCTTACTGGAACCATAGCTGGAGATTATCTCATCAAAATTTGCAATAGCTCGTTCAAACTTGCCGGTTTCAAAATTAACCTTCCCTATAGCCAGCAGAGAGGCTGGAATAAATTCATCGGGATTCAAAAAACCAACAGTCCTGTGATGTTCCTGACCATCTGAATCGAGCGTTACAAGTGTCGGAGTCCATTTCACCTTAAATTCAGATGCCAGTTTATCGTCAGACGGGATCCTCAGAGGAATAACCCTCTGGACTACAAAATTAACTACCTTGGAATCGGGATACGTGACCGCATCCATCTGCTTGCAACCGATTCATCCTGGATTGAAAAAGTCAAGCAGAATTGGTCTGTCCTGCTCCTTGCTCTTGGTCAATGCAGTTTGCAGATCGACCTCCCAATTGATTTGAGTAGTCATCCGGAACTCCTTTCAGGGTTGGTTGAGAAAATGACACAAAAAGTAATAGCTAAACTCACACTAATCATTTTTTTGCCACAGTCAATCCACCGGGATTGGGCCTACTTTGATCTCGTGTCGCCTGACACTGCATCGGATGTCCTGGATCACTGGAGTTAAAGGAATAAAGGTTTCAGCCTAATCAATCTGGAAATTATGATTGCGTATTTTTGATACAATAGGGGTGAACACTGGATAACAGGGATTGGTAACTATTCGGGATATTAAGGGATATTAAATGTGCTTGATGAGCTTTTCAGCTTCGGAAATCCTTGCGCCGATGGTTCGATTCTGCCCCTCGGCGCAACCTGATTCCCAAAACGTTTGTGAGATGTTAGCTATTGCTGATTCGGAATGGTTTCTTGTTGATAAGGCTAGTGTGGGAATTTTCATGCAGAAAGAACGGTTTCTGGTCATTGTCTTAAATGAGTTGTGAATAGACAGGTGGAACTGGATGCGCCAGTAACAGGAAAGCTCTTCTCCTGGATTCTCGGTTTTGGATCGGAAGCTGAAGTTATTGGCCCACAGTCCTTGCGTTCCCGTATTCTGGTGGAGCATGAGAAAGCGGT
>CALGLN010000052.1 GCA_937930835.1 uncultured Desulfomonile sp.
TGAACCAACTCAATTTTGGTTTAATTCCGAAAAAACTTTGGAGAAACGCTATACGCCAAAATCAAGCATCGACTTATTGAAAGACTGAGCCACACCCTCATATGGCTCATTGACAGAAAGGATGAAAACACAAAAACCTGAGCCCTTCCGGCAGAAATTTAGAGAATCAATTTACGCCAGGATTCTTACCTTCAAAGCCCTTTTCCATCTGCGCAAAAGGAACCGTTAGGCTACCGGCAGGGAATATTATGCGTTTTGCTTTAGCCTCAGCAATTGCCTTGCTAGATAGCCCTAGAATAATAATTACTTATAAATAAAGTACAAACAATCCAGTTCTCGACTTGGAGTTCATCTTTGTCGACCAGTTTAGATGCGTTCACCTACACCTATTTCCGGCGGCGCACAGCCCGCTCCGACATTGCCTGGACCGCAAGTGACAGGCTCGCTTGACATTTCAACTGGCTTGCGTTTGTAAATAAGAGGCCAAATCGATTTTGACAGTAGTATCGCTATCAGCGCTCCGATACAAATCACTTCCATCCAGAACTGAGCGAAATAATATCGATCAATGTAAAATTGCCACATTTTTTCGATCAACCCGACTTTCGGGCGAATGCCGGATGTCCCCCCTAACGGCCAGAATAAAACGTGAAATTCCGGAAAGTCGGTAACAAGGTGAGTTGCCCACATCGTCAAACCGGCCGCCACGGTCCTCAAGCTGTAACCAAGCCATCCCCTCATTGACCAGGCAATGATGATGACCGCTACAAAAAAAAGAAGGCTGTGACTGACACCGCGACCGGGAAAGCCAAAAAGGAAATGGGCAGGCTTGTCTATGACATCCGGACCCAGGGCCGCTAATGAGAGGAATAGAAGATTTTCACGCTCAAACCACGTAGTCTTTGCTATACCTGCTATTGCAAGATGACCTATTATCATGAGAATTTTGTATACTCCGCATCGATGCTTGATTGCAACCTGTCGGCATCGTGTTCATAATATCAATTAACGCCGGGACCGTCATTTAACGTAAGGACACCCGGCTGGCTGCATTGTTCATTATAACATCGTTTGATTCTGACGAGGCGCAAAAAAATTGAGTCAGAAAACAAATGCCATGTGAGGAGCGCTCTTGAAAAAACGCATTGGTTTAAGTCTGGGCGGCGGTGGTGTGCGAGGTCTGGCTCATGTGCCCATCCTTGAAACGCTGGATGATCTGGGAGTTCGTCCCAGCGTCATATCAGGAACCAGTATGGGCGCGGTAATCGGAGCCCTATACGCTTCCGGCCTTTCTGGAAGACAAATCAGAGATCTTATCGAAAGACATGCGGTTTTAAAGAGCGATACATGGACTAGCGTGTTCAAGAAAAAAGCTAGCCTCCTGAAATGGGTGGACGCCTTTTCGCTCGAATTCGGTCGTGGTGGAATCATAAACACCGATAATTTTTTGAACTATTTACTGTCTGAAGTTGGCGAAAACACTTTCGAAAAACTCAAAATACCTCTGATAGTCATCGCCGCTGAATTCTGGGAGGGAAGAGAGGTAGTCCTCCAAAGAGGCGACCTGTTGCCTGCAATTAAAGCTAGCATGGCTGTTCCCGGCGTTTTCAGGCCGGTGACCATCGATGACGATGTCTTGATCGACGGCGGCGTCGTTAATCTGGTGCCATACGATCACATCATTCCACATTGCGATATTTCAATAGCTGTAAATGTCGCCAAAACCAGAATCCCCGGAAAACACGATTTCCCATCAGTGCTCGAATCAATCCTTGGGACTTTCGAGATCATGCAGATGGCCGCGCTCGCTGAAAAAATGAAGCGCCAAAAACCCGATATCTACATTCGCCCGGAAATAAATGATGTGACAATGTTCGATTTCACCAAAATTGAGGATGTTTATCAGCAAACAGAACCGGCCTTAATTGAACTGCGAAAAACCATTAAGAACCTAATTTCCAGGCGCCACCACACTGGTTGACTAAGATACCCGCGCCAAAGTCCTGGCTATTTGTTATGACCATTCATCGAAAATTAATTGATGCCTTAATACAAAAACAACGGTCATTGCAAAAATTACTAAAAGAGCTAGGTCATTATTTCATGTTAAAATTATCCTGACTTCATTTGGCATTGCCGGGAAATAAAGCTGAATCTGCAACTTGCCACACACCTTTTATCTTGCCGTCATTGTCCACACCCCAGATATGCGCAAACCGGATAATAGAAGCCTCCTCATCAGTCTTGCCTCTGGCTCTGTAATAACCCAACGCCACAACCACATTACCATGATCCAGGAACGCCTCTGGATAAGCGCCTAAAGTACGAACCCTACCAATAAGCTTCTTGTAAAATTCACCAAATACTCCCGACATACCTCTGTAAACACCACCCTCGGGAAAACCCGGCGCTATGTCCCAAACCGGCTCTTTAACCAATAGCCTACCCAATTCCTCCAGATCTTGCGATCTTAAAGCTGCGTAAACGGCTTTTACATTTCGAATGTTTATGGTTTCGTTTTCATCCGTTGCTAATAACGCATTGAAAAAGTCCGCCATTTCGGCCCTCTCAATTATCTCATTTTATGGTTTGATAAACCCGCTCTGGTAATAACCCGAATAAACAGGCTTCCAGGACTTACCAAAGACAGAAGAACTTTACACCATCACGTAATTCAGCCCTAACCTTTTCCATATGCCGTAGAGCTGCAAATTCACGTTGGAATTCGGGCTCCGATATGTTCAATCTTTTCAGCATGTCGCGTGGTTCAACTCCTCCGGTTTCATTCAATATCTTCAATATCGCTTCTTGAGTCTTATTAAACTGCGGAGCCGATGAATCGGCAAATTTTGCGAATGATTTGGCTGAATGTACCGCCCAGGGATCACAGGAACGAGCTGGGGAAAGGGCGTCCATGTAACAGTCGTCACAAAGGCTCTTACCATAATAATCCCTTTGATCTCCGTCACCGATTTGAGCCCCGCATTTCTCACATTTCATTTCATACTCCTTCAGATTAATTTTTGGCTGTCCAAATCAAAAAAATCATTCTCTTGACCTAAGTCAATATCTTTTGAATCATCACTGACTATACTTAGGAACATGTGGAGGTCTTTCGATATAAAAAAAGCCCATAAGGAGGGATACAAATGAAACCTAGAAAATTCGCCGATTCTGTAGAATGGGTAGGAGTCATAGACTGGAACAGGCGCCTTTTTGATTCGTTGATTCCTTTGCCCGATGGAACAAGTTATAACGCCTACATCATTAGAGGATCGGAGAAAATTGCCCTGGTAGACTCTGTAGATCCTCATTTTTCTGATACGCTACTCGACCAGATAGAGGATATTCCTCGCATTGACTACGTGATAGGACATCATGCGGAACAGGATCATTCCGGGACTATCCCCAGAGTTCTTGCCAAATATCCTGAGGCCAAAGTAGTTTGCACTCCCAAAGGTAAAGAACTACTCGGACTGATGTTGGCAATTAATGATGACAGGTTTGTCACTGTATCCGATGGGGAGACAATTTCTCTGGGAGATCTGACATTGGAATTTAACCACACTCCCTGGGTCCATTGGCCGGAAACCATGACCACATACCTCAGAGAGAAAAAGATCCTTTTTAGTTGTGATTTCTTTGGATCGCACATAGCGACAACCGAATTGTTCGTGTCGGATGAGGGCCGAGTCTACGAGGCGGCAAAACGCTATTTCTCGGAAATAATGATGCCATTCTCTAAAAGCATCGAAAAAAACATCGAAAAAATCTCCAAACATGACATCAAGATCATAGCCCCTAGCCACGGCCCCGCCTATGACAGGCCCGACTTCATCATAAACGCATACAAGGAATGGATCGCCCCCAATCCCAAAAACCTCGCCGTCATAGCCTACATATCAATGCATGGCAGCACTACGCTGCTTGTCAACAAACTCGTAAACGCATTGGCCAACAAAGGTGTGACAGTAGCGGAATTCGATCTTTCGGTAACAGATATCGGAAAGCTTGCAATCCAGTTAGTGGATGCAGGAACCATCGTGCTCGGGACACCTACGGTTCATGTAGGACCACATCCCGGAGTAGCTTATGCCGCTATGCTCGCAAACATGATAAAACCAAAAGCTAAATTCGTGTCTGTAGTAGGTTCATACGGTTGGCACACAAAGGCGGTCGAACAACTAGCCGCCATGATACCTAACCTGAAGGTGGAAGTTTTGTCTCCAGTGATTTGTAAGGGACTTCCAACAGAAGCAGACTTGAAAGCCATCGAAGAATTGGCTGAACAGATTGCTAGAAAGCACAAAGAGGCCGGTTTTCCCGAACTTCAGAAGCTCGAATTAAATATATGATATAAAAAACGCCCCTCGCTTGACATGGAGGGGCGTCTTCCTAACCACC
>CALGLN010000053.1 GCA_937930835.1 uncultured Desulfomonile sp.
GCGGTCACAACCCCGGGAGAATATTCACCGCCCAAAGCAGTGGCTGAGATATGCAGGAATGCATTGGCCAGGATCCACATGGAAGCGGACATCCCAGCCCAAAGATATTTCACAGGATTTTTGTAGTAGGCATAGCAAGCTAATGCCACACAGACAAAGAAAATGGAATTGCCTATTAAATTCTGTGTCCAGTCGAAGCTTCCGAAATAACGATCTCCCCATTCGACAAAACCGAAAGAAAATTCTTCCACCATATGAACTGCGTAAAATAGACAAATAAGAAAAATAGTGGCAGGTCTGTCATCGACTACAGGCGCTTTTATCATTTTATGTCACCTGCGATCCTTGTTAGTGAAGCCCCGTGGGCTGGCTATGTAAGCGGACTACATTTAGGACTAGACCTAATAACAGTTTATTGGCAATATGGCCAGAACAAATCAAACGACTCATCAGAAAGGAAATGGACAGTGAAGATTATCGCTTATTCGGATGTTGAACCGACTTATTTCGAGAATCCGCAAGTGAAAGGAGTAGCCGGACGGGTTGTAATCGGTAAGAACGACAATGCCAACAACTTTTGCATGAGGGTTTTCGAAATAGCGTCCGGTGGCAACACTCCACGCCATTCCCATGACTGGGAACATGAAGTGTTTGTACATTCGGGTGAGGGTGAAGTTTACGGAGAAGGCCAGTGGAAGCCTCTCCAGGCAGGTAATGTAATTTTTATACCGGGCAACGAAGAACATCAGATTCGAAATGTAGGGAAAGGAAAATTGGTTTTCGTTTGTTTAGTACCTTCGGGAGCCCCTGAATTGTAAGTTCCAAGGAACCAGGATTTTACAGGCCGACCCTAGCTATCTGGCAAACTCGCAAAAGCTCTTGAATAAACGCTTAGAATAGGTTTTTAATTAAGCGGTTGACAGGAATTCTGAAAACTATTAATATATTAGATAGATACAAGACTCCAATCAAATAATCCAATCATCAACAGCATAAGTGTCGTTTCATAATGAGAGGGGGTGAGCGTCCAGGTTTTGCCTGATGCGACACGCACAGTATTTTGATTTGTACAAACTATCCATAATGGGGGAAAGAATGTCACAATTGGTTAAAGCGTATCCTTACAAGGATGAACGGGGCGTGTTGTTGTATGAAAAGCTTTTATTCGAGCCCAAGGAATATTCTTGGGGTATCAGGCAAGAGTCGGGGGGACATAAGCGTGGCCTTGGAAACGTTCGCCGAGTCCTGTACAACCTGCCCAAAATAGTGGCCAGCAAGCCTGATAATCCTGTTCTTTTTGTGAAATCGGAGGAAGAGGCTGATGTATTGAGCAGGTTTGGCTATCTCACAACAACATGCGGCCTGGAGTATGGATGGAATAGCTGGGTAAAGAACTATTCCATCCATTTACCGCTTTCTGGGCATCCTGTTTGGGTAATAACCAGTAGCGGCAGCCAATGTTCGAAGCTACTAGGGGAGGTTAGCGCCACACTTGCGCAGATATGCCCGGAGGTGAAACTTTTCGAACTTCCGGGAAACGATGTCAACAACATCATGGATTTTATCAAGATTTACGGCAGAGACTCTACGACAATTCTCGAGAAGACGGCAAGGAATGCGCCCTTATTCACAATTGAGCAGGCCACTAAAAGGGGGAGAGGCCGTCCGAAGAAGGAGGAAGGCCAGACGGTCAAGAAAACCAAATTTCAGCTCCTTGACGAGATATTGGAGATTGTAGGATGGGAGTTTTTCTTCGATCAATTTGGGGAACTATGGGTTTCAAGAGAGAATAACGGTCATTACGAGAACATTCTGGTGGCTACCCAGCGCTTCAAGGACCTTGTCAGGGCGGAATACAAGAATGTCATGGGCGATGGAGTTTCCAAAGACACTATAGATCAGGTGATCAGCGCCAAGAGGGGAACGCTTGATCCGAATCAGGATGTCAGACTCATAGAGCATAGGATCGTGTACGATTCATCCAACGATTCAATAGTAATTGACTCAGGACGTAACGACTGGTCCGTAATACGCATATTCAAGGATGCCTGGAAGATAGATCAGATGGAACGCAGCCCATTCAGGCGCGACGCCAATTGCGCCGCATACGACGTGCGGGTCGGTGAGCCGGCTGGAGAATGGGATTCGCTGTTTGATATTATCGCAGCAAAGGATTTTAATTCTCGCGGGCTGATCAAGATGTGGATGGCCTTGACGATGATACCCAACATATCCAAGCCCGGTCTTATAATCAACGGCCCTCCCGGCGCAGGAAAATCATTCAGCGCAGAAACCATAAGACAGATCGTTGACCCAAATGAAAATCCGCTTCAAGCCTTTCCCAAGGACATAGAAAACCTTAAACTGGCGCTGTTCAAAAGCCATATTCCCAACTTTGACAACTTGAACAGACTGGATATGGACCAGAGCGATTGCATGTGTCAGGCCATCACCGGGATATCCTTTGAAAAGAGGAAACTGCATACGGACGCCGACACAGTAATCTGGAAAGTGAAGCGGCAATGGATGCTCACCGGAGTAAACATACCGGGAGCAATGGCTGATTTTCTCTCACGGTCTTTCATTGTGGAACTAAAGCAAATTGAACCTGAATCGCGAAAAGACGTCATTGAGCTTGAAGGTATGCTCAAGAAGATAAGGCCTGGTATACAGGCGAGGCTTTTCAAATGCGCTTCCGACGGATTGAAAAATCACGCCAATGTCCGGACTTCAGGCCTCCACCGACTCGCGGACGCTCATCGATACTGCCTTGCAATGTCCGAATCACTGGAGCTGTCTCATGCGGAGATAGACACTCTCTGGGCGCTAAATAGCGAAGCTCAGGCAAAGGAGACTTTAGACGGCGATGTGGTGGCGCAGGCAATCATGGACTTCACTCAAAATAAGGGACGTTGGGAAGGAACTCCAGGGGAACTCTACGAAGAGCTGACACAATTCTGCGATGCTACAAGCCAGCCATGGAGAAAGCTCTGGCCCTCAACCCCCGCTACTCTTTCAAAACGAATGAAATATATAATGGGGTCATTGAAGATGAACGGTGTCTGTATAGAGGACACCAAAGTCAACAGCCAACGAATGAAAAAACTTTCGTACACAGGCGTTCAAAACAAAGTCGACTTTCTTGACCGAATCTGACGATCTCCCTATCTTCCATCAATCCAATCTTCTCGTATCAACAAAATAAAACAGGAAAATCTAAATCAGGGACAGTAATATAACTAGTTTCAGACACCATAACACACTGATAATACATAACAAGACGGTAGGACGGCAGAAATCGTCAAATTTTTTCAAATAAAAAAATAAAACAGGGTCAGTAAGTGTGTTGAGGTCTATCGCAGTCTCTTCGCCTAGAAACTGATCATCTTATTGTTATCCGTTGGTGTATTTTAACTGGAATAACTTGTTGAGATATGTGGATCAGTCCTCCAATTTCCCGGAATGTTCAGTTCAGTAATTTTTTATTTTTTTTCAAAAAAAGAAGCGTTATTTTACTGTCCAGCCGTCCTACCGCCCCTAACAACTGAAAAAATTCCTGAGAAATCCTGAGCGAAGGAACAGGTATCATTCAATGCGTTGTGTTTTCCTCATTGCTCGCATCTGACGTAATTCATCAGTGAACTTGTCACGACATTCAGGACAAATCCCATGTGTGAAAGAAATGTCCATGTGGTTTTCAAGGTAATTTTCAACGCTGTGCCAATAGGCCTTGTCATCACGAACTTTCTTGCACCAGGCGCAAATGGGCAATAAAGAGCGTAGTTCGTTGATCTCAGCTGTGTCTTCGATCACTACCACGGCAAAAGACCTGGTTTCATAAGCAAGCGGAAACGCGGAAACCTTCAGCGCCGTTTTGCAAATTTCATCATTTCTGATCATCAGGAAGTTGGCGCTTATTCTATGGATTTTTTCTCCGTTGAAAGCTTTTGCAATAGATTTGCGAAAGAGACAGTCGTTGCAGGATTCTGTTGTTCCACACTTAAGTCCAGTTCCAGATATGTTGGCGCAGTTAACGACATCTCCACAGAGTCTTTTGAAGGTTGCTTTGGAATCTTTTCCAACGAAACTCGAAGCCGCCTTATTTGAATAAACAACTCGGATCTCTGAATCAAAAACGAAAATGTTCCCGGGGAGCGCATCCAAAAGATCTGA
>CALGLN010000054.1 GCA_937930835.1 uncultured Desulfomonile sp.
AGGTAAGGGTGAAACGGTGAGGTAAGAGCTCACCGGTTCTCGTGGCAACACGGGAAGCCAGGCAAGCCCCATCCGGAGCAAGACCAAATAGGAGAGCGTTAGAGGATGGCCCGTCCGATGCTCTCGGGTTGGTCGCTCGAGGTGGCGGGAAACCGTCACCCTAGATGAATGATCGCCGCCCAGTGATCTGGGAACAGAATTCGGCTTACCGTTCACCCCGGATAACTCCATCAATGAGGAGTGCCAATATGACAGACGAAAAAATAAACGAGACAGACACGAGTCAAAATGAATCAAAGTCAGATAATCAAAACACAGGAGCTGTCCGAAAAAGGCTTACACTAACTATAGCTATCGTGGTTTTGATGGCCATCGCCTCGGTGGCTTCTGTCTATCGTCAGGAGATTTATGTGGGAGTCGTGCGGACTTTTACTAATCTCAAAGCCCAACAAACTGAAGTCAAAACCACTCCTGAACAAAAATTGGAGCAAGAAACTTCTGGTTCACAGCTTTCAGATGCTGCGCCCAAACCTATTGTGGAGTCAATTGAACCCAGTCGGCTCGCCATGGACCAAGCGCCGTTAACGCAAATGCCATCAAACGTCGAAGTTAATAAATCGGTCATTGAAGTACCTAAAAATGCATCTCATGAAGTTACGCAAAAGAATGTTCCAACGCCTGAATCCTCATCAGACAAGTCAAAAACTGAAACTGAAACTTCAAAGACAGTTGAAAAATCCAATAAGGCAGAAGCCTCCCCGGAAAAGAAAGACAATAATGCCCCTCTGAAAAATGATAAACCTGAGGTTGCTCGAGAGAATAGGAACACCGATCCTGGTAATATGAAGACTGGAATTTCTGACACCGCGACTCAAGCAGCTTCAGAGCAATTTCAGGTCCCAGGATCTCTCAAGGTAAGGATTGATAATTACTCAGGGTCCCTCACCAAATGGCGTTTGATGATCATACTCGATGATTCCAATGTGATGGCAAAGGAAGTAAAACCATGGAGTCCCGATAGATTCGCTACGGCCACAACCTTCATTTCGAAGTTATCATCCCAAGTGACGACAGGATCCAAACTCTCAGTGCGCGATTTTGCATGCGTAAAAAAAGATGACAAGAAGTCCGCTCCCTGTCTTAGCCGGGTTATCTTTGAATGGTCTGAATCGCCGTTTAGCGGGCTTAAAGACAAACTTCAGGCAGCCACCCCTGGAGGTGTAGTAAATCCCTGCGCGGCCGCTGCTTATTCAATGAAAAAGGACTTTTTGGTTTCCGATGGTTTGAGACCACGACTGCTTCTTGTAACCTGTGGCTCAGTCAAATGTAATACAAAAGATGTTCTTAAGGCCGCCGGGGCTATTGGTCCCAACGCGAAAACTCCCGTCGATGTTGTAGCTGTGGGTATGAACAGCAAGGGAAAATCAGCCTATTCCAATTTGGCAAAGAAAACAGGAGGTATTTTCATTGCCGTTGATAATCCTGGCGATCTTGAAAATGGCGTAAAAAAATATTCCAAAAACTTACAGGTAGTGACCTTGGATAAAATAGAGGTTCGCGGGGAAAAGATTGTTTTTAGCGTGAATCCTGATGAAGACATAACCCTTGCTCCAGGGATTTATACTGTCGTGCTTCCTTCGATAAAAGGCTTGGCAGAATTCAAACGTTCGGTTCCAAATGTGAGAATTAAATCGGGAGAGGGAACTGTGATGACGGTAAAATTATCTAAAGGCAAAGCTAGCGTTAAGATTGGATCAAAATAGCGCCACGTTTTAACTCTTGCAGCATTCTTCGGTCGCCTATAGCAATAAACCTATTAGTTATGAACTGAGCGCCTACCCGTACAAGTCTAGACTTTGTTGCTCAGTCTTTGCAATGGACCGACAAATATAACAATCTCGTCATAGACGCCCGCCGATTAAACGCGAAGCTTGCGCAGGCTTTAGTCCGGCATTGCCCTGAAAATGGCGGTCGAGGGAATGATCGATGCTGGATCGGGTCCGCCTTGACAAGTAGGACACAATCTCCGACTTCGCCGGACCATTAAAAGAACAGTTATCCGCACTCCTAATGTCTCCACCAACCAGTCTTTAGGTCGAAAATACCAATCCATATATTATATATAACAACCGTAATATCAGTAGACTATATTCAATATATTATGTTATACTTAATATAATAGAACTGACTTATCGTAATTAGGCAGCTTTTGTTTGTATTGTGGATCGAACAGGTGAGGTGTTTGATGAAGAGTGCGTTGTACTATCTTGTCTTGGCATTTATGGGTGTGGCAATCCTATTTTCTTCAGTGGTTCTAGCTGATCAGCCTTTTCCGATGGATCCCCAGACAGGGCAGGTTTTCAGAAAGAGGCCTTTGCTTCCTTCTGTTTCACGGGGATTACCTTCCGGTTCCCGCAATTCTAGCGGCCAGATTGCCAAGTGTATACCTCCGATGGCCCCTGTGCAGCCCCCAATTCCTGTGCCTTTTTATCCGCCGTTTCAATCACCATGTGTCACAGAGTCCGCCGAGCCGTCGGTCTATATGGGTTATCTTTACAAGGACAGGGGGGCTGGATTCAAGATTCAGTTTAACAACGGAGGTACTCCTGCAATAGGTGTATCATCAACCCGAAATGATTTTGACCTTCAGGGGATTTGGCTTGAGTTTGCATTTCCCGTTGCGATTTCTAAGGACATAACAGGGACTCTAACAGGAGCTCATTTGTTTTCCTTGCAACCCAAATCCACACAATCTTACATCATTCCGGCATCATCATCAGCTGCGAGGTGGTGGAACCCGGACGTTTTTTGGTGGGAGGTCGATGTTTCTGGAGCTTACAGACTCAACCAGTACGTGAGCGCCGTTGCTGGTTTCAGATGGACTTCATTAGGGGCTGACTTTGGAACCCCATATGATGAGAGAGGTTTTGTTCTTCAGAATGCGAATTCGGAGACTTTGAGAACCAACACATATATTCCATATTCAGGAATCATGCTTGAAAACAGGACGGACTGTAAAGGAGGGCTCAAGATAGCAGGATATGGGAGTCCGATAGTGCCCGCTGACTTTGTTTACCGTGAGACATTATCACTATCGAATGGGTCCAGCCCGATAATTGATCCTCAGGTTAACATTGGAGTTGGCTACTTTTTGGAAGGATTTACTGAATACTCGATGAGAAGGGAATCAGTGACATTCGGTGGTTTTGTCAGATTTACCGCGGTACATTGCGAAAGAACCGTTGGTTGGAACACTGGAAACGCAAATATTCCCATTGATGTGACATTAGATAGAAAAAACTGGATATTTGGAGGCAAAATCGGGTACGTTTTTTAGGAGGAACTGGTTATAAATGAATCAATTCACTTAATGGTCTCGCACAATTTTCGTCACGCGTCTTGAAATGACTGTCGATAATTTGAAGGTTAGGTTTCAATCATTCTTGGCAAACAATTTTCAGTAGAAGTTTTAGCTTTGGGTTTGAGCTAAAATTACGGCTTAGCAATGACACATCATCACGCGAATCAAAACACCACAGTCGAAGGAGGTCAAGGAGCGATTGATCTGTGGGGTAAGTTCATAAGATTGTTTAAAATGAGTTTCAAGGACGACAACCTTGAGCAGGCCTATCAGGATGATCATTACCACAAATCAATATTTTCTATTAGGCTCGCGCTCCTATTTGCAATAACGCTTTATGCCCTCTTCGGAATTTTAGATAGCCAGATAATTCCTGATGCTGCCCGCGAAGCTTGGATAATTCGCTATGCAATCTTCTGTCCGCTGGCCTTCCTGGTTTACTTCCTGTCCTACTTCAAGAATTTTCGAAAATTTCTAAGGTTCAGCATCTGCTTTACGGCTTTGGTTGCGGGGATAGGGATAGTGGTTATGATTGCTCTAGCCAAGCCACCGGGTAGTGATGTCTACTATGTGGGACTTTTGCTAACCACCATGTTCTACTTCATTTTTCTCAGACTCAATCTGGCGATAGCCTCCATGCTGGCGTGGACTATATTCATAATCTATGAATTTGTGGCCATATGGATAAAAGGCTCTTCGACTTTCATTCTTATCAATAATACGTTTTTCTTTGTGGCTTTTATTATAACAGGAATGATGGCTTGTTACTGGATAGAACGTTCGAGTCGGACAGGATTTATTGCTCGTAAGACAATCAGTGACCAGGCTGAGAAACTCAGAATGATGTTTGACAATTCACCCGTTGGAATCTTTCATTTTGACGCCGACGGAGTTATCACGGCATCTAACAATAGCTTTCTCCGGCTTCTCGGTTCGACCGCAGAGAAAATTATTGGTTTGAATATGCTAAAGGACCTAAAAGACCGAGATATCATAGAGGCTGTCAAAAAGTGTCTTTCGGGGGAGCGGGCTTCACATGAGGGAATATATGAGCCTGTAACTGGTACAAATACCGCCATGGTCACGGCCATTTTCGCGCCTATCAGAAATGGAATGGGCTCCATTGAAGGCGGCATTGGAATTGTAGAGGACAACACAGAAAGACATAATGCTCAGGAAGAGACACGACGCAGTGAACAGCGCTACAAGTCGCTTTATTCAATGATGCGCCTGATGTGCGACAATGTTCCGGATCTAATGTGGGCCAAAGACCTTGATGGCAGATTTCTTTTTGTTAATCGGGCCATGATTGAAAAACTCCTTGGGGCTCTGGACACGGATGAACCGATTGGCAAGAATGACATGTACTTTGCTCAGAGACACCGAGCCGCCCGCCCGGATGATCCGGATTGGTTTTCATTCGGAGAGATATGTGTCGACTCAGACGCTGTCATAATGTCGATTAAACGACCAAAAAAGTTTGATGAATTTGGAAATGTGCGCGGGAGATTCCTTTTTCTGAATGTTTATAAAGCCCCATTCATAGATCATCATGGCAAAATGATAGGAACTGTAGGCTGTGGGCGCGATGTAACTAGGGAAAGGCGGCTTGAAAAGGAACGTGAATCAGCGGTTGAGGCTTTGGCAGCTAGCGAGAGCAAATTCAGATTCATCACGGAATCGGTTGCTGACATTGTGTGGTTGATGAATTTGGAGTTTAAGACTACTTACGTTAGCCCTTCGATCGAACGATTGCTTGGCTTTACCCCCGAGCAACGCAAACAACAATCGATCGAAATGATGGTGACCCCCCGATCGCTTGAAGAAATCCAAAAAACTTTTGCGCAAGAAATGCTGAGGGAAAGAGAAGGAGGTCAGGATCCCGATAGGAGTGTCATAGTTGAGACCGAATTCTATACCAAGGATGGGTCTACCAAATGGTTCGAAAATAATGTCAGAGGTATCAGGGATTCTAATGGAGTCTTGACTGGTTTTCTAGGTTTGTCTCGAGACATGACGGAACGCAAGTTGAACCTCGAACGCCTGGAAAAGCTGAATCACTGTTTGCTATCGCTTGGTTCAAACCATCATGAAAACTTAGATAAGCTTACTAAGTTATGCGGTGAGCTGCTCGGAGCCAAATGGGCGTTATATAGTAGCCTGCAAAACGGACTGCTTTCTACAACAAGTCAGTGGAATACTCCGGAAGATCTGGATAGTCCTGCGAGCGCCAAAGGCAATATCTGCCAGGATGTGATTTCGCAGAACGCCAGATTGTTGATGGTCAGGAATCTTCCGGATAGCATTTATGGAATGACTGATCCGAAAGTGGCCAAGTATGGGCTGAGAACTTACATTGGGTCAGTAATACACAGAAACAAAGATCCCCATGGGGCGCTTTGTGTTGTGTTTCAGGATGACCTAGAACCCACAGAGGATGAAAAACATATAATCCAAATAATTGCCTCCGCTATTAGCAGTGAAGAGGAGCGTGAACTTTCATGGTCCCAGTTCCGCCAGCGCCAGGCAATGGAGCGCCTGTTATTGGAAATTTCCGGTCACTTTATAAGTGTCTCGACAACGGATATTGACTCAGCCATCAATGAATCACTAAGAAACGTAGGTTTGTTTTGCGATGTTGACCGCAGCTATGTTTTTATTTTTGATTATCAAAGCGGCACAATGGACAATACCCACGAATGGTGCGCAGAAGGGATTACCGCCGAGAAAGAAAATCTGCAGCGCATTCCATTGAACATGCTCAAAGGATGGATGAGCAGCTTAACTCTTGGAGATGACATTCAAATCAGAGATGTCTCCAAAATGGGTGAAGACTGGAAAAACGAAAGGGAGATACTAGAATCCCAAGGCATCAAATCCCTGCTAGTGGTTCCGCTCATCCAATACGAGGATCTTATCGGATTTGTCGGTTTTGACTCGGTTCGTGATTTTCGAGTTTGGGAGGAATGGCAACAAACTCTCCTGCATATGTTCGCGGATCGTTTGAGCGCAGCTCTTTACAGAAAACTGGTCGAGGACGAACGAGCCCAACTGAACGCAAAGCTTTCTTGGTCACAAAAGATGGAGGCAATAGGGACTTTAGCAGGCGGCATAGCGCATGACTTCAACAATTTGTTGCAGGTGATTCTTGGTTATTCGGAAACACTACTTCGTGGCAAACAAGTCGATGATCGTGATCGTCTCAGGATAGAGCGGATATCAGAGGCGGGGAGGAAGGGAGCGGAACTTGTCCGAGGACTTCTGACATTCAGCCGAAAGGTTGAACCCAGACTCGCTTCAATCAACCTGAACAATGAGATATTTCAATTCCAGGCGTTCCTGTCAAGAACTATTCCGAAGACGATAAGAATTGAATTGAGACTTAACGCGGACCTAAAAACAATCCTTGCAGATTCATCGCAGATAAATCAGATCCTGATGAATTTGGGACTAAATGCCCGCGACGCGATGGTAGAAGGTGGAACATTAACGATTCACACTGACAACGTACAGCTTGGTCCGGATTATTGCCTGAGGCACGTCGGCTCCAAACCGGGATCTTATGTCATGCTTGCCATGACAGATTCGGGAGCTGGTATTGATAAAGAAACTTTGGAACATATCTTTGAGCCATTTTTTACCACCAAGGGTCAAGGTAAAGGTACTGGGCTTGGACTGGCGACGGTTTACGGTATAGTTAAGCAACATCATGGCTACATAACATGTTACAGTGAAGTCGGAGTCGGTTCCACATTTAAGGTTTATTTCCCTGCGATCGAAGAAATTCCTATTGAATCGATAGATGCTCCTGAACTCCTGTTGGACGGTAAGCAAGAAACCATTTTAGTTGTTGATGATGAAGAGGATATCAGGCATTGGAGTCGCGAACTATTGGAAGGAGCCGATTATAAAGTGCTTGAAGCAAGCAATGGTAAACAAGCCGTAGAGATATACATGAAGCAACGAGATAACATTGCATTGGTTCTACTGGATTTGGTCATGCCAGAGATGGATGGAAAGAGGTGCCTCGAGGAGTTGAAACGGATAAATCCTGATATAAGGGTAGTGGTCATCAGTGGGTTTTCAGCTAGTGATCAAACTAACTTAATGATGTCGCTGGGAGCTTATGACTTCGTAGGAAAACCCTATGATGCAAGCCGCCTTTTGTCAAAGATCCGTGATGCTTTGGAAAGTGATGGATGATTACCGAGTATCTATCTTCGGCGTTTTTTTCTTCGCCATTTCCGTTGAAACCAAAAACCTTGCTCCGGGGCAATTCGCAACCATTGTTCAAAAAGCTGATGAAATTGAGAACTAACTCGAATAAGATCTGCCTTGGTGTCACCGGTGGCGTTAACAACTATGTCAGGCCCGAAAGTAGTCTTGTATCGTCCAGGGGCAATCCTATAAGTACAAATCGGTAGCACACGGGCTTCTCCCTCAAGCGCAAACTTTGCAAATATTTCATTTGCCGGTGCTGGGGAGCCAAAAAAGTCAACGAATATTCCTCGCTCAACATCACCTCGCTGATCCCCTAACATTGCAAGCATTTCACCAGATTTGACTCGCTCTATGAGTTCTCTGACTGACCCCTTGTGTGGGAAAGTGGTCACCCCACTATTCGATCCTGCCCGACTGAAAAGGTACTTAGAGAGAAAAGGATTCTTAAGTCCTGTGGCTATTAGATTGGTCTTGAAACCGAGAAACTTTACCGAAGCGGCGCTTACTTCGAAACATCCAAAGTGCGAAGTGAGCAGGCATATTCCGTGAGGGCCCGGGGACATCGCCAGATTAAAATCGAGCTGCCCATGCAACTCTATCTTGTCATGCATGTCTTCTTGGCTCCATCGCCTAATGAGGAAGAACTCCACCCCCAGCAATCCAAGATGCTCGAAACTCTTGTAAGCAGTCTTCTCAATCCAACATGAAGACTTCTCACCGCCAAACGCAATAGTAAGATTCTCGATCACTGCCTCTCGTCTATCCTTTAGTAATAACCAAAGAACTCGACCCAAAAGTTTTCCAAAAGCGAACGCCCAACTCTCAGGTATGGATGTAAGTATGATCTCAAGAACTATTACCAGAAGATAAACGGCATAATCTAAAAAAAGACCGAAGCTGATTTTTCTCATTTGCAATCCTGTAAATTAATCAGTTAAATAATTACCACAGCAGTATAAATAAACCAAAACATATTAATACCCATCTAACACAAACTAACAGATAATATATATTCAATAATATATTGAAAATAAATAAAAAAATAATAAACTACCTGTGTCGGTTAATTAATAAGAATTTTTTCATCGTTTCCATGTGATGTGACTAACACTAACTAATATTTTGATTTCAGCCTTGAAATTAAATGTCTATTAGGTATAGCCATATCCTAACGATTGCAAGGGACGTCTAAATTGTTTATCGTGTAGCGGTTTAAACTCCAACAGGCGAGTCGATGAGTGGGAAAATTTCAGACAAGAGCATAGCCGATTTTAGTCTCTCCAAATATTATTTTTTTTGCGCATTGACGAGTCTAGTAACTGCGTTCTTGCTGATGTCAGCCTGTTCTAAGAAACTTAATGTTGGTGGCATGCCCTTCGACATGGATAAGATTGCTTTCAGTGATCCAAGCCAAAAGATCGAGGACTGGAAGGACAAGGGTGTGAATTTAGCTCGTCAAAAGAATTATTCCGAAGCTATAGAAGCTTTTTCAAATTATATTGAGCAGACGCCGAAAGATTCCTTTGGCTATAATGCGCTGGCTGTATGTTACAAAAACATCGGTGATACACAATCGGCAATGAAGAATTTTGAAAAGGCTCTTGACTTTTCGAACGCAGGCGAGGAACGGGCCAAGATATTTGCCAATATTGGCAACATGTATTTTTCGGCTGCCAAGCCACAAGCCGCTCTGGGATTTTATAAAGATGCCGCCGCCCAGTTCGATGACAACCCTTTGTATGTCATCATGATCGCCAGGACCTTCGTCAGCCTGAATGATTTTGATAGAGCACGAAAAGCTTTGTCTCAGGCCGAATCTAAAATAAATAATCTGGAACAATACGAAAGAGACGAAGACAAGGGACAAGGTTACTATTTGTTGGCTCAGTCATACGCAGCCTTGAACGAGGAGAAAAAACTTTTCGAAAGTCTGGACAGAGCTCTCAGAGCTAATCCTGGCCGATTCCTTAGTAAGATTGAGAAAGATTCATTGGACGAGAGAAGTCTTTTTTTTACACTCAAGGATGATGACAGACTAAACAAACTTGTCCGGCATTACGCTAAACGTTTGAGTAATTAATAAGACATTGGAAACAGGCTTATTCAAAAAGAATTGTTAGGGAAGGTGTGGTTTGTTCTAGACATTACGTAATTGAAAATACATACTTGGGAAATAGTGTAAAATTGAGAGTAGTATTTCCTCGGAGGCGATGAGGTGTTTGATCGCGCAACAAAGGAACGCATAGCTGAATTATTAGCCAATGCAGGAGAAATATACTGGGAAATTGATTTAGATTACAATTTAAGTTTTTGTAATTCTCTTTTCGAGGAATTTTTTGGTCCGATTGAAGGTAGACCTTGTTACCAGCTAATTGGAGCCTGCGATGATATTTGTCCTGGATGCCCCGCATCGAGGGTTTTTAATGGCGAAAATCGAGTCCGTAGTGAAAATTTGGGGACCGATATTCATGGTAACAATATATGGTTGGAAACTACCGTAACCCCGGTTAGGAATTCGGACGGAGCTGTGGTAGGGGCTAGACTTCTATCATCAGATATAACCCAAAGAAAACGTGATGAAGAATGGCTAAAAGATTCCGAACGCCTTTATAGAAACCTGGTTGAACAGTCTCCGGACGTAATTTTTTCTTTGGATTCCAAGGCCTGCTTTTTATTTGTAAATCCGCAAATAGAGAAATTTCTGGGCTTTCCTGTGAGCCAAGTGCTAGAAACTCCGTTGAGGGACTATGTGGCGCCTGAGGATCGATCCCGACTTGACAATCTTAGTAGTTTGGAGACTGGAAAGGTCTGGGACGAAGAAGTCGCGGTTTTGGATCGTGATGGAGCACGTAAGGTCGCTAGGATTAGGATAGTCAAGTCGATAAATGAGATTGATCAAACGGGCGGATTCGATGGAGTAATGCGAGATAGAACGGTTCGACGTCAACTCGAGGAAGAGCTAAAGGCTTCGAAAGCGGCTCTCGTAGAGAAGATCAAGATCATTGACGAACTATATGAGCATATTGTCGAGTCTGGAAAGTGCAAAGCCATTGAAGACCACACAGCGGAAGTGGCTCACGAACTTCGTCAACCATTGGCTATAATAGGTGGTTTTGCTAGAAGACTTTCTCGTGCGATAAATTCACCCGGTGAAGACGAATTGGACAAGCAGAAACAATACGTTTCTATAATTATTACAGAAATTCAGAGGCTGGAAAAGATACTCGATCGTTTGATCGAATTTACCAAGCGCAGTAATGTCCGGTTACAGCGAGTTAATCCCAACGATCTCATCAAGTATATACTTGAAATAACGGAATCGCGGGTACTGGAGAAAGCCCTAAAAATTGACGTGAATCTTGGTTCGGAGATAGGGGACATACCTGTTGATCCAGGAAGATTTCAGCAGCTCGTCCTAAACCTCCTTTCCAATGCTATAGAGGCTAGCCCTCCAGGTGGAATCATCACTATCGAAACAGGAGTTTCAATTCCGAGCGACAAGGCGCAAAAAGTTGGAGAACTGGAATCGGAAGTCTATTTTGAGATGAAGATGAGCAACACCGGCTCAGTGATTCCCCCAGAAGCACTACAAAATGTCTTCAACCCATTTTTTACAACTAAAGAACATGGAACGGGCCTCGGCCTGACAGTAACAAAAAAAATAGTGGAAGATCATGCCGGATCAATATCTCTTAAGTCAGACGAGAATGGAACCGTTTTCAGAGTATGGCTTCCACTTGATGAAAAAGAGCAATTGGGAGGAATATGCTATTACGTCCCTAACAACAAGATAGAGGGCGCTTGGCCGATCAAATAAGGAAAATAGGGCGATATCGCGTTAGAAACGTGATGAAGAATATTATTCAGTCAGATGGGCCAGTGAATTGATTAATATTTAGCAGAACTCACAATCTACTCGTCTAACAGTAGATTGTTCAAGGCCGATTGAATGCTCGCGTATTTAAAAGAAAAGCCATAATCTAGGAGTTTCTTGGGGATCACACGTTGTCCTCTAAGTATGACCGATCCAAATTCGCCGAGGATAAGGTTTATTGCAAACTCAGGAGCCGGCATGAATGAAGGTCGATTTATAGTTGACCCTATCTTCTTTGCCAGTGTTTTATTCTGAACCGGGTCTGGAGCGCAGAAGTTGATCGGACCCTCAATGCCAGGATTTTCCAAAATAAATAAAACTGCCCGGCACAAGTCTTCAACATGAATCCATGACACCCACTGTTTGCCTGAT
Organism: uncultured Desulfomonile sp.; assembly: GCA_937930835.1. GTDB lineage: Bacteria > Desulfobacterota > Desulfomonilia > Desulfomonilales > Desulfomonilaceae > CAITZA01. The sequence goes on from CALGLN010000054.1 coordinate 11,829, forward strand.
CCAAGTGGACCACCTACGAAAAATTTGAATGGTCGAACCATTTGAGCCAAGGCTCCACCATCCTGTCCTAACACAACCCCAAAGCGGGTTATCACGACTCTAAGACCCTTGTCTCTCCCTTTCATGGCCTCGTTTTCCCAATCAGCGGCTAACTCAGCCAAGAAACCTGTTCCAGTTGGAGCAGATTCGTCAAGCGGCGCATCATCGGTAAAGCCATAATAACCAACCGCTGATGTGCTCAGAAGAGTGGATCCCCTTGCGGATGCGTCAACGAGGTTCTTTGTTGTGAGAATACGACTATTGTAAATTAGCTTCTTGTAGTCAGGAGTCCATCTTTTGAAAATAGTAGCTCCTGCGAGATTGATCAGTAGCTCGAAGTTTCCGACATTTTCCTGCCATTTCCCCGGCTTGGTAGGGTCTCCCACCAGCATCTCGACATTGTTTGAAGAATTTTCGAACCTCTTGGGAGATCTCACCAACCAGGTCACTTCGTGCCCAGCCTCGATAAAGGACTTGGTCAGTTTTTGCCCCACAAATCCATTAGCTCCGGTCATGAAAACTTTCATAATATACTACTTCCTTGTGGCAACAATTTAGGAAAAATGAGAAATCATCAATTGGAATGAGAACAATCAATTCTTAAAATAACTAACGCTCTAATTAATACGCCACTATAGGCTATTGATCCCGATTTTCATCGCAGTCTTTTCCCAAAACAATCTCATTAGGAGAGCAACTTGAGCATCCTTCACTTTTTTCAGACACCCATTCTGAGCAAACATCCGATGCCTTTGATGGCCTCGCCTCAATAATTTCCAGGTCGTACTTCAAAGGAAACCCCGCTAAAGGATGGTTAAAATCTATGACAATATCGTTTTCCCTGACCTCCTTTATTATTACGGTGTCAGGCCCTTCCTCCATGTTGGTGACGACTGAAATTTCCATTCCTGCATATGGTTTATAGCCTTCTGGGAAATGAAAATCCTTTTTGTCTTTTATGACTACAAAGTCGTCGCGACGCTGTCCAAAAGCTTCATCCGCTGGGACGATAAAGGATAAATTCTCTCCTACAACATGCCCTAACAATCGTTTTTCCAGCCCTGGAATGACTTGTCTAAATCCTGTTACAAAATCCATGACCTCTAGTTCATCAGCGCCTTTTAGGATTGGTCCATTCTCAACCCTAACCCGATAACGAAGCTTTACATAGCTGCTAGTCTCGGAAATTCTAAAAATGTTGTCATTTCCGTTGTTGCCCATATATAATTCCTCCAGTTAACTAAAACACATTTATGAAAGTATAGTCATCTTTTCCAGCAACGCACAAGCCTGGTTGGCCTTTTGGTTTCCAATTCCGGGTCTGTAAGACATACTGAATCAAATTCAGGGCATCTATCCTGAAATCTACACCCTTTTGGAAGCTTTCTGAGGTCTGGGACTTTTCCGGGTATCACGTGCAGCCTATGCCTCGATGATCCGCTGTCATTCAGATTGGCATGGGGGAGAGATTTTAGCAGGCCGATTGTATAGGGGTGAAGCGGCTCTTCAAAAAGTTCCCAGACAGGCGCTTCTTCGACTATTAATCCGGCATACATTACGGCCACTCGGTCGGCTGTCTGAGCAACAACCCCAAGATCATGCGTTATCAGAATAATACCTGTCCCAAGTCTTTGACGGATATCATTCATCAGATCAAGTATTTGGGCCTGGATCGTGACATCCAACGCTGTTGTAGGCTCATCGGCAAGCATCAGTTCTGGATCGCACGCTAATGCCATGGCTATCATAACTCGTTGACGCATGCCTCCACTTAACTGGTGAGGATAATTTCGTGCTCTCTGTTCAGGAGCAGGAATGCCCACTTTCTTGAGCATTTCAAGAGCCGCATCTCTGGATTGCTCCTTGCTCATGCCTTTATGAACACAAAATACTTCGCCAATTTGGTCCTCGACACGAAAAACCGGATTGAGCGAAGTCATTGGCTCCTGAAATATCATCGAAATATCATTGCCCCGCACGGATCTCATGTCGCTCTCAGGCAACTCTAGAAGATCCACACCATTGAAGAGCACCTTACCTGAAACTATTCTCCCCGGCGGACTCTGAATCAGCCTCATTATGGATAAAGCAGTCACACTCTTACCACAGCCGGATTCGCCGACGAGCCCTAGGATTTCGCCTTTTTTCATAGATAGATTTAGGCCATCGACTGCCGCAGCCACACCCTGATCCGACTCAAAAACAGTTTTTAATCCTGAGATTTCAAGGAGTTTTGACATTCTCAATTCTTACGCTTTAGAATTATCGTCCCAAAAAAATTTGAGAAAGCATCCTGTTGGTTTCGAATCTGCTGTTTAGATGTCCAAATACGGCAGAATGAAATAGGATCCGAAGAAACCTAATCCGAAACACAACAATGAAACCAACATTGCCATAATTAAAAACGAACTCTTGGCTAGAAAGGCATCCAGAGCAGAACATATCCACACACCCACTGCTACCAGTAATGATGGTGTCTGGACATCATACTGATCATTCTGCGTGACGAAAAGAGGTGTGATGTAGACAATTGCTACCAGCAAGAACAATAGTCCGGCGAAGATCCTGCCACGCGCCATCTGCCCCAGTCCCGGAAGTATCAGGGACATTACAGCATAAAAAATACGAGACTTGCCTTTTTTAACTGGCGGATTTTCTTTGTTGGAATCCATTCAGACCTCCGGTCCTCAGCTCAGGACCTCGCTCCCTATAAATCAATACCGAAATTAAGTCAAACGATCCAAAGCCAAAACATCCGACAGAAAACATCAACCTGCCGAACATTGTGGTTTAGGTCATGAACAAAGCTAATTCCAAGACGTCACGACAAAGAACAATTCGTTTTCAAGAACTGAACAAGATCGATGATTCCCAATCCATGTAAATTAATAAAAGCCATATCTTAAAAGTGTTGTCCTGTTTTCCCAGGAGATGCTGAGTCCATATCTGTTTGATAAAATCAGTATTAAATCCGCTGTGCCGTCTCTCGAAAAGTTTTCGGCCTGCCCATTGACGCAAATCTTTGCGGAACCATTCACCTAATGGAACTTGAAAACCATACTTTGATCTTTTTATTATACTTTTCGGAACCAAACCGCTGGCGACATCTTTGAGTATTCTCTTGCCTGTCATTCCAGAAATCTTGTAACTCAGGGGAAGTCTACACGCCATCTCGACAACTCGATAATCGAGCAATGGCGATCTCACTTCTAGCGAATGCGCCATGCTCATTCGATCAACCTTGGTGAGAATGTCTTCTCCTAGATAAGTCCGCAAATCCGTGAACATCATTGACTGAACAGGCCCCAAATTTAGGTAGGCGCGGGCTGTCTCAATTACTGGATCAGTCTCAAGATCGTAATCAAAACCAGTAAGTTGATGGACTTCCTCCTTGGAAAAAGTCCTGGGAATTAGCGCAAGAGGCTCGTTTCTCATTCTTTCAGAGGCATTGACGAATAATTTGAGTTTTTTCATCAAGCTGGTTCCGTAATAGTTCGTTGTTTCAGGAGCTCTTCTCACGAGAGGTTCGACGACTAGGCGCCTTATGGGCTGAGGACAAGCTTCGTAAACGGTTTGGATCTTTCGTGCCAGATACCTTTCATAACCTCCAAAAAGTTCATCTCCCCCATCGCCTGATAAGGCAACTGTAACCTTTTCCCTGGTCTTCTGGCTCAATATCCATGTTGGTAGGGCTGATGAATCCCCAAAGGGTTCGCCGAAATGATAGGCTAATTTCGGGAATATCTCTTCAATATTGTAGGTAACCGCGCTCTCCGTATGATCGGTATTAAATGCTTTGGCGGCAAGCCTGGACCACTTGGACTCGTCGTGGCTGGTCTTAGGAAATGACATGCTAAAAGTCTTGACCTGCTGGTTCTTGTCAGATTTCATCAACGCTGTAACAAGAGAAGAATCCAAACCACCACTGAGAAAAGCTCCGAGTGGAACATCGGAAACCATGCGCAGTTGGGTGGCGTCACGGATTAATTCCCGAAGCTCTTCGACCTTCTTATCATAATCAGTGGCGCCCTCCGGTCCTGGAACTCTCCAATAAGGCTCCACCCGCAGCCCGGATCTAGAGAAAACAGCCTTATGGGCGGCAGGAAGCTTCACAACGTATCTAAAAACGCTATGGGGCGCTGGAATGAAATCGTACATGAAATATTCAAACAAAGCTTGACTGTTGACATCCCTCGGAACTGATGGGTCGGCCATCAAAGAATAGAGTTCAGAGGCAAAACTCAAACGCGTGTCTGAAATGCAGTAATAAAGCGGCTTCTTGCCCAAGCGATCGCGAGCCAACAGCAAACTTTGACCAGGGTTGTTCCATATTGCCAAGCTAAACATGCCGTTGAGCATTTCAATCATCTCCTCACCAAACTCCTTAAACGCATAAAGCGCTACCTCTGTGTCTGATGACGTCTTAAACCGATACCCCTTGCTTTCAAGCTTGCTCCGGAGAGACTTGAAATTATATATTTCTCCATTGAATACAATGGCTGTCTGACCATCCGCTGACACCATGGGTTGTATCGCCGAATCAGATAAATCGAGTATTGACAGCCTCCTGTGGCCCAGGGCGCAATTCTGGAAAAAATGAGTCGCTCCCATGTCAGGACCACGATGGATCAACCTGCTTGTCATGGCCTCAACCGCATCAAATGATTCGGTGTTCTCAAAATCTACTATTCCAGCTATTCCGCACATCGTGATGTATTTCCTCTGAGTCTTGTCTGATTTGTCTGACCATTAATTACAGTTTTTCTTGACATTTAAACGGATATATGAAAGTTGTTTGTTGCCATTAGAGTCAATATGTCGTATCTAATGGAATAAAAGCGCTGATGAGGAGCTGATAATGGTCCAGGTCAGATGCCCTGAATGTGGTTACCTCCAAAGTCTCTCTGAAGAGAGGTTTTTATCTATATCTGATGATTTTCTCAACTGTCCTCATTGCAGCGCACGTGTTCCCAAGCAATGGGGGCCATGCAATCCTGATCATGTTCCTGATGAAGCTCGTCATAAAATGTCTGCCTTTTCCAGTAGGATTCTTAATGGTGGATTGATTGCCAAAGAGGTTGCCCACGCTTTGGAATCACTGGTGCGCCGATATGGTCCCTTTGAGTCGAGCTATAAGGCGTTAGGTGTAGGATACACCAAACTTGGAGATTTCAAAAAGGCTGAAGAGTTTTTGATTCATGCCAAGCAGCAGGATCTCCAGGATGTTGAAATTGACAAGCTTTTTCTGGAAACATTCATAGGTTTGGAAAGATTCGAAGAGGCTCAATCAATAGGTTTTCAGCTCATTGAAAACGGAGAGGCGTCCAGTGATGACATAGCGCGTACAGCCTTTGCGCTGTTTAATCTGGACGAGACTGACGCCGCCAACGATTTGTTGAAGGCCTACCCGATAATTGACACCACCTCGGCTGCCGCCAAGCAGTTGAAAAGACAGATGACCAAGATCGCTGGCGCCAATTTGGGGGCGAAGCTTAAAGAAAAAGTCAATATAAAGCGCTTCTTCGGAGGTTCGGGAAAAGAGAGCATCAAGTCTTTGGCCGAGAGGGCTAAGAATCTCTTTAGCGCTGGGACGGACTCCGTATCGCTATCTTTAGAAACATCTGAAGAATCGTCTGAGAATTCGGGATCCCTAGATAGTCACCCTGATACTGGAGCCAATTTAAGTGTATCGCCCAAGGTGGAATACTGGATATATAGCCCTGAGTCTGAAATACCGAAATGGGACGATGTTAAACGCAGTTTCGGGACGGTTATTTCCTCGATGCCAGCCAGGGCTCGCGCCTTCAAACTGCTCGAATCACTTATAGCTTCTAATGATCTCAATATTGAGTACATTTTGCGATCGGAGGCGCGCGAGCTTTTTAATTATCCGGAAGAACTAATCAAACTCAATGCGCGCAATTTCACCGATGCTGACCTTGAGGCTCTTAGGAGTTCCCAGATGATAGTCCGGATGGAATTGACTCCTTCTTCGACATGGAGCAGTGAGAGTCTGAAGTTCATAGTGGGTTTTGTTGAGGGTTTGCGCAACTTAACTCGGGGACTGGTTCAAGACGCCATTTCACACACGCTTTGGGGTATGGATTCCTGGATCGAATTTACTAAAAAGCCGTTCAGGGATGTTCTGATAGATCACTTGCATCTGGATATGCTTGATGAAAACGGCGTAATTTGGATGCACACTCATGGAATGCTGAAGTTTGGGCTTCCTGATCTCGAGATAGAGGGTATTCCAGCCAGTTACAATAAACAGGGCAGGCGCCTGTTGGAGCTGGCGGCCATTGAGCTTATCACTGGCAGGGGAATCAATCGAAATACAAACGGTGAATTTTCAACATGGGCAGGCGCCATTGCTGTTGGTTACGAATTCAGGCGAGCAGATGAGGAAGGACATTTCCCAGATGGTGTTTTTCTCTTGAAACCCTACACTAGGGGATCGGACATTCATGGGGGGCAGGGTCTTATAGAATCACTAAAGCTCGTTGAATCAGGAGTTATTCCTGATGCGGATTCATTTCGGGTTTCAGGTAATCGTTCCGCCATCAGCAAGGCTCGTTGGGGCAATAATAGCTCTTCATACGATGAAGCCCGCGGGCGGATTGTTGAAGCGCACATGAAGGCAAAAGAAACACTCGAAGATTTCAAAAATAGTTTTATAAATTACGCCTGTGACGAATCTCATGTTCATGCGGTTAAGGTGGGTTTTCCTGCGTCTGAAGGGAAGTTCGAATGGATGTGGGTATCCTTGGCGGAGTGGGAGAATGATCGTATTAGTGGCCGCTTGGAGAACGCCCCGATCATGAGGACTGATCTCTACATGGGATGTCCGGTTGAATTGCAGGAGTCCGACATTTTTGACTGGGTTATCTCTAGTGAAGGTAAAATACTAAAAGGAGCATTTACCGAAACTGCAAAAAATTTGCATGACCAATAACTATTTGAGTCATCAGCTAGTTTCACGTGCCCAAATGGCGCCGATCGAATTCAGCTCGTCAATTTTGTTTTGCTCATACCCCAAAGAACGGAGAACTTCTCTGGTGTGTTGACCAAATTCATATGCTTCCAACCGTATGATACCCGGAGTTTCTGACAGCTTCGGGACAATACCCGGCTCGTAAATCCCCTGGCTGTTTCTTCTGATAGTCTGCCTCTCGATGAAATGATCGTAAAGAGGGAGTTCGGAAACATAATTGACGGGAGCAACACAGTCATTTGGATCATCCAGAAAATCCAGCCATTCCTTCAATGTTTTTTTACTAAAGATGTCTTGCAATTCACGGGCGCTTTCTTCACTACTTTCGGGATCATACTGTTTTGAGGTCAAATCGTGGCGTCCGAGCTTTTGAACCAAGCTTGTCCACAGATGTGGCTCCAAAGGCCCAACAGTCAAATGCCGATCATCTTTTGTTTTGTATATGCGATAGCATGGATACCAATTTGTAGAATCATTGGATATTCTTCCAGGAAGATTATTACCTGAGAATGCGAACGACAGTGGAACAGCCAACAGCGATACAAGACCATCCGTCATGGATGCGTCTACATACTGACCTTTGCCGGTTTTTTGTCTGGAAATCAGAGCGGACAGTATACCAATTGCTGCAAAAAGACTTCCGGACAAATCAGCCATCTGAAAATTAGGTGTGATTGGAAAACCGTTGGCGTCTCGAACCAGATCCAGCAGACCAGAAGCGCCCATGTAATTCATGTCATGACCGGCCTTGTCAGCCAATGGCCCATCTTGTCCATAACCCGTAAGGGAACAGTAAACTATTTGGGGGTTTATCAGTCTTATGTCATCATATCCTACACCGAGTTTCTTAGCGACACCGGGACGAAAACCCTCAATCATCACATCCGCATCTCTCACCAATCTGCCAAATACTTCTCTGCCTGAATCCATCGACAGGTCTATCGATACATGTTTCTTGTTTCGCCGTGTCATCGGAACAATTCCCAATACATCACTTTCCCTGAAACGTGGTCCTTCCACAACTATGACCTCAGCGCCATGATCCGCTAAAATAGAAGTGCAAAAAGGACCAGGCAGCAATCGGCTCAAATCAATAACTTTAAGTCCATCCAATGAAGGCACGTTAGGTCTCCTAAAAATGTCCAAGTTTGTTTACTTTTAATTAAGAATAATGCTGTTGTTAGAAATACACGTTCTTGCGGTTTTCATAACAGTCCAGTCACGGCTTGTAGTACATCAAATTTCTTGCAAAAGGTCTAACTGCTTCCACGAGAGACTTCACTTCCTCATCGGTCATGGGAGTGAACTTGGACGCTATCTCCACGTTGTTTTCGAGATGCTTGATGCTATCGCAACCTATCACTGCGGTAGATATGGGTTGTGACAGGGAATACCTGAAAAACGGGTCCATAGTGTCAAACCATGGTATCTTTTGAGCTAATCCTCTGAAATAGACTTTCATTCCTATCACTCCCATGTTCCTGTTCAGCGCATCAGGAAGAACAGTATCCATGAAACTGTGGTGACATGGCTCAGCCGGATTTACAGGAATTAACGCGGTATCGAAATCAAAGATGGACATACATTGTTTCAATATTTCGGGATCGTGATGTCCAGTAACTCCGATGTAGCGTGTCAATCCGTTTTGTTTAGCCCAGACAAATGCTTCTATCGCTCCACCCGGACCAAAAATCATGTCTACATCCTGACTTGTGCGAACATCATGAACCTGCCATAGGTCCAAATGATCCGTATTCATGCTCTTCAGGGTCTCTACCAAATGAGCCAATGCGCCCTGCTTGTCGCGTGCGTGAGATTTGCTAGTCAGGAAGATGTCATTGCGTCTGTGGCGCAAAGAAATGCCATAATAATATTCACTTCCAGAGTACGCGCGGGCTGATTCGAAATAATTGATTCCCAGGTCAATAGCTCTATTCACTAATCGATATGCATCCTTATCATAGTCAAATGTCCGTAGAATGCCTTCACCACCAAGGCCGAGGATAGTCACCTCTTCTCCGGTTTTGCCCAACATTCTCTTAGGAATAGTCATTGCCTCAGACCTCGTTGATGGTTTGCGAGGCTTATCCCCACGTCACAAGACCCATGGAAAGTGGATTAAACAGATACGGATGAAATGGGGTCACCCTGACCTTATATGCGTATATTCCGGTTTCGTCACAAGATACATTGGCCTTAAAACGCCAGAGTTCAGACTCCAATCCATCGTTTACCATGGCTATGATGTTGCGTGTCAGCATGGTCTCCGAAAGGTTTCCAGTCCCAACCACTCCGTAACAAAGATCAACCACAACTTCTTCGTTCCTTATCTGCCCGAGATCGATTTGCGCCTGAACTTCAATAGTCTCACCCAAAGAGACCCTATCTCCGTGAGGCAAGCTGACATCTACGACCCTGATGTCTTTCCATAACGATCTCATTCTCTGTTTCCAGTCTCTCAGCTCTATTGCCCTGGCCTGTCTGTTTTCACCTAGGATTTGATGAGCAAGCCCGGCCTGGACGTAATATTCCTCCATGTATTGTTCTATCATACGGTGTGAATTAAAATATCCTGATACTTTTGCCATACTGTTTTTCATCATTTCGATCCAATTATGTGGGAGACCATCCGGACCACGATCAAAAAAAGTCGGCACTACTTTTTGTTCGAGTAATTCATAGATCTCCTGGGCCTCTAGTTGATCCTGGTAATCTGGGTCAACATAGTCTTGTTCCTCTCCAATGGCCCAGCCATTGGTTCCATCGTAAGCCTCAGGCCACCATCCATCCAGTATACTCATATTGAGCACACCATTGGCGGCTGCTTTCATTCCAGATGTCCCACATGCCTCTCGAAGCCGACGCGGATTGTTAAGCCACACATCGCATCCCTGGATAAGATATCGAGCCACATTGATGTCGTAATCTTCAATAAATACAAGATTCCGTCTGAATCCTTCCTGCCTGGACAAGTGCACGACCTTCTTGATGATTTCCTTACCCATCAAGTCACGTGGGTGGGCTTTCCCGGCAAAAATAAACTGAACTGGTCGACGTTTATCGGACATAAGCCTTAGCAAACGTTCAGGATCTGATAGGATCAGAGCAGCCCTCTTGTAGGGAGCAAACCTTCTGGCGAAGCCTATGGTAAGCGCTTCTGGGTTAAGGAACTCACGTGCTCGTTTCTTATCAAGCGTTGACCCACCACTGGTTCGCATTTGCCGCACCAGGCGCCTTCGGCAAAAACTCACTAACCTTTCACGCCTGGTTTCATGAACTCCCCACAATTGCTCGTGAGGGATGTTGTAAACCCGAGACCATATCTTGGTATTGTCCGGCTCTTCCACCCATCCCTCACCCAAGTACCTGTCGAACAGGTCAGACAGTTCCTTGGATATGTAGGATGGTATATGGACACCATTTGTGACATACCCGATTGGAACATCTTCTTCGTCTACATGCGGCCATAATGAGCGCCACATTTTCTTGGAAACTTCACTGTGAAGTTTGCTCACAGCGTTGACCCCTCGAGACAATCTCATTGCAAGCACAGCCATAGAAAGCGGCTCTGACCTGTCTTCCGGATTTGAACGACCCAAGTCCATTAGATCCTTAACGTTCAATCCCATGGAGGCTAAATACCGTCTGAAATACTTGTCAACCAGTTCGGGAGGAAAAAGGTCAATTCCTGCTGGAACAGGAGTATGAGTTGTAAATACTGTGCTGGCCGCTACTGACTCCATGGCCGCATCAAATGGCGTCTTGTATGTTACCATGGTCTGGCGGATGCGTTCGAGGGCTGCAAATGCGGCATGTCCTTCGTTCAGATGATAAACAAAAGGCCACAGACCCAGAAGATGCAACGCTTTCGCCCCACCAATTCCCAGCACTATTTCTTGCTGAATACGTGTCTCAAGATCACCACCATAAAGTTCAGCCGTAATTTTTCTAATATGTTCAGGATTAGATGGATCCGACGAATCGAGCAAATATAGCGGTATCCTGCCAACCTGTACTTTCCACACAAGAATCTTAGTTGTGACGTTCTCGATCTCAATTTCGAAAGCAGCCTGTTTACCTGTTCCATCCATGACAGGCCATACCGGCATGTTGTAAAAGTCATTCTCCGGATACGATTCTTGTTGCCAACCATCTATGTTTAGGTATTGTTTGAAATACCCCTTCTGGTATAGCAGACCCATTCCAATGAGCGGAAAGCATAAGTTGGATGCGCTCTTGAGATGGTCACCGGCCAGGACCCCTAATCCGCCCGAATAAATGGGAAGACATTCCCCTAAGCCGTATTCCATGCTGAAATAAGCTATTCGATAATCGATAGGCCTCTCTAAGTTAAACGAATAATTTTCTATATTGCTAACGTAATCATCGAAAGATCTTTCTATCCGGCGGATTTGATCGATCAACACCGAATCTTCCAAAATTTCGCGCTTACGTTCCTCGGTGAGATTAGATAACAATACTATCGGGTTGTGTGAGCAACTTTCCCACAGTTCAGGGTTTAAGGCCTGGAAGAGTCGGCTAACCTCCGGATTCCACGTGAACCACATGTTCATACCGATAATTTTTAATGATTGCAGTTCATCGGGAAGATCAGGTTTGACTATCAATCGCCTAAGCTGCATTAGAATTCCTCAAAAACAAGTGTAAGTCATAACAGAGCATTAATTGAATGTTTGTGAGAATTTTTCTAACAGGAATCAACCGCTAGGTCAAGAATGGGTCACGAAGTCAAAATAGTTTGCCAAGTTTGTAACGGATGTTTATACTGACCGTATGGTCAATTCCATGCTCGCTGTAATCCTTTGAAACATGATCCCGAAATGATGTTCAAGAATCCCACATCTCGACTTTTCCAGAACCTGAATCCAGAAAAAAGAAAACGAATTTTCAACGCCGCTGCTGAAGAATTTGCAGAAAATGGCTACAGAAAAGCTTCAGTAAATAATATTGTAAAAAACGCTGGTATCAGCAAGGGCAGCTTGTTTCAATATTTTTCAACCAAACGCAATCTTTTTGATGATCTTGTTCAGTTAGCGGCGGATCAAGTTAAAATTTACCTTAAGAAAGTCCGAGAAGACACAGAAGACGTGAGTTTTTTCGAGAGACTGGATCGGCTTATTAGGTCTGGTTTTGATTTTATAGATACTAGGCCGACCCTTTCAAGAATCTACTTTCAACTCTTGCAATCTGGAGATTCGCCTTTTGGCCCTGGACGCATTCTTGAGCTACGTGGTCGTGGGGAAGGTTTTCTTCGAGATCTCATGGTCGAGGCTCAGAACAAAGGTGAACTGAGGGATGACCTCGATTTAGACAAAATGTCATTTCTACTTTATTCTCTCTTGGAGACGATGTTGAGGTCATATTACCTGGATCACTTGTCAGGGGAAAAAGGTCTTTATCGAGGTAACTCTCTTACCTTGGATGAATGGATAGGAGTCACTGTGGATTTCGTAAAATATGGCTTGGTCAAAAACAGTTAAGTTCCGGAATGGTCAGAAAAGTTATGTTATGACCCTAAATTCTTGTAGCGACGTTTTTGCTGCGCATCAATCATAGATCTGGATCACGAATCTATTGGAGGCCGATCGGTGAAACTTCATTTTAGATCAATAGTCTTTTTGGCCATATCTCTTATATGGGTTGCTTTTCCTTTGAGGGATCTGGTTTTTGCTGATCAGATTAAGATAAGATTTGGATCCATCCCTGCTCTTCAATCATTACCCATTTATGTGGCTGATGATCGAGGCTTGTTCTCAAAAGAGGGACTTGAGGTGGAGGTAATTCAGTTTAACACCGCAGCTGAAAAAGACATAGCGCTAGCGGCGGGTAGTCTGGATGGTTGTTTCGCAGATCTGGTCACTCCACTGGCCATGAAGGGTAATGGTCAGGAAATTGTTATGGTAGCCAAGAATTACGATACCCGCTCTGACCGAAGGATGTTTGCGATCATGGCCAAACCCGGATCAAACTATAATAATGCGAAAGAGCTAGGGGATACTCCTGTAGCCATCTCGTCCAATTCAGTGGTAGATTACGCTACTGAAAGGCTTCTAATTGATTCGGGTTTACCAGTTAACAAGATTGTCTACATTGAGTCCAAAAATATCGGATTGCGTTTTCAGATGCTAGTTTCTGGAAGTGTAGAGGTGGCAGCTCTTCCGGAACCACTTGTTAGCGCTGCTGTAGACAAAGGGGCCAAAATCTTAGCCGATGATTCTGGTTTAGGTGAAACTCAAACTGTTATCGTATTCTCTCAGAAATTCGCGGAATTACAACCCGACGCCATAAGACGTTTCCTAACTGCAGTTAACAAGGCCAATGAAGTTATCGCGCTTGATCCGAACAGTGTCAGATCAGTTATGGTCGAAAAGAACCGTCTTCCACCAAACCTCAAAGATACATATCCTCCTCCCAAATTTGGCGTTCTTGAAGCCCCAGATAGGGACTGTTTACAGAACGTATCGAAGTGGCTTCACAGGCGGGGAATAATTAAATCAGAAATTCTCTATGAAAACATCGTTAATACAAAATTCATCCCCTGAACTAATACGTGGGACGGGACTAACGAAAAGTTATTCAACTGAACAGGGTTTGATAAGGGCTCTGGGCCGTGTTGATATCGTCATCGGGGGCGCACAGACAATTGCATTGGTAGGCCCTTCCGGATGTGGAAAATCAACGTTGCTCCTGTTGTTGGCAGGATTGGAAAAACCTGACAGTGGTAAACTGCTGTTCAAGTCGACGCCACTTGCTCAGCCACCACGAGAGATAGCTCTGGTTCTTCAGGACTACGGGTTATTTCCATGGAAAAGCGTGAGATCCAACATCGAGTTGGGGCTTAAAATCAGAAGGGAGACAATTGACTGGTCAGAAATAATGGAATTGCTCAACGAGCTTGATATATCTGACAAGCTAGACGCCTATCCTCAACAACTTTCCGGTGGTCAGAAACAGAGGGTGGCTCTGGCGCGTGCCCTGGTCCTTAACCCCACACTGTTGTTGCTAGACGAGCCCTTTGCAGCTCTTGATACTCTCAATAGGGAGCGACTCCAGGAACTGTCTGAGAAGCTCTGGCGACAGAGGCGGTTCAGCATGGCTCTTGTGACGCACAACATCCAGGAGGCGGTAAGGTTGGGGCAGACCATACTGGTCATGGGAGGAACTCCCGGCAGAATATTGAGCGTCATCGAAAACCATGAGGCTTGTGCCCCAGAATATTTTGGAACCCCGTACTTTTACGAAAAGTGTTCCCAAGTTCGGACACAGCTCGAGTCTGTAGCATGAGTAATAAATCCGGTTACATACTCGCTGTGACATTATTACTGTGTTTTTGGCAATTTGGAGCGATGATGGCGGGACCGAATGTCGTTGCCACGCCGCTGGCTACTTTAGAAAAACTGTTGATAGAATCGCAGAGTCAACGTTTTTGGAAACATGTCGAAGCATCATCTTTCCGTATTTTCTGCGCCTTGGTCATATCTTTTGTCACGGCCATTCCACTTGGTTTGTACCTTGGATCTAGCAGAAGGGCCGATAGGATCGCGAAACCTCTGATATACCTTACCTATCCCGTGCCTAAAATAGTGTTTCTTCCTCTTGTCCTGCTTATTTTCGGCATCGGAGATCTAAGCAAGATCATGTTGTTATCACTGATTATGTTTTTCCAACTTCTGATAACAGCTCGAGATTCTGCCAGAGCGGTGAGTAAAGCCGCAAAATATTCGCTAAAGAGTCTGGGTGGCAATCGTTGGGACCTTTTCGTTCATGTCATTTGGCCATCGACGCTACCATCTGTTTTCACGGCACTGAGGATAGCCACCGGAACCGTGGTGGCGGTTTTGTTTTTTGTCGAGTCTATCGGAGCTCGATATGGGATAGGCTTTTACATCCTTGACGCATGGGGGAGGGCTGACGTGCCCCAAATTTACGCTGGAATAACCGTATTGGCTTTGATGGGCGTAGTCCTGTACGAAACTTTCGACATTTTGGAAAGAGTGTATTGCAGATGGAACCAACTCTGAAGCCCAGACCGCTCAAATCATGGAGCCCCGACGAGCGCATTAGCGCGGTTAAAACAATATTCAACACCATAACTCCTCATTACGATTTACTCAACAGGATCATGTCCGGAAGGCGTGATGTCGCGTGGCGCAGGTTTGCTGTAAAGAGATTGCCTGTAGATGCAAGGAGAATTTTAGACGTCGCTACGGGAACCGGAGATCTCGCCATAGAAATTGCAGAGCAGAGAGTTTGCGCCGAAGTCACCGGAGCGGATTTCGTAGAAAAAATGATGAGAGTCGCCGAGATTAAGACAGCAAACAAGAATTTGATGTCCCGCGTTCATTACGTGGCCGGTGACGCGACCAGACTTCCGTTTGCGAGCAATGAATTTGATAGCGCAACGATAGCCTTCGGCCTACGGAACATTCCCGATCGATTGGCTGCAATAAGAGAAATAAGTAGAGTTATCAAGCCCGGTGGCAAACTGATAGTACTGGAAATGACCTTCCCAGAAAATTTGAAGCTCAGAAGGTTTTTTACATGGTATCTCAACAAGATGATACCACTGCTAGGAACGATGATATCCGGGAATGCCAAGGCTTATAAATACTTGCCGGATTCCATACAGGACTTTCTCAGTCCAGCCCAACTAACAGGTCTCTTCGAACAGGCTGGATTGAATTCAATAGAAACTTTTCCACTGACTTTCGGTTTGACCTATCTTCATGAAGGTCGAATCCCATGACAAGCGAACAGTTAAAAGCCTGGATTCAGGCAAGCAGAGTCCCATTTTTTGTCGCCACGATGATCCCTATGACTCTTGGTCTAGTCTTGGCGGCTTCACATGCCTCATGGAGACCTTTCAGATGGTTAGTGGTAGTGTTTGCCTCGTTTCTGGTACACTTATGCACTAATTTGGCCAATGACTATTTTGATCACTACGCCGGAGCCGATTCCGGCGAATCCATAGGGGGCAGTAGAGTAATTCAGCAGGGTAAGCTATTTCCTGCACAGATCCGCAACGCCATGGTGATGTTTTACACAATGGCGCTCATGTGTGGAGCCTGGATTGTTTGGGTTTCCGGGGTTCTGGCCCTGATCCCGTTGATGCTTTTTTCATTTTTCTCCAGCCTTTTTTACACTGCTCCGCCTGTGAGATACGGTTATCACGGTCTAGGAGAGATCTTTGTAGCGATAAACATGGGGCCGATAATGGTTGCTGGAACTTCCGCCGCGCTCACCGGATCTTTCAGCTCCACAGACTTTTTCGTCTCGGTTCCTATCGGTATCATGGTGGCTTTTATTCTCTACTATCAATCACTGCCAGACATTGAAGACGACCTAGCCATCGGAAAGCTGACTGTCTCGGCAAGGTTGGGTCAAGAGAGGGCCATTTGGGGGGTAAGATTCTTTTATTCAAGCGCTATTTTCTCAATCCTGATATTAACGATATCAGGAATGGTCTCGCCGCTGGCATATTCATGCGTGCTAACAATCTTTCTGGCACGCAAAGTAGATATCATGATTTGCGAATCTAAAGACTGGCGTGAATTGCATGATAGGGGAGGGAAGGTCAGGCTCTTCTATCTCATTAATGGAGTACTTCTAATTGTGTCAGTTATGACAAATAATTAACCGAATAGTCATCACTTCCATCCCCTTGGAGTTTAAAATCTCCAAAGCCGAATGCGGCTTGTTGATGAGGTTGGATCACTCTTAAATTAAAAACCGTCAACCTTTGAAGGGTCTTTCTGTTTGTCTTTATTATATTGATCCCATTTCAAACGGGCGTCAGTTGGAGGGGGGATCATGTTAGATAAGGCCTTCACCCCGGGAATCTTTCGTGATAGCCAACTCTCCTCCTCTGATTCAAAACCCGCCTTCACTGCGCTACCGGTAGTAAGGGTTGAACAAGAAGCCCCAACCACTAAAATCATGATCAAGATGATTAACCTGGCGACAAACGAGTTCATATTAATTATCCATATCTCAAGTATTTGATGGTTCAATTCCATCGATGGATGAGCTTATATTTATTATTTACTGTAAATTCAATATTTATTTTGATACTTACTAAAAAAATAATTGGATTCGGTAAGGTTATATGTTTTATTAATGTTGTTAGTTATATAACTGATGTTATTTCTGTTGATCTATAATATGGGTAAGTTAATAGATAGATAATGTGGTTTAAGTATTATTTGTAAGCAATATCATTCATATTCAATGTAATACACTATTATGGTGATAATTTTTTAAGATTATTACCTATCCATTTTTCCATGACGATGGCATCATCTTCAATTGACGAGTAATAACGTTTTCTAAATCCTATAGAGTTGAAGCCTGCTTTTCTGTAAAGTGTGCGAGCTGCCTGGTTTCGGCGGGCTACGTCGAGAATTATTCGGTGGGCTTCTTTCTTTTTGCAAATGTCAATTAGTCTTTTGATCATATGGGTTCCGATTCCCCGGCCCCGACAATTTGGTGAAACCGCAATGTTTAGCAAGTGAGCCTCATCCAGGATTATCCAGAAGCACATGAAGGCAACCAACTGATCAGAATGACGGTAAGTTAGGCAATATGAATGCGAGTTCGACAGTTCGTCCAAAAACATGGTCCTGGTCCACGGAGGGTTGAAGCTAAATCGTTCCACATTCATGACATCATCTAAATCTGAAGGTTCCATTACTGATTCAATCAGATCGTCCAGACAGAGAATGTTATCATTTTCTCGAATACTCATGGGTTTATTATGATCAAACAGAGCTTGGTATTCAAGACATTGTGAAGTCAGTAGGGGGCGGTGATCGGGGACGTTATGATCGGATAAGGCTAAGGGAAAGCTCAAATCAAGTTTAAGGCGTAACATATTGTCATGGTAAGCGCTAGCCCCATGACAAAAATCGTGGTTTGAAAACGGTCTGCAAAAGCTCCGATTAAATCGGCTATTGATATTACCAAGATTACGTAGAAGCCAATTTCCAAGGAATTGAAATAATTGTGTAAAGGATTCTTAATGAGCCAGGATAACGCGTGAAAACCTGCTAATACATAAAAAACAACCAGGAAAAAAGCGCTCAGAAAAGCCAACACCAGTCCAGTCAACATGTAAGAAATTACGGACTGATCTCCATTCCTGATTATGGCATTCTCAGCCAATATGGCCAATTTGCCCAATATTATCCTGAAGGCGATGTCATAACGCGATGCTACAATAGTTAAGGGATATGTAGTGACGAAAGCCAGGCAGGATGATGAAAGAACTCCAACCGGAGTGTTTCCAATCAACAATATCGCAATCGTTGTGGCTGAAATTGAGGCAAGGGTAGTGTCAGGGGCGATGTAACCCCCAACTGGAGGACGTCGTAACCACAGGAGTTCGTACATAAGTCCCACCGTGCATCCCGCTGCGAGATTTCCCAGGATCAGACCAGTAATAGGCGCACAAATTATCGGACGAGACAGCAAGAGCTGAAAAAGCTGATACCTGTCCAGCCATAAAAAACCCGCGATTAATCCTGAGAGTAAAGCCTCGAACAATTCGCTGACCTCGAAGAAACGATATCGATTTTGTCTTCAATTAACAGTGGATATTATCGGGAGATTGTCAATGACAGACACGAATAGACAATTCTAATTCAGGTTCGCCAAATTCTATAGGTCTAAAAGCTCCAGTTTTCTAACTTATGCTGTTCAATTCAACTGCCTTTTCAAACGGCACGCTCTGAATATTAATTTTAATTCCTTCCTCCAGGATTTCCTGGAGGGCCATTAAGCACTCTTCACCAACTGAAATTGTTCTGCTGAGGCACGCCTTATATTCCGGCTCAGCTAAATTACCAAGATTGAGAAGCTCAAAATCGACACCAGCCTTTATTAAACGCAATGCGTCAATGGGGCTGTCTACAATGACCATTCTTCGTCTTTCACTGAATCTGTCATCAAGAAGTATGGAAGCGATCTTTTCGACAGAATCAACTATAAGGCTTACAGAGTATGGTATAGCTGATTCCATGATCATCTTCTGCAGTTCATCCTGGGCTAGAGCATCATTTGCGATTAGAAGTTCCTCAGCACGAGTTGAAGGTAACCAGCCTTCAAGGATTTGTCCATGAACAAGTCTATCGTCAACTCTAACAAGCACTATAGGCATAATCACTTCTTATTTCGACCACGAGGAGAAACACCGTCTATTTTAGGAAGGGCCACTTCGAGGCCGTCTTTGCCTCAAGATCTCTCCAGCCCTAAAAATATTCTCCTTGCCAGCGTCGCAAGCAAGCTTGGCCAAAGATGTCAGGTCGTGGTCATTTCTAGAATTTATTGATTTGATCAACATCGGAAGGTTCAATCCAGTGACAACCTCAACTTTCCCTTCATCCAGAAATGACAATGAAAGGTTCGTCGGCGTTCCGCCGAATAGGTCTGTCAATATTAGAACCCCATTACCCCTGTTAAGTTTAGAAATTGTCTTGGCTAATTGGTCACGCACCGATTCAGGAGTCGCTGTTGGGTCAACAGACATGGCTAGAGTCTGCTCTTCGGAATGAAGACCGATTAAACGAGCGGTTTCCAAGAACTTCAAGCTCAATTCACCATGAGTTAATATCAAAATACCGACCATTTTTGTGACATCCATTTCTAAACCGCTTGAATTAGCTCTTCCATTTCAACCCATGGCTGATGTAGGGACCAATAAAAATGAACTGTGAAATGATGCTTTAGAAAATTTCAGGTCTCTAACTCTCTGTGTCTAACCTGAACACCCGAATATCCCATCACCGAAAGTCTCTTTGCAATGTGCTGAGCAATCACCACTGATCTATGTCTGCCTCCGGTGCACCCAATTGAGACTGTAAAATATTGCTTACCTTCTCTAATGTAAAGAGGTAAAAGAAATTGGAGAAGATCTTCAAGCTTTTTCAGGAACTTCGCAGTAGTGTCTTTCGATAGCACCCACTGCCTCACCTGGTCATCCAGACCGGTCTGAAATTTCAACGTTTCCTCAAAATATGGATTTGGAAGAAATCTAACGTCAATAACCATGTCAGATTCCAACGGCAATCCTTTCCCAAAACCAAATGAGTTGATCACTATCTTGAGGCTATCTGCGTGGGGCGGCGCATAAAGCTTCTTAATTTCATCGCGCAGTTGGTGCACTGTAATGTCTGATGTGTCTATGACGCGATCCGCGATGCGCTTGATTTCCTGAAGCTCTTCCCTTTCCCGTTTTATTCCGTCAATCAGGCTTCCACTTGGCGCCAATGGATGCTGTCGTCGAGTTTCACTGTAACGGCGAATCAATACGTCGTCTCGGGCATCCAAAAAAAGAATTTCAAGCGAGGTGTCGTGAAGCTCCAGCGAATTAAGTATAGCAGTGTATTTTGGGAAAAACTTCCTCTGTCTCAGATCGATGACCAAGGCTAATCTACTTAACTCCGAACCACCTGCCTCGACCATTTCTATAAGTTTTGGCACTAGGTCCACCGGCAGGTTGTCTACACAGAAAAAACCGACATCTTCCAATGTCTTGGCCGCTGTGGATTTACCAGATCCGGAAAGCCCGGTTATAACCACTATTTTTCTAGCGCTCAATTCTGCTTTAATCCATTCTGGCTGTACGCCCTGGCGATTACCTCAATCAGGACATGTGTATTCACCCCATGAGCTACCGGAGCCCTGAAGTGAGGTATCATAACCCCTAAGAAGTCAGTTTGAAAAAAATCTGCTTCTGTACGCCCCAGATCACGACTTGCATCATATGTGTCTAGCTCCACTGCAAAATCTATCACGGAACTCTGCCTGATAGCACCGGGAAACAGATCATCCAGTCTGAAAATCCCAAGCCCCCTCACCTCAATCATCGCTGGGGACTTCACCGGTTCACCGATTATCACATTATCCTTCGACCTGTGAATCTTTACGAGTTCGTCGCAAACAACCTCAGAACCAGTCAGAGCTAGGTTGATTATCGCCATTGACTTGCCACAACCGGGTTTGCCAGTTATCAAAACACCCTTGCGGCATACAACGACTAATGATCCCTGAACAACTAAATAGTCGGTCATCCAAGCATAATAACACGAATTAACTTGTGAACAAACTGTTGGACGTCAGTATTTCTACAAAAAAGGTTGACAAACAAGACAATATATTATAATGCGTATATTTAAATATATTTGCCGCTAGGCGGCTCGGAGGACGAATGAAGTCAGTCTTGTCAAGGGTATTATTTTTCTTCATCTTTTCTTTGGCGCTCTTTCCAGTATCAGGAATGTCTTTCGCTGACAACCTTTCTAGCTCCAATATCTTCATGTTTCCCAAACCTCATCCGGTAAGTGACATGGTATTTGCGAGCTCGTCGGGTCAGGCGATGTCCATCAAAGATCTCAGGGGAAAAGTGGTACTTTTGCATTTCTGGTCGATACAATGTCCTGCTTGCCGAATGGAGGAGCCCCTTTTGGAGCGTTTAAAAAAGACTTATGGCGCTTCTGGTTTGGAGATTGTTGGCGTTAATCTTATTGACCCACCGGATGCTATATCTCGTTATGCGGCTTCGAACAAGTTGCCTTTTCCCGTAGTTTTTGATGGTGGGCGTGGATACAGTCTCAAGGTAGTCAACATGTCGGGAAAAAGAACGGCGTTTCTCATCAATCCTCATCAAGAGGCGCTTCTGGAGGTTCCGGGATTCCCAACAACATACATTATCGATTGCCGTGGTACCGCCATTGGTTACACTGTTGGCGCCGCAAAATGGGATTCGGGTTCAGCTCAAGCCATGATTCAGAAGTTACTTGTGGATCAGAAGACATGTAGTCCTTCAAACGCTCAGAAACAGCCACAACGGTATTCGATGCGCTAATTCCAAAAATCTAATTTTTCTTGACAACTTCTGAAATAGCGGTTAATCGTTAAGGATAACTGCAGGCGCGTAGCTCAGGGGGAGAGCATCACCTTGACGCGGTGAGGGTCTGGGGTTCAAATCCCCACGCGCCTACCATTTTTTATGTTTATTGAATTAATAATTCTAAAATTAGAGGAGGAAGACGCAATCTATGAATTTCAGCCGGATTTGGTCCGTACCCTCCCTGAACTGTAAGAAAACCCTAGCATGAAACCTTCCATAGAGATCCGATTTCAGGATCAAATTGCAACCTATTCCGCAGGTTCGACGCCCAACGATATCATTGACTCTTTTTCCATCAAGAACAAGTCTGACATAGTTGCGGCTGAGATCAATGGGCGCCTTGTTGATTTGAGTGTTCCTCTAACGGAATCCGGTGACCTGGATTTCTTAAGTTTGGATTCTGCTAAGGGCCTGGACGTTCTTCGGCACTCCTCTGCCCACATAATGGCGCAGGCCGTTAAGGAACTCTTTCCTGAAGTGAAGGTCACTATTGGTCCGTCAATTGAGGACGGATTTTACTACGACTTCGATACATCGCGTCCTTTTACACCGGAAGATCTCGAAAAGATCGAAAACAGGATGAAAGAGATCGTCAAGAGCAGGCTTCCTTTCAGGCGAAAGGTAATGTCCAGGGATGCGGCGATAAGATACTTCGAAGAAACTGGTGAAACATACAAAGTTGAACTCATCAAAGAGATAAATAGCGATGAGGTCAGTCTGTATTCTCAGGGCGAATTTACCGATCTGTGTCGTGGCCCTCATATACCGAACTCAGGCTTTGTTAGAGCCTTCAAGCTGATGAAAGTCGCTGGGGCCTATTGGCGTGGTGATGAACGCAACCGAATGTTGCAACGAATTTATGGCACGGCGTTTCCTTCGAAAGAAAAACTCAAAAGACACCTCGAACTGATCGAGGAGGCCAAGAAGCGTGATCACAGAAAGCTCGGCAAGGAACTGGACCTTTTCTCCATTTTAGACGAGGCGGGACCGGGAATGGTCATCTGGCACCCAAAGGGAGCTTTGTTGAGGTATCTCGTTGAGGATTTTGAACGTAGGGAGCATCTTAAACGGGGGTATCAACTCGCGGTTGGCCCTCAAATACTCAAGAGAGATCTTTGGGAGAAATCAGGGCACTTCGACAATTACCGGGAAAACATGTATTTCACGCGTGTGGATGAGATCGACTATGGCATAAAGCCGATGAACTGTCTGGCTCACATGCTGATATACAAATCGAGGATTCACTCCTACCGTGATCTACCGATAAGGTATTTTGAACTTGGCGTAGTACATCGTCATGAAAAAAGCGGAGTGCTACACGGCCTATCCAGAGTTCGTCAGTTTACTCAGGACGACGCTCACATACTTTGCACCCCCGAACAGCTAAATGATGAAATACTCGGCATCATCAATTTTGTACGGGATGTTATGGGGATATTCGGTTTTGAATACACCATGGAGCTATCAACAAGACCGGAGAAATCCATAGGAACTGATGAGGATTGGGAAAGAGCGACAAATGCCCTCAAGAATGCGCTCGAGCAACTTAAGGTTGATCATGAGATAAATGAGGGAGACGGGGCCTTTTACGGCCCAAAGATTGACATCAAGCTGAAAGACGCCTTGTCCAGATCCTGGCAGTGCGCAACAATTCAGTGTGATTTCACCCTCCCTGAGAGATTCGGATTGACCTATGTGGACAAGGACGGGGAACGTAAGAGGCCGGTAATGATTCACCGGGTCGTCCTGGGGTCTATTGAACGTTTCCTTGGAGTTCTGATAGAGCATTACGCTGGGGCTTTTCCCCTGTGGCTTTCTCCCGTGCAAGCCATAGTCATGACTATAACTGACAGACATCACGATTATGCTTTGAAACTCAAGCAGCAATTGCGGAATCATGATGTGAGAGTCGAGTTAGACGATCGAAATGAAAAAATCGGTTTCAAAATTCGTGAAGCTAGAAATCAAAAAGTACCATACATGCTAATCATTGGTGACAAAGAAATAGAACAGAACAAGATAGGTGTTAGGAAACGCGGTCAGGAAGCTACTGTTTCCATGACAGTTGATGAGTTTGTCAGACAATTCGACGCAGAAGTAAAGGCAAGGTCTTAGTTTTTAATAAAATGATGAAATCTATTAACCATTTCCTAAGGGGGCTTGTTTCATGAAAGGTAGACCAAGGACTTCCGCAGTTTCGGAACCCAAGGTCAGGGTTAACCAGAAAATACGCGCGCCTCAGGTTCGTGTTATAGCGCCGGAAGGCGAACAACTGGGAATCATCGATCTAACCACTGCTTTGAGAAAAGCCGATGAATATGGGCTAGATCTTGTTGAGGTTGCGCCAAACAGTGACCCACCTGTGTGCAAGATTATGGATTATGGGAAGTTCAGGTTCGAAGAGAGCAAGAAAGAACATGAACGAAAGAAGAAACAGGCTACTGTTGTGCTCAAGGAAGTGAAGCTTCGACCTAAGACCGAAGAACACGACCTGATTCACAAAGTCAAACAGGTTAAGAGATTCTTGGCCGATGATTGCAAGGTCAAGATTTCAATTGTTTTTCGAGGGCGTGAGATCACTCACTCAGAACTTGCCAAGGCCCTCTTTGGAAAAATGATGGAAATGATTGGCGAGGAAGCTATTGTCGAACAACCAGCGAAGTTCGAAGGTCGATCCATGAACATGATTTTGGGGCCTAAGTAGCTCTGAACTTAGTCGGCAGCCCCCAAAATTCGCGTTTCAAGAGCCTCAGTGAAATGGTTTAGGCTTGTCCTTCCGATCTATATGATATAGTTGTGGACCTTTTTGCCCGCTTGAGCTTTGCCCGCGGGCTTTTGTTTATGGGGAAGAAAAAACGCACCTGATAGTTTTATCCTGTCTAAGGATAAATCCGATCCATTAGCCTTGGGAAGGGAATTGTCTCCCTGACATGGTGGATACCACAGATCCAAGTAAGAGCTCTCTCTATTCCCATGCCGAACCCGCCATGCGGGACTGACCCATATCGCCTCAGATCAAGATACCACTCCAAAGGCTCTCTTGGTAGCTCATGCTCGGCGATTCGCTTCTCTAGTTCGGTAAGTGAATCCTCTCTTTGACCGCCACCGATTATTTCCCCATATCCTTCAGGGGCGAGAAGGTCAACTGCCAGCGCAAGTTTGTCGTTATGAGGCGCTCGCTTCATATAAAAGGCTTTTATTTCAGAGGGATAATGCGTCACGAAAACAGGCTTATCGAATTGTTCTGACAAGATAGTTTCTTCGTCAGCTCCGAGGTCATCACCCCATTGAACCTCCACACCTTTTGACTTGAGAAGATTGATAGCATCAGAATACGTTATCCTCGGGAATGGAGGCGCAATGTTCTCTAGTGGGGTCAAATCCCGTTCGATCACTTTGAGGTGATCGCTACATTTATCAAGAACATCGCTAACTATTTTGCAGATTAGTCCTTCTGCTAGTTCGATTACACCTGAGAGTTCACAAAACGCAACCTCGGGCTCGATCATCCAGAATTCGGTCAAGTGGCGCCTGGTTTTTGATTTTTCAGCCCTGAATGTTGGACCATAAACATATATTTTCCCGAGGGCCATTGCTGCGGCTTCGCCGTACAACTGTCCGGATTGAGTGAGGTATGCCCGACGATCGAAATAGCCAACCTGGAACAATGATGTTGTGCCTTCACAGGCCGTAGGTGTGAGCACAGGAGCCTCTACAGACACAAAGCCCAGTTCATCGAAATATGCTCGTGCAGATCTTGTTAATTCCGATCTGATCTTCAGAATCGCGGTCTGACGTGAGGACCTTAGCCACAAATGCCTGTGGTCCATCAGGAATCCAACGCCATGCTCCTTGTTTGAGATAGGGTAGGGCATCGCTTCCGAAATCAATTCCATGTCTTTGACAAGGATTTCGTAGCCGATCGGGGAACGTGGTTCCTCTTTGACAAGTCCCGTTATACTTACTGAAGACTCATACGGAATTCGGTCAGCAAGGTCAAAGACCTCCGGAGATGTCTCGTTCTTGAGAACAACGCACTGAATGGTTCCTGTCCCATCTCTTAGTTGAAGAAACCGAATCTTGCCCGATGACCGGCG
>CALGLN010000055.1 GCA_937930835.1 uncultured Desulfomonile sp.
AAAGAGCCCTTTCCCTTGTTACAGGATCGTCAAGTGTTATGTACCGGTAATCGGGTAGCATATGAATGAGTAAAGTTGATTTTCCGGATTGACGTGGTCCTGTAACAACAACGCTGGAAAAAGTTTCCAGGCATTTGGAAAGCGAGTCTTCTATCTGACGGGGGATATATTCCATAAACGGATGATAATACACGCCATCATCTATTTCAATGCAAATTTAAAGTGCCACTTTAAATATGCATGACAATCAGCCGGTCTGAGATGGGGAGAGAAGCGGACGCGGCCCTCTGCACGATTTATGGATAGTCAGGGGCCGCGTGTTAGATGATGCGACTTAAGACGCCACTTGTTTTTGGGGTTCGATGCAGTACGTAGCTCTTCTTCTAAGCACCTCAGTGAAATCCGGTTTTCTTCCTAGTATTCTGGCCGCCTGGGCTACTCTCTTGCATTCCGGGCAGAGCCTGAGTTCAAAAGCTTCTTCCGAAGCTCCGGTCAGTTTTTCAATGTGTCTTACCATAACCTTGGTAACGTAATGTATGCCGCAACCGTCGCAAGCTTCAAGCTTGATACGGTTGATGACCGTTCCGCTCATCATGAGGACGCGTTCTCCGTCTCTGTCTTCGAGCTGGAGGGCGCCTGTTGGGCAGATGTTGACGCATGATCCGCAGCCGATACATTTGGGGAGGCCATGCACGTAATCTTTAAGTATGAGCGAATTTTCACCGGCGTGATAGAAACGAATAGCTGAAACTCCCAGGCGGTCCCGGCAAACTTCAACACATTTGCCGCAGCGTTCACAGATATCGCAGCGCATGCAGCGTTTGGCTTCCTGTTTGGCGGCGATTTCATCCAGCCCTAGTTCTACCTGATCGAATGTCCTCATACGATGATCCAGGTCTATTATGGGTATCTCCTGTCGCTGTATGAAGCTCTTCTGGTGATAATCCAAGATAATCGGGGCCACCATAGCCCTGGGCCGCGGCACGGCGCGTTCGGGCATTTTGCGCCCTTGGAGGTAAGCGTTGATTGCAAGAGCAGCCCGCTTGCCGGCGCCTACGGCCTGGATAACCGTAGCAGGGCCGGTGACGGCGTCTCCGCCTGCGAACACATCAGGGACATTGGTCTGCTGGTTTTGATTTCGAACCTTAATGGTTTCTTTTCTTGTCAGTTCCAGTGAATCGATCCCCAGTCCCGGAAAATTTCGAATATCCGGCTTTTGACCGATAGCGGCGATGATTGCCCCAACGGGCATTTTGTATTCTGATCCCGCAATAGGCTCAGGGCGCCTTCTGCCGCTCTCATCAGGCTCACCAAGAGTAGCCATTACACATTCCAGGAAATCAATTTTCCCGTAACTTCCAAGAATTTTGGAGGGGATGGTTAACTGATGAACATGAATACCTTCTTCAGCCATCTGGATGATTTCTTCAAAGTGGGCGGGCATTTCCGAACGTGTCCGGCGATAGACTATACTTACCGATGTCGAACCGAGCCGGACGCATGTCCTGGCAGCGTCAATAGCGGCGTTACCGCCGCCAACTATTGCAACACTATTTGCGGGCTTGATTTTCTGGCCAAAGGACACGTCCTTGAGAAAATTAAGAGCGCTAATGACCTGGGGATAGGATTCTTCACCCTCTATGCCAAGTTTTAGGCCTTCCCAGGCTCCGATACCCAGAAAGAACGCTTCGAAGCCGTCTTTTCTGAGGTCATCCAGAGAGATTTCCTTACCAATGGGCATATTGCATTTGATATCTACGCCCATATCCTTGATGTATTCGATTTCCCGTCGAACAAAATCCCTTGGGAGGCGGAACTCCGGTATGCCGGTGATCATAAGCCCACCGGGTTCATGCATTGCCTCGAAAACCGTGACCTTATAGCCTTCCCATGCCAGAAAGTAAGCGGCAGTCAATCCGGCAGGGCCAGATCCGATAATGGCTACTTTCTGGGAATAGTCGTTTTTCGGAGTGGGAATGGTGTATCCCGGACCATTTTGATTGACCATTTTTGCAGCGAACCCTTTAAGGTCCTTGATACAGATGGCCTTGTCCAGGTAACGCCTCTGGCACCAGTGCTCGCATGGGTTCGGACAAATCAGTCCGCAAACCCATGGGAACGGGTTGTCCTCACGAATGATGTCAATTGCTTCCTTGTAACGACCCTGACCGATAAGAGCAACATAGGAGGGAATATCAATTCCGGCGGGACAATTTAGCTGACACGGAGCGGAGGTTTCTCTCTTGAGGCCGTCATCAGCATAGACGATATGATCCTTGTCCGCCGCCGGTCCTGGAGGAAACAGCGGATTTCCTAACATTTCTTGCTCCTGTGGAGTATTGTCAAAAGTGGGCCGGGATCGAGATCAAATCTCAGGATCCCGGCTATTTTACTGTCTTGAGCCGACCCGAAGGTCGGAAACATTTTATCTTAACCTTAAGTTAAGTGTTAGGGCTGTTTTTCGCAATAATTTTGGCGAACTTTTCCCTTTGGAAACCGGAGGCCTCAGCAGGGCTAACCCACTTCAGGGCGCCTGTGGTGCAGCCTGTAACACAAGCCGGCTCAAGTCCCTCATCCAGGCGGTCCTTGCAATAATCACATTTGAAAACTCTTCCGTTTTCCTTGTTCCACTGAGGAGCGGCCCATGGACAGGCGGTAATACAGGCCTTGCAGCCAATGCACAAGGACTGATCCACGAAGACTATACCGTCCTCGGGTCGTTTCTGCATTGCTCCGGTTGGGCAGGCGGAAACACACCATGGGTTCTCGCAATGGAAACATGGCATGAAAATGAATTGAATACGAGGGGCTCCTGCCTGCATGTACGGCCCTACGGGGATGATCTTGCAAAAACTTGGGCCTACAGGGACATCGTTCTTGGTCTTGCAGTGAAGCTCGCACGCCCTGCAGCCTATGCACCTTAGCTGATCCTGATATATATAGTAATCGCTCATCGAACAAACTCCATATCTTTAGATACTCTAACTATTGTGAAGAGTTGGATTAATCCCACTCAACCTCTTATTTGGCCTTCGCAACCTTGACAAAGCAATCCGTGATGGGGCAGTTTCCGCCAATCGCAACCCTGAGCAAACCGGTCATGAGAGTGTTATCCCTCATACCTTTCTTATAAGCCCTTGTCTGTAATGGGATCTCCCTGCCGAAACCATGGTGGGTATACACAGTCGTTGGATGAATCAGGTCCGTGGTCTTGGCCCTGCCTTTTTGAACCACACCGTTTACGGACACTTCAATTTCATCCCGGTCATTTATGCCGAGCTTTTTGGCTTCCGCAGTGTTGATCCACAGACAGTTCTGCCACTGCAACTCGTTGAGGAGCGGATTATTCAGTGATGTTCCCTGTGTATGAATGGCGATTTTACCGGTCACTAGCCTGAAATGTCCCTCCGGGGGCTCCGCCGCCCCTTCATATGGCGGAAATGAGGGGATACCATTATCTTCGAGCATGCTTGAGACAAATTCGAGTTTTTTGGAAGGAGTCTTGAATTTTAGACCATCTTTTCTATCCCAAGTGATCTGATCTTTGGACAGGGGAATGAAGCCCTTCGCATCGAAATCAGACATGTGGAATCCCATATCTTTGAGCTGAAATTCAATCAGATCTTCTACGGTCTCATAGGGGAAATAGTGACCGATGCCGAGTCTGTCTGCCAACTGTTTTAGTATCCAGAATCGCGGTTTTGAATCAAATTTCGGTTCAACCGCTTTTCTGCGCATCCACAGAGCGGGCTTGGGGCCTGATTTGACGATCACTGGGTCGGTTCTTTCGAGATATGTGCATTCAGGCAGCACTATGTCCGAAATCCATCCGGTGTGGCTATAGTTCACGTCTATGGTGACAAGGAAGTCAAGTTTCTTCAAAGCGTCCGCAAAGGCCACGGGATCAGGAAAAGACGAGAGAGGATCGAACCTGTAGTTGATATATGCCTTTACAGGATAAGGATCCTCGTTGAGGATCGCATACGGGAGCATCTGCGCCAGGCCGTAGTCACCGGACAGGTGTTTGTATTTTGTGCCGATACCATCAAAGCGTTTCTTTTCAACCTTGGGTATTCCATCCACACATTTCTTTAAAGCTTTGAAGCCGGCGTCCACTTCGTTCTTGTTGAAGAGGAGGCCACCTTTGGATTCATAGGCTCCGAGCAAGCCATAAAGCATGTAAATGCCGCGACGGATATAGTAGTCATTTTCCGTCCAGGCAGTCATCCAACCCTGGTTCAGAATAACTGCCGGTTTAGCTTTGGCCAGATCACGGGCGATTTCATAGATGTCCTTGGCCAAAACACCTATTTCGGCTGCGGCCCATTCCGGAGTGTAGGGCTGAATGTAACGGGCAAGCTCGTCAAATCCCAATACCCAGCGATTCACGAACTCCGCGTCATAAAGCTTTTCGTTGATAAGGACATTTATGATCGCAAGCACAAGGGCGTAATCCCCACCGGGCTTGATCATGAGGAATTTGTCGGCTTTTGCGGCAGTATAATTCCAGCGCACATCGACATGAACAAACTTCATGCCCCGCTCTAAAGCGTCGATGAAATCCTTTGCTTCCTTGGTGCCGATCGATTCGAGGATGTTCCTTCCAAACAGAATGGCGTATTCGCAATTTTTCCAGTCATAAGAGACGGTATTTCTTCTATGTCCGGCAATCGCATTGTGCGCATTATGAACGCTATTTGAGCACGAGCCGTGGTGATTGAAGTAGTTGGGAGAGCCCAGGGCCTTGAGAAAAGCCTTCTGCATGTCGGTAAAGGCGCCACCGCGATCGCCTAATACGATACTTTCCGGGCCATACTTCTCGATGACTTTTTTCAGATTGTCGGCTGTGTAGTCAAGGGCCTCTTCCCAGGAAACCCTTCTCCAACGGCCGGAACCGCGCTCACCTTCCCGCATCATCGGGTACTGCAAACGCTCCGTGTCATTCTCAAAAGCCTTGCCCGCCGCTCCACGGGGGCACAAATATCGCCCACCGAAAAGATGTGGGTTTCCCCAAATGTGTTTGACTGCGCCGTTTTCCACCTCAACTTCAATTGGGCAACGAACCGTGCACATGTTACAAACACTGTAAACAACACGCTTAGAACTCTCGGACATTTGTTATCCCTCTCATTACTTCGATAATTCGATTATTTGCTGATTTCTTCGTGAATTCATTCCATGACAAGCAAAGTTACCGTTCAATCCAGTCGAATATACCTTGCGCCAATTAGTTTCAGGAGCCGTTACTATTTTTTTACCTCTTCGATATAGTCAGCCGGTGTCTTGAGCTGAGTGACGCTCTTCTCGTATGTATCGAGGATTGCTTTTATGTTTCTGAAATAAGGAAGTCTGTATTTGATCTTTCTGAAAATTACACACACCACTATATAGATTATTATAAAAAAGAACAGATAGCCTAAAGAGAGCCCTTCAAAAGGAGTCTGAAATTCGACGTCCCCGAATCTTGGCTGCATCCACGCAATGGCAAAAAAAGCGGGCCACAAATATGCCCCTGATAAGGATATCTGGAGAAAAAAAGACTTACCAAAAGCATCATTTGCCATCCTGTTTGCAGCCTTGTAAGAAGCCTTGTCCCCCGATGCGATAGCCTTCATAGACAGATTCTGATAGTGAACAACCTCTTTTGATGTCTTATCTATTTTCTTTCTCGCTGCCAAAAACGCCAGAGAAACACAAAATTCTCCAATCAGAACGGCGAAAAAACACAACACCGTAGTTCCGATGATGAAGTTAGCAAAGGCGTGTCCCGTTAATCTGTAGAACCAGATCAGGAACGGATCAATAAAGATAAAGACGGGGTTCATTTCCATGGGCGTTAAGAATAGGGCCGACAGTGATTAACATGCCGGCCCACAGATGAAAATCGTTGATCCCGTTTATGGGATGATCGAATAACCCAGGAAGCCCCTGGACACATACTTAATGCCGACATAGACTGCAAGTACTACAAACAAGCGTTTGAGCCACACTTCCGGTATATACTTGGAAGTGACAGGCCCCAGGATGGATCCGATGAAAATTCCTATCAACTCTGTTCCGATAAGCGTAAAATCAACCGGAACACTCTTTATAAACATGAACGTGAAGATCGATGTAATCATGCTCACGAGAACCGCCAAGGCAGAAGTTCCCGCAACGATGAACATCGGCAGTCCTGCGACCGACGTTAAAAATGGAACGTAGAGAAAACCACCGCCGACACCGATAAACGCCGAAATGGCCGCTATGACGAAACCACCTAACAAGGGCCAAATGGGATTGAAGCCAAATTCCACACCGTAGAATGTAAAGGTTATCCTTGTAAGTCCCCAGCTCTTGACCTTGACGCCGGCCTGAGAAGCGTCTGTAGCATTGCCGGCTTTCTTGGAGATGTTAGCGTCTTCAAAAGCTTTAGAAGCAGCTTTAGCAGCCTTCTTGCTTGCCTGGCCCGCTGGAGTGGTCTCGTAAAGGAGCACACCGGCTACCGCAAAAACCACAATACCGAAATAGCCGATATACATGCTCAGGTTGATCTTTCCGGCTGTAAGCACCGGAATGAGGTAGGCTCCAAGAATGCCACCAATGGCCAGACAAAGGCCAAGGGGCATAACCAGGCGGCCCATGCGCAAGTAGGTGATGGATGATATCAGGGCGGATAATCCGACTAGATACTGGTTAGATACTCGGATTGAGTCTGTTAGAAGCTTGTTCAGACCAGGGTTGGTTTCCCTGAATGTTTTGGCGTAATCGCCCAGGCCAAAAACGGAAATATGTCCTACACCGGCCATGATTCCACCGAATGCGCCGACAGATGAGAATATCCATCCAACCCATATCCCCCAAAGAATACCCCAAAGCCAAAAAACCTGGGGACCACCGGGAATGCCCATGAACCCGGGCTGAGCCTTCGGATCTATTTGCCCTGGACCTGTGCCCTGCGGCGTCTTCGCAATAGCGTCGTCCAACGGACCGGCATAGGCCAGATCAGAAACAACGAAAGTCGTGGCCATGACCGCCACTAAAGCTACACCAAAAAACAACAATAACTTCCTATTCATCTATTCCTCCTCTATGCATTCTGAAACTTTTCAAAAGAAAAGTTGTTGATCGACTTCTATGATGAACAAAATCTAGGGCCTGTTTTTTTGTGAAACCTTTTCACGAAACCGATTATCAATGGCCCTACAAATTATGAACGTCCAGTATCCTGTTGATGTAATCAGTCGCAATTTTCTGGAAATAAAGGCCGTTAACAAAGGCCCGGTTAAAACCGCCACAAGTTTATTCAATGTTGAGTTTTTCCTTGGAGTCGTTCTCGGTTTTCTCCAAGGCAGACGTAATCTTGTTTTCCAGGTCGTCAACATCTATTGGCTTGGTCAGATAAGCATGCACACCAAGCCCTAACGCTCTTTTTGCCGTTTCCATGGTTGGGTATCCCGTGAGCAAGAGCGCCTTGATCCGAGGATTGAATTCCTTTAACTTCTCAAAGACATCCAGGCCCGTCATTTTCCTGAGTTTCAGATCGAGTATGGCCAGATCAACCTCGTTGGAACCGCAATAGCTGATGGCCTCATTTTCGTCCTCGAAAGCCACGGCCTTGTGATTCATTCCTTCCGCTATTCTCTTCACAAGGTTGCAGGCGTCTGGCTCGTCATCCAGAACTATCACATGCGCCATCAAGAAAACCTCCGGATTGATCGATCGATCCAAGAACTGAACCCTACGTTGGGGCAATTTCTGTGCCAAGCCATTGGCAAGGGGAATAAATGACCATTAGTTGTTGATATAACGGGGTTTAGGTCGATTCATTTCACCCCTGAACGTTTTATATCTGCGTTCAGAAACATGTAAGCGCAGTAAAATTATTGCATCAAGAGCAATTGGGAACGGTTTCTGGCAGTCAGGGAATGGTTTTTGAACAAAGTGTCACGACTAACTGGCGCCGCAGTAAAAATACTGCAGACGCCGCAGTAATTTACTCGCTCATATTTGAATTTCCCCCTCGATTGCACTATTTATCTGGATTTGAACAAGACCTTGGCTTTATTGGGGGTTATCTGGATAAATGTTTTGATGATTCTGGTCCGTCAACGGTAGAGTTATGTGAAAAGTTGATCCTACGCCTTCTTCACTTTCTACTTCCAAGGCGCCACCATGGGCTTGAATTATGCCGTAACTCACGGAGAGACCCAGACCGGTTCCTACACCGACCGGTTTAGTGGTGAAAAAAGGATCAAAGATTTTCTCCACTGTGTCTGTGGACATTCCGCATCCGTTGTCACTTATCGAAACTATCACGGCCCTCCGATCGGGATTGAGTTTCATGGTCACTATAATCAAACCATTTCCCGAAATAGCCTGTTTGGCGTTGACCAGTAGATTTACGAGGACTTGCTTGAGCTTTTCTCCGTCGGCGAATACTTTCGGCAGATTATTTTCGAAGCGCGTTTCTACGATAACTCCTTCCTTTTCAAATTGATGACCGAACAGAGAGATAGCCTCTTTGAAACACTCTATCAAATCCACATCGGATTTTTTTGTTTCGGAATTACGGGCAAATTTCAAAAGGTCCTGAACTATGCGTTTACAGTTGTTGGTCTGTTTTTCTATGATCTTGAGGTCTGAGTGCAGGGCATCAGACTCCTGGCAATTCCTGAGGAGCAATTGAGTATAACCCAGTATGATCCCTAAAGGAGTATTGAGTTCGTGAGCCACGCCTGCGGCTGTTTGCCCTAGAGAGGCGAGTCGATCCGCCTGGTGCAATTGTTTTTCCATACGTCTTCTAACAGTTATGTCTTTGGCAATGCCCACATAATTCGTGCGTCGTGACAAATCTTTGGTTGTTACCGTCACACTAAGCAAAACGACCAGCTCGGCCCCGGAACTGTTGCGAATCCGGCACTCCATATCCTTGATGGCTCCTGATCGGGAAATATCTTCAAGAAATTGGGTGTGATCCGAGTTCGAGACAAAAATGTCAGCCAGCGAAATTTTTCCGATGAAATCCTCTAGTGAATCATATCCCAGCAAAGAAAGGCCCGTAGGGTTGATGTCCTCGAAAATGAACTTTTGATTGAGAACAAAAATGGTATCCATTGAGCCTTCAAAAATTCCCCGATATTTTCTTTCGGACACGCTCAATTGTCGAGTACGCCGTTCTACGAGCGCCTCAAGGTCGCGATTGAGGGCCTTGATATCTCTAGTGGCCTGTTCAAGAGCCCTTTTATCGTTGAGTATTTCGGAGTTAATTTTTTGAACTTTTGGAAAGAAGAATGTTACAGAAGCAACCACAATGAATGCGATAGAGTTAAAGGCTCCCGTGTATGGGCGAAAAAACTCCCACATGTGAGGGTAGCCGGCCATTAGCATAGCATGCTTGGCTAAGTGCGCCACAGCCCTGGAAATGGAAAATCCGGCCAAGGCAGCAGAAAGCACCAAAAGGTACATCCAGATGATACTCGATGGCTCCGCATTTCTAAGACGATGGGCGTAATAGATGGCTCCAAACGAAATGATGAGCATCAAAGCCGAACCCACCACATCTGAAATCCACACGGGGGCCAGGGAATAGTAACCCGTCATTTGTCCGCTGCAACTTTCATCAGGGTTTTCTTGTAAAGATTGCGTAAGCCAAGAAACAGACATGCCAAGGCAGGCACACAGATGAGATGATCCATCTTAAGAAAATAGTAGTAAAGGGAATAGGGACTGCCACTCAATAAAAGTGCTTGATCCCAACCGCTTCCCGTTCCCTCTATTAGTTTTGATGGAAGTTTAACCTCAACGTAGTGACCGCAAAAAGCCACAAGGTTCCAGATGAAAAAAAGAATGCATGAAATCTGAATTAGTCTCCAGCCTCTTTCTCTGGTGAAGTTATTGGATTTCAACCAATAGGCCAGGAAGATCATGCTTACGGAAAAAAGGATATGAGCAATCTGGTGGGCGAAAAGTCCCTCAGGCTCCCCATGGCTCTGCAGTGCATAAACCGGCTCAGGAGTCAGGTAGCTATAGAGAGCCAAAAATGTAATAATCCTGATCATCTTGAATTCCCGAAATATTCTAGAGTCTCCCAAGCTTCCCTTGTGACATCAGAATGGACGGCCTTGTCAGATGGTCCGACACGGGGAGCAGGCAATAAATGTCGCAGCACAGGCGGATGCCCTTCTAACGAAATGTTTAAAATCAAAAATTTAGTTTTCACTAAACCAAGTTTTAAATTCTGTCAACAATCTGGTGGGAATCAGGCCGTTATCAAAATACGATTGTACAAGTCGTGACTAGAGGGAAATAATATCTCTGGAATCCGATGTTGGTGAAGCCTGACCTGTTTTTATTCCATATCTTTTAATAACCTGCTGTAAGGATTGTCTTTCAAGCCCACATTCCCTGGCTGTTCTGGTAATATTGCCATTGTTCCTGGAAAGGGCTTCCATCAGATAATCTTCATGAAATTGTTCAAGCGCTTTATTTTTAGCTTCTTTGTAGTTCATCCCCAGGAATTTGCTTTTCCCAGAGCGTTCATGATCGGACGTGCAGGTCCAATCCAAATCTTCCACGCCTATTTCTTGTCCTGGAGCCAATAGCACACATTGCCGCACTACATTCTCCAGTTCCCTGACATTTCCATTCCAACGGTGTGACATGAAGCGGCTCATCAGAGCAGCGGAAACAATCTTTCTTGGCCTTTTGAAATCTTTACAATATCGATCAAGGAAGTGTTCTACCAGTAACGGTATGTCCTCTGGCCTCTCTCTGAGTGGTGGCAATTTGAGGGATACAACGCTCAAACGGTAATACAGATCCTCCCTGAAGAGTTTTTCCTTGATTCTTTCCTCAAGATCCTGATTCGTGGATGCGATGATTCTCACATCGATCTTTAATGTGGAGGTTTGTCCCAATGGACGAATCTCTTTATCCTGTAGCACCTTGAGAAGTTTTGTCTGGAGAGTCGGGGAAATATCACCGATTTCGTCAAGGTAAATAGTTCCGCCTTGAGCTTCGAAGAAAAGGCCCTTTTTATCTTGGGTGGCGTGGGTGAATGCGCCCTTGCGGTAGCCGAACAGCTCACTTTCCAGGATGCTCTCTGGCAAGTTGGGGCAATTGACCGATATGAATGGACGGTCCTTCCGATCGCTATAACTGTGAATGGCTCTGGCTGCCATGTCTTTGCCGGTTCCGGATTCTCCGGTGAGCAGTACAGTGACATCGGCCTTGCTTATCAGTCGGATGGTTTCGAACACTTTTCCTATTTTGGGGCTCACTCCCACCATTTCCTGAAAACCCTGGTGCTCCATTATTCGACGCTGGAGTTCTATGTTTTCTCTCACCAGGCGGCTTCTTTCCAGAGCCTTTTCCATTAGGAGTATGAGCTTGTCTATATCGAAAGGTTTGGCGATGAAGTCGTAAGCTCCCTTTTTAATAGCCTGCACAGCCAAATCTATGCTTCCGTATGCGGTGGCCATTACCACGGTGAGATCTGGCCGGTCTCTTTTTGCATGTCCCAGAAATTCCATGCCATCCATACCAGGCATTCGGAAGTCCGCCAGCACGACATCGAATGGAGTCCCCTCAAGCGCTTTTAAAGCTTCAACACCGTTAGAGGCCGTCTGGATTTCACAATCAAGACTCTCTGAGAGCGCACGCTTGAGAAGTCCAAGCATGTCCGCTTCATCATCAACAATCAACAACCTTGGCTTTGAGGACTGTGTCATGTCCCTTTTCTTCAGACCTAAAAAAAGACTTAAATGAAGAATTCAAAAAAACCGATTGATCAATAATCAAACTGACAACTCAAGCTCGAAAGTAAGTGTCTGAAAAAATTATTTTTCAATCATCCTCGTAACAGCAAGTCATATGATTCAGACACTGGAAGAAACGGCGTATACGGGGTAACTCTGACCAAATATCCGTAAAGCCCTGAGTACATTAGCGTAAGCTTTCCCGAGAAGACGAAAGCTCCGCTCCCTTGCGCGTGTCTGAAATTTTCCAGAGTGGTTACATGTCTGACCTTGAATTCCTCGTAAGCATTGATGGGTCCGTGTAATATTTCAACTTTGATTTCGTCTGGATTATGCCCGGCGGTATCAATTGTCACAGAAATGTCTAACTGATGTCCCATTGTCACATTGGTCTGGTCGCCAACATTGACCTCGACAATCTTAAAGGCGGGCCAATCTTTGGTTATCTGCTTTTTCCACGCGTTCATTTCCTTTAACAGCCTGAAATCATTCTTTTTGAGGACCTCCGAGGTGGTGGCGCAAGGAACGTAGGATTGTTCGATGTAATCTGAAACCATTCTGTGTGAGTTGAATATCGGACAAACTGAGGTAATAGAGCGTTTGATCATGCTGATCCAGTCCCTGGGAATGTCATCAATGCCGCGCTCGTAAAACAGGGGCACAACGCTCTGCTCAAGCAGGTCATAGAGATCCCTGCTTTCAATTTCGTCCTGATATTCAGTATTTTCGTATTCTTCACCGGAACCGATGGCCCACCCATTGTCAGTCTGATATCCTTCATCCCACCAGCCATCAAGAATACTCAAGCTCAAAGCGCCATTGGCCGCAGCCTTCATTCCGGATGTTCCACACGCTTCCAAAGGCCTGCGCGGCGTGTTGAGCCATACGTCAGCTCCTTGAACAAGGTAGCGCGCCACATTGATGTCATAGTCTTCAATAAAAACTATGCGATCCCTGAAAGGCTCCTTCTTGATGGTTTGTATGATCGATCTGATCAGCTGTTTTCCTGCGTCGTCGGCAGGATGGGCCTTACCCGAAAAGATTAGTTGAACCGGCTTTCCGGGTTTTGTCAAAATCCGGGCCAATCTTTCAGGATCCTTGAACAACAATGTTGCTCGTTTGTAAGTTGCAAATCTTCGAGCGAAACAAATAGTCAAAGCCTCCGGATCAAGAACCTTTTCCGCAGCTTCAAGCTCAGGTCCTGTAGCGTTTCTGTTTCTCAATTGAGTTAGGAGTCGTCTTCTGGCGAAGTACATCAATCTCGTTCGGCAACGTTCCCTGGTTCGCCACAGTTCCGTATCAGGAATAGTCTCAGCGCGCTGCCAGATTTTTTGATTATCAGGGTCTTCTGTCCATCCTGGGCCGAGATAGCGGTCATAAACTCTCAGGAGGTCTCTGGAGACATAGGACGGAATATGCACGCCATTGGTAACATATCCGATGGGGATATCATGTATGTCGAGCTGCGGCCACACATCTTTCCACATGTCTCTTGCGACTCTACCGTGGAGCCTGCTAACGCCATTAGCCCGTGAGGATAATCTCAGACCGAGAACAGGCATCCAAAATTCTTCAGTGGCGTCACTAGGAGTTTTTCTGCCAAGTTCGAGGAATTTATTGAACTGACCTCCAATACGCTCAACTTCCTTTTTGAAATATTTTTCCATCAATCCTCGATCAAAGACATCATTTCCTGCAGGCACGGGGGTGTGGACCGTGAGGATACTCTGACTCTTGACCATTAAATTGGCTTCAGTAAATGTGAGATGCTTTTCTTCAACAAAGTGCCTGACCCTCTCGAGGAGTGTGAAAGCGGCGTGACCCTCATTCAGGTGGAATACGGACGGTTCGATCCCCAAGGCTTGCAGAGCTCGGCTTCCTCCAACACCCAAGAGGATCTCCTGCTTGATTCTCATTTCATTGTCGCCACCGTATAGACGCGAAGTCACGGCTCGCATCCTGGGAGGATTTTCCGGTATGTCAGCGTCAAGCAGATACAGTGGAATTCTTCCTATATTGATTTTTAGAATCCTGAAGTATAGGGGTTCGCCGGCCAAATCCACTGATAAGATTATTGTTGAGCCGGAAGAGTCGGTTTGTTTTTCAAGGGGAAGGGTATCAAAATCTGTTCGGGGATAAACTTCCTGTTGCCATCCATCCGATGAAAGCTTTTGATGGAAATAACCCTCCTGATACATCAAGCCGACACCGACCAGGGGAACATTGAGGTCGCTGGCTGACTTGAGATGGTCACCGGCGAGCAGGCCTAGACCACCTGAATAGATGGGAAGACATTCCGTCACCCCAAATTCGAGGGAATAGTAAGCGATGGTAAAATCGAGGGGGCGTTCGAGCCGATATGCGTAACGCTTGGCGCTTGAAACGTAATTCTTGAATTTCTCATGAAGTTTTTGAGTGTGAGCTAAAAACCCCTCATCCGTTTTAATCTCACTAATCCTGGCGCTAGAGAGGCTGATTAGGGTCTGCAGAGGGTTGTGGTTAGATTTTCGCCACATTTTTTCGTCGAGGTGATCAAAAAGCTCAACCACATCCATATTCCAGGAGAACCACAAGTTACTGGCTATTTGCCGGAGATTTTCCAATTCACCTTTCATGGGTGGGGCGACAATGTATTTTCTCAGCGTCATTCGAATTCCCTAAAAAATTTTTTGACTCCAGCGCGCTGGATGATGGCGATGAAAATAATTCATACGACGACAAATAGTAAAAAGGGCCGTTAGAAAATTAGTTTCCGAATATATACCGAAAGACCTTTTTACGCAAAGCCGGCAGTTGAATGCATGTAGAACTTGCCAAAAACAGCGTACCTAATTAAAATTGCATTAGTCAAGAGCTTCAGTCGACACTATTAGTCGAAAGCATACTGAAAAAGTTGACTTCGCGCATTCAGATGAGTAAGCATACGTGTCACAGTTTGATGAAGATCAAGTGGGGGCCGTGATCGCTATGGAGTTACGGTGGATGCTCAATATTGAGATGGCCACCTTTCTGAAGCTTGATCAAAAACCAGTTCATGTTATAAAAAACCTATTCAGCTCAGGGATTTGGACCTGACCTGATCCCTCAAGAAAAGGACTATCCAATGGCCGGTTCTGAGATCCTACAAGACAAGCTTATTCTGGCGGTAGATGACGAAGAGGACGTTCTGGATATAATAGAAGAGGAACTCTCTGAGTCCGCAAACGTAACCCTTCACAGGGCTACAACGTTTGAGAAAGCGCAGCAATATCTCGTATCCTACACGTATGACCTAGTCATATTGGATATCATGGGTGTTCGTGGTTTCGATCTCTTGCAGATCGCCCATAATGCCGGTTTTCCGACAGTAATGCTCACAGCGCATGCGTTCACGCCCGAGGCTCTGAAGAAATCCATCGAATTGGGAGCCCGAGCGTATCTACCCAAAGAAAAATTGGGTTCGTTAGTGCCGTTCCTTGAAGACGTGTTGAAGCTCAATTACAGCACTGCATGGCAGAAAGCTCTCGACAGCGTTGGTTCCCTTTTCAACAAGAAGTTCGGCTCCGACTGGAGAAAGTCTCAGGAGGATTTCTGGGAGGAGTTTGAAAAGAAAATGTCAATCGATGAGGCCGCTATATTAAAATAATCGGCCGAGCCAAGTGTAGGATGTTTAACTAGAGTCTGTCTGGCGTGGTTTTTTAGCGACTGCGCTTCTCTGCTCGTAACTCACAAATCATCAACTGTTCGAATAGTTCGATCAGCTTGGGCGCGTACGCTCCCAAGCCTATTTTTTTAGAGCCTAAAATCCTGAGGAGTTTTCAGATATGACCGAGGTAGTGATAGTGTCTGCTTGCCGAACAGCCATTGGGGCGTTTGGCGGAACATTAAGGGATAGTCATGCTTCAACCATAATGTCCGTTCCGATGAAAGCGGCGGTTGAACGCGCAGGTATTTCACCTGACAAGATAGACGATGTGCGGTTTGGCTGTTGCCTGAATCCCACAGACGCGATGAACGTAACCAGAATAGGGGCATTGAAAGCTGGTATTCCAGATTCTATTCCGGCGGTAACGATAAACAGGGTATGCATTTCGGGCATGGAAGCGGTTCTTTCTGGCGCTGCAATGATAAAAGCCGGTGATGCTGACATCATATTAGCCGGTGGTGTAGAGCACATGTCCGGGGTCCCTTACACGATTGAGAAGGCCAGGTGGGGACTGCGCATGGGCAATGATACGATTACTGACGCAATGACAGTGGGCCTCCATTGTGGGTCTCACATTCTGCCGTACCCCAGTGATGGTCCAGTCGAATTCTTCAGAGGCAAACCATATATCATGGGGCATACTGCTGAGTTCGTAGCCCTAAAACTGGGAATCAGCAGGCAGGAACAGGACGAGATAGCTCTGAGAAGCCACAACAATGTTGAAAGAGCCACTCAGGATGGTTCCTTCGCGGATGAGATAGTGCCAATAAGTGTGCCTCAAAAGAAGGGTGACCCCAAAATTTTTGACAAGGACGAGCATTTCAGACCAGGTCTCACGATGGAAGCATTGGCTAGACTGTCGCCTGCGTTTATTCCCAAAACGGGCACAGTAACGGCGGGTAACGCATCAGGAATCAACGATGGATCTGCTGCCCTGGTGCTGATGAGTCTTGACAAGGCCAAAGAGCTTGGGCTCAAACCCTTGGCTAAAATCAAGGCATCAGGCTTGGGGGCGTGTGATCCGAGCATCATGGGATTGAGTCCGGTTCCCGCAGTTCATCATCTCCTCAAAAAATCGGGCATGAGCCTAAAGGATTTTGAACTCATCGAGTTAAATGAGGCATTCGCAGCGCAGTACCTCGGATGTGAAAAAGAGCTCGGCTTGAACCGTGAGATAACCAACGTGAACGGATCCGGTATTGGACTTGGACATCCGGTTGGTTGCACTGGCGCGAGACTAATAGTGTCATTGATTTATGCCATGAAGAAGAGGAACAAGAGCCTGGGATTGGCCACTCTTTGTGGAGGCGGCGGAGTTTCGATGGCTTGCGCAATTGAAACTATGTAGGAGCTTTAGTGAACTTTTGGCCTTGAGCCATTAACGGTAGGAATCAATTGTGTGATAGATGAACCTGGCAACCAGGATTATAATCATCAGGATCGCAATGATTCCTACTGACTGATGAATTCGGCGTCCCAAATCTCTCCATTTTTCGCCGGCGCTGGTTAATCCTTCCGAACTGCGGTCCTTAATCACAAATTCTCCAATGACGTAGTAAATTAATAGGAAAAATATTATAATTGTGAGGTATTTCATTTTTTCGGATTGTTTTTCGGCGTCATCGAAATTTAATCTGGAAATATTTTTAAACCTGTATTATGTCCAAAAAAAAATCATCTGTCGATAAAAAGGCTCTAAAATGATCTCGGCACGCAATCAGTCTGTTTAGCTGAAGATTGAAATCCGGGAAAACTGTTTTGTTATGCGACAAGGATTTTAAAAATTTGTTAAAGACATCAAGAAAATCTTCACAAATTTGGGATGGGAAATGAACGTAGAATTCCACAAGATGCACGGGGCAAAAAACGATTTCGTTGTTTTTCATGACCTTACACGATCTGTTGAGTTGACACCTGAGCAGGTGGCAAAATTATGCGACCGCAGGGAAGGCATTGGCGCAGATGGGGTTATTATTGTTCGCAATTCCGATATAGCAGATTTTTTCATGGATTACATAAATTCGGATGGAACCATAGCGGAAATGTGCGGGAATGGTATTCGATGCCTGGGAAAATATGTCTATGACAATGCGCTGACTTCAAAAAAAAATCTCAAGGTTGAAACTCGCGCGGGGATCAAGCCCCTCAGTCTAATTATAGGAGATAATGGAAAAGTAGACCGGGTAAAGGTCAATATGGGGGCTCCAATCTTTGATCCGTATAAAATACCGGTGAATATAAGTGATCGAAATGGGCCAATCCTCGATTATCCTGTTGAAGTCGCTCATCACAAGTTTTATTGCAACCTGGTTTCAATGGGTAATCCTCATTGTGTAATCTTTGCCGAAGACAACCTGGATTATCTGGCCAGAACCTATGGCCCACTGTTGGAAACTCATCCGGTCTTCCCTTCGAAGACAAACGTGGAGTTTTGTAAAGTCCTTGGTCCTCGAAAGCTATTGATGAGGGTGTGGGAAAGAGGAAGCGGTGAGACATTTGCCTGTGGCACAGGCGCTTGCGCCTCTGCGGTGGCTTCGGTGCTCAAAGGTTTCACCAAAGGAGAAACTACC
The DNA here is from genome assembly GCA_937930835.1 of uncultured Desulfomonile sp. Classification (GTDB taxonomy): domain Bacteria; phylum Desulfobacterota; class Desulfomonilia; order Desulfomonilales; family Desulfomonilaceae; genus CAITZA01. The sequence goes on from CALGLN010000055.1 coordinate 17,994, forward strand.
GTTGAGCTTCTAGGCGGGCCATTATCCATACTATGGAAAGGCAATAATAATTCAGTCATTATGACCGGTAAATCGGAAACAGTTTACATAGGGTCAATAACCTTATAATTTTAAGGAGTATTATTCTTGACAACAGGGATGACCTGGAATATGAGTCAATCAGTAAGAAAGGGTAACGGCCCTGAAAATCTCGTTTTTCCCTGATGAAAAAGAGGAGCGACCCAGGGTAGAAGAGATGAATATTCCGGGAGTTTGATTTTGATGAATTTGAGAAAAGATCAGTCAGGTTTCGCTTTATTTGAAATGGTTTCAGCCATAGTGATTATTGCGATACTTTCGGTAATATACTTTTTGATGATAGACTCATACCGTGAGCGTCGCATGAGTGAGCAGGCTGCCAAGGCTCTTATGCTTGCGGCCAGAGCCCAGGAAGAGTTTTTTGCGCGTGAGCATCGATATTTTGACGCGGAAGTTTCCAGTAAGTCCAAAGATTCAAACCTTAATTTTCCAGGTGGCACGAAGACCAATGTAGTGGTTCCTATGGGCGTGACATTAAGTTTGAAGACCAAGGGGCCTGAGCGAGCGGCTTTCTCTGGGGAGGCGTACTATGGTGGTAGCAAGATAATTCACCGTTATGATTCGGAGGCTGGAAGAATAACGACGCATCAACGAAATTAAGGCGATAGGGATGAATAGAAAGCTTTTGGAGGCATTCAAAAAACACGAGATCTTTGTGGTCGCTGCGCTAATTAGTGTGGTGTTCGTAGGCGCCATGGCCATAGTGGCCTGGATGCTACGCAGCGCGACAGTCGCCAAGCCTTACGAAGAGCTTTCACAATCTGAACTGAAAAGGATTTACGCCACCGGATATTTGAGGTTCAAGGAAGAAGACGGAACACCATATTTAAAGGTTGAATTGCACAATGGCACTTTGTGGTGGATAAGGAACGTTGAGTTCTTTTTCAATGGGAAGCAACATAAGTTGAGTGATTCTAACGCGTTTCGACCATTGCATTCTGGCGCAGTCCGATTAGAGCTTGAAAAGGGATCAATAGGGAGGGATCGTATAGAATACGACTTGAAAATTGTCAAAGCGTCTGGGTACCCGCCCGCTAGCAACCATTACCAAAACACCCCTGGAAAAGTTGCCGATAAATCTGTTTCTAACGCCTCGAAAAACTGATAAACATTTAGTACAAATTAATGTTTGAGGATATTGTCGGGCCTATTTTTGTTTAAACTAGTAACTAACTACATTGACATTCAACGTGTCTATGGGAGGGACTCATGAGTCATCATTCAGGTATTTCCAATGCGGATTTTGAAAAGGCCTTGGCGGTGGGCAGGCCACCAAACATTGTCAAATTGTTCCCCAATTCAAAAGCTCTAATCGTAAGTGGCAAGGTTATAGACAGGGCGATGATCGCCAAGGGCAAGGCGATGACTATAGCAGCCAGCGCACGTAACGCGTTTGGCGCCAGAGGAGCGTTAAAGGCAGCTCAAAAAGCAAATGCGGCATTGTTAATTGAAATCGCCAAATCAGAAGGTGGAGCGGACGCGTATTGCGCCGTTAGTTTCTGGAATCTGGCGCTTCAAGTAGACGCCATGTGCAACCAAATGGGAATAACGGTTCCCGTCGCTATACACGCGGACCATTATGGAATCAAGAAAGATAAAGATATAGAGACCGCCAAAACAGAAATTCCGAGTCTTTTTGATCACGGCATGACATCCATAGCGATTGACGCGTCACATTTGCCTGACGCGGACAATCTGCTTGCCAACATAGAGTTGTCCAAATATGTTCCTTCGTGGGCCGGGTATGAGACGGAAGTTGGAGAGATCAAGGGTAAGGCCGGACTATCAACCGTTGAAGAAGCGCTATTTTTAATTCAGGGTCTTAATGCGCATAGCATATTCCCGGACTGGATAGCGCTTAATAATGGAACAACACACGGCCTTGAGGCGTCAGACGCGGGGATTCAGGTAGATCTGACAGCCAAGATCCACACAGCTCTAGAGAAATATAAAGTTTCAGGCGCTCAACACGGAACGTCTGGGAACAACTTTGACAGATTGAGGCAAATCGCCGAAAAGACCCATACGACGAAAGCAAATGTAGCGACTGCTCTTCAAATGGTTTCCTGGGGTCTTAAGGTAAATGAATATGGAAATGCAATTCAGGACGCTGATGGTAATTTCATAAAGATGTCTGACGCTGGGCCTTCTGACGCTATGTGGGAAAAGATGGTGGCTTACGCCAAGGAAAAAGGTTGGAAAGGGGGAGACTACAAGAAACTCAATCTGCCCTTTGAGAACAAGCTCCTCGGACTGACTGCCGCGGAAAGAGATCGAATGACCGATGCTGTTGAGGATTTTGTCTATACCTTGTTAACCAAGGTTTTCAACACCACAGACACAGCTCCGTTGGCAATTGAGGCCATATTGAAAGCCGGATCTTATGATCTCGGGCCGAAAGCCGGGAGAATAGAAGACCCCAACGAATGGACGCTCGAAAAAATTAAGGAAAAAGCTCTTAAAATAGATTCGGACAAAGGACCGGGCGGCAATTTCGACGACTAACATTTCTGGGGCCGAGGCTGAACCTTGTTCAGCTTCGGCAGTCCATTCCAGAGATAGTCTCCTAATTTTCAAATCATTCTAGTTAGCTTTTTCAATTTCTGCCGCTTTTTCTTCTATTAATAACGCCTGTTCCTTACGATAATCCAGCAACTTTTTTTCAAGGTCGTCATCCGTTAAGGCGAGAATTTCAACGGCAAACAGGGCTGCGTTTTTTGCTCCAGCCGACCCTAAACCCATGGTTGCCACCGGAACACCACCAGGCATCTGAACGGTGGAGAGAAGTGAATCTAGACCGTTTAGAGCGGATGAATCCATAGGCACTCCTATGACAGGCTTTACAGTATGAGCCGCAATAAAACCAGCCAGATGAGCGGCCATTCCAGCTCCGGCAATGAAGATCTTCCAATCCTCTGTCTCGGCCCTTTTGGTCAGTTCTATAACCTTGTCAGGAGTCCGATGAGCTGAAGCCACTGTTATAAAATATTTCACACCGAACTTTACGAAGATTTCTACCGCTTTCTTCATGGAAGGAAAGTCGGAATCACTACCCATGATGATTGCAACTTTTATTTGTGACATTGGCCCTTTCCATTTAAAGAATCATTAGATCAGCTTCAACTGCATAGAGAGATAGTTTGAGATGGCTCTATCGTATTTATTTGTGAGTTCGAAGACCTTACAAGCAAGCCTGAAATTAGTTTTCTCCGACACACTTCCACCAGAGTCTCGCATTTCCTGCACTACGGTGGAATAATCGTGAGGGTCGGTTATTACGGTCACGAATGGATAGTTTTTAGCGGCCGCCCGTAATAGTGTAGGGCCTCCGATATCGATATTCTCTATGGCGTTTTCCAATGTGCAATTCTTGTCAGCTACGGTTTTTTCGAAAGCATAAAGGTTAACCACTACCATGTCTATTGGTAGAATATCATGTTCCGCCATGGCTTTGACATGCTCGGGTTTGGATCTTAACCCGAGAATTCCGCCATGAATTTTAGGATGAAGAGTTTTCACTCGCCCATCCAGCATTTCGGGAAAACCGGTGAAATTTGATACTTCCGTGATGTCAACTCCTGCTTGTGAAATAGCCTTAGCGGTCCCACCTGTGGACAGTATCTGAATGCCAAAGTCGGCTAGTCCACGGGCAAACTCTTCTATGCCAGCCTTGTCGGTTACACTTATCAAGGCTCTTTGAATTCTAGACATCCATGGCTCCTTTGCAAAATTTATAAATAGATCGGCCTATGCCTACAAGTATGATTCATTTGTTGTTCGAAGTGGTTTCAGGGTTTCTGATTTTATCCAATTCTTCTTTTGCCTGTTTTCCAAAAGCGCTTTCCGGGTCTTCCTTAACTACGTATTCCAGCATCTTGAGTCCTTCATCCTTGGAGCCTACTTTGATGAGAATCATTCCCAATTTGAGATGGGCCCCAGTGTGTTCAGGCTCCAATTCCAATACTTTTCTATAAGACTCGATTGCTTTACTCTGTTCTCCAAGGCCCTCATGAACAATACCAATTCTAAAATTGGCTTCTTTGAACGATTGGTCTACAGACAGAGCTTTTTTATAATATTCGAGAGCCTTAGGGAATTCCTTCTTTTCCTCGTAAGCAAAAGCCAAATTATACAGTGCGTTGATATTGTCGCCCTTCAAAAGAATTGATTTCTCGTAATTTTGAATGGCCTTGTCGATGTCTTTCTTGGCAAAGTAGGCGACTCCAAGATTATATGCCGCTTTTTCAGGCGTAGAATAAGAGGGGTCTTTTAGGCACTCCTCAAAAAAAATGATGGCTTCATCATAAGAACCTTTGGCCAAATAAGCTGTTCCGAGATTGTTTCTCGCCTCACTTAACTTAGGATCAATTTCCAAGGCTTTTTTATATTGTTCTATAGCCTTATCGTAAAGTTTCTGTTTCTGATAAGCCAGTCCAAGGGCGTGTTCGACATCAGCGTTGCCAGACGCGAGTAACTGCGCTGCTGTCAATTCCTTGATTGCCTGCGGAGTTTTATCTTCATTGAGGTAGTTGATACCCATCTGATAATGAAGTTCAACAGTTTGCTGCACCTTACCGGATGGCCCCGGTTTTTGCGGAACGCAGGCAGGCAAGGTAATCAGAAGCATTAAAAGTATGACCATCTTGGATTTGATCATGTATACGTCCTATTTAATGCGTTAAATTTCATGCTATCTAAAGAAAGTTTCTCTTATTAGAGCTCCTAGCTCAGCTTGCAAGTCCTGGGAGCAATCATAAATTTTAAGGCTGGCAATTTCGGAGGGTCTTATTTCATCAAATCTGCCTTTCTGTTCATGAAATAATTCCCATCTACCATCCGAAGGGTCTTTAGAAAACTTAGCTCTTTGGAGCAACCTTTCTCTTATTATGTCGTCGGAGGCGACGACCTGGAGCAACAAGAAATCAGCTCCTGTCTGAATTGCGATATCTCTGGCTGAATCTCTATGATCAAAACGTGAAAACGAGGCGTCCAAAACTACAGACGTCCCATTTCTGAGGTAGTCCGAGGCACGTTCAAACAACTTGGAGTAGGTCCTCCCTGTCATGTCCTGGGAGTATATTCCATGGCCGTAAGCGTCAAGATGCTTTTCAAACGCGTCTATGCCAAGAATTTCCTTTCTCAGGACGTCGGAACGCAGGACAATTGCGCCTGTCCTTGAGGCTATCTTTTGGGCAAGATAACTTTTACCGGATCCCATCAGCCCACACGTTATAATGAGCTGAGGAGTGGGTCTATTCTTGATATACCATGCAGAGAGCCTGAAATAATCCTCAGCGGCCTGTCTGGCAACATCCTTTGAGGATTGGGATATTTCGGGATCATTCAACGCGAAACAGTTCACTTTACCTCTAACAAAGGCCCTGTAAGACTTGTAAAAATTACATAGTCCTCTTGTAAAATCGTCATCGGAGTTTTCTCTGGAATAGTGTCTGTGAAGTTCTTTTGATAAAGCTGGGAATCCGAGATAGTCGACATCCATCAAAAGGAAAGCCAGGTCAGATATTGTGTCCGAATAGCGGAAACGGTCGTTGAATTCGATGCAGTCCACCAACATGATTTCGTCCAAGAATACAACATGCTCGCTATGCAGGTCTCCGTGAAGATCGCGTATGAAACCATTTGCGACACGCTCCTTGAAATCTGGAAGATATTTCCCAAGAAATTCAAAGGATCCCGATGAGATATCGTGAAGACGTTGCTCATCAATGCTAATGTCGATGAAATTTTTCACCTGATCGAAGTTTTCAGTTAAATTGCGGTGTATGACCTCTGGCGCTCCAAACAGAGAGATGCGTTTGGAATGATCAGCCCCAGCATGGAATGTCCTTATTTTTTGGGCTAATTTTTCCAGGTGATCATTATTAATTTTTTCCGACAGTAACATTCTTTTCAAAACACGGTCTTCGGGAATTTTCCTCATTTTGACGGCTACTTCCGTGAGTTTGCCATCCCCCGTGAAGTTTACGGTGGAGCCGCGGGAGTGGATATCAACAACCTCAAGGTATATCCCTTTTGAAAACCGGGAATTAAGTGAAACTTCCTGCTCACAAAAGAACCGTCTTTTTTCCAGCGTTGTATAATCTAGAAAGCCCATGTTCAGTGGTTTCTTGATTTTGTAAACATAGTCCCCGGCAATAAAAACCACTGATATATGAGTCTGGATAACATCGACATTCTTTGCAGGTTGGGGATATACAGACGGGTCTGAAAGGGCTTGAATCAGAAACTGCGTATGGTCGCTCACGCCTCGAGTCTCCTTTCTTGCGAGGCTAGCTGGCCGCAAGCCGCCAGAATATCTCTTCCGCGTGATTTTCTGATTATGGCCACCAAAGACTTGGACATCAATATATCCTGAAACCTGGCTACACGTTGTGGCTTGGGAGTTTTAAACTCATCGGAGAGTTCGTCATTAAAAGGTATCAGATTGACTTTAGCTCTTATCGGATTCAGTAAACGGATCAGGGCTCGAGCATCTGCGTCTGAATCGTTGAATCCGTCTATCATTACATATTCGATTGTTATCCTGTCCCTTCTAGGTAGGGGGTAGGATTTTAAGGTCTTGATCAGTTCCGATAATGGGTAAGAGCGATTAACGGGCATAATATAATTTCTTTGTTCATCATTAACCGCATTTAGGCTAACAGCAAGTTTGGCGCGGACTGTCAAACCCAGTTCCAAAATTTTTGGGGCTACTCCTGAGGTAGAAACAGTAAGCCGTCTCCAGGAAATTTTTGGCCCATTCGGATGAGTGAGTATGCGAATAGCGTTTACTGTGTTATCAAAATTTACCAGAGGTTCCCCCATTCCCATAAAAACAACATTGGTAATTTTAGAATCTGGCAGATTTCTTCTTACGGCCAGTAGTTGACCAACGATCTCCCCCGAAGAAAGATTACGTGATAACCCCATTTTGGCGGTTCGGCATATTTTACATCCCATGGGACAACCGACCTGTGTAGAGATACACAGTGTATCATGGTCTTCTTCAGGAATCAAAACGGTTTCTATTCTATTCCCGTCGTGCAGCTCGAAGAGAAACTTTTTCGTTTTGTCTGACGCCATTTGGGTTGAGACGAGCCTGGGAGTCCTGATTACGGTATGTTCGCACAATTCGGAGCGGAGGGACTTGGAGAGGTTGGTCATTTCGTCGAATGTCAAGACTAGTCCCTGATGAATCCACTTCATGATTTGAGCGGCGCGATATCTAGGTTGACCTCGACCGGTCAGGAGGACTTCGAGTTGATCGAAGGTCATTCCTGTGAGGTCGAGGCCACCCTGGTTTCCGATTAGTCTGATTTCATCAAGCAAGGCTAGTAAATCTCTATTCCACTAAAAAAATAGCTTATTTCGAAACGAGCGCTTTCTTCTGAGTCTGACCCATGCACTATATTGTTCTGTTTGTTGTCGGCCCATAGTTTTCGGATAGTGCCTTCTTTGGCTTCAGCCGGATCCGTGGCGCCCATAAGTTCACGGTTACGCTTTATTGCCTCAGGCGCCTCCAGGACCATCAGGACCACTGGACCCGAAATCATGAATTCTACCAACTCTCCAAAAAAAGGACGCTCTTTATGAACGTAATAAAATCCTTCGGCTTCTACCTTACTGAGCCGTTTCATCTTCATGGCGGCAACTCTGAGGCCGTTGCTTTGAAAGATCCGGACAACTTCCCCTATCAGGTTTTTTGACACTCCGTCTGGCTTGATAATGGACAATGTTCTTTGCATGATTCTCTCCAAAAGATAGGATATTCTAAAAATCTATCCTAGAAACTCCGGAAAATGGTTATATTATTTCGAGGTCCAGGATTTATTTTTGTAGAGTTTGAAATTATCGAGCGATAACTCCTTGGCTTGCAAGGTTTTACCAATGACAAAAAGGTTATATCTTTTTTCGGTTGAGTAAGCAATTGCTGAGGCAGGTCCTTGTCTTAGGATGGTGTAGTCAACTTTTTACAGAAATTTAGGATGAGAGGCAGCATGAGAATTGTCAAAGGATTAGCGGTGTTTTTGGGCATGCTTATGTTAGTTTTCATTGTAGGCGGACCCGCTGGCGCACAAAATGAAATCAAACTACCCAAACCAAAAATCACAGGTAAAGTTTCGCTGGAAACGGCGATTTTGAAGAAAAAATCAGTTCGCAATTTTAGCAATACGCCGTTGAACATGGAAGAAGTTTCACAATTACTTTGGGCGGCAAACGGTAATTTACCTGCGGATGCCATATCGGGGGCTACGAGCAAAGTAATTCCATCGGCTGGGGGACTATATCCATTGGAAGTTTTTCTGGTTTCCGGAAATGAAACCGTAACCGGATTACCGGCGGGGGTGTTTCATTACAAGCCTGATAGCAACAGTTTGATATCAATTAATCCCGGGGACAATCGATCTGTCTTGGCTCGATCAGCTCTTGGTCAGATGTGGATGGTTTCGGCTCCTGCGGTGTTAGTTATCGGGGCCAATTTTAACCGGACCACTGTCAAATACGGTAACAGAGGCTTGCAGTATGTGTTCATGGAATCGGGCGCTTCAACTCAAAACATTTATTTGCAAGCAGAAGCTCTGGGATTGAAAGTAGGTTCAGTCGGGGCTTTTCAGGATTCTTACGTGACAGGGGCTCTTAAGCTTCCTAATGACATAAACCCGTTGATGCTTATTCCCGTTGGCAAATGAACCAAGTAAAATTTAGAGTCTTGGCATTACGTCGGACTTTCAAGGAGTGGTCTTGTTCTCGAGACTGTTCATGAACAAGTCTTTTGGTTGGCGTGTAGTCTTAATAAACGTTGGGTCAAACCTAGTTGGTTTTTTTGTTGTCCAGTTGTTGTTGAGATATGCTCAACCACTAGAGGAATGGAGACAGTTCTCAGAGCTGGACAGGCTCACCAATCTTGCGCTTCTTTCCGTTTTGGTGCCCGTTTCCATTTTGATATTGGTGAAACTCTCCAAGCCTGTTGATCAAGTTCTAAAAAAAATTAGCGTGGGGGGCCAACCTTCCGAAAGGCAACTGTTCGATGCTCAAAGGAGGTTGCTCAATCTTCCTTACTACGCTGGATTGATGAACCTGGTGGCATGGGTGATCCCTTCTGTAGCGTTTCCAATGGTGTTGAGCTTTAGGGAGAGTCTTACGGTCACGAACATCATCATATATGTGGTTTTTGATTTTAGTAAAGGGCTAATGATCAGCATTTTGGCCTTTGTTTTTCTAGAAAATTCCATACGAAAAGATCTTGTTTCAAAGATCTTTCCCTCAGGTGGACTGAGGGACTGCAAGGGCGCGATTGTCTGTGAGATTCGCCATAGATTGATGATCATGTATGTGGCTACCTGTTTCATTCCGATTTTTCAAATCACCATGATGATAGGTTCGAACGCATCATTCGCCGAATCTGGTCTAACGCAGGAGCAAGTTCTCAAAAACTTAAGGATATTCTCAATAATATTGTTTGGGTTTGTATCCATCTATGGTCTTTGGCTTGCGCTATTGTTTGCCAGGACAATTTCGGAACCGACCAGGAGAATCGTGGATGTGACGCAACGGATTCGTTCAGGTGATTACTCAGGCCGTGTTGAAGTTGTAAGCAATGATGAGATCGGATATCTCGGGGACCGAGTCAATGAAATGGTCAGGGGTTTACAGGAAAGGGAGGAACTGAAGGAGACTTTTAGCTTGTGCACATCCCCCGAAATAGCGTCTGAAATAATTTCGGCAAAAGCAAAAACCGGTGGGGAATTGAGGAATGTGACGATACTCTTCTCCGATTTGCGGGGTTTTACTACTATGGCTGAAAGATATCCACCAGAAATGGTTGTGGAGTCAATAAATCGTTACTTTGACGAGATGACCACAGCCATCATCGACAATGGTGGGGTAGTATTACAATATGTGGGGGATGAGATAGAGGCCGTCTTTGGTGCTCCCAATGATGATCCCGAGCATGCGGAAAAAGCAGTCAGAGCAGCCCTGGCGATGAGAGCGCGCTTGGACGCGTTGAATCAAGAAAGGTCCCGGAATGGCGCAGATCCTCTAAGGCATGGTATTGGAGCGCATACAGGGCCAGTCTTGGCAGGTATCATTGGAAGTAAGCACAAGATTTCCTACGCCATGGTAGGAGATACTGTAAACATAGCCTCCAGAATTCAAGAACTTAATAAAGAAATGAATAGTGACATATTAATAAGCGAAAGCACCCTGAGGGGGCTTAAATCAAGTTACAAAATATCATCTCCACGTCGAGTAAGCCTCAAAGGGAAAGAAAAAACTATACAAGTATATCAATTGATTTCGTGACGTTAGAAACATAACGGAAATGTTTGGCAACAAATGCGGAATCGACATCCATCCTTTGAACTAGCTATTCTTTGTCCTTGACATAATTGCAAATCTATATAATCGTAGAGGACAAACAAGCGTTTTCCAATCTAAAATTCTGTTATTCAATCAAGGAGGTAGGTGGATGGACTGGGTTATTTATGCTGCCCTAATTTGTGGTGGCCTAGGTGTTGCTTACAGCTTGATTACTGCGGGCTGGGTTTTTAAGCAAGACGCAGGGAACGAGCGTATGCGCGAGATTTCGAGTTACGTAGCAGAAGGTTCGATGGCGTATTTGACTCGTCAATACAAGGTTGTCGCGATAATAGCGGCGATATTGACGGTCATCCTGTTTTTAACCCTGGGTTCGATGCCAGCGGTAGGTTTTCTCGTTGGTCTTATTGGGTCAGCCCTGGCAGGTTTCCTTGGAATGAAAGTGTCGGTTAATGCAAACGTTCGCGTGGCCGCCGCTGCGAGCAAGAGCTTGCCTGACGCTATGGATGTGGCGTTTAAGGGTGGGTCGGTCACAGGTATCGTTGTTACCGGTTTGGCTCTTCTTGGCGTGGCCGGTTTCTATCTTTTAGCTAGAGATCCCGATCCCCACAAGGTGTTTAGCGCACTGGTCGGTTTGGGTTTTGGAAGCTCACTGATGAGCGTGTTCGCTCGTGTGGGTGGAGGTATTTACACAAAGGCTGCTGACGTTGGCGCTGACCTTATTGGTAAGGTTGAAGCTGACCTTCCGGAAGATGACCCCCGCAATGCTGGTGTTATTGCTGACAACGTTGGTGATAATGTTGGTGACTGCGCCGGTATGGCCGCTGACCTTTATGAAACCTATACCGTTACAATTGTGGCAGCCATGTTACTGGGCTCTACCATCTATGGAAATGGCACAGCCGCTTTCTTTATGCCTCTGTTGATTGGTGGCGTGGCGATTATCGCATCCATTATTGGAACATTCTTTGTGAAACTCAGCAGAAGCGCCAACGAAAAAGATCTCTACATCATGGGAGCTCTTTATCGTGGTATGGCGGTTTCCGGAATTTTAGCCGCAGTCGCTTTCTATTTTGTTGCTGACAAACTTCCTCTTGGCATGCCGTTGGAAGTAAAGGGCGCTACAGGCTATGCTATTAGCTCGATGGGAGTATTCTGGCTTGCGGTAATAGGTTTGGTATTGACAGGCCTGATCGTTGTCATCACGGAATACTTCACGGGTATGTATGGTCCCGTTAAATATGTCGCACAGGCAAGCACCACCGGTCATGGAACAAACATCATCGCCGGTCTTGCCATCAGCATGATCTCTACGGTTCTTCCTGTCCTAGTGCTTGCGGGCGCAATTCTACTTGGATACACAATCGGCGGCGGTTTCTCGGGCAGCCCGGGAACCGGTCTTTATGGTATCGCTGTCGTCGTCGTCTCAATGCTTTCGATGACTGGTATAGTTGTAGCCATCGACTCCTACGGACCAATCACTGACAACGCTGGTGGAATCGCTGAAATGGCTGAACTTCCCCAAGAAGTCAGAGATAGAACCGACCCGTTGGATGCCGTTGGTAACACAACCAAAGCCGTTACCAAAGGTTATGCGATTGGCTCTGCGGCTCTGGCCGCTTTGGTGCTCTTTGCAGAGTACACCCGAGCTATTGAAGAAGTTTCAAAGCAAGCGATCAGTTTTGATCTGTCAGATCCCAAGATCTTGGTCGGTCTCTTGATCGGTGGAATAATTCCTTACTTCTTTGCAGCTCTTTGTATGTTGGCCGTTGGTAAAGCCGCCGGCTCAATCGTCGATGAAGTCCGCAGACAGTTCAGGGAAATCCCAGGCCTCAAAGAAGGCTTGCCCGGTGTCAAAGCTGAATACGGCAAATGCGTGGATCTGGTTACTGCAGCAGCTCAGAAGGAAATGGTTATTCCTTCCTTACTACCGGTTCTGATTCCTCTAGCAGTTGCTCTCATTCTTGGTAAAGAGGCGCTGGGTGGAATGCTCATGGGAAGCATAGTCGTTGGATTATTCCTCGCGATCGCCATGACTACCGGTGGAGCTACATGGGACAACGCTAAAAAGTATATAGAGGACGGCTATCACGGCGGCAAAGGTAGTGACGCTCATAAAGCGGCCGTTACCGGTGACACGGTTGGTGACCCCTACAAGGATACAGCGGGTCCTGCTTTGAACCCTGTTATCAAGGTCGTCAACATGGTGGCTTTGCTCCTGGTTCCTTTCATCGTGAAATAAGCTACACAAAAGCTTAACCAAATAGAAAGCCTACGTATTAATACGTAGGCTTTTCTCTTTATGGCCGTTCCCTAAAGGAAAAACGAATTTTATAAATGATTTGGCCTGTCATGGCCGTGACAAGGAGAATCGAGGAATTCTGGATGCCAGATCAAATCCGGCATGACAAGATGGCTCCACCGATTTCCCACAGTCCTGAGCTCCGTCGTTGCTATCGGACGTATCCTCGTTACACTATTTTTAATTTTGGTTTCATCCAGAAAACAATTCAGGGAAACCCTTACGTCTGATCATTGTTCACCAAAGCGACAACAATCATTCAGTTGCTAATTGAAATGATAGTTTGTCGAGAAACTATGTGTGGAAACTGAGGTGTGACCGATTATGGAAGAATGTCGTAAGCGAAGACTACACTTTTAAAGCCGGTAAGATTTGGGAAGAGAAGAGGATTCACCTGGATGAGCACCAAAGAGTCTGAGCCTTCATTTTTGAAATCTCGAATCAGGAAATCAGCTATTATACCTTGACTGGTGACCGTCTTCCATTTGTCTACAAACTTGTCGCCCTCCCAGCCAAGGGCTTCAACTAGGCATGCTGAGTCCACCTGTTTTACCAGCAGTAACTCATTAAAACCATCCCCACTAGATCTTGAAATTAAAATTCGACCAGGAAAAGCAACATTCTTGAAGCCTGACTTTGTAGCAATGCGCAGGCGTCTGTTAATCCCATATATCCTGTCCTGTCTAATTGCCAGTAGTCTGTTTTCAGCGTCAAATGCCATGAGACGTTGATCTTGGCTTAAAATAAGCCTTAGGAATTCTTTTTTTGCTCCTATGAATCCTGATGCATAGCTCAAAAGAAATGTTCCAGCAGGAAGTCTGATAGATCCAACTTCCTCAGGTAGACCTTCTCGCATCTGGTAATAGATCATATTCCCGGAAAAGATCTCATCGGTATCCACTTTTTGTCCCAATAACACGGGCTTATCACCTAAGGACGGTTCAACGTTTGATTTGAGCACAATATTGGGAAATCGTTTCAAGACAGTAAGGCTCATGTTCTTGTAGGACATGACGCAAGATTCGAGGCCCTGCGGGAGTTGATAACACAGAATTAATTCGGCTATTCCATCGCCATCCAGGTCTTGCGCTTCGGCTGAAATATAAATTGCCGGAAGTTGAGAATAGCGTGTCAGGGGTCTGAGGCCGCCACTTTCGAATCTCGATATAGTAATTCCAGAATCATCGACAAAAACGGTCTCATTTTTCCCATCACCATCCAGGTCCCCGATGTCGATCGAGGAAATGGCCAAGGGCATTTCAGGACTTCTCCAAGGACCGGTATTCTTTGGAATACTAACTAATGCGGATGGCCTGCCTGTTTGCTGAAAAGCGCCTGACGTCTGACTATCTCCACGATAAAAGGGAAGCTTGGCTGTTCCGTGGAGCCTTCTGGCTGAGGCGGCCAGGAAGGTCTGCAAGATGCCGGGCAATGCGTGGATGTTTTCTACTCGTATATCGGTGGTGACCACACACCTGTCAGAAGACTTAGCCCACATGTAACCTCTGAAACGATATTGACCATCTTCAACCGTCAAAAATCCGAATATGGCAAGATCAACGTCATTTTTCCTAGCTATTTCTATGGCCTGATTATCATCCATCTTTGAAAAGGCTTCCGGTGGTTCAGCCTTTAGGTCCTTCTCTGTCTTGATTTGATAGTCTGAGCCTAAAGATTCAATGGTCTGTTTGACAGTCTTGTTTGCGTGATCAATGAATGAAACAAGTTCGGAAATGTTCACTTCAGAATTGAAACGAAACGGCAATATCAAAAGGGACTTAGAGTGTGAGTCATCTCCTGAGTCTTGAGGCAGGGCATGGTTTGGAATGACCAATAAAAAGGTTAAGACTAAAACCAGTAGGCTAATGCAATGGGGTTTGTTTAACCCGAAAGACATCGTTTTGTAACACGCCTTTTTTCGACCTAAAAAAAAACCAACTGACACTGCAGTTGGCGTAGGAGGAAAAGATTCTTTTCTTGCCCTTGAAAGGATGCAATGCTTGTGCCACAAATAGGTAAAACCCGGAAAAAGAAAAATAAATAGTGATATTAATATATTATGGTTGAGAAAAATGGGTTTTTGAAATTTTCGCAAGGAGAGCGCCAATCTCAGTTTTGTTCAAAAATTTGAACATGAATTCTTAAAGTTGATAACATATTGAAATCATGAATTATGGCGGCGTATAAAAAATTACTCATGGCGCCGAATTTTTGAACATGGTTAATGGACATTCACGAGCATTCTTTTAATGAAATCAAAATTGGCCTTAACGTTTGACGCGCCCTGCACTGCGGGCCCGTGTCCTGGAATCAACAATTCTATCTTGAGCTTGGATAGCTCATCCACACTTTTTTTGAGAAGTTTAGCGTTGCCTCCTGGTAGATCAACTCGGCCTACGCTTTTCAGGAAAACGGTATCACCTGTGAAAAGTATTTTGTGGCGAGGCCAATATAAGGCAAGTCCTCCTGGACTATGCCCTGGAGTCATGATTACTTCGAACTCGTGTTTTCCGAGGACCAGATTTCCGTTTTTTAAATGGAAGTCCAGGTGAATGGGGGGCATTTCTTTTCCTTGCCCGCTATACCAGGCGGCCCCTACCTCATGAATGTAGCGTTCTTCTTCTTGTGACATTGCCAGCTTGACCCCGGCGCTCTTTAGGGTCAAAGCTCCCTCGAGATGATCAGGGTGAGCGTGAGTGCAGATTACGAGTTTTAATTTACCTGAATCAAATCCATCTTGAGCCATCCGATCAAACAGATGGCTGACATATCTATTAAGCCCTGGATCAATTAGCAGAGGGACTTTACCGTCGATTACCACTGAGTTGCAGTTGTTTTCCCTGGGATTTGACCACAAATAAATGAACAGGTTTTCTGATATTTTCATGTAAACGCCTCGAAAAACAGAAATGATTGTTACTCCTTGAATTACAATACGGTCTCGAAAAACTAACTGATTTCGCCTTCGCACTGTTTACATATCAAGTCGTTTCCCTTCCTGACCATTCGACTGACCATAGTATGTTCCCCGCAAATTGAACAGGCTCTAGTCTGAACTATTTGCGCTTCAGGTGGAGCTTTTGAATCTATTTCCTTAATTTCAAAGATATCGGCGGGGTCGGAATTGATAAGCAGATTAATGGACTTGTTCCTGATCTGTTTGAATTCAGCAATTTCTTCTGCTGTAGCCATATTTGAATCGATTTTTTGCCGCAATTTTCTCATTTCCGAACGTAGAGGGGTTTCACCTTTTAGAGCTACCCTCACTGCTTTTCCCGTATTTCTGTTAAAGAATGTGTATACTTGTTTACCCCAATCTCGAAAGATTAGATTTCCCTTTCCGAAAGTACATCCTAGAAGTTCCTGAACAGCGTCTACCGCGCATGAATCATTTTCCACTATAGCAACTATTTCTTCGTCTTCAGAGGTTTTCAAGTTTAGCGCATTTTTACCTGCTTTTACAGCTGCGTAGCCGATTGCTAACCCCGGGCAGACATGACCATGAAACTCTATGCATTCCTTAAAATCTTGTGGGTACGCTTCACTTTTCTGCATGATTATACTCCTTATCCAAAATCTACTCTTTGAAATGAGCAGGTTTAGCTCTTTTATGAGCGCTATTGTTTTAAGCTCGATTGTTAATCAACAAACTGTAATGTATTGATGGGAGTTAGCGCTTCTGTAATACTGATAATTCAATGCTGGACCAATTCTACCATGTGTTTGAGTATTCTGGCAGTAGCGCCCCATATGTTGTGGCCATTCCATTTGTATGAAATTACTTCAATGGGTTCGCCTCTAACTATCCAGACGTCCTCGGAACGTCGTTCGGGATCAAAGAAGACCTCCAGTGGAACTGCTAGCAATCCGGCAATTTCGCGTTCGCTGGTTCTGAACTCGTAGGGATATGGTATGACGCCAACAAACGGTGATACTAGAAATTTTGTGGCGACAGTATAGAAGTCATCAAGTTCGCCCAAAACCGTGACGTCCTCAATCTTAATGCCGACTTCTTCTGAGGTTTCCCGAAGGGCGCAGTGTTCAGCGTCTCGGTCCGAAGGATCAACTTTTCCTCCAGGAAAGGAAATTTCACCTCTATGATGCTCTACATGGTCGGATCTCTTGGTGAGCAGGACATGGGGAAAACCATTCTTCTCGAAAAGTGGCACGAGGACCGCAGCAGTTATCAACCCTTCTGAGGACAAGATATTCTTGGGTCTTGTCGAAAATACCTCAATGAGTTTTTCTTGGAAGGTTGTCAATGAGTTGTATAAATTTTTTTCTTCTGTCATGAAACCGCAAATCCCTATCCATAAGCATTTGAGAATAGTTATGTCCTGATTACATTTTTATCCAATAGGACGCTGCTTAAATCTGCGCATACGCAAAAAATTCGTCTTTGATCACAAGGGCCTTAGGAGTGTCATAGTCAAGCGGTCCGCCCTTGGATTGACTTTTTCTATCCGGCCTATGACCCTGTCATAAGGGCTGAGGTTAGTATTCGAACCGGTTAGTAAGGCTGCATTGAAACCGTATTTCACGATTTGAACCAGGTAAAAACGTGGGAATCTGTGCAATACCACTAGTTCGAATTCTTCCTCTTTTTTCGACGCAAGGTATTTCAAGAAAAAATAACGCAATCTTTCTCTTTCGAGAATAGCTGCCCTGTCTAGTCTGTATGATATTTCTGAGAGTATGCTTTCTAACTGATTGGAATCTAATGGCGCTACATTATCATTCAGAGCCGTCTTTATTTGTCTTTGCATCAACAAATCAGTGTATCTGCGCAGCGGAGATGTGGCCGTAATATAAAGAGCCAGTCCGAGTGAGGAATGTGGCTCTGGATTCAAACTAAGAGTTCCACGGGCCAGTAATTTTTTGCATCTGTAAGAGGCCACCGGATCATATGCTTCCTGGAGTTGAACATTTTCAAGAGGAGCAGGTTGGCTCCGATAGATGGCCGGTATGTTCCTTTCTCTGAGGAAATGGGCAAAAAGGCTGTTTGCCATTATCATCAATTCGGACACTAATATTTGAGACGGATTTTCTCTGTCTCGAACAGACACTTCTATGTCACCCGAAGAATTCACATGCACAGACAATTCCGGATCTTTGAAAACCAGCGCCCCAGAGGCCAATCTCTGAGAACGAAGAGCCAGTGCTACCTCCAACATTTTAGATTCTTTTGATCCAGCAATGTTGGTCCGTTGGTCCGCTTGTTCGTATGTCAATGCTTCTTCAACTGTGACTATCGATCTTTTCAATTCGTAATCTTTTATTCTGAGGTCCGGTCCGAATTTTACTAGTACGCTTATGGCAGGTCTTTTTTCCGATAGGGTCAGGCTAGCGGACGATTCCGAGAGTACGGGGGGAATCATAGGGATCAAAAGATCAGGGAAATATATGGAAGTAGCTCTTTGCCGAATGTCATTGTCCAGATCTGAGTCCTGACTGACGAAGTGTGACACGTCAGTAATATGGACTCCGATTATGATGTCTTCACCTTTTTGATCCAAGGATATGGCGTCATCAACATCCTTGGTGTAAGAGGAGTCAATTGAGATGACCCCCTTGTCAAAATACGCGTCAACATTGTCAGGCAGCGGTTTACTAGCAGCGCGTTCGGCTTCCAGGGAAATTTCTGTTGGAAACCCTACTGGCACCGCCTCTGCCCTTAATCTGACATTCTCATCAGGGGACCAGATGCCCAGGCTCACTAACACCCTGAAGGGATCCCATGTTCCGTTGAGGCCGGCCTGGTTGAAAATTTCTCTTACCTTTTTGACGGTATTCCATTCCCTGCCCAAATATGCTGCATTCTCCAATGTATGAATTAGGCTTTTGGGAATGTCATCTACTGAAACTGGTTGGGAGGTTTTTACACGCTCAAGGAATTCCGAGTAGCTTGCAACCGTTTGTTTGCGTTCAAGTTCTTTGAGTTTTCTGGTTAATTCCTGCTCTACCTGTTCGGGTGTCGACACCTCAACTATACCTGGCTTCGATCTGAAGTAGGTTTTGTTTTCTATTATAGCCCGCAGCAACGCTGAGACTGAATTTACATCGTTTCTTGATCCAAAAACTAGTTCCGCCAAATCATCTATGGAAAACTCAGCCTCCTCTTGCCCTATGACTTCCCAAAGCTCTTTAAGATCTATCTGAGTTTTGATGGATTCCCTTATCGCGTTAATCTCTTTAAGTCTTGAAACTATTTCACATCTAGAGGAACCTTCTCTAATTGATTTATCGTGTCCATAGGTTAAAACTCTATTGCCTGAGATCTTGACGTCTTTGCCTAAGTCATTGACAAGTTTCAAGCGATTTTCGTCTATGTCTATGATCAGTCCACAGGTAACTTTCGCATTATCAAAGTAATCAACAATAGCGAATTTTGAAAAATTCATTAACACCTCAAATTCGGACACTCAATCTGTCTGCCGCCTGGTGATAAGATCAACCTCGAAAAAATCTATTCATGCCCCCTCCAGAGGGGCCTTACGCCGTATTAACAAACAGCTTTCAATTTGTGTTCTGCACTGGGAAATTGTTTTTTAACGATAATACGGACAGATGATATAGACCTTATCGAGACAGGGTCTGTCAAGGAGCCGCGACATTTTCCGTAAAAGAATTTACCAATTCGGAGGCATCCGAATCTAGCACTTTTGAAAAATTATTGAAAAAATTGTCTAATCCAAACAGAGCTTCAGCGTGCAGAAAAAAGGAGCCGGGAATTTGTTTTTTTAATTATTGATTCATGTTAAGGGCTTATTGTGATAAATGATCTAGATGAAACTATGTTCAGCGTGGGAATGCCAAATATTTAGGTGGTGGGGATTTTGAAAGAACTAATAGAGAACATCTTTGAAGAGAGCATAAATGTAAAAAAACGTTTTCTGTATGACCAAACGCAAATCCTTGAAGCTAGTGTGAAAGCTCTTGCGGCTTGCTTAAGAAGCGGTGGGAAGCTCATGATCTTCGGCAATGGTGGCTCGGCGGCCGATGCTCAGCACTTGGCTGCAGAATTTGTTAACAGGTATTTGTTGGAAAGGCCACCTTTGGCCGCCATGGCGTTAACCACGGATTCGTCTATTTTAACTGCTGTTGGAAACGATTACGACTTTTCAGAGATATTTGAGAAACAGTTGAGAGCCTTAGGAAAGCGAGGCGATGTGGCTCTTGGCATAAGCACTTCAGGGTCCTCACTTAACGTGATCAAAGGACTGAAGATGGCCAAGTCCATGGGTTTGGTTACAATAGGATTGGGTGGAGCGGAAAACTCTGCCATGAAGGAATACTGCGACTTCTACCTGGCTATTTACGGTTCCATTACCCCTAGAATTCAGGAAACACAAATTCTAGTGGAGCACATTTTGGTGGAGCTTGTTGATCAGGAGTTGTTTGGTGGTCAGAATAAAACCCCCTAAGATGTTGTAGGCCGATATTGCTTAACATTTCGATAGAGATAGGAAGATTACTTCTGCAAATATAATCCAAGGAAGCAAAACAATGACTGATTTAAGAAACAACCTCAAATTGAGTTGGGAAGATCTTAGCTGGCGCGGTCCATCAGAGGGATTATTAACCGGAACAACCGAATCCGTGTCAGCTCAGCCAGGCATAATAGGGCAGGAGCGAGCGGTTAAAGCTATAAAATTGGGTCTGGCGATGAAAAGTCTTGGCTATAACATATTTGCTTCGGGAATCAACGGCACCGGCAGATCTGTTACAGTCACCAAGCTTTTGGAAGAATTCAATGTTGGTGGACCAATACCGGATGATTTGTGTTATGTGCACAATTTCAAAAATGTAGATCAGCCGCGATTAATTACCGTCCCAGCGGGACAGGGGACAATTTTCAGAGATCAAATAGCTGATCTGATTAATTCGCTCAAAAAGAAAATCCCTGCCATTTTTGAGAGTGAGGAATTCCAAGCAGCGCGCAATGAAATAGTCAATCGACACATGGGGGCACAGAAAGCGTTATTCAAAAATTTCGAATCCAAAGTCACGTCTCAGAATTTCATGATGGTTCAAGTTCAGGTTGGTCCATTTACTAGGCCAGATCTTGCGCCTGTGGTAGTCGGGAATCCGATGAAGATTGAGCAACTTGAGGCTCTTGTTGAGGAAGGCAAATTCTCTGCTGATGAACTTGAAAAACTCAAGAATACATACAAAGAACTTTCTCAAGAAATGGAGAAAATCTTCAAGGCAGCTCGGGACATTGATAAAACGATTCAAGAAGATCTCGAAAAATTGGGTAAAGAATGGGTGGAACCTTTACTGAAAGATTTACTCTCGTCAATCCGGGAGAGTCGCCAAGAGGAGTCGGTTAAGATTTATCTTGACGAGATTGAGTCAGACATAATGTTGCATCTAGAAAGGTTTCGTCCCAGACTGGTTACGCCTCCGCCGGGACAAGAAGCCGTAAGCGCCCCAATGTTGCTACCTCCAGACCCATCTCTTCTACGAAACTACGAAGTCAATGTGCTTGTAGACAACTCGGAAACAGAAAAACCACCTGTGATTGTAGAAACGACCCCGACTTTTAGGAATCTTTTTGGAACAATTGAACGAGTGATCGACCAGCAAGGTATCTGGTATTCGGATTACCGCCATATTAAAGCTGGAAGTTTGCTAAAAGCAAATGGGGGATACTTAGTAATCAACTCTCGAGACCTTTTAATGGAACCTGGTGGGTGGCAGACTTTAAAAAGAAGTTTGCGGAATCACGTCACCGAAATTCAAAGTGAACCGTATAGCTTCATTTTCAATTCCGCTTTGAAACCTGAAAGTATTCCAATAAATCTCAAAGTAATAATGATCGGAGATCCAGAAATTTATGATCTTTTGCATTGGTATGATGAAGATTTCAGAAAGATATTCAAGGTCAAAGCTGATTTTGACTCTACGATGCCTAACAACCAGACCAACATTGAAAAGCTGGTAGGTTTTCTTGCCAGGATCATACAGGACGAAGGATTGTTGCCTGCGGATGCATCAGCGATCGAGGCAATTGCAAGACTAGCCACAAGATGGGCTGGTAGAAAAAAGAAAATAACAGCTCAGTTTGAAAGAATTGCTGATCTATTAAGAGAGTCAGATCACGTTGCTCGCCAAAATGGGACTAAAACGATCGGCGCAGCAAATGTTGAACAAGCCAACAGGGACAGAATAGAACGCGTTAGTATGTTCGAAGACAAGGTTCAGGAATTTATAGAAGACGGAATTATAATGATTGACACCGAAGGAGCAAAGGTGGGTCAAATCAATGGCTTGAGTGTCTATAGCCTTCCGGAATTCTCTTTTGGTCGTCCTTCTCGGATTACGGTGAAAACCAGTATGGGCAAATCCGGAATTATAAGTATCGAGAAAGAAGCTGAACTATCCGGATCAACTTATGATAAGGGTGTGCTGATACTTTCAGGATTCCTCAGAGACAGGTTCGCACAAAAAAAACCATTGAATCTGACTGCAAGCATAACTTTTGAACAATCATACTCTGGAGTTGACGGGGATTCAGCGTCATCTACAGAGCTTTATGCGTTGATGAGCTCCCTATCAGGTATTCCTATTGAGCAGGGTATAGCCGTTACAGGAAGCGTGAATCAGAACGGGGAAATTCAGGCAATTGGTGGGGTGAATCAGAAGATTGAAGGTTTTTTCAAAGTGTGCAGGGCCAAGGGCTTAACTGGTAATCAAGGGGTAATGATCCCACGTTCAAACATTGGAGATTTGGCCTTATCTCACGAAGTTATAGAAGCCGTTAAAGAGGGTTCGTTCAATTTGTGGGCGGTGGATTGTATTGATCAGGGGATTGAGATAGTCATGGGAGTTAAGGCGGGAGAAAAGGATGACTCCGGAAACTATCCAGAAGGAACAGTCAATTATTTGGTTGACAAACGATTGGAGGAATTAGCGAAGGGATTAAAAGAATTCGAAGAGGGTCCCGCTGAAGAAGAGGAGGAAGAAGAGGAGCAACCCGAAACTTCCACTTGTGAATGTTGAGAGACAAGCAAACAATTTAAAGAGAAGGGATCCAAAAGATTTTTTAGCGGAAGTAATTCTGTAAAGCTCACAAAACAGTTGTGGGCTTTTTATTTTAGTATCCATGAAACCTTTTGATTATTGGGGCATCTTATAAGTTGCCGATAGAATTTGTCGGGAGGTTGCAATGGATTTTTGGACCGAAACTGATGGTTTGAAAGTTTACCTAAGTGAAATTGATAGATATCCGATACTTTCTCGAGAGAAAGAAAACGAGCTTGCGATTAAATACAGGGAGACGGGAGACACAGGCTGCATAAATGAGTTGGTTACTTCCAACCTTCGCTTTGTAATAAAGGTAGCTCTCGGTTATAAGAATTACGGCGTGAAGATTATGGACTTGATTCAGGAGGGTAACCTCGGACTAATCAAGGCTGTTGAACGTTTTGATCCCGACAAGGGTTACCGACTTATTTCTTACGCCGTATGGTGGATAAAGGCTTACATACAGAACCACATAATAAAATCATGGTCCATGGTTAAAGTCGGGACAACTCAGGCGCAGCGCAAATTGTTTTACCGAATTGGAGATCTGCCTGACGCCTCTGACGCCGATTCTCATTTAGATCAGGTTTCAAAATTGGCGGACAAAATCAATGTTACCGAAGATGAAGTATTTGACATGTGGTCTCGTTTGAAATGCAGAGATCTATCCCTTGATGACATGCTTGGAGAAAGTTCTCGGGATTCTTTTGCTGACACTTTACGAGATGAGGGTATGGATCAGGAATTGGCGCTAGCGGATCTTCAGGACCAAGCAAAGCTCCAGGAATGGGCATCCCAAGCGCTTGACACTTTAAATGCACGAGAGCGCTATATCATACAGAAAAGAATACTCTCTGAAGAACCAGAGACCTTGAAAGACTTGGGTGAACATTTCGGGGTTACAAGAGAAAGAGCCCGACAGATAGAGAGAGCTGCGCTGCAAAAATTGAAAGGAAACTATTTACACTCAGAACTAGCTGCCGCCTAATATTGTGATTGTAGATCGGGATGAGATTCAAAAGTGACTCATCCCTTTTCTGTTCTTGTTACATTTCTTTATTCTCTAAATGTGGGGTCTCTAGGAATTTCATACGTGTTTGAGGGGGCTTTGAAAGGGCTTTCTTTTCCCTCGCGTGTTTTGAAATTGGCATCCATGATTGAGGCGCATCCATTCAAAAGCACACAAAGACCAACCGAAATAAAGGCAATTTTAATGGAATTTTTTTTCATGACTTCCAATTCATAACTGATGTAAACTCATGATTAGTGAACACTTCTGATCTAAGACAGTTCTTATCGATTCTTTTGTTTCCAAAAGGTTAACAAGTGAAACACTCTAATTAGCCATTATTTGTATGAGAGTCAACCAAATGGAATCAGTTCCTTTCCTCCACGCAAACAACATTTTCACAATTACTTTTGAGGATGATCTGGAATTCGCAGAGATTCGGTCTATACTGGACCAATTGTTGAAATTGGATGCATTTAATATGGCAACTCAAGAAATGGACGATTATTACAACTTGACCCATGGGAAAACAATATTCCGCGTATGGGTATCAGAGATGGAAGTAATAGTTCAGCGCCCACCTTTCAAAGACTGAAACAAATCCTCATGCAGTCGATGAGAGTTTTGCTATCTGGGCTTTTACAAAGTCAGCGTCGGGGGCTTCAGGGAATATTTTTAGATACTGCTTGTATGCTTGAACAGCTTCTTTGGTTTTTCCCATGGATTCGTAAATTCTGGCTATGCTGACATGGGCTTCTCTCCGATATGGTGAAGTAGTGTC
Organism: uncultured Desulfomonile sp.; assembly: GCA_937930835.1. Lineage (GTDB taxonomy): Bacteria > Desulfobacterota > Desulfomonilia > Desulfomonilales > Desulfomonilaceae > CAITZA01. Next base: position 42,513 of record CALGLN010000055.1, read on the forward strand.
CCTAGCAAACTGCTCAAAGAGGTTAATCGCTTTATCATAATTTTTTAGAGCAAAAAGTGTTTGAGCAATATTGTACTGAATTAACGGACCAAATCCTTTTTTGGAGAGAGAAGTAGTCAGGGCCTTGGTGTATCGATCTAAGGCTTTGTCAAAGTCCTCATTTTTATAAGAAACATGTCCAGTATATAAGAGAGCCAAATCTCCGCTGATATACCCGCTATAATCCTTAGACAGGCTATCAAATTCTAAAAATAACTTTTCCAAAATCTCTTTGGTGGGCTGAGTAGTCGAAGCCATTTCTTTTTCGAAATTCCTCGAGGCGATTTGGAAAAGCTCATGGCTACGAGCTTCCTTTCTGGACTGATAGGCGTAATAGCCAAGTCCAATTACCAGCGCCACTACGATTACTACAATCCCGGAAAATACGGTACTCGGGTTGTCTTTCGAAAATTTTATGATTCTGCTGGTTAAGCTAATGAATTCATCCGGTTCGTTTAACAGCTCTTTTCGGCTGAGCTTTTTTTCGGCCACAGCTTCACCTCTTGAAATCTTGTGTACAAACCTAGCCATTAAAATGAAACAACATAAATGGATAGCTCATAAGATCTATTAAGTCAATGTTAACAATTTACGGCTTTCCGAAAATGGAGCAATTTAACAAAAGTGAGAAATTTGCGTCAGAGATTCGCTAAACCCGGATTAGGTTCAAAACATAAACTCACTGGGACGATTTTTCGAATTTAGGCTCGAATCTTTAAACGGCTTCAGGGGTATGGTATTATAAAAGTTTTATTAGTAAATTTGGTTTTTTCAGGGAATTCACAGTCATCATGCAAGCGCGCGTCTTACAAGACATCACAAAGTTCATAGCAAATGGCAAACAGGCTGGCGCAGTGTATGGCCTGAAAGGTTCTGCAGGGTCTTATATAATAGCGTCTTCGATCAAGAAAGGTTCAGGGCCTATAATCAAGGTTGAGATAGATTCAGACAGTGCAGCCAAAACTGCTCGTGACATAGGTTTTTTTCTGGGTCTTGAGGAAAATTCCTATTCAACAATAAGGTCTCAAATTTGCCATTATCCGGCGACAATGACTCAACCCTACTCCTTTGCGGCTTTTGAAACTGATGTTTGGATAAACAGAGCGGCTGCGATGTTCAAGCTAACCGAGAGCTTACCTCCTAGGGTGTTGACAATTTCTCTGGATTCATTGTTGAGGAAGGTTATTCCTAAAAAATCCTTTAACTCTAACATATTGAATCTGAGTGTGGGGCAGGAACTCGAGCGAGAATACATTCTTGAAGCATTGACCGATGCTGGTTTTCGACGTTCCCCGTTGGTAGAGGACGTGGGTGATTTTTCTGTGAGAGGATATATAATAGATCTTTTTTCTCCATTATATGTGAATCCCATTCGTATCGAACAAACAGGAGATATTATTGAATCTATTCGCTTTTTTGATCCAGTGAGCCAAAGGTCGAAGGAATCTGTTCAGGAAATTGTTCTCAGCCCTGTCCATACATTTATAATTCAGGAATCATCTATCCCACGGGGCATAGAAAGATTCGTTTGCGCTTGTGAGGATCACGGCGTGGAAAAAAGAATCAGGCAGGGCTTGGTGGATGATCTGAAATTACGCATGCGCTTTCCTGGGGCGGAAAACTATCTCTCCTACTTTTTCGAATCACTCGAGCCGATAACATCATATTTTCCCACCGATGTAACACTCATCATGCCCGACATGGAAACGGTTCTCAGGTCGTTGGAGGATCTTAGAGATGAGGTTGAACAAGGCTATAAGAACTCACTGGAATCAGGATTACCTGCCCCCCCGCCTGGTGATCTTTATTTGTCCAACAGAGAACTTTTGGATCGATTAAAGGAATTCAGAACCATTATTTTCGGAGATTTGGAATTAGTTGAAAGCTCAGGGACAAGCTTTAGATTGGAAAGCTCATTAAACTCAGACATTAGATCAACCATTGTCAAGTCGACAGGTTTTGACTCCGCAATGTCAAGCTTGGTGAAAAGATTCTCATCGTGGCGAGATTCTGGTTGTGAGGTAAACATAATAAGCCACACAGAAGGTCAGGCTATGCGTCTGCTTAAACTTCTCGAGCCTTATTCCCTGGGTTTGTACTATGGGGGTCGAGGATTTGTTGTTTCTGACGGAAACGAAGGGGTGGCGCCATCGATTTCTCTTTATGTTGGCGAACTATCGTTAGGATTTGGGGCTGAGCGGGCCGGGATAGTTTTTGTTACAGAGGAAGAAATATTCGGGGCAAGGGTACGCGCATCCTCAAAAAAAAGAGCACGTGGTTTATTTATCTCATCGCTAGATGACTTGTCTGAAGGCGAGTTGGTTGTCCATGAGGATTACGGCATAGGCATTTTTAGGGGCTTGGTGAAAAAGGAATTTGACGAAATTACCAGTGAAGTAATGGTAATAGAATACGCAGGTGGTGATCTACTATACCATCCTGTTGAGAGATTGCAGAGTATCCAAAAGTATGTTTCGGGCTCTGACCTTAGTCCTAGAATTGATCGGCTTGGAGGTAAAGGCTGGGAAAAAACCAAAGCTCGAATCAAGAAATCTATTAAAGAGATGGCGAAGGACCTTCTCGAAATCTATGCAAAACGTCAAACTGCAACTAGACCGCCTTACTCGAGAATTGATGACGATTTTGCAGCTTTTGAGGCATCATTCGAATTTGAAGAAACCCCTGATCAGGCAAAAGCCATTCAAGATGTCATGGAATCTCTTGATTCAGATAGACCAATGGACAGGCTAGTATGTGGTGATGTGGGATATGGCAAGACTGAAGTTGCAATCAGAGCGGCCTTCAGAGTCGTGATGGATGGAAAACAGGTGGCCGTTTTAGTGCCGACCACGGTTCTTGCTCAGCAGCACTACGAAACATTTTGCAAGCGTTTCAGCAAGTATCCAATAGTAATCGAGGCTTTGTCCAGATTCCGAAATCCTGCCGAACAAAAAGAGATAGTTGAAAAACTTGCGACGGGAAAGATAGACCTGGTTGTAGGAACCCACAGGCTATTGCAGAAAGATGTTCGTTTCAAGGATCTTGGCTTGCTTGTGCTCGACGAGGAGCAGCGATTTGGAGTAGCGCACAAAGAGAGAATAAAGAAATTCAGGGCTCATGTAGATGTTCTGACTTTAACGGCCACGCCTATCCCGCGGACATTGAACCTTTCGCTTTCAGGGATTAGAGATCTTTCAATAATTGAAACTCCTCCCAGTAACCGTCGGTCAATCAGAACGTATGTGATGCGTCAATCGGATGAGGTGGTGAAAGATGCTATCAGCCGAGAATTGGGTAGGGGTGGTCAAGTCTTTTATCTTCACAACAGAGTCCAAACAATATATCAGCGCGCGGCTAGTCTTCAGCGGATAGTTCCGGAAGCGCGCATCGGCGTGGCTCACGGACAAATGGCTGACGGTGAACTTGAAGAGGTCATGCTTAATTTCGTAAGTGGAAATCTCAACACGCTTGTTTGCACAAGCATCATAGAATCAGGTCTAGATATTCCCCGTGCCAACACCATAATTATAGAGCGAGCAGATACTTTCGGACTTGCGGACCTCTATCAGTTGAAAGGCCGCGTTGGCAGATCACATGTACGAGCTTACTCATATTTACTGACGCCTCCAGAAACTCTGATGACGACCGATGCCGTCAAAAGGCTAGCCGTCATACAGGAACACACGGAGTTGGGGCAAGGTTTTCGTGTTGCAATGCGAGATATGGAAATCAGAGGGGCCGGCAATATTCTTGGCACGTCTCAGTCTGGTCATGTAGGTCAAGTAGGATATGAAATGTACTTGGACTTGCTGGAAGAGGCTGTCCGAGAAATGAAAGGCGAACCTCAGGAAGAAAAAATTGATCCTGAAATTCACCTCAGAGTCGAGGCTATCATTCCGGATGATTACGTGCCGGATCCTAAACAGAGGATGAACCTCTACAAAAAGCTGTCTAAAGCTTCAAATCATGACGAAATTGATGAGACAGAGGATGAAATTATAGATCTATACGGAAAAGAACCTGCTGAAGTAGTCAGTCTCATTGCATTGATGAGGATCAGGCTCGAAATGAAAGAACTTGGGCTATTAAAACTAGACTACACAAACAGGGAAATAATTTTTAGTTTTGTCCCTGTCACAAAAATTAATCCAACACAGCTAATAGAACTTGTTCAATCTGAAAAAAGAATGCGTTTAATTCCCGGTGATCGTATAGGCTACAAACTCACGGATGAAGAAATTGACCACAGGATAGATATTTGCTTCAATGTTTTAAAAAAGCTTAAATCATTGATGGATCAAAACGTCCTTTCTAATGATGAGAATTCCCAAAAGTTTTCGGAGAAGGGTTTTAACCATAAGGGGTTGATAAAATTCCGCGTCTAATCTATGAGTTGATTGTGAACACATAGACTCAATCAGGTGAGTTTTCAAAAAATGATTTCTGGTTATTAAATTTGAGATTAACTAATGGAGATTAAACTGAAAAAGCACTTCATTATAATTTTGTCGTTCTTCGTGTCCTTTATGATCTGTCAAAGTCCCGCTATTGGGCAATCGTACTCTGACCGAATAGCAGCCATAGTTAATTCAGACGTCATATTGGAATCCGATGTCAAGAAAGCTCAGCAACCTTTCATGCGGAGCCTGATGAATTTGCCATTGGGAATAGTTCCACCGGGAAAATGGCCTACTGAAAGAGAAATCTTGGATGAGCTAATCGTGATTCATCTTCTTGAACAGGATGCGTCCAGGAAAGGGGTCAACCTGGATGAAAGGGCGGTTGAAGCAGCGCTGGAGTCTATAAAAAAGAGGAACAATTTAACGCAGGAACAGTTTACAATTTTCTTGGCAGCAAATGGGATGACTTACGATGACTATAAAAAAGTCATGACGAAACAATTCAAACTTACAAAATTGATTGAGTCGGAAGTTACCAGGAAGACCCCGATCACAGAAGAAGACGCTCAGAAATATTTCAAGGAACACAAAGACGAAATTAATGAACAGTACAAAAAGCTTTTGGAAAGTATGAACGCTCCTGCGCCTCAACCAGAACAGGACAAACCTAACATTCCGACACACGAAGAAATTCAAGTTGGTGGTAAAATTAGGCTCCGTCAGATAACACTGAGAATTCCAAGCGATAAAAAAAATAAAGAATTAAACAAAGTTATGGAGACGGCCAAGCAGATTTACAGGGAAGCTCAAACAGGGGCTGATTTTGGTCAGTTGGCCAAAAAATATTCTCAAGATCCTTTGGCCAAGAGTGGGGGTGACTTGGGTTTTATGGAATATAAGGATATGGTCCCAGTTCTGCAAAAGATGGTACAACGAATGAAACCCGGCGACATAACCCCCCCATTGCAGTCACAACAGGCCGTAATCATGTTCTACATGGAAGATGCGAAAGGTAGACAGACCAAAAGTATTACGATCCCCGAAAAAACTAGGAAGGCCCTGGAAAAGCGTTGGTTGGAAGAAAAAGAGAAAAGATTGGCACAGCAGAAAGCTAGAAGCAAACAGGAATCTGAAGCTCAGGAGTCCCATGATCCTGGCTTCAATAAAAATCCCGGAGATAAGTCAGATCCAACCGGCTTCAAGTCTACCGGAGTATTAAATCCTGAAGAGGAGAACGAATACAAAAAGGTCAGGGCTAAGGTGATGGCTGTGATGAGAACAGATCAAATCAAAACCAGGATGAAGGAATGGATAGAAAACCTCAAGAAAAGTTCTATAATCGAAGTGAAGATGTAAAAAAAACGAACTGATGTCATTTGCATTTGAACTGATCGCTTCAATGCGTTTATTATAGCAACTTCATCAGAGACCTTCCTGACTTTCGTTCAAGGTGTCCATATCAGTTTGCTAAAATTTGCGTTGATTCGCCTGCAATTGGATTGCACTAAGGTGTTGTAATGCTTTTCGATTTCATTGCCTCCAAAGTTTCTAAAGACCTAGCTATAGACCTTGGAACTGCTAACACGTTGGTGTTTGCAAAAGGGGCAGGAATTGTTCTGGATGAGCCGTCTGTTGTAGCGATTCGGAAAAGAGATCGAAAAACTTCTGAAATTTGGGTAGGCGATGACGCCAAAAAGATGGTTGGAAGAGTTCCCGGATCCATAGAAGTTTACAGGCCACTTAGGGAAGGTGTAATTGCCAATTTCGAAACGGCAAGCCTGATGCTAAGATATTTTATTCAGAAAGTGCACCGTAGAAAATCGTTTGTAAGGCCACGAGTAATAATATCGGTTCCATCAGGGGTGACTCCAGTTGAGCGAAGGGCCGTAAGAGACGCCACTTTAAACGCTGGCGCAAGAGATGTCTACATTGTAGAAGAGGCTATGGCAGCTGCAATGGGAGCAGGCTTGCCAGTGACTGAGCCCATGAGCAACATGATAGTGGATATTGGGGGTGGAACAACTGAAGTTGCCATAATATCCCTTACAGGGGTTGTTTACAGTAGTTCAACCAAAATAGCCGGAGACAAACTCGATAACGACATTCTTAATTTTGTAAGGAAAAACTATAGCTTATTGATCGGGGCAAGCACCGCCGAGCAGATAAAAATTCTCGTGGGAAGAGCCTACCTTGATGACGAAGAGGAAGAAATTGATATCAAGGGCCGCGACCTGATGGACGGTATACCTAAAACGATCACTATAAACTCTAATGAAGTCACTGGATCTATCATGGATTCAGTAAACACAATAGTAAACAACGTTAAATATGCCTTGGAACAGTGCCCACCGGAATTGGCTGCAGACATTATTGACACTGGAATTGTATTGACCGGGGGAGGAGCATTGTTAAAAAATCTGGACGTCCGAATACGACGAGAAATAGGCGTCCCGGTAGTTGTGCCTGACGATCCTCTTACAACTGTTGCACGAGGAGCGGGAATGATGTTGGACGATATCGATCTATTAAGAGAGATAACAAGTAGCTAAGCCAATCACTGCTGTAGCTCGTCTACGAACACTTATAATTTGTGTTAATTAGAGTGACCAATCAAAAAAAGTAAAGATCCTTTAATTAGTAATGTGAGTCCGGGCTGAGCGGGCTGTTTGTGTGTAGAGACTGTATTTTGACCCGATCTCCAGCTTTAAAAGGGGCTTTCTCAGGCGGAAGCATAATTAGACCATCGGCAAGCACCATGGATCTGAGCGCGCCGGAACTCTGTGTACCGGTTGTTACGGCCATTAATTCTCCATCTTTGTCAAACAATTTGCAGCGTATGAGGTGCAACCTCCCTTTGGAAATCTTTATATCCTCGGCTAGAGTTGCCTCGATTAAAGGTCTGAATAGATTGACGTGTCCCATCATTTTTAACAATGCGGGTCTAACAAATTGCTCAAAAGAGATCATGGCTGATGTAGGGTTCCCAGGCAGTCCAAAAACTGGCTTACCTCCAAGTGATCCAAACACCAGGGGTTTTCCCGGCTTCATGGCCACTTTCCAAAATTTCACTTGCATACCAAGCTCTGTTAAGGTGTCTTTGACCAAATCGTACTTGCCAACTGAAACTCCACCTGACGTCAAGATGACATCGGCTCTTAAACCACCCGAAAGTTTTGAACGCTGATCGTCAGCGGAATCAGAGGCTATCCCCAGAGACAGGGGTATTGCGCCGCATTCCGCGACCTGAGCGGCTAAACTGTAAGAGTTAGAACAGACAACCTTTCCTCTGGTGAATGGTTCGTCTAGGTCTACCAATTCATCTCCAGTAGATAAAATGGCAACAATAGGACGTTGATAAACATAAACATAAGCGTGTCCCAAAGTTGCCAGCATACCGATTTCTGGGGGCCTAACAATGTCACCAGCATGTAGAACTCTTTCGCCTAATTTTACATCTTCCCCCTCAGGTCTGATATGAGAGCCCAAACCCGGATCATTTAGACAGAGAATGTGATCCCCATCTTTTTGGGTATCTTCCAGCATTATGACCGTGTCTACTCCATCCGGGATGGTCCCGCCTGTAAAAATCTTTACCGCCTCGCCTCTGGATATTGATCCAGTAAATGGTCTGCCGGCAGGGGATTCTCCTATGACCTTTATACGCTTTGGGTTGGAAGAGTTGGCGTCCACCAAGTCTTCATGAATTACTCCATAGCCGTCCATGGCCGAATTATCTGCAGATGGCACATTTCTAACTGCGGCGACATCCTGTGCTAATACCCTTCCCAGGGCTTCCATTATGTGAATTCGCTCCACACCTAAAACGGGTATTTCTTCAAGTACCCTTTGCTGGGCTTCCCCTATCTGCAGCATATCGAACCTCTCCTACATTAATTAGACCAAACTATAACAAAAAGACTTCAGATGTAAAGAATGGCCTACACAAAAGACTTATGGTCAGAGCCTTAAAGTTACTAGAAGTAAACAAAAACCGTTTCATACGCATGTACAATTTTCGGATAGTCACGGTGACATGGTTTGCAGTAATGTGATTTATGAGGTATTAAGAGGGCATATTTATATCAAAATGCCTGAATTCTGCTTGAGCAAAAAAGGAATTTGAACTAGAGATTTTTTGTTTGATTAACAGGACTCGAATTAAACTTTCATTCGTTTTAAATAAAAGTCAGAAATTAATAGGAGGCGATGACCATGAAATGGTCTTTTAAAGTTGGATCAATTTTAGGGATACCTCTGAACGTTCATCTTACATTCGTGTTGCTACTCATCTTGATCTACTTTGTTGGTGGCTCAGTTATAGGGGCCGGCGGACTTCAAGGTGTTATATTTGTCTTGCTCGTTTTTGCATCAGTAATCTTTCATGAGTTGAGTCATTCTATTGTGGCAAGGCATTACGGGATAAAGGTGGAGGATATAACCCTTTTGCCTATAGGCGGTGTTGCCCGCATGAGTGAGACCCCTGAAAAACCGGTTCAGGAAATCATAATTGCAGCTGCCGGACCGGCGGCGAGCCTGTTGCTGGCCTTCGTGCTCTGGTTTGTTGCTGATCTGTTTGGCACAGGTGTTAGTATCTCTGACATGTCCATACAGGGTGGCCTTCTAGCTAAACTGACAGCCGTAAATTTCATTCTAGCAATGTTTAACCTTATCCCGGCTTTTCCTATGGACGGGGGTAGAATCCTCAGGGGTTTCATGGGGCTATATCTTAGCCCTTACCAAGCTACCAGAATTGCAGTGGGTATAGGCCAAGTATTTGCAATAGTTATGTTTTTCTTAGGTATTCTGTCTGGGAATTTCTTCATGATACTGATAGCGCTGTTTGTGTACCTTGGGGCAGAAACAGAGGAGCGCCAAATGGGTATCATGGTTGCCTTGGGTGGGGCTCGGGCTCAAGACGCTATGATTACTGAGTTGCACACACTGAAACCTCAGCAGACTGTGGCGGATGCGGCTGTTAGATTTTGCAAGGGATTTCAGAGTGATTTCCCGGTCATGGATGAACGTAGGTTAATTGGATTGGTTACACGAGAGGCCATAGTAGAAACGTTACATAAAAGCGGACCCTCTGCTCTAGTTTCGGAAATAATGATTCGTGACTTTCCAACTGCCAATGAACAAACAGCCTTGACGGATATTTTGCAGAAGATGCAGTCATCTGGAAGTAAGGCTGTTCCGATTCTCAACCAAGGTGAACTCAAGGGTCTGATAACCCTGGAACAAATTGGTCGTTATAACATGCTATGTTCGGGTTACTCATGTGATTTCCTGCAGACCGACAAGGCTTAACGGACTCATTAAAGCAAAAAAGAATTCAACGGATTAGAGGAATTCGGACCTATCTGATCTTGTCGAATTAGGAGAGATTTCGGGAGACCAACTCAACTTAACTGTTCAGATACCCAGGTGTGAGTCATCATGTATGAGTATTTAGTGACAGCTAATGAGATGAGAGCTTTTGATAGCCTGTCAATCAACTCTGTCGGCATTCCTGGAGTTGTTTTAATGGAGAATGCCGGCAGGTCTACTTTTAATGCCGTACAAAAACATTTTAGTTCTAGATTAGAAGGCTCAAAAGTTTCAGTAATTGCTGGTCCAGGAAACAACGGTGGGGATGGATTCGTAATTGCGCGCTATCTAATCAATCAGGGAGCGAAAGTCAAAACATATCTTTTAGCTCCCAAGGCCAAATCTAAAGGCGACGCATTGATTAACCTGAATGTACTGTTGGCGATGCATGGCGACATCGAGGAACTGCAGTCTTTGGATTCAATCACGCAAGCAGGTCATAAATGGAGAGAAAGTGAACTCATAATAGACGCCATTTTAGGGACTGGACTTCAATCGGATGTTCGCTCACCGTTCAGAGAAGCCATCAGTATACTCAATGAGTGCACTGGCTTTAAAGTAGCAGTGGACATACCTAGCGGACTGGATTCAGATACTGGACAGATAAAGGGGTGCGCAGTCAAATCAGATCTAACAGTGACTTATGGTTTCAGAAAACTTGGTATGGCTCTGTATCCCGGTAGACAACTTTGTGGAACAATTGAGGTAATTGATATTTCCATCCCTAGATCTATTGTTGAAGCAAATTCTCCTCAGGCTCGGTTGGTGAACAATCCAGGTTTAGGCGCTTATTTTAGGAAACGTCAAGACGCTGTGGCTCACAAGGGATCTTTTGGTCATATTCTTGTCGTAGGAGGATCTCCAGGTAAGACAGGAGCTGCTGTAATGGCTGCAAGGTCGGCCTCCAGAATTGGAGCTGGCTTAGTTACAGTGGCTGTTCCAAAGACATTGAACGAGGTTCTGGAAAATAAGCTCACAGAAGAGATGACGGCCCCGATTGCATGTGATGATGACGGAAACTGGAATGAACATTCATGTGGTCAAATAATTGATTTAACTCGGGACAAAAATTGTATTGTGCTGGGGCCGGGCCTCTCAACGTCTAGATTTGCTCAACGAATTGTCGAGACAATTTTGGTGGAAACATCTTGTCCACTGGTGGTGGACGCTGATGGCTTGAATTGTTTAGCAAAGAATATTGGGATTCCCGTCAACAACAGTGACAGACTGTTTTTAACACCTCATCCAGGCGAAATGTCCAGATTGGTTGGGAGACCGACGGTGGATGTACAGGGTAATCGCTTAGAGACGGCCAAGGCATTTGCATTGGAAAAAAAATTATGGCTCGTATTGAAAGGCGCCGCAACGATTATTTGTTCACCGCAGGGTAGAGTTTTTGTAAACGGATCTGGTTCGCCTTGGATGGCTTCTGGGGGACAAGGAGACGCTCTTAGCGGCATGCTAGGTGGATTACTTGCCCAAGGATTAGAACCCGAAAATGCTGTTGCATTAGCAGTGTTCATGCATGGCGCCATAGCGGATGCAATTATTCGAGAGCAGGGCCTACGTCCCGTTCTAGCTATGGATTTAATTGAACGGATACCTGACTACCTAGCTAAATCATCTGCCTCGCAAACCCCTTATATACAGGAAGAATTAGATGTCGAGCTCGATAGATAGAAAGTCATTAATGGAAAAGGTCTATGGAGACAAAGATTTATTAGCTGAGCTTATAGACATGTTTTTAGAGATCTCGCCATCGATGGTTGAGGCTGTCGACCAATCGATAAAGGCTTTTGACTCAAAAAAATTGTATGAAGCAGCCCACTCCCTCAAAGGTTCAATTGGAAATTTTTCCACAGCAGGACCTTTCCAGGTAGCATTCGAATTGGAAACTATGGGTCGAGTTGGTGATTTTTCCGATGTTCAAAATGTGTTTGCAAAATTGAAAACAGAAATGATGGCCCTCAACAAAGATCTCACGGAAATTAGGTCGGAAATTTAATCTGAACTATTCAATCAACCTGAATGTCTGTGACGGGATTTACTTTAAGTTTTCTTTAGGACAAAAAACAGAAAAAGTTTACTTTGTTTTCATCACCAAAAATCAATTCTTCTCAGCAGTTTCGATAGTCAATGCAATAAAAAAAACAAAAGGGCTAACAAGTTAAGCTAGGTCTGTTTGTTTTCTTGTAGTCATCCAAAATTTTTTTTCTTAAAATGAACATGTCCTCTGCCATTGCTAAAGCTACTATGTACTGAACAAACCTGCTCGGGTTTTTGATCCACATTCCAAAAACCTGTCTCCAGTATTGCCAGCGAGCTGGCGATTTTACTCCTTGTCTCCAGGATATCCTGAAGAAATTAACTACATCGAGGAATTCTTGATAAATTGGTCTCCAGTGCTTGGGGACTTCAGCGCGTGCTGCGCCTCGACTGATTGCAGTAGCTCGTCTAGTGGGTCTCATGTTTAGGTAATAATTATAGGCCCTGGTTAAGAATTTGGAGTGCTCATAAATTTCGTCCCATGCCTGGACAAATTCTTGTACGATTTCAGATTCTGGTCGAGAAGGCACAAAATTCATCACGTTTGTTGTTGAATTACCTGTGGTTCGATCGTCACAAAGTCTACCTTCATGATGAAGCCTATCCCAGAGTTTAGTGTTGGGAGCCGCCTGAAGCATGTTTAGCATCACAATAGGGATGTTTGTTTGTTCGATGAAGTCAGTTATGCGTTTGCCTGTCCCAGATTTTTCGCCATCAAAACCGATCACGAAACTTCCCAAAACGGTAAGGCCGTTCTTGTTTATGTTCATGAGCGATTCCATGAGAGGATTTCTGATATTTTGGAACTTATGAGCGTTAGCCAGAACATCTTCGTCAGGAGATTCTATTCCCACGAATACAGAAGAAAAATTTGGTTCAGTCATTAAATCAATGAGTTCAATGTCTTGTCCCAAATTCACAGAAGTCTGAGTCCAGAACGAAAACGGGCTATGATGGCTCTTCATCCAGGGTGTGAGTTCTTTGAGCAGTGCTTTAACGTGTTTCTTGCTACCGATGAAATTATCATCGGCAATGAGAACATTTTTACGCCACCCAAGACGGTAAATAGTCTCTAGCTCCGCGATGACCTGTTTGGAAGTCTTGTATCTAGGACTAGCGCCATAAAGGTTTACAATGTCACAAAACTCACAATCGAAAGGGCATCCTCGTGAAGTTTGAATTGATAATGTGTTGTAATCATTGATGTTGAGTAAATCAAATCTCGGAATTGGTGAAGTGGCTAGATCAGGTTTTGAAGGATTTTCAAATACCCCAGAGTACTTTCCTGCTCTTATGGCGCTGAGCAATTCGTCAATAACGTTCTCGGCCTCACCCCTTACCAACATGTCACAACCGGCTTCGAGGACTTCGTTTGGAACCGAGGTTGGATATGGCCCACCAACTATGACTTTCTTGTTCTTGTTTTTAGCTTCTCCGATTAGCTTTAAAACATTTTCTCTCTGGATGAGCATTCCTGAAATCAGAACAATGTCAGCCCAATCGAAGTCAATGTCTGAATGAGGTTGAGTCTCTAAATCAACTAGACGCACATCCCATCCCTTGGGAAGCATTGCGGCTACTGTAATTAGACCTAAAGGAGGGGTAACTGCCTTGGCCCCCATGAATTTTAGCTGTTGCTCCGATGTCCAGAAAGAGGGAGGGAATTTCGGATTAATTAATAACGCTTTCAAGATGTCGAGTTCCTCAAAAATACATCATTAAATCAACAAAAATTTCTATTATAATCCTAGGGCTGCCTGTAAGCAAAAGTTTTCTTAATTACTGTTTCGGGCTGAAGATCAAATCATATTTCTAGATCAAATTCTTTCTGAATATTCTATATCTGGAGCGGATATGTGCGCCCATGGCGAGTTCGAATTTGTTAATTGCGTCATTATCTTCCAGGTTCCAACCCATCTCCAAATAATCAATACGTTCATCTCTCCGAAGTAATTGGTCCAAATAATCAAATATGATTACCGGTAAGCCAAGATTTCTAAATTTCTTTCTTATACCACCCATTAGAGCACGGCCACCTCTTATATATCTACGTCTTAACAAATACTTGAATGCCCCGGAAAGTGTAATTCTTCCATTAAACTCCTTGAGTAACGGATTAAAATCAGGCAAAACCATCCCGACTCCAGCAGGCTCGCCCTCATAAAAGATGAAAAAAATCATATCCGGTTCCATGGCTCGTTTAAGGTTCTTTCCCATTTGCCTAATCTCATTCTCACTCATAGGAACAAAACCCCAGTTGTCACTCCAGGCGTCATGATAAATATCAGCCAGTAGCCTGATATCATCCCAATAAGTTTTTTTGGAAAAGGGTTTTATAGTGACCTGTGTTTTTCTTCTGACCCTAGCAGCAAGCCTCTGGATTTTTGGGGATAACGGGTCTTTTTTGTTCAGGCGCATAGACAATAAATCCTTTTCTTTCTCGTATCCATTGGCTTCCACTAATTTTAAATAATAAGGAAAGTTCCACGGCATCATTAGGGCTGGAAAATTCTCGAATCCGTCAATAAGAAGTCCGACTTCATAATTGGTTGAAGGATTTAAAGGTCCTCTTACAAATTCCATGTCATGAGATTTAATCCATTTTTCAGCAGCTCGAAAAAGGTCATGTGCTGCTTGTTCATCATCTAAACAATCAAAGAAACCCCAGATCCCCATTTTCTCGTGGTGATACGTGTTGTAACGGTCGTCAATGATAGCAGCTATTCTGCCGACAACACGCCCATCTCTGAAAGCTATATATAAGGATTGTTTAGAGAATTCCCAAAAAGGATGATATTTGGGGTTGATTAGTCTGAAAGAATCCATTCTTAATGAGGGGACGTAGTTGCTGTCGAACGGAAAAACAGCCCATGGCACGGATACAAATTGTCTTCTTAGTGAATTATTCGTAACCTCAACAATTTCTGGCCTTGACACGACTCATCACTCCTAAGCAAAATTCAATTTTTTTTAAAATAGAACAGTGGGAGTGACAACTCAAGTCTTGTGATTGCTTCGAGATCTTTTCTTCGACTATCGAAGTGAAAAATTTTCAAACGTTATCAATTTCAGAATTGGTCCAAATCTGACCCGGCATAATCCCATCTCGATCCTCTAATATTCTTCGGCGCAATCTGTGATGGCCCGCTACCTGTCTTGAATATTTCCCTTACTCCATCGGCCGATGAGCTCAGGAGCCCTGTTTTGGGATCCACCTTTCTAAATTCTACAGACGATGGGGCCTCAAACTCTTTTACAGGCATATCAATTAAGAGGTTTTTGATGAAATACCCCCATATCGGGGCAGCCGCTTTTCCTCCGGTTTCCCCGTCTCCTATGGAAACTTCATCGTCAAAGCCCACCCAAACACCACATGTAAAATCAGGCGTGTAACCTACAAACCACGCATCAACGTTTTCATTCGTAGTTCCTGTCTTTCCTGCGATATCAGATCGACCGACTATTTTCTTCAGATTCGTTGCAGTCCCCTCAGTGATGACCCCCTGCATCATGGAAGTCATGATGTAAGCTGTGGCTTCATCAATTCGTCTTTTTGCCACAGAAGCTCCCCAATCTCCATCCACGGTTGAACCTGTAGGTCGCGTTTTCATGGACACGGTGTTGACACTAAGCTGTTCCTGTTGGATGGGATCATTGATAAGAGCTGGAGCCATCCTGTCTTCCAAAACTTTCCCATTCCTATCGATGACCTTGGTCACAAAAATGGGAGCAACATAATAACCCAAATTGGGGAACACAGAGTAAGCATTTACCTGTTCTTCCAATGAAACGCCTGTAGATCCGAGGGCTAGAGTAAGATTTTCAACCGGTGGTGACATATAGCCCAGTTTTCTTGCATAATTTTTCGTGTGTTCAAGACCTATTTGTTGCAGGATCTTGATAGTGGGAATGTTTCGGGATTTTACGAGACAATCTCTAAAAGTGACGGGTCCGGCATAACCACCACGATAATTTTTAGGCCTCCACACCTCCCCGGTTCCCGGAACACTTAGAGCAAGTGGCGCGTCCATGATGATATCCGATGTAGTGAAACCCTTGTCTAGAGCCGCAGCGTAAATAACCGGTTTGTAAGAAGATCCGGCCTGTCTCCTTGATTGTGTAGCTCTGTTATATTTAGACTCCGCGGCCGAATATCCTCCCAAAAGGGCCCTAACATATCCTGTCCTATTTTCTCTAGCCATCAAAGCAGACTGAACTACTGGCTCCTGCTCAGGCTCCAACATGAAGAAATCTGACATCTGCTCTGTATAAACCTTGTAGTTTTTCATCTCAGGGTCATCTTTGCCAAATTTCTTTAGATATAATTCTCTTCTCTTAATGTTGGGATCCACGATTTTGACTAGAATTAAATCCCCAACCTGAAAAGGAAGATCCCCGGGCATAAAGTTACGAGTTCTCAATTCCTGTCTTGTGAAAGGTTGCCTAACCCACCATTTGGGGTCGTGATCGATTTTTATCTGCCCAATGTAATCCTTTTTTTGATCCCCATTAATATATGATCCAAGGCGAACATAAATATTTTCAGAGTCAATGTGTGTAATAACACCGTCAGTGATTTGTCCGAATCTCAGAGGAGTTTCCATAGAATTAGATTTTTCCTCCAAGAATTCCATCACACCTCTTACACTCAGAGTCTTGATAGGTCCTCTATATCCCTGACGTTTGTCGAGTTCTCTGAGCCCATGTTCCATTGCGTCTCTGGCTAATTTAGTGGCGCGCAAATCAACAGTCGTGTAAACTTTCAAACCCTCTTTATAAAGAGCGTCAGGTCCGTATTTGGATTCAATGTATCGTCGAACATGTTCCACAAAATCCGAAGCTAGTTTGGCGTTTGAATTAACAGTATTATATATTCTTGGTTCTTCGTTATTGGCTTTTTCGAATTCCGAATCACTTATGAAGCCGTCCTCGAGCATTCTTTTCAAAACATAAGTTCTGCGCTCTAGAGATCTTTTCAAATTTCGTTTAGGCGAGTACATGGATGGAGCTTTGGCCAATCCGGCAAGCATAGCGCACTCAGCTACTGTGAGATCGGTTACCGACTTGTCAAAATAGGTTTGAGCGGCAGCTTCTACGCCATAGGCTGAACTGCCAAGATAAATTTGATTGAGGTATAGATAGAGAATCTGTTCTTTGGATAGTGACTGCTCAATTCTTGTTGATAGAATGGCCTCCTTGATTTTTCTAGTAAACTTTCTTTCAGGAGTGAGCAGAAAGGTTTTGGCAACCTGCTGAGTAATAGTGCTGGCTCCTTCTCTAAGAGCTCCCGTAGTAAGATTTTTCTTGATGGCGCGAAGGATAGCTTCCTTATCTACTCCGCTATGACGCCAAAAATTCTTGTCCTCAGCAGCCACAAAGGCGTCCTTCAAATGTTTGGGGATTTTATCCATAGAAACCAAGAATCGTCTTTGATATGCAAATTCACCTATTAATTCACCCTGGCTAGCGTAAAAAGACGTTACTACGGGTGGAGAGTATTGCGTAAGTATCTCAATTCCTGGAACACTCTGAGTGAAATATATATATCCTTGGGCAGTTACCCCAGCTGCTCCGGCGATCATTCCTATGAACAACAACAGTATCATTCGGGTAAGGCTCCCGAATATCGACCAGTTCTTTTTGTCGGTCTCCGGACGACAAAAAATCTGCTTGAAAGGTTCTTGAGAATTTTTACTTTTGAATGGGGACTTCAAACAAGGCCTCCTTCTCAGCGATAAAAAACTTTATCACCTTGCCGTTAGTCTGTCCATGCCTATACAAAAATATTACAGCTAATACAATATAATTAATTTAAAAGTTAAAGTGTTAATTTGTAAAAAAATATTTTTAAGTTTGGTTTATGTCAAATATATACTGTTCTTTTTGGAGTAATTCACAACTATTATGACACTCAATTCGGCTCTTGGTTACTCAAAAATCTTCAAAAATCTTCAAAAAATTTCTGAATAGCTGATTGATGTGACTTCAAATCCCTAATATCCCGACGCCGCCCGAAAAGCCCCGTTGAACAAATTTGCCATACTGGTCGCTGACATTGAATTTCCGGTCTACTTCCTAGGATTAAGTAGTTCAAACTTTGGGGTTAACCAAAAAGCATTCTCATGTTAGATGAGATGGGATTGTTTTAACAAAAAGTCTTAAGATTTTGAAATTGTTACCATACTTATTTTTTGCAGTGACTTATCTTGACAAAAAGTCTTGATTGCAGATAACGTTTGTCGCTGTTAATTGAAAGCCAAATATCTTGGTTGTTCGTTAACCCAGACTATTTGATGGTTATGGTAAGGCTATGATTTCGATTTGGAAGCATGCGTTGGTTCTTCTCGATCAAGGAGAGGATTTTTGTATAGGAACAATAATCTCAATTAAAGGTTCATCGCCCAGGCATGTTGGAACCAAATTCATCGTTAAAAGAGATGGGACTACGTTGGGTACCATTGGCGGCGGACTGTTTGAGGCCCAAGTTACAAACATTGCGTTGGATGCTTTGAAGACGAGAGCCACTGTCGTGGCCGATTTCGAGTTTTCCGGCCAGGATAGTTCGGCGGAAAATATGTTGTGTGGGGGCTCGGTTAAGGTCCTAATAGAATACCACAAAAGTGAGGATTCTGGAAAAAGACTGATTTATGAAGATCTCCTCAGATTGGATGCCGCCAGAGGTTTAGGCTATTTGTTCACTTCATTACCTGCAAGAAACTCCTCAATGTCAGAAATCTCATCAGAATGCATGTTAATAGATGATGCTGGAAATATTACAGGATGTCTGACGGGGCATTCTCAAGCGCTCGCGAAAATTAATTCGCCAAAATTTTCGGAACAAGGTCAATTAATTATTTTGGATGATTCTCAAAGACAGGTGTTTGTAGAGCGTTTCATTCCACATGGAAGGGTTTATGTTTTCGGAGCGGGTCACGTCGGGATCAGCGTAGCCCACCTAGCTTCCTACGTTGGTTTAAAGGTTACGTTGGTGGACGACCGGGCGGAATTCGCAAATTTTTCTAATGCTCCTGATGCTGATGAAATAGTTGTAGTGAAGGATTTTGAGAATTCTATGTCTGAGCTCAACGTTGGAAATGATAGTTACATAGTGATCGTGACACGTGGTCATTCACATGACAAATCTGTCCTAGGGCAGGCTCTCAAAACCCCAGCTAACTACATAGGAATGATAGGATCAAAACGAAAAATAAAAATAATCTTTGATGCCCTTTTAATGGAGGGGTTCACTGAATCGGAGTTGAAGTCGGTGCATTCTCCAATAGGCCTTCCGATAGGAGGAGAAACTCCTGAAGAAATTGCTCTTTCTATCGTTGCTGAGATAATTCAATTCAGAAAAAAATATGTGGGAAACGCTAAAACGTCAACTTGCATGTCCTGAAGTTGTGGAAGGACTTATCAGCTAGTGACAATTAGAAAATGTTAACCTAGGGTGTCCTTGTCCAAAGCAATCAGTGAGTAATAATGTTAAACGGAAAACGGATAATAGTTGTGTTGCCAGCATACAATGCTGAGAAGACACTGATGAAGACTATTTCTGAAATTGACACAGAGGTTGTCGATGAGATTCTATTAGTTGATGATTGCTCGTCCGATGCGACAGTGGCATTGGCCAGACAAATGGGGATCAAGGTTTTTCTTCATGACAAAAATTATGGATACGGGCGGAATCAGAAGACCTGTTACGCAGAGGCCCTTAAATACGGTGCAGACGTTATAGTCATGTTGCACCCCGACTATCAATACTCGCCAAAATTGGTTCCGGCAATGGCAGCCATGATTGTGTCTGAAGAGTATGAATTGGTGCTAGGTTCTCGAATATTAGGCGGAAAAGCCAGACACGGTGGAATGCCACTGTACAAGTACATATCGAATCGCGTGCTTACACTCGTTGAAAACTTCATCATTGGATCTAAGTTGTCAGAATTTCATTCTGGTTACAGGGCCTTCTCTCGTAGATGCCTTGAAAACTTACCACTTAACCAGAATTCAGATGATTTTCTTTTTGACAACGAAATGATAGCCCAAGCCATCTTTTTTGACTTCAATGTAGGCGAAATTTCATGCCCAACCAGATATTTTCCGGAAGCTTCCTCAATTAATTTCAGAAGATCCGTCATCTATGGACTCGGGGTCATTTGGACCGCTTTGCGATTTAGACTTCAAAAGTGGGGCTATTGCGAATTCAAGATTTTTTCTAAATCAAATAAAAACCTACCGCTGAATTACTACAAACAAATCCTTCCTTGAAGCCAGAAGCTTGTGGACAAAAACGCAGCCTCTTGCAACCGCTCTTTATTGATCTGTCCATATTATAAATAGTATCGTAAATACAGATAAATGGATCGTACATCTAAAGTTGCGTGCGCGGTATCAGTTTGCGCGCTAATGCCTATAACACACTAACTTATATAGCATTTCTATACCAAGCCAGTCATTTATATAAACTATTTTCTAGCTTTTAGTAATAAATATCGATTCATATTTGATATTTTTCTTGACAAAATAAAAAAACAGGTTAATCTCCACCTTGCAACACATTAGAACCCTGAGGGAGGGTGTTATGTTAAGAAAATGTGCAAAGTTGTTGTTTGTGTGGACTTTTTTGGTGACTTGGTCCGCATCGTTTGCTTTGGCGGAGTCGGCCATTATGACGTACGATCAACTGGCAGCTTCGATTGATGGGTCTTCCGGTTACAAGACGATATCCAAAGTCAAACCTGCAGAGCCTGTTACAACGAAAGTCAAGCCTTCAATAATGAGGGGACTCGAGGGAATATCGAGAATTAATCCTATGAATTGGGCGCAGGATAACCTATTACCGGTTCCTGCTCAGGGGCAGTTCGTTGCGGGTCCGAAAGCTCTTTTCGCTAGAGTTCATGGTGAAGCCAGGAGAAGTCTAGCTGGAGCGGCATTTACTGGTAGTCCTGCTGATTTCAATAACAATCTTGGGTTAAAAAAATCAGGAAATGTAATTTGGTCTGTAGAGGCAGCCTATCAGCTTCGTCCCAAATTTTCTCTCAGGTATTCTTTTACTCCAATAAAAATGGACGGTTCAGGGACTAACGCGAGCGCATTCTCGTTTGCTGGTCAGTTGTTTGCGGCGGAGACACAGATATTCTCTAGATGGGAGAGGTTCGAGCATCGGGCTGGTATAGGGATTAATCTGATCAACACATCGAGTAGCAGAACCAATTTGTTTGCGGAATGGATGTATATACAGGACAAGTTAACAGTTGGTAGCGCTGTAGGAACAACTGGAGCTTTTACCTGGGATGATTCACGCAATCTGGCAGTTGTTGGTCTGGAGTTTGAAAAAGCGCTCAAGAATTGGCGTGGGAACACTTTGGCTTTGAACTGTAAGGCGGATATAGCGTTTTTGAGTGATAGCTTCGGCTTTGACGCTGAAACTGCGCTAAATTACATGATACCTATAAAAACTGGTCGATTCGGTTTTGTAAAGGGTGGTTACAGGTATTCTTACTTCCAGAAAGATCTTAAACAGGATGCGCTCAATACAACTCTGGATGGCGCATTTGTTCAAGTCGGGTTTCTGTTTTAAGATTTGTTTGATGGTATAAGCCGGATTTGGCGTCCATTCCTCCCCCGATTATTTGCCCGACCTGATATTTTAATACCCTCCAAAGTCCGACTAATGGGTCGGGCTTTTTTTTTGTCTTTATGAGATCACGAAATCCAGAGAGACTGAAAATACACTCCGCTCATATCCACCACAAGTTTTGGACGATTGCTGGGTATGTCCCAAGACACAAAGAATCCCGATGGATCAATGACGTGATTCATATCACTTGCGACAATTTTTTGAATTTTTTCCGATGTTTTTTTCGTAATTTTTTGAATTGTCCGGTCCAGGCGCAAATTGGAGTTAAGTTCTTTTAGTTCCGGCTTGGTCTGCAGCTGTTCTATAGCTTCTTCCCAATGGATTCCTTCCACTTTCTTACGAAGAATATATGCGTTACCTCGGTCCTTGATTATGAGTAAAGGTTTGTTTAGAAGAATTTGGGTATTCTTGATCCGTAAAGAAGTCAATTGAGGATCTAGCAAGTCTAACAGCTCCATTTTCTGATCAGTGATTCCGACCATTTGCCCTTGGACCCTCTCAAAAATATAGGATTGGCCATCCAGGTTGAATTCCTTTAACCGGGTAGGGTCAAATCCCAAATCTAGAAAATCACCTAGTGTCAAGTTGGATGAAGATGTTTTGTCAACTGAAGACATCCATGAAGTCAACGATGGTCTTTGGTAATTCTCTAACGCTTCTATGAATCTGGCTGGATGATTCTTGAGGTCTTCAGGTAAAGCTAGCCAGATTTCTTTATCACCAGTGAGGAAGGTCAGCTTGCTCTCGAATTCTTTAGGGGCGTAGGATTGAGCCACCAAGCAACGTATCTCTGGATGAATCGGGATTTGTTCCATTGATTCACCGCCAGTATATCCGAGCAATTTAGAAATACGTCTTCTGAAGCCCAACAACTTGGTGACAAATCTTGTGAACATGAAACGCGTGACTGAATCAGCGTTGCCTTCGATAATTTGATCTTCAAAATACATAATAAGAGCCGAATAAAGGTCCTTGAATTCTTCAATTGTCCTTTGCACCATCAGCTCATTGTCCCGCATGTCAATAGCGGGTCTCTTTCGAACCAAGTGATGGACCAATTTCAGAAGAGGATTGCGAATATCCTTTCCGGCAAAAGCAGGGGGTAGAAATACCATGTAAGTCTCGGCGTTAGGTTCGTTGTAGCCGGTAAGTTCGCAAAATGGTTTCCAATCTAATTTAAGATATATATCAAAGGTAGGGTCATCTTTAGGAATTATATTGTCCAAAACTCCCACCGCTGATTTCTTGGAGAGAAAGTCACGGAATTCCTTGAGTATTAGGTTCCCAAGGCCTTTCTTCCTGAACGGCGCAGCGACTTCTACGTAAACCAGGTAATAACATGGTAATGGCTTTTTTAAATAAAGCATGTTAAGGCGGGCGAGGTTATCTCCCGACTTTGAGTTGATTTCTAAATGTTTGAATCCGTTTTTGGAATAGTCAGAATCCAAGCGGTCAACCTTAGCGCCCGAGACAGTCAAATTTACCAGGTGCTCCAACTCTCGAAACAAATCAGAAAAAACCGCTGAATTTTCAGAATCGTGACGCAAACCGTCACTGATTAGATTTATCAGGCTCAGTTTTTCAGACAAACCCAGGTTTTTTCGAATAGGTTCCATCATGTCAACAGCCGCTTCGTTCATCGTGCATCCTCATCGAGTTTGGTCTGTATCTTAATTTTTCGAGGCCATAAAAAACAAAAAAAGCGGAGTTTGCGCTCCGCTTCTTGTTATCATTATATAAATTAACAGTCAGCGAAGACGCGCTCGGCTCCTTCTAATAAAATAAAAATAGTATAGTGATCCATTAGAGCTGACCATTTTGTACCTCAATTTCACACGTTAATGGAAAATAAAATTTCTGTCAAGAATACTTCATTGGTAATTTTATCATTTTGTCAAATTTCTTTGAATTTTTATCCAAAGTCTCCTTGTAACTATTTTTTGAAAAAATGGCCAAATAGATTAGAATGGAATCGGCCTACACTACTCAAATTAGGAAGAAGTCATGAACGACTATTTCGAAAAAGCGAAACACTTTCTCTCTAAACAATCAGTGGATGCTTGGGAGTTATTCTGGACGACCTCTGAGAGTTTCAAGGTTGAGGTCAGACAGTCACATGTCGATTCGTTCAAGAGGTCTAGATTAGGAGGAATGTCTGTCCGAGTGATCAACGAAGGGAGTCTCGGATTTTCGTTCTGTTCATTGTCGGACATGGCGAATATAGAAAAAACAATAATCAACGCGGTGGAAATGGCCGGTGTAATGCCAGCGGACGAATTGCCAAGCTTTTCAACCAATGACGACAATTATGCCAAAAAGACGGGCCTCCTCAACCAAAAGCTCGTGGGCGCTGAAGAAAAGGACAAAATTGAAATTGCCAGGATCATTGAAAACGAAGCCTATAAATACGACTCTAGAATCACTGTAGCTAGGTCTTGTGGATACTCCGATTCGATAACTTCCGTGACGCTTACTAACTCTTTGGGCCTAGACGTTAATGACGAATTTGGCGTCTGTTCAGCGTGGGTAGAACTCATGGCGGAAGCGTCTGGAGAGCAGGAAACTGCTTACTGGTTCGAACAGAATCGTGATCCATTCAAACTTGACCCACCTTTTATTGCTCATAAAGCCGCAAAGCGCGCCATTCACTCGTTAGGTGGAAAAACCATGGAGTCTGGAAATGTGCCAGCCATATTTGAGAATATCACGGCATCCGGGCTGCTTTCAGTTCTCTCAAATTCTTTTGTGGCAGAAAATCATTTCAAGCGAACGGCGTCTCCAATTGTAACTGAGGGGGCTGAACTCTTTTCAAAAAAACTTAAAATTATAGATGATGGGGGTGATACTCGGGGGGAATATGCTCGGAGCTTTGATGGAGAGGGATCATCAACCCAAAGGACAGTAGTAGTAGATCATGGAGTAGTAAATTCATGGCTTTATGATCGTTATTACGGCGCCAAGTTTAATCACCCATCTACAGGAAACAGTCTGAGAAGCGGGTTTGAATTGCCGCCTAATACTGGAACAACGAATTTTTATGTGGAACCGGGCCATCTATCTCTGGACGAAATGATAGCTCAGATTACTAACGGAATTTTGATCACTGAAGTCATGGGATTGCATACTGCTAATCCAGTAAGCGGAGATTTTTCTTTAGGGATTTCGGGTTTCAAGATTACTAACGGTAACATTGACCACCCAGTAAAAGGAATAGCTATTGCCGGAAATCTGATCGATCTTTTTAAAGGCGTATCAGATGTTGGAAATGATTTTGGTTTTTTCGGTAATATTGGAGCTTGTAGTCTGCTCTGTGAAAACATTTGTCTGAGCGGGAGCTAAGCCAAAAATCGAATTATCGATTACCAGGGTTTATTCAAGAACTTGTTCTGATTATTATTGAAGGGGGTTTTCTGTTTTTTCAAGGTATCAGTTGTGGCTTGAGACAAGTCATCGATCATTTTGTTGAGCCTAGATCTCCAGTCCAGATTTCGTTCGAGGGCTAATGCCTCTGTTAATTTTTCGATGGCTTCTTTCTTTCGGCCTGAAAGGGCGAGAGCTATGCCGAGATTGGTCAATGCGTCTTGGTTGTATGGGTTTTTTCGAATGATATCCTCGTAATCCTTTATTGCTAGATCATATTTTTCTAGAGCAGTATAAGCCAATCCTCGACCTATTCTTGCGTCGATCGATCTGGGATCAATCCTCAATGCCTGATTATAACTATCGATTGCGTCTGTGTGGTCCAAATTGAAGTTGTTGATGTCCCCCCGAAGTATATAACCATTAGGGTCTCGCGGGCTAAGCTCAATGTATTTTTCAACATCCTTCAAAGCTCTCATGGGTTGTCCCAATAAATCTAATGCCCTGGCCCTATGAAAATATGCCTCTGCCAAGTTGGGATCGAGCTTTAATGCCTCGGACAAATGTTTCACAGTCAATGAATATTGCCCTTTGTCAAATTCTGTTCGTCCCTTTGCAAGATAGTTTTGCGAGTTCTGATGCGCGGGTTGATTTGCAAAAGAAGTTGAGTTATACAACCAGAAAGGCGGGCAACTTAAATTTAATAGAATGACGGTAAGGGAAACTGTAATAAATCTCTTGGCCCTACTACGATAGCGCAATACCCATTCAAGTTTCGGGAGTTTTTTAAGATCCTGTTTTTCCACTGATTCTGTCTTTAAAAAATAATACTTCAATGTAGGCATGTGCAGGTTTTCTAATATTTTGATTAGAACCTTCGTAGTTTTCCTTTCAAACATCATGGTGATTTGTCAAGCATGAATTTCATGACTTTTTTACAAAGGAGAAAAAACAGTGGATTACAAGGAAATCTTGGTCGAGGCCAAAGATGGGATCGGAATCATTACCCTAAATTCCCCCACTACAATCAATGCCTTGTCAAAAAACATGATTCGAGAGCTTATTTCTGCGTTTGAGAAATTTGCCCTTGGAGGGGAGACTAAAGCCATCATTGTGAGGTCTAGTGGAAGACATTTCTGTTCAGGTCACAATCTGACGGAAATGACAGGCAGGAGCTCTTCCGAATACAAAAGTATTTTTGTGCAATGTTCAAAAATGATGCAGTTAATTCATGATATTCCGCAAATCGTAATTGCGCAGGTTCATGGTGTGGCTACTGCTGGGGGATGTCAACTAGTGGCGCAATGCGATTTGGCCGTGGCAGATAGTACTGCAAGATTTGGCACTCCAGGTGTCAAGATCGGTCTATTTTGCACAACCCCTATGGTTGCCCTGACACGCGCAGTGGGTAGGAAGCTAGCCATGGAAATGTTGATGACCGGAAGATTGATAAGCGCCCAAGAGGCTGTTCAAAATGGTCTTATAAACAAAGTGGTGGAAGAACCTGAGCTAGAAAATGCAACCATGGACATGGCAAGATCAATCTGCGAAGCAAGTCCGCTTACCTTGGCAATAGGCAAAAACGCATTTTACAATCAAATTGAAATGGATCTCAATAGAGCCTACACTTTTGCGACAAACGTTATAACGCTTAATCTTTCGGCGGAAGACGCGCAGGAAGGAATATCTTGCTTTCTAGAAAAAAGAAAACCGGTCTGGAAAGGTCGCTAGGCAATAAGAGCCTAGCGAAAAAATTATCTGGAAGGCTGAGAACTATTCTTTTGTCGGTGTAAGAGCCTCTTTAACCCAACCGTAAGAAGCCATCATTGAAGGAAACCCAACAATCGGAGAGGCCAGGAGAACCGTTTGAATAATCTCCTGGTCGCTTGCCCCAACATCTTTGGCCCTGCGAGCATGTGACCTTACGCCACCCTTTGAACCAACACCTATGGCAATTCCTAATTGGATTAGGTGCTGGTGTTTTTCATCGATGGGGCCGGATTTAGAACAGAGTGAACTGGCATTCTGGTACGCTTGGGCTATATCACCATGGTTTTCCAAAAAGTTTTTAAAGATGTCCGGCAAATACATGGCTACAAACTCCTAATAAAATTAATTGAAAAAATCATCTGACTAGATACTTTACCACAACAAAACCACCGATTAACAATATTGTGAAAACGACTACCATTATATTGAAGTATTTGTCGATGAAAGAGCGGATTGGCGGCCCGAACAGATAGATTAAAGCTCCGACCATAAAAAATCGGGATGCTCTTCCTAAAATTGAGGCTATAACAAATACCGTGAAATCAATTTTGAAAGCTCCAGCGGCTATGGTGAAAAGCTTGTAAGGTATTGGGGTCAGTCCGGCAGTGAATATAGCCCAGAAAGCATTTTGCGCATAAAGCTTCCCCACTACTTCATATTCATGCTGGAGGTTGTAAAAGCTAATGATCTTGTAACCCACTACATCAATGAATTCGACGCCAATAAGATAACCGAACATCCCGCCAAAAACCGAGGCCACGGTGCAAACAAATGCATAATAGAATGATTTCTTTGGTCGAGATATAGCCAGAGCCATCAACAACACATCGGGGGGGATAGGGAAAAAAGATGATTCACAAAATGACAGAATGAATAACGCAGGGACACCATATCTGCTGTGCGCCCATGAAAGTACCCAATCATAAAGTCTACGAATAATATTCAAATTGGTATTAACCTCTTCGAACTTTGAGTGTTGATCAGACAGAATTTGCCTTATATCCTTTTAACAATTTCTTGTCCACTGCAATTACAAATTGGAATCCATAGTTGATTTTTAAATGTATTCGGGAAGTTGATATTAAAAGTGTTTTACATGTAAGTTAATATTTTGATAGAAACTTTCTGTCGACTGATTTGATCAATTAAAGTTCATGTGAATGATATTGATTAAGATATTTCTGTCAGACTACTGATGATTTTGAAAGGGGATTTGATTTGAAAATATTGTCGGGCATTCAACCTAGTGGATCACTACATTTGGGCAACTACTTGGCTATGATGAGGCCGATGATATCGTATATGGATCGATCGGAACTATACGTCTTCATAGTGAATTATCACGCCATGACAAGCGTCACTGATGGCAATAGACTTGCTCATGGAACCCTAGATGTCGCATCGGACTTTTTGGCCTTGGGGCTAGATCCTGAGAAATGTTTTTTCTGGGTGCAATCTGACGTTCCTGAGGTCACGGAATTGACATGGATTCTTACTTGTATTACCCCCATGGGTCTACTCGAGAGATGCCACTCTTACAAGGACAAGATTGCAAAGGGGATTTCTCCAAATCATGGGTTGTTTTCATATCCGGTTCTAATGGCGGCTGACATTCTCTTATACCAGGCAAATGTTGTTCCGGTGGGAAAGGACCAAAAACAACACATAGAAGTGACTCGTGACATAGCAATAAAATTCAACAACATGTATGGAGAAACATTTGTGGTCCCTGAAGGCGAGATAAACGACGAGGTTGCCACAATTCCCGGGATCGATGGACAGAAAATGTCAAAATCCTATGACAACACAATCGAGATTTTCCTTGATGAGAAGACTCTCAAAAAGAAAGTCATGAGTATTAAAACTGATTCTACCCCTGTTGAACAGCCTAAGAATCCTGAAACATGTAATTTATTTCAAATTTATCGCCATTTTGCACCTGAGGACAGAGTCAGGGAGGTAAAGAAACTGTATTTGGAAGGCGGAGCTGGTTATGGAACCCTGAAAAAAGAGCTGGTGGGAATCCTTTGGGATTATTTTAAGGAGCCCAGAGAAGAGAAAACAAGGCTCATGAAAGATCCAGGTCATATAAGATCAGTTTTGAAAAAAGGTGCAGAAAAGGCTCGCACAGTGGGTCTAGTTACTCTCAATGATGTTAAATCTAAAGTTGGATTAATTTACTAATTGGCTTCCATTTATGGTGAATAATTCACACGGGAGGTTCTTATTTCACTAGATATTGATGCAGTTATTGAAAAATTGAGATTAGCCTGTGAGGGTTTGGGATTGCCGATTGTCACGGAAATTTCTCGTCAACGCAGAGCTCCATACGAAGTTCTTGTGTCGACAATACTGTCTCTGAGAACAAAAGATGAAACGACCCGAAGAGCTTCTAGAAAACTTTTTTCCAGGATAAGTGACCCTTCAGACCTGCTTGCTCTCACAGAAGAGCAAATTCAGGAGCTAATTTACCCGGTAGGTTTTTACAAGACTAAAGCCAAGACGCTGAGACACATCTCATCAGAAATAATCTCAAACTATGGTGGTCAGGTCCCGGATGAAATCGACGAGTTGCTAAAACTCAAGGGTGTTGGTCGAAAGACTGCAAATCTTGTTGTTACGTTGGGGCATGGAAAACTTGGTCTATGCGTTGACATTCATGTTCACAGAATAAGTAACAGGTTAGGATATGTTCAAACGAAAACGCCGGACCAAACCGAGATGGCCTTAAGGGCAAAGCTCCCCAAGAAGTACTGGGTAGAATATAATGACTTATTGGTGACCTATGGGCAGAACATCTGTAAACCTGTATCTCCGTTTTGTTCCAAATGCCTTATATACGATCATTGCGGCAGGATAGGGGTTGGTCGGCACAGATAAATGATTGTCGGATTTTCTAATTGTTACATGTAGACTGATGGGCGAGTTTCTTTTTCTTCTGTCTTTTAGATTGAACAAGGTAAGTTACTATGTAACCCAGAGCCCCGAATGCCAGACCGGTCAATGATGCTCCCAGCGTCCATCGAATTAGCATTTCTGAACCAATTTTTGTTAGTCCTTCAAATGATTCACGAAAAGTTTCAGCTTGAAATAGTGGGGTCATTAGCTGCACGAAGGTATCCATATTGAGGTGTTGAGACGAGCCTAGCAATGAAGATCCGATCAAATAGTGAGCGTAATACATGGGGCCAACAGTAAGAGGATTGTTGACCCACGTTAGCCCCAAAGCCAATACTGCGTTAAATTTAAAAAACAAACGTATAAAGCCCAGAGAGATCCATTGAAAACCTAATGGAAAGCCAAAACCAATCAAAAGCCCTAGAGCGGCTCCGCGCGCATCAAACCACGGTGGATTTTCTGAAAGTAACAACGGTTCAACAACTCGGATTCGAAACCACGAAATAGTTGAACTGAAAAACTTATAGTCCCTGAAACTCAAAGTACTCACAGCGATTTATAATTCTGATGCTCGTAATATAAAAAAACCGACCTAGAGTTGCCCCATTGGTCGGTTTAAGCATCCAATACCTATTGCAAAAAAAGTGTAACAAACTATTAAAAGACAAACCAAACCATCAAACGCGAATATCACTGAGCTCCAGATTTGTTCTGGCCCCATTCAAATTTTGTTTTGGGCTCTGGTTGAGCAGCGCTTTCGGATTGACCCCATCTCATCTTCTTCGTGCCAGGCTTTTCACCTGCATCAGAAGTTGTTGATGAAGAGGCTTCTGCTGTTCCAGGAGACGTTTCGGCAGGTTTTGGCGTCGATGGCGAAACTCTTGCTGGCGCAGGTTGAGTAGTTGTTGGCCGGACCGATTCTATATTTCTGGCTGGCGCGCTCAATTCAGGCCGATCCGAAGGACTGGGTCTAACAGTAATCGGAGCTGCAGGAACAGGCTCCTGAATAGGTTGAGAGACCACTGTGGCTGCTTGTTCCTCCTCATCAAATAATCCTGGTCTCCACACATCATAAATATTTTTTTCCCTGAATAGGCTATAATCCGCTTGCCCCTCATACTTGTTACTAAAATCGTCGTCAGTGATTACAGGCTCAGGCGATGGCACGGTTCCCCAATAAATTTCCTCCTCTGCCAGAACTAATCCAGGCGAAGAGCACAACAGACTTAAGATGATCAATGGAAGCAAGAGTTTTTTCATAAAAGCTCCTTTCGGACTTAGCGGCTGAACAATATGTGTTCAACTCTCCGCCGAGATTACTATATTCACGTGATATATTATCATACTCAACATCAAGCGGTCAACCATTTGCAAGCAGTTTTAAATAATTTACTTTAACTATTAAGTCCTTTCCGAATTAAACCCCTCGTTTGTGAGGCCCCCATATTAATTTATGTAGCTGAAGTTGAAATCTGAGATGCAGGTTACTTTCAAGGATCCAGGAAACAAGTTCCTTGGGTTCGATCATCCCAAATGCTGGTGATATAAGGATATTACCTCTAAACTCAAAAAGGCTTTGAAGGACAAATTCTTTGCACCATTCAAAATCGCTTCTGTCAGTAATAACGAATTTTACCTCATCACAGTCCCTAAGATTCTTGAGGTTATCCCAATAGAAGCGCTCGGATTCACCGCTGCCAGGACACTTTATATCCACAATTCTGACTGTGTCAGCAGGAAGGGGAGCTATGTCTAGGGAGCCGTTTGTTTCCACAAGTGTCGTATAACCGAGTTTGATGAGCCTATCGAGGAAAACAGGCGTTTGCTGTTGGAGTAATGGTTCTCCACCTGTCAGTAAAACCAGGTTCCCTTTCAGGTTTGAAAACTCTGCGATGATTTCATTGATACTCATTTCACGGCCGTCATTCCATGCATAGTTTGTGTCACAATACTTGCAACGCATGTTGCAGCCGGATACTCTTACAAATAGGCACGGCCAGCCGACAAAAGACGACTCTCCTTGAATACTTTTAAAAATTTCGCATATTTTTAGTTTCATGTCTTGTTGATCGTAATTCATTTAGATTATGTTGATGTAAACGAATCAGAAAAATACTGCCGAGAACCGGAGTTTGATCTTTATTGTTCAAATGGTGAAGTAGACTACTCGGCTTGTTTTTGATAGTAATAATTCTTTAATTCAAAATTAACAAGTTATTGGGGGCCCGGTTTAGCTCTCAAGATGCCCGGAGGCAAAATGCCTGAGAAAAGAAGGGTTAGATTTCTTCCCGACGACGTGACTATAGAAGTTTCAGCAGGTCAGTTGTTGCTTGATGCTGCTTTAGAAGCTGGCGTGTTCATACCAGCCGCCTGTGGGGGGTCAGGCGCATGCGCGCAGTGCAAGGTTAAGGTGGTTGATGGACAAGTAACTAGTCTTGCTATGGAAAAACTTGACCCGACCGCGAGGGCAGCGGGGTTTGTGCTTGCCTGCCAATCACGAGTGATTTCCGATCTCACCATTGAAGTTCCCAAATCGAAAGTTGGTCGAAAAGTAATACCGAGAGACGAACAAGATCGGAAAAAAGCGATGGCCACTCCTATGGAATCGCCCATAATTCCAGACCACAATCCCATGACAATCAGGGTTCTTGTGAATCCACAGGTTCCTAGTTTGGAAGACAATACAAGCGATTATGAACGAATTTGCCGGACTCTTAAGGTAGATCACAACATTTTCCCGGTAAGCGCTGATCTAGAAATTTTGAGAGAACTGCCCTCAGCAATTAGAGAAGATGACTGGAAATTTTCAGCCTGTCTTCGTGTAGACTCGATTCCGGGTTTAGACAGCAATTTGCACAAACTTATAAAAATAACCCCAGGACATGTTTCCAAACCTAGATTAGCAGTAGCAATTGATATCGGAACCACTTCGCTGTGGGGAGAGCTGGTAAATCTCGAAAATGGTCAGGTTTTAGCTAGAGCCTCTCGATACAATCCTCAAATATCCATGGGTGATGATGTCATTAGTAGAATAGTGTTTGCATTGAAAAAAGACGG
Organism: uncultured Desulfomonile sp.; assembly: GCA_937930835.1. Lineage (GTDB taxonomy): Bacteria > Desulfobacterota > Desulfomonilia > Desulfomonilales > Desulfomonilaceae > CAITZA01. The sequence continues at coordinate 75,090 of CALGLN010000055.1, forward strand.
ATTGGAAAGACTCCAACAACATGTTGTGAGGGGACTGAACGAAATTATCGAAGAGCTTGTAACAAAGTCTTCCCAACCACGAGAATCAATTAATTATATGGTCGCTGCCGGAAATACGGTAATGACCCACTTGTTTCTCGGGTTGTACCCCAGGTTTTTGCGTCAGACGCCTTACGTCCCGGCGGCACAAAATGTTGAACCTGTTTCGGCCAATGAGCTTGGGCTGGAAATGCCGTCAGGTTCTTTTGTCACAGTATTTCCAGGGGTCGCCTCCTATGTAGGCGGAGATATAGTAGCGGGTGTTCTTGCTAACGGAATGTGGCAAAGTGATGAAATGACCTTGTTTATTGATATTGGCACTAACGGAGAAATAGTAGCCGGAAACAAGGATTTGCTGATGACTGCCTCGTGCTCTGCCGGTCCAGCCTTTGAAGGAGGGGGCTTACAGTATGGCATGAGAGCTGCTCCAGGGGCGGTAGAGGGAATCTTAATCGATCCAGATTCTTTTGAGCCAATGATCAAGACAATCGATGGAAAACCGGCAATCGGGATTTGTGGTTCAGGAATCATAAACATAGTATCGCAGATGTTGCTGATTGGGATACTGAATCAGAATGGAAAATTTGCCCACGATCTTGAAACCAATAGGATTAGAATGGGTAGGAGTGGTCACGAATACGTAATCTGTTGGGCCAAGGAAAGCGGGTTAGGTGAGGACATTACACTCAGCGAGGTTGACTTGGACAACATTCTCAGGGCCAAGGGGGCCATGTTTTCTGGCTATCTCTGTCTGCTAGAAAAAATAGGTCTTTCGGTTGATGATCTTGACAAAGTAATCATTGCAGGCGCATTCGGGAGTTTTATCAACTTAGATCACTCAGTCAACATAGGGCTTCTGCCGGACATTCCTAAAGAGAAATTCATGTTTATAGGCAATTCATCCCTGAAAGGAGCGCGACTTGCGGCGCTAGACAGAAATTTGATGCATAAATCGCGAGATATAGCTCGTGCCATGACAAACGTTGAGTTGTCAGAAGATCCGGCTTACATGGATAATTTCATGGCAGCTTTATTTCTGCCACATACGCGAGCTGAATTGTTTCCATCGGTTAAGCCAGGGTTAATGAGGGTTTAATAGTCCAATAACTCCAAATGGTTTATAAAGATTGTTACAACTAATTCTATGAACCGTTTTCTAAGCGCATTAAAATATTTAGGTGATGACACACTCTTATTTTAAGGTATGAATTGTTTTTTGATATGAAGATAATTGAGCTGTTATTCAGGTTTCAATTGAAATAAATGAAAATTGTTTGTTAGGATAATATAATTCTGCCTAGTTTGGTCAAACCGAAAATTAATAAATCAAAGGTTGAAGAGCCTTGGTGGATTTTTTGTTTTTAGCCTCGGTTTTTGAGGTCGATTAAATCAATGAGCGAAAATGGAAGTGGAGAGTGAGATGAGCCAAAAATTCGTATACTCATTCCGAGAAGGCGACGGAAAGAACAAAAAGCTTTTGGGCGGTAAAGGAGCCGGTCTTTGCGAAATGACTCAGATTGGTCTGAAGGTACCGCCAGGCTTTGTAATAACCACTGAAGCCTGTTTGAGTTTTCTAGATTCCGGCGTGGGAGAATTACCTCCGGGTCTCATGGAAGAAGTTATCGGGCACATGAAAGAGCTTGAGAAAGAATCGGGCAAAACTTTCGGAGACCCAAACAATCCGTTGCTGGTTTCTGTTCGTTCAGGCTCTGCTCTATCTATGCCGGGAATGATGGATACAATCTTGAACTTGGGTCTTAACTCCAACACGCTTCATGGTTTGATTGCTCAAACTGGTAATGAACGTTTTGGTTACGACGCGTATAGAAGATTTATACAGCTCTTCGGCAAAATAGCCATGGGGATTCCAGATCAGTATTTTGATGAGACACTTGAGGCAGTCAAGGTCAAAACCGGCGCTATTTCAGATGTGGATTTGACTACAGAAGACCTTAAGGAGATCAGTGAACTGTTCCTGAACGTCGTATACGAACAGACCTTTAGACCCTTCCCTGAGGACGTTTATGATCAACTCACAATTGCAGTTCAGGCGGTTTTTAATTCATGGAGTGGTAAAAGGGCTGTTGATTACAGGCGTGAATTTAACATTACGCCTGACATGGCAAATGGCACGGCAGTAAACATAGTGGCCATGGTTTTTGGAAACATGGGCAACGACAGTGGAACCGGTGTTGGTTTTACAAGAGATCCAGCTACCGGCGAAAATGTCATGTTCGGAGAATATTTGGTTAACGCCCAGGGAGAAGACGTTGTTGCGGGTATAAGAACTCCGAAACCCATCCAGGCGATGGCTCAGGAAATGCCTTCACTATACAAACAACTCGAAGAGCTTCGTGACAAACTGGAAAAACACTATAGAGAAGTTCAGGATTTCGAATTCACTATTGAAAGGGGCACGCTCTACTGCCTTCAAACCCGAAACGGGAAAATGAATGCCCAGGCCATGGTACGTTCATCCGTAGACATGGTTGAGGAAGGACTTCTCTCTAAAGAGGAAGCTCTTTTGCGGATCAACCCCGAACATCTTGAGCAGCTCTTGTATCCTGGATTAGATCCAAGTTTTCAGGCGATTCCTTTGGCGACCGGTCTTCCAGCTTCACCCGGAGCCGCATCAGGCAGGTGCATTTTTGACGCTGATCGAGCTGAAACTGAAGGTCGTACGGGAGAAAAGGTAATTCTTGTCAGGGAAGAGACCAAGCCGGAAGACATTCACGGTTTCTTCGCATCACAAGGTATTCTTACGAGCCGTGGGGGAAAAACATCTCACGCAGCTGTTGTCGCTAGAGGCATGGGAAAACCGTGCGTCGCCGGCGCAGAAGGCATTGTTGTCCAGACAGAGCAAAGACTTGCTATCGTTGGTGATAAGGTCATCCACGAGGGGGATGTCATCACTATAGACGGTGGCACGGGGAATGTTTATCTTGGTGAAATTCCAACAATAGAGCCCGAATTCAGTGAACATTTGAACATTCTCCTGGGATGGGCTGACAGCATAGCCCGTTTAGGTGTCATGGCAAATGCTGACACCCCTGAAGACGCAGAAAAAGCTAGAGGGTATGGCGCAGTTGGTATCGGTCTGTGCAGAACTGAACGAATGTTCAATGCCCCAGAACGTTTACCAAAAGTAGTCGACATGATATTGGCTGAAACTCCCGAAGATCGGAAAAAAGCACTCGCCAAGCTATTGCCTATTCAGCGATCCGATTTCAAGGCAATACTTAAGGCAATGTCTCCTTATCCGGTGACGATCCGGCTATTAGATCCACCAATTCATGAATTCTTACCCAGTGAAAATGATCTCATAAAACAACTCGAAGAGCTGAAGAGATTAAGTTCGATACAGAAGACGGCTCAGGAGATTTTTGACGCAGTTAGGTTGGTAGATGTGGATGCCCATTCTCACTACCTTGAGGGACTTTCGCAATTACCCCTAAACGTGTCTGCTCTTGATCCTGTTATGGTCGAAAAAGCGTTGGCAAAGAGACAGCTCATGCTCCAACGTGTTCGAACTTTAAGAGAAGTAAATCCGATGCTAGGACATCGAGGTGTACGTCTGGGTATAACGTATCCTGAAATTTATACCATGCAGATTCAGGCTATTTTGGAAGCCACCGCTGAGTGTATGAAGGAAGGCGTTGAAGTTTTTCCGGAAATAATGGTTCCGCAAGTTTGTTCCCATAGAGAGCTTAGATGGGTCAAGAAGTATGTAGAAGAATGTCAGGCCGAAGTTGAAGCTGCTAACAGCGTCAAACTCAAATTCAAATTCGGTTCTATGATTGAAGTAGTAAGAGCTTGTGTAACAGCGCAACTGATTGCTGAGGTGGCTGAATTCTTCTCTTTTGGAACTAATGACTTAACGCAGGCGACTTTTTCTTTCAGCCGAGAGGATGCGGAAAACAAGTTCTTGCCCTTCTACCAGGAAATGGGGTTACTGCCAGCCAACCCATTTGAATCTCTGGATACAGTAGGTGTAGGGGGGTTGATGAAAATCGCGGTCGAGGCTGGTCGAACATCAAATCCAAGCCTAAAAATTGGTATCTGCGGCGAACACGGTGGGCACCCTGCTTCTATTCAGTTCTGTCACAACATAGGGCTCAACTATGTTTCCTGTTCAGGACCAAGAGTTCCAATAGCGAGGCTAGCTGCAGCCCATGCAAGTCTATTAGAGAAAAAACTTCAGTCCGATTACAAATCAAAACAGCTATAGCGTAAAATCTATAGGCAAAATCGTTTCGCAAGAGATCGGCGAGCATTTGTTCATCGATCTCTTGCTTTTTTGTTCGTTCGACCCTAGATGTAGATTAGCTAGATCGATTCGCTGAGGGTGCGCTCAATTGACTTTCGATCATCATGCATGCTAAAATTACATACTGAGTTATAATTGTTAGGTGTCACATATATCGATCGATCCAATGCGATCAGGAGATTTTAATGTATCGCTTAAGAAGAATCATGGTAGTAACTTTAGTATTGCTATTTATTGGGCAAACATTTTGTCTGGCGGGAACATCCCTACCTCGTCCGTGTTTGCCGGACAAACCCCTTCCGCCTGAAACCGTCGGTCCAATGGCAATCCCCTTCGATTTACCTGTTTGGCCCACTTTAATCAAAACTGAATTCCACATTTTACCGTGGGTCAGTCTCGGAACATTTTCAGTTTGTCTTCCAGGATGTAGTCAAGCTTACGAGTTCAAGGCTCCGTGCCTCTCTCTAAAGCCTATTCCAATATGGTTTCCCTGGCTTAGACCCCTTGATGCTGAGTGCAAGGATTCTGAAGTTGTAAAAATTCCCTGGTGAAGATTATTCGTGGAAGAAGAGTTTTACACATAATAGGCCGAGCCAAGTGACACTTTGATCGAGGAACCTCCCCCAAATTATCTGGCTATTACAAAACCAACCGAGCCCATTGCGGACGTCTCCAATCTATCGCTGACGCTTGGGAAACTTATTGATTTCTTAAATTCTGACGCAAACAACCTTTTGGAGGAATCCAGCGTTGGTAGGTTTGCCCAGGAGGCGACTGAACTATATTCTCAAGTAAAATCATTAAGATCAACTATTGCAATTGGACTGATCGGTGGCACTGGAGTGGGCAAATCAACATTTATAAACGCACTTGCGGGGAAAGAAATATCTAGGACTTCAGACAGACGTCCTTATACAAGTAAAGCTGTAGTCTATAGGCATGAACAGACCTTCGACTCTCCGTTTACAAATGAAGATCTGTTCAAAAAGCCGGACGCAGTCCATCAAATCGAAACGTTGCGGGATTTAATAGTCTTGGACCTACCTGATTTTGACAGTCACGATCAACGAAATCAGCAGACTGTTTTAAACTTGTTACCAGATCTGGACATGATTGTCTGGGTGGTGAGCCCCGAGAAATATGCGGATGCGTCTTTTTTCGAATTTGTTAAAAAATGTAAGGTTCATAGAGAAAACTTCAGCTTCGTGTTCAACAAATCTGACCAACTGATGGATGAAACTTCTTCAGATAAGTACACGAAGTTGAAAGAGGCTTTAGGTGATTTCATTTTTCATCTCAAAACCTCCGCTGAGGTCACAGAACCTCGCTTGTATTCACTTTCCGCTTATGAAGCATTAACCAATTCCACCTCAGATCAATTCCTGAAAGATGAATTCAATCGATTTACGGAATTTATAAAGACTAAGCGGACAGCTAAGGAAGTCCGAAGTCTGAAGTTTCTAAATCTGTTTGTTCGTTCCAAGGATCTTTTCGATAGAATCTATACAGAGTCCCAACCAGAACTAAAAAAGCGGACGATCGAATCAATAATTGACATAAAAGAGAATCAGGATTTTTTTGAAGTCGCAAAAGCTGATGAATCAACAATTGCGAAAATCTCATCAGCGATTTTCATGCGACAACTGGCATCCGAAAATGGTTTAGTACCAATCATGATGGCTATGAAATTATTGACATTTTGGTCTAATGGAAAAGAAGGACAAGGTTCCGATAGAGTATTTCAAGAGATCACAAATGGTTACATGCAGCTGAAAAAACCGTGGGAGGAAAGGTTAGAACGAGTCAGAGCAAAGTTGAATTCAGAAGCCATGCTTGGAGCTTTTCACTCAATGAAGGAAGTGGGGGTATCCGTTTCTTTGGATTGGAATTCCAATAAGCCCGTTCAATCAGTTGTAGATTTTCTGAACGATTCGCATTTGAGACTTAAATCATTTCGGACTTTTTTTCTCAAGATCTTTCAGGGGCTTATCCTTAGCGTGCCTATAGCGATGCTTTTTATAAAACTCGTTGAAGACGAATCATTAAAGAATTTGATTCGGAATCCAGATATTTTTGGATTTTTTTGGGCCTTAGCAAAGTTAGGGTCTAGTCTCTTTGGTCCAGAGGGTCTTTCAGCTATTTTGAGTCTAATTTTGTTGGAGTTGATTCTGATGATGTGGTTAGCAAATCGGCGTATAAAAAAGCTAAGGAAGACTTCTAACAGATTAGCTTTGATGGTCATGAACAATTTGGAAAGAAAAGTTGAGGAGCAGGCCAAGAGAGTTGAGGAGTCAATAGATCTGATTTTCAAGCGGACTTCTTCATCTTTGGAGAGCTTGCAGAGCTTCAAGTCCTTTTTCAACCACCAGAATTAATTTCTCAGTTTCTTTTTTGCGGTTATCAAATTGCTAAAACTGATAATCCGAAATGTTTTTAGAAGCAGGTTGCGTGCCAGTCTAACTCTTCTTGGCGTAGCTATAGCCATGTTAGCATTCGGAATTCTAAGAACACTCATAGGGGCGTGGTATGTCGGCGTGGAAACCTCGTCTGTTAATCGTTTAGTGACGAGGAACAAGATTTCTCTCATTTATTCTTTGCCATTGTCATACCGCGGGAAGATATCTCAGATTCAAGGTGTCAGTGGAGTTGGATACGGGCTCTGGTACGGTGGGGTTTACAAGGATAAAAAAAACTTTTTTGCACAATTTGCAATCAACGGCCTAGACTACCTCGAGATGTATCCAGAGTTTGTCTTGACAATAGACCAAAAAAAAGCCTTTGAAAAAGATCGTAATGCTGCAATTGCGGGGCAAGCTCTAGCTGAGCGGTTTGGGTGGAAAATAGGTGATGTTATTCCATTACAGGGTACCATTTATCCGGGTAAAATAGAATTAACCCTGGCTGGGATCTATAAAGGAGCCCAAAAGAATACCGATGAAACAGCCTTCTTTTTTCGCTACGATTATCTAAATGAGGCTCTGAAAAAAAGTTCGCCAGATTTAGCAAACAAAGCTGGATGGTACATGATCAAGGTAAAAGACCCTGATAAAGCCCCAGAAATAGCTCAAGAAATTGACGCCTTGTTCAAGAATTCTTTGGCCGAAACGCTTACCGAGACCGAAAAAGCCTTTCAGATGGGCTTCATATCAATGACAGAGGCAATAATAGGGGCCATACAGGTCATATCTATAGTGGTTATAGGTATAATATTGATGGTCTTGGCAAACACGATGGCCATGACAGCCAGAGAACGTTCGGCGGAATTCGCAGTTCTCAAGACACTCGGTTTTGGACCTGTCTATATTTTTGGACTCATATGCGGAGAGTCAGTAGCACTAGCCTTGACGGGTGGGATTATAGGAGCGGTTTTAACCTTTCCCGGCGGCGCCATTTTTCAGACCCAACTAAAAAGCTTTTTACCTGTCTTTGAGGTTAGCGACAGTACTGTTTTACTGATCTTGATTGTGTCACTTGCGGTTGGTATAATGGCGTCACTTCCTCCCGCTGTTCGAACAAGCCGAGTTCCTATTGCAGAGGGTTTGCGACACGTAGGTTAATCATAAAAGAATTGAAATAATAGACCCAGAGCCCCTAAGGATTTAGAATCTCTGGTTAAATTTCGTCCCGTCAACCCCGGCCCATAGATTTACCCGAAAAGGATCAAACCAGCGAGTGGAAATAGATATTATGTCAGTCAGTTGTCTTACCTCCAGTGTCAACCGGTATCCAAGCCTTCGTATAACTGATGAACAAGAAGGCCGGAAGAGACAACGCAAAGGTCCATGTGAAATAATATGCATAGCCAATATCCTGAGTCACCCAGCCACTGAGCGAACCTGCTATGGTTCCTGAAATTCGGAATATTGCTGACAACAAAGCATACTGAGTAGCAGAAAACTCTTTACGACAAATACTCATGAGAAAAGCTAGAAAAGCTGAAGTTCCTAAGCCTCCGCAAAATGATTCGAAAAATGACGCAACATAAATCCCATAGGCCCCAAAAAGAGGATAGGCGGCCACAAACGAGTAAGACAAATTGCTCAAAGATTGCCACAATCCCAGAAACCAAAGTCCTTTAAAGATGCCATAGCGTGTCATAAAGAGTCCGCCGGTGAGGGCCCCCGCTATTCCGGCAAATACCCCTATTGAGCCTGTTATCAGACCTATTTCAGTAGTTGTTAAACCTTGATCGAGCCAGAAAGGCCTCACCATGGGACCAATGGCTAAATCTCCAAGTTTATACAGAAGTATGAAGCAAGAAATTTGGATGACTCCGGGCCTGCTTAAGAAATCTCGTATGGGCGCCAATAATGATTCTCGAGAAAATTTTGGTCTGGAAACCTCTATATGAGGCAAATTAAGCGAAATTAGAGCGCATAGAGCCAAACCAGCTGCAGCTACCAAATACATAAATCGCCATCCCATCCATCCACCAAGCGCAATGAACAGGCCACCAGACATCACCAGGGCTACCCTGTAGGCCGCTTGCCTAAAACCGTTGGCTATCCCCAATTCGGAGGAGTTCAACAACTCGATCGTATAGGCATCTATGGCAATATCCTGAGTGGCAGATAAGACAGCAAATGTGACAAGCATTAGCCAGAAAAATGACGTAGGGGAGGCAGGATCCATAGGTAAGAGGACTAAAACAGAGGCGGCCATCATGAATTGGGCGAAGGAAATCCAATGTCTACGTTTTCCTACGAAATCAACGGCGGGAGCCCATAGAAATTTTAATGCGTAAGGGATACTTACGAGACTCAGCAAGCCCAAATCTACAAGGCTCATTCCCTCTATTCGGAAATAAACCGGAAGTGTTTGCTCAATTAATCCGAAAGGGAAACCTTCTGCAAAGTACAGTAATGAAACAAGCAGAATTTTACGGTTTAATTTCATGTGAGCTCCGGGTCAAGCGCCTCGCCAAGGAAGCCAGGAGCCCGGATCATACACAAATTCGAAATATATCAAAAGGTTTTTAGTTATTTTTTAAGTTTTTGTTCTAGTGAAGTGACGCAATTTGCTTGCGCCAATCTCGAACCTAGGGCTTGAGGTCCGAGTAAGCCTAAAGACATCAGTAGCTTCAAAAGATCTTCGATAGGCATGTCCAGAGGCCTGAAGTCTTCGATAGGCACCAAAACGTTAAATCCGGTAGCCGGTATGGGTGAATTAGGTATGAATACCAGCACATGCTCTCTGCCATCGGACATTATGTAATGTTGGGAAGACGTTAAAAGGCACAAGGCAGACACGTTTCCAAAGCGAACTTGCCCTACACCGCCAAACTTTTCTAATCCGGAGTTTCCTTTCTGACCAAACAAATCCACAGCTTGGTCTACAGCGGAATAAATTTTACCAATCAATGGTATGCGAGACACGATATTGTTTACAGCTCTATGTAGCCTTGCAATAGTAGCTCTGGTTATGAGGAATCCTAGGATTATTATGAGGAGGACAACTACTAGATATCCCCCTAGGTAAGCAGGAATCTTATATTCTGGACTAACGATATTAACTAGAAACTGTCCAAATGAACTACTCGGACCGACGTAAGCGTCGGCTATTTTTACTATCCAACTCACAACGAAAACTGTAACAACAAAAGGCAACAAAGTAGCAATGCCAGTCAAAAAGAAGCGAAAAAGTGAGCTTATAAAAGCCCGCATTTTATGTTAATCCCCTTTCATAAAGCTACAACGAGAGAAAATCCAAACATGTCTAACCCATTAGATCTTTATAAGACCTAGTAGTCGCAAAGAATTCTATTTTCAACTCACTTTGGTTACTATATACTAAAATCTCAATCTTTTAAATCCCGTCAGGTAACGGCCAGGACATCCCGATAAGCCCGTCTGATGGGTTTTTTATAGTTGGCTATTGTTTCTTAGTGAGGTCAGGCTTGTAAGAAACCCCACTATCTGCATTTAATGTTACAATCCATATCTCACCAGAGGTGGACAAATATTTGGCCCTTTTCCAAAGCTAAAAGCTTTTTGAAGGAATCAGGAAATGTATCATGAGAGCGTTGGTCCATAGACTCATGTGGGACGGGGTTTTTCACTGGTCCACGGTTTTTAGGTTTGGATTCCTCTGTTTTTGATTCTATACTCACGTAGCCAATTATGAGAAAAAGGATCACTAGTAAAATTCCAGTAAGGATCATTATTCGGTCCTTGTTGGAGCGAGTTTCGGACTTTTGGTGAGTCTTCTTAGCTATAATAATTTTTTCCATCAATCTAGCTCCATAATCAAGAGAAAGGGTGATGCAACCAAATTTTTGATGTTCAGTCAATAACAATCAACACTTTTTTGGGGAACAATTCCAACCAGAATTGAGATTTTGCAACAGTCCATTTTGGGGTTGATGTGATTTATTAAAAATCAAAGCTTTTCAGTTCATAAACGCGAGAGATAAAGGGAGTGAACGAACAATGACTCTCGAGACCTTTATAAAAGAGAAAATCGTTTGGTTAGGTCATGCCAGTTTCCGAATTGATGGAAACGAGGCCACGGTCTACATTGATCCTTGGAAGCTCAAAAATCCTAAACCAGCAGATTTGATTTGCATCACGCACAGTCATTTTGATCACTTGTCCCTTGATGACATTTCATTGATCCGTCAACCATCTACGGTGATCGTCGGTCCTGCAGATTGTAAGGCTGACTTCGGAAAGTCCTTCAGGGAAATTAGGCCAGGCGAATCGATCGAGATAGGGAATGTCACTGTCGAAGCATACCCCGCTTATAACACGGACAAGGATTTTCATCCTAAGAAAAACGGATGGGTAGGCTATGTTATTGAGATCGATGGTGTTCGTATTTATCACAGTGGAGACACAGACATTATTTCGGAGATGGCCGATATTAGAGCCAACGTGGCACTGTTACCCGTTGGGGGGACTTACACCATGACTGTAGGTCAGGCATCTGAAGCCGCAGCCAAGATTCGAACCGATTATGTTGTGCCAATGCACTGTGGAGACATAGTCGGATCTTTTGACGACAGAGAAACATTAAAGAAATTATCAAATAAGCCCGTGATCATATTGGATCCGGCTACCGGAGAATAAGATTATCTCAGATGAATCAACAATCAAATAATACAATTCAGACCAGAGTTCGTTTTGCGCCTTCACCTACTGGATACTTGCACCTGGGAGGAGCGCGAACGGCTCTTTATAATTGGCTTTGGGCCAGAAAAAATGGTGGTGTCTTCATTTTGAGGATAGAGGACACTGACGCCGAACGATCCACGAGTGAATCAGTTCAAGAAATTCTAGACGGTTTAATTTGGTTGGGGCTGAACTGGGACGAGGGGCCCTATTTTCAATCACAGAATTCCGTAAAACATGCTGAGGCTGCAGCTAGACTACTGGATTCGGGACACGCTTACCGCTGCTTTTGTTCAAAAGAAGAGCTTGAAGCTCAGCGAGCTAAAGCTGAGAAAAACAAAGTTGCTTTCATGTACGACGGAAGGTGCCGCAAGCTGACTGTCAAAGAAATACAGTCCAAACTGGAAGAAAAGGCCCCATTTGTTGTGAGATTCAAGGTCCCTCGTGACGAAAACAAAAAGGTTGTCTTCGATGACGCTGTCTACGGGCACATGGAAAAAAGAGCGGTCGACATCGAAGATTTTGTAATTCTGCGCTCTGACGGCTCACCGCTTTACATTTTGTCCAATGCTGTTGACGATGCTCTAGATAGAATTACTCATGTCATTCGCGGGGCAGACGGATTGGCCAATACTCCCAAGCAGGTTCTAATTTATGAGGCATTGGAAGTATCCGCACCAATATTTGCACACATGCCTTTGACTCTGGATAACAAAAAAGCGAAGCTTTCCAAGAGGGTCCACGGGGAAGCCGTTACAATTGCTTACTACAAAAGCAGAGGTTTTTTGCCTTGGGCTTTGTGTAATTTCATGGCCCTCCTGGGGTGGTCAGGACCAGATGGAAAGGAATTCTTTTCCAGGGAAGAGCTGATAGAGGCTTTTGATTTAAATAGAATTAACAAGGCTAACTCGATATTTAACTACACTCCAGGTGATTCAAAAAATTGGACTGACCCAAAAGCGATTCATTTTAACTCCACTTACCTTCGAACAATGCCAATTGAGGATCTTGTTCCCTTCGTCAAACGAGAACTGATGGACAAAAAATTGTGGCAAGGTTCCTATGAATCTGATCAGAAGGAATGGTTCGAAAAAACTATTGATCTAATCCGTTCACGATTCCTGACTCTTGAAGATTTTTCAACCAGAGGGAGAGCTTATTTCAGCGATGAGTTCGAATACGATGAAAAAGCTGTTAAGAAAAATCTCAAAAGTGACGAACGACTTTCAATTTTTCTAACAAGCTTGGCTGGGGAAATAGAAAATCTTCAAAGATACGATGCTGTTTCACTTGAAGATACGTTTCGGAGTTTTGCAGAAAAGAATGAAATAAAAGCTGGTTTAATCATAAATGCCGCAAGAACGGCAGTTTCGGGGTCTTCAGTCGGGCCTGGTTTGTTCGAGTTGCTCGAAATAATCGGCCAAAATAAGGTTGTGGCAAGATTACGATTCGCTACCAACCTCATAGAGAAGAACTAACTGAAGTTTGATAAGGCAATCAGAGCAGCTTCTGGAAGTAGCTGCTCTATTTTTTTTCAAAATTGACATTGAAAATTGAGCGCGCTATCTTTTCGGCCTGATCGAGAAATCCTTTGGGTTTTGAAGAATTTACCAACACGGAAAAAACTAAAATTCTTCCCGTTTTACTCACACCAAATCCAGCCAGAGCGCTAACACCTCTCAGGGTTCCCGTCTTGGCCCTAATTTTCCTGCGCATGTTCGCGTCACTAAACTTCTCTTTTAGAGTGCCATCCACACCTGAGACTGCAAACGAAGACAAATATTCCGGTCCATAATTGAAATCGCCAACCGACGTCAATAAAACTTTTACTAAAGTAGAAGCGCTAACCTTATTGCCTCGAGATAAGCCTGAAGCGTCCGAAAGCGAAAACTGCGAGTCGGAAACACCACATTTGAGAAGATAACGCTTCAAGACTTCCAAGCCTTTTTCCCTAGTTCCTGGAACTCCTAGAGCGGTAGCTCCAAGAGTCAAGCACACCTGTTCTGCCATAAAGTTGTTACTAAATTTATTAAGCCAATAGATTATCGAACTCATTGGTTTGGACGGATAATCACAAATCAGAGTAGCTGAATCTGGAACCCGTCCTGGAACCACGTTCCCCTGAATTTTTATTCCTTCGCGTTGTAAGAACTCCTTCAAAGTATAGCCGAAATAAAGTGATGGATTCGAAACGTTAACATATCTGCTGCGAGACTGAGAATCTACGCCAATAGAGCCACTGATGGCTAACAACTCTTTGCCCTCGGGGGTGGAAGTCTTGTTTATGTCGAACTGACATGGTCTAGAACCCTCCACTGTCATGACATTAGACCTCAGTTCAAAATACTGGCTAGCGGGATCCAAAATGACTCGGGCGGCTTGTCCTACCCTTGATGAGGCTATTGCGGATACCTTTACGGAGTTAAAATTAAGTGAGAGCGCGCTATAGGGAGCATGGTATGCGCGTGTTCCGAGTTCCTCATTTTCATCCACTGGTTTTCCGGGTTCAAAAAAACTGTCATCTACAATGATTGAACCACGTACCTCGACCAATCCCTTGTCCGCGATCATACGTGTAAGCAAAAATAGATCTTCTGTCACAAAATGAGGATCTCCAGCTCCTTTCACATAAAGACTTTTAACGGAAGAACCATTCCAGCCATCCGCATAAACATTCGTGCGATAAATATAATCCGGGCCCAAATAGCTTAGCGCGCACGCGCTAGTAATTATCTTTAACGTTGATGCTGGAACAAGCGGTAGATCAGGATTTGTTTCCATCAAGATCTTGCCGGATCCCAATTCCGCAACTTGAATAGAAGCTACCATCCCCGATTGAAGTTCGTTTTCAACTATGGATGTAAGCTCTTTGTTAAAGGGTGGGCCCTGCGCGTCAGCCAAAATAGTCGACCACCAAACGAACAGAAATATAATTATTAAACAAAACAGATTGTTACATATGAATGTTTTTGAACGAACTAGAAGATTGTGGCCCCAATAGAATGATTCAGCCATTTGAATGGCTGACACAAAATAGCGCGTTGAATTCATTTCTGTCACCATATATTATGATAAATCAAATAGTTATGTTTAACAGATAAAATGTTTAATTAACCATTGTTTTTCGTTCAAATTAAAATAGCATGTAGTTTTAAGTAGATAGCAATAATATATTTCCGGGAGCGTGTCAACAAGTGATCCAATAGTTTTTAGCGCGCAGTAATTGTGACACTATAAATGATATAAAACAGCGCAAAAACAACAGGTTAAAGCCGTTTCTTTTGTTAAAGGATATACTGTTTTCTAGAAAATAATATCAACTTATTGATAAAAAGTTATATTTTTTGCTTGACAGAATTCCGACTGACATGTAAAGGGATTTTCAACATTTTGAGCTGGGAGGAAGGGTATGTTGAGAAGAATCCCTTTTACGCC
>CALGLN010000056.1 GCA_937930835.1 uncultured Desulfomonile sp.
TGACACTACTCCTTGCCCTATTGGGCTTGATAGCCGAAAGGAGAATTTATGAGACGTTATGAGGCGGTAGTCATTGTCGAGTCTGATGCGACCGACGATGAGATAAAGGCTCTAACAGAGCGTTATGGTGATTTGATCAAGAGCCATGATGGTGAAGTGATCAAAATAGAAGATTGGGGAATCAAGAAGCTGGCCTATCTTGTACGTAAGAAAGACAAGGGCCGCTATATACTTTTTGATTTTGTAAGCGGTCCGGAGTTGGTTGCCGAATTGGAGCGCCAGTTCAAGATCACTGAAAACATCATGAAGTATTTGACTGTGAAGTTAGATGAGGACGTAGATCTTGAGGCATTCAAGGCTGGAGCTGAAAAGGTTGAGGAAGCCGCGCCGGAAGAGGTAGCAGCCTCTGAGCCGATTTCGGAGACTAGTGAAGAGAAGGTTGAGGCGCCAGAAGAGCCGTCTCAGACCAAAGAGGAGGAAGTATAATGAGCAGACCCCCAAGGCGTAGACCTTTCCCAAGAAGCAAAGTATGCCGTTTCTGCGCTGATTCCTCCTTGCGTATGGATTACAAGGAACCCAACCTGCTTCGATTATTCATCACAGAGCGCGGCAAGATAGTTCCCCGCAGGATATCGGGCAATTGCGCCAAGCATCAGAGGCAGCTTACTACAGCTATTAAACGTGCCAGAAACATTGCTCTTTTGCCGTTCACAGTTCCCCGACGGTAATCATAGTATAGTGGAGAGACGATATGAATGTTATACTATTAGACAATCTTGATGAACTGGGGTCCGTCGGACAAACTGTCAAAGTTAAGGATGGTTATGCGCGCAATTACTTACTACCACGTAGGCTTGCTTGCGTAGCTAATCAGAAAAATCTGAACTATTACCGGACCCTTATTGAATCCAAACAGCGTAAGCTTGCCAAGATGCGCACATCAGCCGAATCTTACGCTCAGGAGCTTTCCAACGTCGTGCTTACTTTTACCAGAAAGTCTCAGGACCAGGATGCGCGTCTTTTCGGATCTGTTACGAACGTTGACATTTCGGAAGCTTTAGCGTCCAAGGGTTATGAAATAGACCGCAAGAAAATAAGCTTGTCCGAACCCATTAAGAGACTGGGTGAGTTTACTGCGGCTATCAAGCTTCATCCTGAGGTATCAGCGAACGTAAAGGTTGTAGTTAATCCGGAGGCGCCTGCAGAGGATGTCGGCTGATTCCAACAGCCAGTTAAGGACTCCCCCTCAGTTCCTGGAAGGCGAACGGGCCATTCTGGGAGGTTTGCTACTGGACAATGACGCATTGCCGAAGGTAGTGGCGGCGTTAACAATTGACGACTTTTACAAAGAATCGCATCGAATAATTTTTAGCGCCATGGTCGACCTGTTCAACAAGAATGAGCCGGTCGACTGGCTTACTCTGACCGCAATTCTCAAAGAAAAAGGCCAACTGGAAAATGTTGGTGGGATACCCTTTCTGACAGAGCTTGCCGACGCAACCCCCAGCGCCGCCAATATCCTCCACTACACTACTATCGTAAGAGAAAAATCCATACTCCGACAGCTCATATCGACCACGACGGAGATCGCTTCGAGATGTTACGAAGATCAGTCGAGCATTGACGAATTTCTGGACGAAGCTGAACAAATGTTGTTCAGAGTTGGTGAGTCGAGGATCAGGACCGGTTTCTATCATATACAGGAGCTAATGAAGACGAGCTTTTCGACCATCGAGAGCCTGTATGAAAGAAAGGAAAACATAACTGGGGTCGGATCGGGTTTTAAGGACCTCGACGCTCTCACGGCTGGCTTTCAGAACTCGGATTTGATCATAATCGCCGGCAGACCCTCAATGGGAAAAACCTCATTCGCCCTGAACGTTGGGATGAATGCGGCCATGGACAGCGGCACTCCTACAGCGATCTTTTCCCTGGAGATGAGCAAGGAACAGATAGCGTTGAGGATTCTGTGTTCCAGAGCCCGGGTTAATCTCAAGAGTCTTAGGACGGGTTACCTGACACCTGAGGACTGGGCGAGGCTGACATTGGCTGTGGGTAGCATATCAGACGCCCCACTTTATGTGGATGACACTCCAGCAATCAACACCCTGGAAATAAGGGCCAAGGCTCGGCGCCTAAAAAGAGAGCGCGATCTGGGGCTGATAATTATCGATTACTTACAACTCATGAAAGCCCCTATCAAATCGGATTCCAGAGAGAAGGAAATATCTGAAATATCCAGATCCCTCAAGGCCTTGGCCAAGGAATTAAATGTTCCGGTGATTGCGTTATCACAGCTAAACAGGAAAGTTGAGGAGCGGCCCAACAAGAGGCCTCAACTGGCGGACCTTCGTGAATCCGGCGCCATAGAACAGGATGCTGACGTCATTCTTTTTATTTATCGCGATGAAGTCTATAACAAAAGCGATGACAACCCTAAAAAGGGTGAGGCCGAGATAATAGTTGGAAAACAGAGAAACGGCCCGATTGGCATGATGACGGCATTCTTCGACTCGCAATATTCAACATTCCGACCGCTAACTTCTCGTGATGACATCCCTGAGGACGATTCCGCCATTCTAACGAATCTGTGATCAATGCTTAGGCGAAACTCTTTTTCTGATTTTTTCTAAAATAGAGTAGAAATCTTTATTTAACTGGCTTGGGGAGGTCTTGTTTAATTGTCACGACTATTTCAAGGTCTCGCAGGTTCATACCTGTGAGCTGGTTGAATCTGACTTCAGCTATCGTTCTGTCGGGAGATTCAGTCAGGGCCTTCCATAAATCATCGATTTGCGCCTGGGTGAGGTTGTAATTGTAATACAATCCCATGTTTGTAGTCCAGTCAGGCATATACATGACCCAAACGGTTTTCGAGTCTTTTATATGCAGTTGCATTCCGGTTATGTTGACCGGTCCCCTGGAGGTTACTGTAGCCGTAATTGATAGTGATGTTGGTTTGATATTGTACAAAAGAGCCGCAGAATATTTTGGATTCAAAGTGAACACAACGTATGCGTCGCCGAGAGCTACAAACGTGTTGGGGGCTGGCGTCGCGTCCTCCGAATCGTTATCTCTTACTGAGACAGCGTGAGAGGCAAATTGCCTTCGGACAGGTTCGGTGAGGAAGCTCAATAGATTTTGAGACTCGACATAAAGAGGCACTGGAATTACGTCTCGATTGCTCAGGTTTGGATAAGCCCCATAAGGATACATATACCCGGATGGAGTGTTTCC
>CALGLN010000057.1 GCA_937930835.1 uncultured Desulfomonile sp.
GGCCGCGGAGAAAATGAAATCCATGGGCGTCAAATCGGCGCTTATCAACGCCGGTGGAGACATAGTGGCTTTTGGAGTCAAGGCGCCGGGAAAACCGTGGAGGATCGGCATTCAGGACCCCAGAAATCCTAACGGTATGATTGCCGTGGCTGAAATAAATGATAGAGCAGTGGTCACGTCAGGCGATTACGAACGTTTTTTTATCCAGGACGACAAACGTTATCATCACATTCTTGACCCGAAGACGGGCCAACCGGCCTACGGGCTTCAATCAGTAACCATAGTGGCGCCTGACGGTGTTACGGCTGACGCTCTATCAACGGCGGTATTTGTGCTTGGAAAAGAAAAGGGGCTTGCCCTTGTGGAGAGTTTTCCGGAGGTGTATTCTCTCGTTATTGATTCTCAAGGAAGCATTGCGATGTCGAAAGGAGCCGAGAATATATTTGACCTCAAACACTGATGAGGCTAGCTCAAACAATCCGGAAAATCAGCGGAAGTATTTTTGCTTGATCAATTGTGGCGAAAAGTATAAAATGCGCCCTTAAGTGAGACAACTATCAATATGGCCAAGATAATAAAATCCCTATTGGTTGGAATTGCGTTGATCGCCCTGTTGGGTTTGAACGGATGCAAGTCTTGTGTCCCGCAGTATATGGCTCCGCCAACAGGCCCGGTCTCCAAGAACTACCCAATGGGACACGACCCTTACTTACCCATGGACCATAACCCATCGGCGCTGAATCCTTTTGACCTCTTAGCGTCTATTATGTCTCCGTTCCTTTACGGTCCCCCCCGATAAGAAAAGCCCTCTAAAAAACACATCAGATACAATGACAAGATCAGGTAAAATGCTAAAACGTCATTTTGATATCTTGTTGTTTGCCACTGCCGCCAACATTGGGCTGTCACGATAAGCCTTATATAGTTGGATGTATCTCTTCTTGATTCTTTCTCTTGCAGACAGGACCGCTCTGGCGTAGCCTCGGGCGGCATGAGGATGATCGCTGTTGTAGGCGCTCAGGGCAGGAATAACATTTCCATAAAGTTCAAGATAATATTTGAAAATCTGGACACCGCATTCGGCGTTTACTCTCAGGTCTAACAGATCGGCGTGCCTGACACTGAACTTGCTTGCCCAGGATGGGGCATGAACCTGGAACATCCCCCGGCAATTCTTGTGATTAACTATGTTATTCTTGAAACCGCTCTCGACATAGACAATGGCCATGTAGAGCCACATGTCTCCGCAAGTCACCCGATGGAAGTATTTATTGGCTGCGTGAGCAATGGCTGATGCGACATCGTAAGACTGCCTCAGGCTGAGTCTGCCTTCGGTCATCTCATTGATAATTACGGAACAGATCGCCAGGGCATTGGGCTGTTCCTTCTCCTGGGCTGCTGAGGGTCCAACAGACAGGAAAAGGAGCAACGCCAATACTGGCGCAATCTTAAAAATCATTCGCTCCCTCCGGACGGCCGGTTCGATTAACCCTATATCTTACCGCCTAACCCCAATTATTCGTTTTTCGTTTTATTTCTTTGGCATGACCGGTTTTAGTGGCGCCGGTACACCAACAGCTTTCTTGGCCACTGGTTTGGTCTTGTAGATCTTGCCCTCAACATAGTCTATCGGCTTCTGGATCGGAGTAAAAGCGATATCCGAACAGAATTTGATTGCGTCCAGACACGGATTGAAAAGACTGAAAGTTCTCTTGAGGCAAGAATTTACGATACCATCCGCACGGTCCACCACGTTGGCGCTCGTGTCATACACGGAGCCTACCATGTCTGAGGTAAATGACTTGTTAGGCCCCTTGGCTGCAGCAAACGCCGGCGCCGCCAAAGCGATCATCAAACTTACGCAAAGAGCCATTCTTAGAATCTTGAACATCCATAAACCTCCGGGACAAATTAAAGTGATCTATTATTTCATAGTTGCGGTCATTTTGTCAAACAGATATGATATTTGGGAGGATAAGCCTGTTATTTCAGTGTCTGAGTCCTGAAATGTACAAAGGCGCAAGTATCTGGATGGCATGAATACGGTTTTTCATGTGTTAAGCGGCTGATTGAGAAAAAGGTGGGGAATATTTTATGAAGCTTTTGAAAAAGTTATTCTATCTATGACTGAGATGAGATTTCCGAGGTCAACCGGCTTCATCACTATTTGATCTACTCCGGACTCGGTTATTCTTGCTTGCTCTCCCTGTTGATTACCCCATCCGGTCAGAAGGATAAAGGGGACTTTGGCGATACCCCTGGCTTCGCATATCTTCTTAATTTCCCTGCCGACATCCCACCCCGTGACATTCGGCATACCCAAATCACTGATCACCAGGTCAATGTCATTCTCTTTAAAAATTTCAACAGCTTCAGCTCCTGACAGCGCTGTGAACACTCTGTGGCCAAACTCGCTCAGGCCATCCCTGAGCAGGTCCACGAGCATTTCCATATCATCAACAACAAGAATGCTGAGATTTCTTGAGGCAGCGACATCTCTTGTCGGAGTTTCTACCTTGACGGGAGTTTCTGTATCCAGAGGAAATGAAATCGTTACCGTGGTTCCTTTGCCCAGAACGCTATCTATTTTGATGCCGCCATTATATCTCTGGATGATTCCAAGGCAGCTTGACAGGCCCATTCCAGTGGCCTTGAATCCCTTGGAGGTCCAGAAGGGCTCAAAGATCTTGGCCAGATTTTCCTCCGGAATGCCTATTCCATTGTCTTCCACAACGATAACGGCTTTTTCATCTTCCGATCTTGAGGATATTCTGATCGTTCCTCCTTCAGGAAGAGCTTCGGTGGCGTTTTTAATTACATTGATCAGGATTTCGAAAAGATCGTCTTCCAAAATTTTGGTGATCAATCCATCGGTCAGGTCTGTTTCAATAATGATTTCATGGCCCTCTTTCCCAGGGGCCGCCTTCCACCACAGTTCCGTCATATCAATCGCACGGCGGATCAATTCTGAAATGTCAAAGGCGTCTGCTGCGCCTACCATAGTCTTGGAGCTGATATTCGCGAAGTCTTCCAGCCGCCTGACCGCTCCGGCGCCGAAACGTGCGCTCTCAACTATCTGTTTCAACTGTGCTCGAACTCTCTGTGTATCTCCCGAATCCAGATCCATCATCGCAAGGCCGGCCCCGCCCATGATAATCTGAAGCATGTTATTGAAATTGTGGGCTACGCCTGAAGCCAGGTCAGCCACCGCCTTGAGCCTCTCTCCCCCAAGAAGTATATCCTCAGCCTTTTTTCGGTCCGTAATGTCCGTGATGAAATGCAATGTCGCCGGTTTGGATTTCCAATTGATGAGAACCGTTTGTTCCTCGCACCACTTCATGTCCCCATCTTTGCTGATGATCCTGTATTGAGTCGTGGGAATGATGTTCTTTTCCACAAAAGAATTCTGCACATATTCTATTTCTCTTTCGAGGTCATCAGGATGGATGAACACGGTGAGTCCAGCGCTTAGAAGTTCATCTTCCGAGTAACCTGTCAATTCCACGGCCTTTCGATTAACGAACACAGGTATGCCGTTCTGGGTTATAGCGATCATCTGTCCCGCATATTCAACTACCGTTCGGTACTTTTCCTCAGATTCGGCCAAAGCCTTTTCAGCCTGCTTAAGATCAGTGACATCCACTATGATGCCTATCAAACCATTGACTGTTCCATCTGATTTGAAAAATGGCGCCTTCGAAACGATGCAATTGCGCTGACTGACCTGAGAATCAGGCCGGATGGATTCATACCGGGTGGCCGTTTTTTCCGATAAGACAAACTCATCAGATACGTCACACTCCTGGGCAAAACGAGCATCCCAAACTTCTGACGCAGTCTTGCCCTTCAAGTTTTCAATATCCAGGCCGGTAAAATCTTCGTACGCCTTGTTGACCCCAAGGAAACGACCTTCCCTGTCCTTGAAGAACACTGGATTGGGAATAGATTCCAGAAGGCTTTCCACAAGCTTTATTTGATTCTCAAGTTGTTCGCGCATGAGAATCTGGTCCGTAATATTAATCAAGGTTCCTGCGGCGCGAAGCGGACGTTTATTTTCATCCTTCTCAACTATTTTGCCCCTTACACGCATCCACACCCATTCGCCGGACCTGTTTTTCAAACGGAATTCCGTCGTGATAGAAGAAAAACCACCCCTGACATGCTGTTCTATCTGCCGCCATACCTTTGGAGAGTCCTGCGGATGCACAAGTCGTTGCCACCAACTCAGATCATTGACAACCTCTTCACGTGGAAAACCCAACATCGAGATGAAGGTATCACTGTATATGACTTCATCGGTTTGAATGTTCCAATCCCAGAAACCCATCTCAGAGCCTTTGAGGGCAAGGTCAAGCCTTTGAGCAGTTTCCTTGAGGGCTCTTTCGTTACGGCGAGCCTCCGTAACGTCCAGAATTGTGCCAAGAAATCCCCCAAATGTTCCATCCGAAAGATGATAGGTTGTTTTTGTTACCTGAATTGTTTTCTGATGGCCATCTTTTGTGGTCACAACGGCCTCATACTTTTCTTCACCCCCGTTCGCGACTAATATTGCGTCTTTTGTACTGAACAATTCAGCTGATGCTTCATCGTACAGTTCGTGAACCGTTTTCCCTCTGACTTCCTCGGCAGTTACCCCAAATAGCTCCTCGAATGCGCGGTTACAACCTTGATACTTTCCGTCCGGATTTTTGAAAAACACGGGAGCTGGTAGAGCCGATAGAAGCGTGTCAACAAGCGTGCTTTGATTAAGAATTTCTTGCGTGATCCGATGCTGTTCGGCTAGAGCAGCCTCTTTCTGCCTTTCAATCCTGGCTGTTTCCTCTATTTTTATTTGTACAAGGCGCTCTACTTCCTCAGTCCGGGCGTGAAACCGGGCAAGCAAGTAACCCAAGGCCGCCCCGAGGAATCCGCCAATGAAAAACGGGATCGTAAAGCTCTGAATTTCAAAATTGGAAATGTTGAAGGCGATTCTTTGAAGAACCGAAAATGTGATCAAAAGGGACGAGCCTACGATGAAACCAAAGATAGCAGCCGTTGTTTCAGAAATTTTCATAAAACTGCCCTAGAGACCAATTATGAAGGACTCAATTCAAAATCACTATTCAGGTTCGGCTCTCCAAAACAAGCTTGTAGTCTAGTCCCTGCTTTATAATAAGGCAAGAACGTTCTCGAAAACTTCAGGACATAAATTTTGTTCCTCGATGTCTCCAACTAGAATTATCACATAAAATAACCTGCTGAAAATATTAAAGTAGTTAAAAACTCATTTTATGTTCGCTATTCGTGAGTTTATTGGAAAAATTAGCCTTTCGGTGTTATTATAAAACCTCCGTGTAATCCTCGAGGGGGACATCACGAGACGATCCGATAATAAGCAGGCTACTGTTCAGTGGTGGGGGTCGAATAATCGAGCTGGATTGAAGGAAGGAACTAAGTTTGGCGTCTGGTCAGGAAATTATAGCTGTCGGAATAGAGGGCGAAATTCAAAAGTCCTACCTGGACTATGCGATGAGTGTAATAGTTGGTAGGGCATTACCGGATTTGCGAGATGGTCTTAAACCGGTTCATCGCAGAATACTGTTTGCGATGCACAGAGCCGGTAATCTCTGGAACCGTCCGTATCGTAAGGCCGCCAGGGTCGTCGGTGATGTCATCGGTCAGTTTCACCCACATGGCGACACCGCCGTTTACGACTCAATTGTCAGAATGGCTCAGCCTTTCTCAATGCGGTACACCTTCGTCGATGGGCAGGGAAACTTCGGAAGTGTCGATGGCGACGCTCCGGCAGCCATGCGTTATACAGAAGTCCGTATGGCTCGCATCTGCCAGCCCATGCTGGATGACCTCGATAAGGATACCGTCAATTTCATCCCTAATTATGACAATTCCCAGGAAGAACCCACCGTTTTGCCCGCCAGATTCCCCGCCCTGCTGGTAAACGGTTCGCAAGGAATAGCCGTAGGAATGGCTACGAGCATTCCTCCTCATAACCTGACAGAAATAATTAACGCCACCATTCATTTGGTCAGGAATCCGGATTGCTCTATTGCTGATTTGATGAAACATGTGCAAGGGCCCGATTTCCCGACATACGGTTTCATTTATGGTCGTCAAGGCATCAGGGACGCATACACCACTGGACGCGGAAGCGTCAGAATGAGGGCCAGAACGGAAATTGAGGACGTCGGAAAGGGCTATCAAAGGATCGTAGTCACCGAAATACCTTATACCGTCAACAAGGCCAGGCTTGTCGAAAATGTGGCGGATCTTGTCAAGGACAAGAAAATCACAGGTATCAGGGATATAAGGGACGAATCGGACCGCCGGGGCATGAGGGTGGTTTTCGAACTCAAAAGGGATGAAAACCCCGAGGTTATAACCAATCAACTGTTCAAGCATACGCAGTTGCAGACCAATTTTAACATTCAATTGCTTTGCGTCGACAACGGAAGACCTAAGACCCTCAATCTTAAAGAAATTTTATACGGTTTTATCGATTTTCGCATCGAAGTGGTAACACGTCGGACAAAATTCGAATTGGCGCGAGCCAAAGAGCGGGCGCATATACTGGAAGGCCTTAAAATAGCTCTGGATAACCTCGATGAAGTAATCAAAACAATCCGTCAGGCGGAAAGTCCTCCGGTAGCGCGAGAAGCCCTGATGGCAAATTTCGGTCTTTCTCAGGTTCAGGCTCAGGCAATACTTGATATGCGTCTGCAAAGGCTGACGGGCCTTGAACGGGACAAGATACTTCAGGAACTCAAAGAAGTCCTTGGCCGCATAGCCGAACTCGAAGGCATCCTGGCGTCTGAAGCCAAGGTGATGGATATCATCGTTTCCGAGCTTGAGGGAGTCCGTGATCAGTTTGGTGACGAAAGACGCACGGAAATTATTGACGCCGGCTTTGAGCCACAGGAAGAAGACCTCATTCCTCGAGAGGACATGGTTGTCACCTTTTCGAACAAGGGTTATGTCAAGCGGGCGCAAGCCAGTAATTACAAGACGCAGAAACCCGGGGGCAAGGGCAGGATAGGGGCTCGGACCTCTGGAGAAGATCTGGTAAATCAGATCCTTTATTGTTCATCTCACGATGTTCTGCTCTGTTTTTCGAATCGTGGGCGTGTTCATTGGATTCGGGTATACCAGCTTCCTGAAGAAGGTCCCTATAGCCGGGGAAGAGCAATAGTTAACCTGCTAAAACTCGAAGAAGGCGAGACCATCAGAAAGATTCTTCCGGTTCAAGAGCTCAGCTCTGATGGCTTTGTAGTGATGGTTTCCAAAAAGGGGAAGATAAAAAAGACATCCAAATCGGAATTTTCCCGTCCCCGCTCCAGTGGACTAATTGCTCTAACTATCGAACCGGACGATGAACTGATCGACGTAAATTTCTCCACGGGATCAGACCATATATTGCTCGCAAGCCGAAAAGGAAAGGCTATGCGATTTCATGAAGACCAAATTCGCCCAATGGGTCGTCAAGCCAGAGGCGTCACCGGGATAAGACTCAAAAACGACGACGCCGTCATTGCAATGGAAGTCATTGCTAACGATGACGCTACTCTGCTGACCATAACCACAAACGGGTTTGGAAAGAGGACTCATATTCGGGAGTATCCGGCTCACAACAGGGCAGGGCAGGGGGTTATCACAATCAAGGTTAATGAGAAGATCGGGGATGTCGTCGGGGTCAAGATGGTTGAGGATTCCGATGACTTACTGATTGTCACATCCGTAGGGAAAATAATTCGCCTGGACATGTCGGTAATTTCCGTGATCGGCCGTAACACAAAGGGTCGAATACTGGTCAGGATGGATTCCTCCGAACAGGTGGTTGACGTGACGAGGGCCGATCCTAATGATGAGAGCCTCGAAGAGGATGAAATTTTGCCTGAAACTCCGTAATACTTTACAATTCAGGATTCCTGATGAAATTTGCCATTGCGCTCATTGTCGTCTTTACGAGTATTGTTTCAATAGCGGATGCTTTTGAAAAACCGATGGATCAGGTTTCGCTCATTCCTCAATGGGTGCCACAAGCTCAATTTGCGGGCTACATGGTGGCTTTGGACAAAGGTTTTTACACAGAGGCGGGGATTGATCTGACCTTAAAGGAAGGAGGGCCGTCGAGGCCGCCTTTTGGACAAATAGCCACCGGGAAAGCTACATTCTGCACCGATTGGCTTACCAATGGGATACGTCAAAAGGCAATTGGGCAGCCCATAGTAGAACTTGCCCAGATAATCCAGAAGTCAGCATTAATGTTGGCTGCTAAAAAAGCCAGTGGAATAGTCAAGCCACAAGATCTCGATGGTAAAAAAGTCGGTCTGTGGGAGGGACACTTTTATTTACAGCCGATGCTGTTTTTCAAGAAATTTGGCGTCAATGTCGAGGTCATACCAAACTACACATCCGTGGGCCTGTTTCTTAAAGGAGCCCTGGATGCCATGTCAGTAATGTATTACAATGAATATCACACTCTTATCCAGAACGGACTGGATGCTGACGAATTAACCACCTTTGTTTTTAGTGACTATGATCTGAATTTTCCTGAAGACGCAATATTCACTCTCGAATCTACCTACAAGAAGGATCCCGATCTGTGTAAACGCTTCGTGGACGCCTCAATCAAGGGATGGATCTACGCTTTTGATCATCAAGAAGAAGCTCTTGATATTGTCATGAAATATGTGAATCAGGCCAACACTCCCACGAACAGGCCTCACCAGAAGTGGATGCTGGCAAAGATGAAAGAACTGGTCGAGGTAACCGCCGATGGTCGAAAAATTGGGAGGCTGTATCGGGAGGATTACCTGCGGGTGGCCAAAATCATGCTTGAACAAAAGATGATCAGCGAAATCCCTATCTTTGAGGAATTCTACAGGGGCGAGCGTTGAAAACCCGTATCTGGAATCACATTATTTTCAAACTTGCCCTGATGGTGATAGCGGCGAGTTCGGTTGTTTTCGGTTTTGTCCTGACCTATAGCTACACGTTTTCCAAAGAGATGATACTTAAGGATGCAGAACGTCGGGCGAGGTATCTGGCTCTGTCCGTTGCAAGGCGCATAGAACAGGAATTCCGGTCCGTTGAGAAAGCTCCCCTGGGACTTAAGGCTTTCCTGGAAAACCCCAATTCAGATTTGAGCAACCTAGACAGTTTCATCAAGAGAACCGTGCGGGACTATCCGGAAGTTTTCGGTGTGGCCGTAGGTTTTGATGAATGGTCATACAACAAGGAAACCCCATTATATTTGTCCTATTATTACAGAAAAAACGACAAATTGATGTATGAAAGCTTGACTCCTGAGACCGAGGATTATTTTCGTGAGGACTGGTATCACATTCCAAAAGTTCTTGATAGGCCCTGCTGGATAGAGCCTTACTACGAACAGAGCGCCGGTGGCCTGTTGATGACCTCGTACTCCATGCCCTTCTATCACGTTAACCCGGATGGTAGCCAGGGCGCCTTCCGGGGAATAATATCGGCGGACATTTCTCTTGAATGGCTCACTAAACTGGTGTCGTCCATCACTACGGTCAGGGATTCGCAATTTTTCATAATCTCGGATTCAGGAAGGTTTGTGACACATCCAAGATCCGAATACATAATGAGGGAGACGCTGTTCAGCGTCGCAGAGAATTTTAATGACACCAAGCTGCGCGAACTTGGCCGCGCCATGCTCAAAGAAGGATCAGGACTTACTGTAATAGATCGGTCACCGCTATTTCCAAATGGCGCAATCTTGGCCCATGCCCAGATACCATCACCCAAATGGTCACTCGCCGCTGTCTATTCCAAGGGCGCCCTTCTGGAAGACATACAACGACTGCATCAGGAGACTCTAATCCTCTCCGTCTTGGGCATCTTGCTGATGCTGGTTCCAAGTTACCTTGTCGCAAGGTCTATCGCAAAACCGCTGCGTAAAATGGCCGCGGCAGCCAGAAAGATCAAACAGGGCGAACTTGATATTGATCTGAGTGACATCAAGGCTAGAGATGAAGTCGGCGAACTTGCTGAATCTCTCACAGAAATGAGTCAGGGCCTCAAGGAGCGCGATTTCATCCGTGACACATTCGGCCGTTATTTGACCAAAGAAGTCGTCAGCAGCATCCTCGAATCCAAGGATGGGCTCAAATTGGGTGGAGAACAGCGCGAAATATCGGTCATGATGTCTGATTTGAGAGGCTTTACCGCTTTAACATCCAACATGGCGCCGGAGGATGTCATCAAGTTCCTCAACCGCTATCTTGGAAGCATGATAGACATTCTGATCGAATATCGGGGAACCATAGACGAAATCATAGGTGACGGCATCCTGGCTTTCTTTGGCGCCCCGCAGGACCTCGATGATCATCCCTCCAGGGCAGTCGCATGCGCTCTGACAATGCAGAACGCCATGGAACATATTAATGCCCTCAACGAAGCTGAAGGATTGCCCCACCTGGAAATGGGCGTGGCAATCAATACAGGAGCTGTCGTTGTCGGAAATATCGGATCGGAAAAAAGATCAAAATACGGCGCTGTAGGAGCGCAGGTCAATTTCACGGGCCGCATGGAATCTTTCACCACCGGCGGTCAAGTGCTAGTCAGTCAATCAACTTATGACAAGCTGGGGGATAAACTTGAAATCAAGAATACCCTCAGCGTCGAAATGAAGGGCGTTGTAGGCAAGGTAAATCTGTACCAGGTGACCGGTATAAGAGGAGAACATCCGGTAAAACTCAATGATCGCTGCTACAAATTCAAGGATCTTGATAACCCGTTGAGCGTCTGTTTCTTTGGCATGGATTCGAAGATAATAGATGAAACTTCACGAAAAGGCTCCATTGTTCAATTGTCGCCAACAGGCGCGGTGATGAAAACAGCCGATCCAATAAACCAATGGGAAGATCTGAGGATGAGCTTGTGCGATGAAGCCTACGACGGTTTCGGTGATATGTATGGAAAGGTCATTTCAGTCATTAATGATGAAGGATATGCTCTGGCTACAATAAGGTTTACCTCAGTGGCGCCCCAAATTTACAAAGTGTTCAGGAATACGCTGGCTGCCGATAACTCATGAGGTTATTACTTGTGGGAAATGTTTAAGATAAGGAAAATGACGCGAACTCATGGATCTGTAATTAATTCCGATCATATAAAGAAAGGACTTGGAGAATGAAAAAATTAGCCTGTTTATCCATGTTGTTACTCTTGGTGGGCTTTTCAAGCTTATGCTTTGCCGATTCCGTGATACCGAATCTGGTTGGAACATGGATCGTAAAAGCTGAGGGTGGAGTGCTGCTCAAGGGAAGCGAGCCCGGAGCGATCACTCATCACAAAGGAGAATTTTCATCTCTTGAAGCGGAAGCCGTGATAACCAAACAACAGGGAAGGGTTTTACACGGGACTTTTAAATCCCCGAAAGCCACGGAAAATTTTATCGCTGTCATCGGACACGATAACGAAACCCTGTATTATGCGGATCAGGATGGATTCCTTGAAGGCTTCATAGAAGATAACGACACAATAGAAATAGTTTACCGCCACATTTCCCAAAATGACATCGTTGTGGGTGTGGGAACATGGACTAGAAAGAAATAACTCTTTTCTACTGTCCTAAATTTGACGGGACAAAAAGTGAATAGTTTTCCAGGCTGCCTGCCCACAAATTTTCGAGGCGCCTGGGAAACGGTTTTTCTTGCTCGAATCCTTTAACTGTCAAGCGCTTGTCGAATTGCCACAAGCAGTTGATTCCTGCCCTAAGTTTCCGGACAAAGCCTTTCAAAAATAGATGGGCGTGGCATGTTTAAGACAATATTTGCGAAGCAATTCAGCATCATTGTTCCACTCTAATTACGTCCACACAAGATCCCGAAAAATGCTAATCAAGTAGATATTTTATTAATTCTCTGAACCATTTAAATTAAATTGAAATTATAGTATTTTTGAGATATTAATATAATATTCCAATTGTTGTACTGATTATATAGTGTGATTTATCATGTCAGATCTATTCAGGCAAGAGGTTCTCGATCGGCTAAATTCGCCAGAACGTCTGGATGAGTTATTGCGGATTACTTCTCCGAGGGGCTGGATCTGGATGGTTTCAGTGAGTTTAGTCATTGCGACTGCGCTGATGTGGGGGATATTCGGGACAATACCGACCAAGGTAGATGGCGTTGGAATATTTATTGACCCTGGAGGAGTTCATCCAATCATCGCCTTAGGATCAGGGCGGTTGAGTTCCATCAAGGCCAAAGTTGGAGACCAGGTGACGGTTGGTCAACTAGTGGCGGTAATGACTAATCCTGATGTCCAAAAACAGGTTGAGAATCAGAAGATAATACTTGAGACACTCGAAAAGGAATATGAGCAGGAGAAAAACCTTATTGAAAAGGAAGCGGAATCCAAGCGAAGGGTTCTTGCTGCCCAGAGAGAAAACATTAACAGCTCCATAAAAATTCAGGATAGCAAGGCAAAATGGCTTAGCGACCGCTTGAAGGCTTACGAGGACCTTTTCGAGCAAGGCTATGTCCTCAAACAGAATGTTGTGCAGACAAGGCTCGATCTGGACAACACCATGCTTGAAACAGATAAACTCAGGAATGATCTCGGTAATAACCACCTGCAGGAGGTAGAGCTTCAGGAGAGTGTTCAGCAGAGAATCTTCAAGCAAAAGTTCGATATTCAACAGGCAAGAGGCAAGCTCGATCTTCTCGAACGCCAACTGGAAGAATCGACTAAAGTCTTCAGTCCTATTGACGGAACTGTCGTTTCCTTGGAGGCCATGGAAGAGTCTATGGTTCAAGGCGGAATGACAATACTTAACATACAGCCCAAAGATGCCAATTTGAAGGTGTTCATGACGGTTTCAGCAATGAAGGGCAAGAAAATTTTGCCCGGCATGACTGCTGAAATAACACCAAGCACTGTGAAAAGAGAGGAATACGGCTACATATTGGGAACCGTAAAAGATATAAGCGACTACCCTGTAACGGCGGACAGCCTAATGAGATTATTCAATAATCGTAGCTTCGTTGAAGACGCTCTCAGATTGGGGCCTTTGACTTCGGTGGATGTGGATCTGGTTCGAGACGACTCGACTAGAAGCGGCTTGAAGTGGTCCAGCCAGAAAGGGTCAAGGATTTTGGTCACGGTGGGAACCCTGTGTACTACGGAGGTGGTTGTCAAGTTGCAGTCCCCGATTTCGTTGGTGGTGCCGAAACTAAAGGAATGGATAGGCCAATAGCTTGCTGGATTATCTAAAAAAAAGGCTTACCCGTAAAGAAAAATCGAAAGCTCGCCGTGTTCGCACACCTACCGTGCTACAGATGGAAGCAGCTGAATGTGGCGCGGCATGCATAGCAATGGTTCTGGCTTACTATGGCAGGTGGGTTCCTCTTGATAAAATGCGTCAGGACTGCGGCGTTTCCAGAGATGGTAGCAAGGCGAGCTACATGGTCAAGGCGGCAAAAGATTACGGTCTTGACGCCCAAGGGCTTAGAGTAACACCAGATAGCATCAAAAACCTCAAATTCCCCCTCATCGCCTTTTGGAACCTCAATCACTTTGTTGTAGTTGAGGGTTTTGATAAGAAAAAATGGTTTCTTAATGATCCAGCTGAAGGTCCCCGAACAGTAACTTATGAAGAATTCGACAAGGGCCTTAGCGGTGTAGCCCTGACATTTGACAAAACGCCGGAGTTCCAGGAGGGCGGTCACAAACCCAGTCTTTTTCGATCGTTGAGAAAGCGGGCTTCAGGAATGGGGCCCGCCTTGACATACGCCATTTTCACCGGGCTGATGCTGACCTTCGTCGGGCTCATCATTCCAAGTTTCACAAAGGTCTATGTAGACCACTACCTCATGGAACAGGAGGTCGATTGGTTAAAAGCTCTGCTGTGGATCATGCTGATAACCATATTCCTGAACATGGTCGTCACATGGATGCAACAAAATGTTCTGCTCAAACTCAATTTTAAGCTCTCCTTGAGCAGTTCTTCCGTGTTTTTCAATCATCTTCTGAGGTTACCGGTAGATTTCTTCTTCCAGCGTTACAGCGGCGAAATACAGTCAAGAGTTGCTCTTAACGATAGGGTCGCAGCGCTGCTTTCGGGACCTCTTTCGGCGACCCTTTTGCATTGTCTGACTTCCGTCTTTTTTGTAGCGGTAATGCTTAGCTATAGCGCTTTCCTCACGGGAATAGGGGTGATTGGGGCAATATTGAATCTTGCTGCGCTCCAGGCTGTGTCACGAAAACGCACGGATCTTAACAAGAGGCTTTTGCAGGAGAAAGGTAAACTTCTGGGCGTCACGATGTCCGGAATTTACATGATTGAAACTCTGAAATCCGAAGGCCGGGAAGATGATTTCTTCACCAGGTGGTCAGGTTACCAATCGAAGGCTACAAGTTCCGGCCAGGAGCTTGGCCTGTGGTCGGCGGCTCTGGAAAGAGTTCCTCCTTTTCTGACGTCCCTTAATCATATCTCTGTGTTAGGTTTTGGTGGCGTTCTGGTGATGCGCGGTTTTCTGACTGTAGGTGATCTCTTGGCCTTTCAAGCGCTTTTGGCTGGGTTCACTCAGCCAATTAACAGTCTTGTGGCCTTGGGTAGCCAGCTACAGGAGATTGATGGAGACTTGAGCAGGCTCGACGATGTGCTCGCTAATCCATTGGATGACGAATTAATAAAGGCTGAAGCGGTAAAACTTACACCTGAAACAGCTTCAAAACTGGCTGGAAAAATAGAAATCAACAATATTTCCTTTGCTTATGGCAGATTTGACAAATCTTTCATAGACCAATTCAGCTTGACAATAAATCCTGGAAGCCGTGTAGCGCTTGTGGGGGCCTCGGGCAGCGGAAAAACTACCATAGGAAATTTGGTCGCGGGTCTGTTTACTGCAACCAAAGGTGAAATAAGATTCGACGGCAAATTGCGATCTGAAATACCGCGGCTCGTTATGGCGAACTCACTGGCCAAAGTCGACCAATACGTTTTTCTTTTTGAGGGCTCTGTTCGAGAAAACATAGCGCTGTGGAATGACAATATCACGGAAGCGGCAATCATTCAGGCGGCCAAGGACGCATGTATTCACGACGTGATAAGTTCTCGGCCCATGGGTTACGAAGAGCTTGTTCTTGAAGGGGGTAGAAACTTCAGTGGAGGACAACGGCAGCGACTTGAGATAGCTCGAGCTCTAGCTCTAGATCCTACCATTCTTGTCCTTGATGAAGCTACCAGCGCACTTGATCCTCTTACCGAAAAAATGATCGATGATAACCTCCGCCGAAGAGGTTGTTCATGCCTCATAATCGCTCATCGGCTCAGCACCATACGTGACAGTGATGAAATCATCGTTTTGAGATATGGGAAAGTCATAGAACGAGGTCGGCATGAAGAACTAGTTGCTCTGAATGGCTATTACGCCGAGTTGGTTAGGGACACTTAAATGGTCGACAACCCATTCAAATCGGAAGCTCGCGAAAAAAACGACGGAATGGTCGAAATGATCAGGAAGTTGGCGGACATCGGGAAAATGTCCAGCATGGATAGCAATCGATCTTTAAATCTGGACCACCCCGATAGCGTCTTCCTGGTGTCATCCGGCTACGTGGATCTGTTCGCTGTCCGGAGTATTGTCCCTGATTCATTCGGGCCGCGCTTGAACGTAATTCGCATAAATGCAGGACAGTTGGCCTTTGGCCTATCCCCAAAGGATCAAAATCAACAGACAAAATTTATAGGGGTGTCAGGTCCTGGCACAGAAATACTTGAGATAACGGTTCAGGATTTCTTGGAGCATATTTCGACCTTAGAAGACAAAACACCTTTTGTTCGGATGCTTGACAATTGGGTAAAGGGCCTTTTGGGAAATCTATGCCCACCGTTGGCCCCAAAGCCGGTGGCTTTCACGGAAATTCACAAGGGATCAGACCAGGAATTTGCTCAAAATTCCATACTCTCAGTTCGAGATGGTGTCCTTTGGGTAAGTAACACATGCAATCACCTCAGTTTCCTGGGTCATTCAGATCTCTCAGATTTTTCAAACGGCAAGACTCTGCCCGTCACAAAGCATACATGGCTAGTAGCAGACGACAAATGTGTAGAAACTGTTGTCGGAACTATAGATCTTTTGAATGATCGCAGCAGGTTCATCGGTGTCATTGGGGACTTGGTTGAGCTGTTATTCAAGCTGATCTGGCTTCAATACGAACGAAGAATCACCGATCAGACCAGGCGTCTGATCGAGGAGCAGAACCAGGAAAAAAGACTCATTGAATCAGCTTTGGAAAACATAAGTTCGACCATAATAAAGGACCATCGGGACTTCAAAGATTTGAAGGGAAAGCCTCTATTGGACGCCTGCCAGATGGTTGGAGCGCATATAGGAGCAAAATTTGTTCAGAGACCCGAAGATCAAAAGGGTATTTCAGATCCGTTAAAAGATATTTGTGAGGCCTCTGGAATTAGAGTAAGGGAGGTTGTGCTTACAGGCGATTGGTGGACAAAGGATAGTGGGTCGTTTTTGGGCTTTATGGCGGATGATAACCGTCCTGTAGCTATATTAGGTATGAAACCTGGCCACTATGTCCTCGGTGACCCTCAGGAAGCGTCAAAGAAAACGATAGATGAACATATTGCTTCAAAAATCAGTCCGATTGCCTACACATTCCAGACACCGTTCCCAAGCAGGCCTCTAAGCGCCTGGGACTTGGTGAAATTCTCTGTTAGAGGCCTTGCGCCGGATATATGGAGGAACATAGGCTCCGGTATTCTGGCCGGCCTTCTGGGGCTGCTGGCCCCGATAGCTGTAGGACTTCTCATTGACGATATTATCCCAAGTGAGGACAGGACACAATTGCTGGGGTTGTCCGCCGCATTCGTCGTCTCGGCGATCTGTATAATGCTATTTCAGTTTGTCCAGGCGCTGGCCATTCTCAGGATTGAAGGCAAAGCCAATTTCGTGGTTCAATCTGCTGTCTGGGATCGGTTGCTCGCTTTGCCTGTAACCTTTTTCAGGCAATATCCGGCCGGTGATCTTGCCAGCAGAACTCTGGGCATTGATCAAATGCGCCAACTCATATCAACTCAGGCTATGTCCACAATTATGGCATCCGTTTTTTCCATTTTTCAGATTGGCCTGCTCTTTTACTACAGCCTCCAGCTAGCTATCGTCGGTATTGTTTTCGCCTTCATATCTCTAATTGTCCCTGTAATATGCTTGGTCCTTCAGTTAAAATATCAGAGGCCTCTTTACGACCTGGCAGGTAAAATCCAAGCTTTTAACCTTCAAGTCATAAATGGAATTTCAAAACTTCGTATTGCGGCTTCTGAAAACAGAATGTTTCATCGATGGGCCGGCCTGTTTTCTCAGCAAAAAGAATTGTCTTACAAATCAGGAGTTGTTGGAAACGTCTTGGTTGTATCAGTCAGCTCCCTGTCTCTTGCGGGAACTTTTCTGATGTTCACATGGTGTTTTTTTAGCTCTGACAAAGCCCTTCATCAATTATCACCCGGTCATTTCATGGCGTTTATAAGCGCCTTCACCGGCGTCTTGGGCAGCTCATTATCTACCCTAACTACGGTATTCCCCCTGATGCAGGTAAAGCCCTTATATGACAGAACCAAACCAATCCTCCAAGCTCTGCCTGAGGTTCGCAAGACCGCCGCTTATCCCGGGGAATTGTCGGGCCATATCGAGATTAATCAGGTTTCCTTCCGTTACAATCCTGACGGACCACTCATAATTAAAAATTTTTCCCTCGAAATAAAACCAAGAGAATTCGTTGCGCTTGTCGGGCCCTCCGGATCAGGTAAATCAACCCTGCTAAGATTGCTACTCGGTTTTGAACAGCCAGAGACAGGTTCAATACTCTATGATGGTCAAGATCTTGCCAAGCTCGACGTCAAAGCAGTCCGTAGGCAGATCGGTGTGGTGCTTCAGAATGGACTATTGTTCGCTGGCAGCATATTCGAAAATATAGTCGGCTCCTCAGCTCTCACCTTGAACAATGCCTGGGAAGCCGCTCGTATGGCCCAACTCGAAGACGATATAAAAAACATGCCCATGGCCATGAATACTGTTATAGGTGAAGGAGGTGATGGGCTCTCCGGAGGCCAAAGGCAAAGACTCCTTATTGCTCGCGCTGTCGTAAGGCGTCCTAGAATGCTTTTCTTCGATGAAGCAACCAGCGCCCTTGATAACGAAAGACAAGAGCTCGTAAGCCAAAGCATAGAAAAACTGGAAGCATCAAGACTCGTCCTGGCTCACCGCCTGAGCACCATAAAAAACGCTCACAAAATTTGTGTTCTGGTCGATGGAGAACTCGCCGAAATCGGCGCTTACGATGAACTCATGGCAAAAAACGGCGTTTTCGCCGATCTGGCCAAAAGGCAAATTGTCTGAATGTCCGACTGATCCAAATGAAATGTTCGTGACTCTCCAACCGTAAACAAACGCAGCCACAATAACTCTCCTGGCGTGCTTCTTGTGATTGAAAAATAGAAATCTCCAGCTACGGTAGGGCGCTAAAAAAAGCGCATTGGATTGGCGTCCACATTTTTTCAATAGAGCGCAGTTGCTTTAACAAATCGACATATTGTATTGACTAATATAGAGTTTTATGAATAATATATGTGTAGGTGATTTCGATAGTGTCCATTCCATTTTGTCTTGAAAGTCTGTGTATTTTAAAAAAAGCTCGGTTAAATTAAGCATGATTTCATCCCTTCAGGGTGGTTGTTTTTCAGGATTTATATTTACATGTCCTGGAGAATCCACGTTCGGATTATCAAGATATTGGTCTTAAGAGAATCTAGGATGAATGAGCGGTCAAGATTTTTAGGCATGGTCCTGGTGACAGGCTTGCTGACGTTAACATTCCTGACTAATACAGGCCTGAGCGCCGCGTCCACTACAGACAATAATCGATCGAAAGCAAAAACGCTAGAATCAGGCACTTTGCCCAATAAAAAGATGACCGTTCAGGATGCGATTCAACTTGCCATCATCAGAAATTTCAGTCTGCGCAGTCAGGCTCTAACCATAGCCCAGAAAGAAAACATCAAGTGGGCTTCCTATTCTGATCTGTTGCCTCAGTTAAACATTTCCTATGATTCGGAAATAA
Source organism: uncultured Desulfomonile sp. (assembly GCA_937930835.1). Classification (GTDB taxonomy): domain Bacteria; phylum Desulfobacterota; class Desulfomonilia; order Desulfomonilales; family Desulfomonilaceae; genus CAITZA01. The sequence continues at coordinate 19,111 of CALGLN010000057.1, forward strand.
ACCGATACCGCCAAGCGTCCAACTACGGAATATTTTCGGGAGTGCATCCCAGTAAATGGACTTATCGTGGTCAAACCAACACTCCCACGCTTCTACCCCTTTATCCTTATAGAATAGACCCTTACAAGACCATGACTCTCACGGCCACAGTGACACAGCCCATATTTGACGCCGGACGGCTCGGCGCCACCTACAAATACGCGGTGATGGATGCGGTCGCTTCGGCAGTGGACATGGAAACAATGCGTCGCGATCTGACAAAATCCGTGATCCAGTATTTCTATCAAATAGTTTTAGGAAGAAAGTTGGTACAGGTCACAGATGAATCAATTCGTGAGTTGACAGCATTCAAGGCGAGAGCGAAGGCACTGCTGAAACATGGGGAAGCTTTGAAAGTTGATGTAGCGGCCGCAGAGGCTGATCTGGCGAAAGCAAAGTCACGAAAGAGCAAGGCGCTTACAGACCTGGAAACAGCCCAGGCTCAATTGAACCTCGTGCTGGCATTACCTCAGGGAACCTGTCTCAATCTTGACGAAAAAATCTCCTATGAGCAGTCGCCCTATAGTTGTCCAGAGATTTTTATGATAGCCGTGTCCAACCGGTCAGAAATAAAAAAGGCCAATATTTCGATAGATCAGGCTAAGGCCCAAGTGAGAATAGCTCAGGCTGCTCTCGTGCCCGGAGTCAGCCTACAGTTGCAGGGTTTGAGAGTGAACGACGACTGGAACGTATTCGATCCTGAAGGAACAAATGAGTGGACTGTCCAGGGAACCCTTACATGGGCGTTTGACCTGTTCAGGAGCCGCGAAACTGTTCGAAAACAGAGAAACGCCCATGCGCAGTCATTTGTCAACCGAGAATATCTTATTCAACAAATCATGCAGCAGGTCCAGTCAGCATACCTGCAGGTCAAACAAAGCGAAGCCAATATTGAGGAATTCCGAAGCGAAATAAACTGGCGCCAGGAACAATACTACAGAACAAAGGAAATGTACAACCAGCAGTTAACCTCATACCTCCACGTAATGGATGCCATAACCAATCTGGATGTCTCCAAGTCCAACTACTTCACCGCATTGGCCAACCATGTCATCTATGTGGCTGAACTCGAACGCCAGATGGGAATACTGAAATAATCTCTCAAGGCAAATAGTATCTCCGAGCCAAATCAATCGAACCAAAGGCCCATAACCCTGTTTTTAGATTCTTTCGGATTTAACACAAGCTTGATTAAAACATCATCAGGGATCTTGGAAGATTTTACCTTGAACAGCGTTATGATATTTGGACTCTTTACGTAAAACCCAATGTATTCTGGATCCTTCAATTGACCGAAGCTCTTATCTAGGGTCGCGACCAAGGTTCCGAACTTGTCAGGGGTCTCAGACTTTCTCATCTGGTCAGAGAAGTTCTTGGAAAACTGTTCGTAATTATTGGATTCAATGCCTTTTAGGATTGGAGACATCTCTTGAACAGCCAAGTCCTTTATTTGGGCATCATTGATTTTGTCTTGGGCTTGGCCAAGATGGGGAGCCAATGCTATCCACGCTAAAGCAATTGGAATAACCAAAAACCACAGCTTTGTTTTCATAGGAACCTCCTGCCTTTCCATTTTGTTAGCTGAAATGACAAACATTCCCCAAATACTAGAGTAATATTATAGAACGAATACGATCAATCAAGATATTTAATAATAAATTTGTATCTCGATCGAATGACAGATATGTAGAGGTAGAGGAAACCGGAATACGTAGCTCACTGATAAGTGATGGTTGCAGCGGCCGGTTGCCATTGGAGCGCGGGATATGTGCCAGTGGTTTTTATGTCGTGATTGTCCGTATACCACTCCCCTTGGGG
>CALGLN010000058.1 GCA_937930835.1 uncultured Desulfomonile sp.
TCAAAACCATTCCGTTTTCACTAAACATCAGGGCTGTTTCATAGGGTTCGGGTCAGGACAATATGGTCTAAGGTAAAAAGAGCCAAAATTACCTTATCTATTTTTCTGCTGTTCCGCCGATTGGAGTTGGACAGAATCTGAAAATTATGTTTTCGCTCTAGATATTCGTCCGGTTTGGCGACTCTGCATGGCTTGAATCAAATCCAATTCAATAGAGCGCGAACTTTTTCATTAAATTAGGAATTTATTTTCGACAAACGCTATAATATGAGCCAATGTTTACACTGTAGCAGAGTCAGGCGATTTCTTACGTGTCCTCCACCAGGAAACCACAAACATGTATCCACTCACAACCGACCCAATGCAACCCAAGATCTTCGCTGACAGCTCGGCCATTTTGTGCAGAAAATCCATCGACTGCGGTGATGTGGATGCTGGAATTGACCTGGAATTGATCAATTGCAACATGCTCTGTACCAAGGCCATTTGATCTCTCAAGTTCTTGTTTTCAAGTTCCTTCATCTCAACCTGTAGTCGCAATTCTTCAAGCTGCTTAACAAGGGTTTGCTGGGCTTCGCTATCCGTTTGTCCCTTGGCGCGCATAAATTCGATAGAACCGGCTACGTCTATTTCTTTCTTAATTGACTGGATGTCTGTCTCATTGTGATTCACCATGGCCACCATCTGAGGATATTTTATAGCGGTCTGGACAGTCTCCAGAAAAGGAATTGTAAAAAAATATATTAAGGCTGCTGTTATGGACAGAAGGGCAAACTGTTTTAAATAGAATTTAAGGGAACTGTCAGGCCGTAGACCCATTTTCATTGACCTCCTCCATTTATGGCCGAGGTTTGTTGTTAGAGCCTCATGGATAGCTATTATGATTCTAATTTAGCTCCTTGAAGGTTACAACTTCAAACTCTGACATATCAACCACACGAGCTACCTATTAGCATTTGGGGCAACCTTCCGATCATTCCTAGGAGATGATAAGCTCAGAATCCCATCAAACCTTCTACTAATAAACATGAAAAGATGTCTTAGCGCCAATCTCACTTACAGAAATCCGCTGTGATAGTATTGTGAAGCTTCTCTAAAATCCCTTTCCAAATGTAACATGTTTCCTGGTTTAGATAACCTCGGTCAGTGATCCAGTTAACCAGCATACATAGATCATCAATCAACTGTCTCTCGGTCTTGGCATAAAACTGGCAAAACCATTCCGGTTTCATTAATGGTAAGAACCCCTTGTACGGTTTGGGTTAGGACAATGTGGCGCAATATGGAAGCCTTCAAAATTACTCACCTTAATTATTTTTACCTTTATGCCAACCGGAATCATGCAAAATCAGAACAGTCTGTTTTATGGTTGGGCTGCAACGAGCCCGTCTGTCACTAACAGACAGTAATGTTGTTGGACACTGATTTAGTCAACAATGAGCTGGTGGCATTCCAGACTTTGTCTTTAACGACCAACAGCTTTTTTAAAAGTTTCATCCATTCAAAACTGAAACAGTTTGTGAGTGAAGCGCAATTCCGGAGGTCGCACGATAGTCTGAATATTAGTTTGGCGTGAGCCAATAGCCTGTTCTAGAAAAAATGTTAATGCCGACCACAGTGTTTGGCCGCCCAAAACTGTTTTCAATGAAATTATTGGCTAAAGATAAATTTATTACCTGGGGGTTTTGTCAGCAATAAGATCTGCCACAGAACAGGCGCACCATTGACTAAACTTCAGGCACTTATCCCTTATTCCGGTATCTCTCCATTTCAGGCGATCCGATGGATTCCTGAAATCGCAACCTGTAAGCTCGAAGCAATTACTCGATCCATGATGAAGCTCAAAAACAGAAATAAGCTGTTGAACTTTTTCATAGATCTGTTCGGACGAGTCTTCAGGTTTGGTTCGTCCGAGCATCATTCCAAGGGCCATTACTGCGCCCGAAACAGCCCCGCAAATGCCTTTAGTCCGAGATACGCCACCACAAAAACCTGTGGCGATTTTAGGCACGATTTGGGAATTAAGTTCTGATTGCTCTGCCACGGCGAGCAAGACGCTTTCAGCTCAATAAAAACCGGAGTCAAAAAGCTTACTAACCCTTTTTTCAAGTGATTGCGAATCCATCGGCTAAATGCCTCCGTTTGAAAAAATCACTGTTTTCTAAGCATGCTCAGAGCAAAGTTCCTGATTTGTAAACGGATCATAGTCGGGTCTGAGTCTAGAAAGTATCGCTTGGCGTGTTTTTTCCATCAACTCAGGTAAGTCTTTTTCTGACAATCCTAGCGTGGGGATAGGTGGACATATTGTCAATTTGACCAAGCCTGGGCGGAACGCTAACATTTTCTTGGGCATTATCTTGAAGGCGCCATTGCAGACAATAGGCAAAATGGGAATACCCGTCTGAATCGCCATCATGAATGCCCCTTTCTTGAATTCCTTCAAGAAGCCATCAGGGGTGCGAGTTCCTTCAGGATATATCAGCATTGACCATCCATCCTTGAGTTTTGTGTCCTTTTCCTTGTTGAGTTTTTCTATAGCCGTGGCTGAATTTGAGCGGTCTATGGCTATAGCGCCTGTTGCCCAGAGAGCCCAACCCCAAACAGGAACCTTTAGCAGTTCCCTTTTGACAACCCATCTGAAATACAGGGGTAATGATGAAACAATAGACACGATGTCAGCAACACCTTGATGATTTGGAGTAATGATGTAAGACGTTTTGGGAACCAGGTTGTTCAGGCCGCTCAATGAATACCTAATACCCATCATTTTGGCCACAGCGCGATTCCATGTCCGCATCATCAGAAATGCAAACTTCCCCGGTTTGATAAATAATGAGGACACCAACATCGGAATGGTCATGACAGGAGTAATTATCACCAACCCGATCACAGTAACGATTATTCTCAGAATAGATTTCTTAGCTGAACGCAAGGTAGGCTCCATTTATTGTAACATTGTCGGACAATTTCAGGAGTTTCGGAAAATGAATTTTGCGCCTAATTTTGTGAACCTAAATGTTCCCCAAACTCCTGATGCCAAGCTTGGGATAATATAGTTTAGAGAACGTTAGTTCAAGAGGTTATTTTCAGACCCCACATTTTTTTCAAAGTCATGATCATTGTCTGATAATTCGTGCATAACCTGTTTCTACATTTTGTGAAATCTCTGCCACAATTGGATTCGCACTCCAACAAGAACTCTTTTTCATGATCTGTCAATCTGTTGCGCATGTTGACCTTACCTCAAATGTTATCTATTCTAATGAAAGTCGATTTAGGTCAGATACGGACACCTTGCTCGTATTGGCTCAACAATCGGGAAGATAATGAGGTGTTGTTAAAAATTTATGAGAAAAGTATGTGGATACGATTGAATTAAATCTTAGACTAAAATAGTATCACTTGAATACTAACATAATAGTATGATAGATTGATAATCAATTATTGAGTTTAATTTAATTAAATAATAGTCCAAAAGATATTGGAGATAATGTGATGATATATTCCTGTATAGAATGTAAGAGGATTTGGGTTACAGCGGAAGAATCGGACCAAATAGATTTTTCAGCTCTAAATCTCGATAACTGCCTCGATATAAGTCACGGTATCTGTCCAGAATGTTTTCAGCGTCATGAGGACAAAGTACACCGGCATCAAAAAAACAATGGTTACTCGGAATGCTACAACAGGCATGAAAATTGTCCAAACGACAACTGCCTGTTCAGGCGAGCTTGTGGGGCTTCGGCTATAGATTCCTGGAAATCAAGTATTGTGTTGTTGAGATCCGGCAACTTGAGACATGAAGCGCTTTCGATGAGTTGACGGTAATCTAGAAGCTAGAAATCATGCCAGATGCCAGTAGAGCAAAGCTGGTATGGAGGCGATTAAGAGTATTAGGGTCAAACATCCATCGTTGTCATCATTGCTGCTGAAAAAATAGCTGTCCTCAACCACATAAGTGGTGTCCTGTCTATCTTCGTCATCAAAACCAGAGCCTTTTTCATCTCGGTCATCCATTATTTCGATATTGCGAGATTCGTCTTCAATCTTTTCCATTGTCTGAGCTCTTTGTAGAATCACTACGGACAATCTACGTAATCGGGCATTACATAATACTTGTTTCCCTGGAAGCTTATAACCAAAGCATCTCCCTGATTTTCTACAACATCGACTGTTGCTCCGGTTGGGATCAATTTGGCTCTCCACTCAAGCACATCTCTGGCCATTCTTGAGCTCCAAGCGCTGAGAGACGAATTCCTCAGATAGAGCATGTCGCGGTAGTTACCCGAATCATAATAAGCCGTAGCATCCTGCGAAATGGTACAGTTGCGTTCGATAGCGTGGGCGACGACGGATGATAGTAGTAAGAATAAAATGACCAATGAATTTCTCATTAGGATCCTCAACTTCGCCAAAAAGCATTCTAAATATTTACGATATGATAGGATTCTGTGTCGTCATCGATATCCTTGTGACGTATTTCGACTAATAATTTAGGTGTTTCAAATTAGGCTCTCACAATTAACGAGGTTTCATAATATCATAATAGCAATATTATAGTCGTCTTGGCAAATTTGAAAACAAGAATGAGCGTGATTAAGCGGACTCATTCATGAACGTTTTTTGACAAAACTTATGTGGGAAAATTCCATTAAATGTTGGCCATAGGGTTCCACTTTGAATCAAGATAAATCATCTTGCCGCGATTTCTTAAAGCTAAGATCTTGAAGACTGGCCCAATCATCGCAGTAGTTTTCTAGCTATAGTGAGATACCTATTTTAATCACAGCGCTTCTTTGTGAGAAGGGTTCATTCATTCACATTACCTGTTGATAACTCGTTGGCAAGTGGAGCCTCGACGGACATTTCGCTAACTTTTTCTAGCAGTTAATCAGATTGTAACGTGGATGAGCAGTAGAAGTTTGTTTAGTTATATCAACAGGTAACAGAGACCACATCTATTCAGTCAGACCGTCATGATTTCTCTTGACAAGTCGTCCAACTTTATCAACAGCAGTTGATGGTTTGCCCGGCTCACTGGCAATATTTCAGAAGAAAAGCCTTGACGTCTTCGATGTCATATGGACAGCTTAACAGCAAGACGTGTTAAGACTTTTTAATTCCGAGGTTGTGGATTTTTTAGGCGACTATTTTCTTTTGTTTCAAGTAATTTTCAAGGCCAAATTTTTTTATCCGGTATCCCATTTGTCTCAAGGTAATGCCTAGATCTCTAGCAGCCCTGGATTGTACCCAATTGTTTCTTTCGAGGGCTGCCAAGACGCTTCGTTTTTCCATTTCCTGCAAGCTATCTAATTCGATAAGATCCAATTCACTGTTCAATTGATTGAAATTATAGGAAATATAAGGGTCAAGATCTCTGGCTTCAATGACCGTATCTTCATTCATTATGGCTAATCGTTCCATCAAGTTTTCCATCTCCCGGATGTTTCCGGGCCAGGAATATCTTGACAGTGTGTCCAAGGCGCTTTCGGTGAAACGTAGTTGGGCCCCATATTCCTTTTCTAATTTTCTACAAAAAAACTTGATAAGATCATAAATGTCCTCCGCTCTTTCTGACAAACTAGGCACTCGAATTGGCAAGACGTTCAGCCTGTAGTACAAATCTTCACGGAAGAAGCCTTCACTGACAGCGGAATCCAAATCCAGATTTGTAGCTGCGACAATTCGAACGTCAACTCTTCTGGTCCTAGTAGATCCTATTCTTTCAAATTCTCTGTCCTGAAGTAATCTCAGAAACTTAGCCTGGAGATTCAGAGAGATTTCACCAATTTCATTCAAAAAGATTGTGCCTCCGTTAGCCTCCTCAACTCTTCCGAGTTTTGTCTGAATAGTTCTGGAAAAAGATCCCGTTTCCTGACCAAAAAGCTCTGTTTCGAGGAGGTCCTCAGGACAAGCTTCGGTGTTAATTTTTATGAAGGGGTATCTTTTTCTGGGGCTTAGCTCGTGAATAATTTGGGCTACAAGAGTTTTTCCAGTTCCTGCGGGACCAAACAGTAATACCGTAGCCTGTGTTGGAGCAACCTTCTTGATTAATTGTTGCGCTTCAAGGATTTTTTGGCTCTTGGCAGTGAAGAAAAAGTTTTCCATCTTGGCAGAAAATTGCTCTTTCAGGATTTCATTGGCTTTTAGTAAACCCAATTCTCGTTGCTCCAACTGCCGTTTAATGCTCACCAATTGACCAATCAAAGTCGCGATAATAGACAAAAACCGTATATCCTCTTCAAACGGAACTTCTTCTCCAAATACGCGATCCACACTCACAATTCCTACGGCCGATCCATTAAGTGTGATGGGAGTTCCCATAAGCCAGAGTTCGTGCTTATTGATATCTTGATTTGCTTTCTTGTTTACAAAGAGGGGCTTGGAGCCAATTTCCTGTAGCAGAAAAGGTTTGCATTCTCTGAACATTCTTTCCAGACCACCATGGTCAAGTCCATATATTGATTGTTCGCTCTGTTGGGAGCTCAAGCCATACGAGACTACCGTAGGAAGTTGTTCAGTGTGGGAATCAACCACTGTGATTACGGCTCTGTTCATCGAAAGGTCTGCTGAAAGTATTTCTAGGATCTTATTTAAGGTTTCTTCCAGATTTAGGGCGTGGCCCATTATTTTGCTCAGGTTGTCGAGAACTTTTGACTTCAAATCATTGATTTTCGCTTTCATAAGGTTTATTCATCCACCTATTAGTCCGCGCGGCATTGTCTGATCCATCTAGATGCAAAGGATGAGCCAATGAGATGTTAAGTTCAAGGCATTGATATTATGTGTAAAAGTAGACATCAAACATAGCCATGGCCATCGTCAACCTTACATAATGGTAGTAAGAATTCTGGAAAAGTACAAAAATGTATGAAGCAGTTGGTGTTGAGGCTTCATTCACCTGTATTAACTGATAATCTCTTGGAATGTGAAATTACAAACTCATCTCTATTGACATCATCGAACAAGGGTGTTCATATCAACTACTTAAAACATTCGGCTCCGGGTGTTACATGAAACTCAAAGAATTGATCGAAGTCTTGGACGCTGAGATCATTTTAGATAATCACGGATCAGATGAAGAAATTCCGGCGGGTGGCGCGGCTGATCTTATGAGCGATGTGCTTGCGTTTGGTAGTCCAGGAATGGCTCTGTTGACCGGATTAACCAATCCACAGGTTGTCCGCACAGCGGAAATGGCCGGTATCAATGCAATAATTCTGGTCAGGGACAAAAAGGCTCCCCCAGAGACGGTCGAACTCGCGCGTGAATTAGGTATAACCCTCATCAGGACAAGCTATACTATGTATGAAGCTTGTGGGAGGCTCTATCATGCGGGGCTTCCTGGACTTGGGGTTGTTAAAATTAGAAACGACACTTGGTAAAATGGCGGTTCAAGAAATTACGAAAGTTCAGGAACTGATCTACACGACCCGAGTAGAGGATGTCATGGCGACTGATGTTATAGTTGTTGATCCATCCATGACCGTCGCTGAAGTCAAATCCTTGATGAAAGAAAAACACATTTCTGGGGCTCCAGTGGTCCAGGATGAAAATATAATAGGCATAGTTACCATGACTGATATCCTGGCAGCCATGGAGGAGGGGAGGCTTCATGAACCGGTGACTATGTCCATGTCTACCAAGGTGAAAACTGTCGTACGAGATTCGGTTGTTGCAGAAGTTGGCAACATTTTAGGGCTCAAGGGTTCGAGCAGGTTGCCTGTAGTAGATCGAAATGGAAAACTCGTAGGAATCGTTACAACGGGCACGGTCACCAAATATCTCCTGAGACGATTGGATCAGAGTTTTCAAAAGAATGAACAGGAGAGACTTCAGGCGTATCGCGCCAGCCACATATTTCAGGATATAGTATCAGATGATACCAGCGTGGTACTAAGGTTCGTTGTCGATGACAAAGATTTCTCAAACGCGGGCAAGGCCTCAAGCATGATCAAGAAAGCTTTACAACGCCTTGTAGTCAATCCGCAAATTGTCAGACGCGTCGCGGTCGCAGTCTACGAAGCAGAAATGAACCTCGTAATACATACCGATGTCGGTGGAGAAATCATAGTCGATATCAGAAAAGACAAACTCAATGTTTCGGCTGTTGATCACGGGCCGGGTATTGCAGATCTTAAGCAAGTATTGCAACCAGGATTTTCTACCGCTCCTGAATGGATACGCGACATGGGATTCGGAGCAGGTATGGGATTAGCTAATATCAAGAGGGTTTCTGACATGATGAAGCTGATTTCCGAGCCTGGAGGAGGAACTCGATTGGATTTAGTTTTTGACCTAAAAAATAGTTGAAACCAGAAGCTCACCGAGAAAAATGTTGACTAGTTTTTTGCGTTATTCTATTCTCGATGTGTTACCGAACGGACGAAATAGGCAAAAATTCTTCACAAAAATGGCTCCATAATATTTGTCTTAACTCACGGGGGGCCGTGGCGAGATACGGAGTGGTTAGATGCTAGATAGTTACCTCCCAGTGCTAGTGATCCTTCTCGTTTCCATATTTATAGGCTCTGCAATCATTGTTCTGTCCACCATTCTCGGGAAAAGATTTCCGACCGCTATTAAACTCATGCCCTACGAATGTGGTATGGATCCTATCGGAGGCGCAAGACGGCGATTTTCCGTTAAGTTCTTTATCATTGGTATGTTGTTTATTGTTTTTGACATAGAGCTTATATTTCTTTTTCCATGGGCCAAAATATATGACAAGTTGATGTTCTTCGGCTTCGTAGAAATGCTCCTGTTCGTGGTTATATTGCTGGCAGGCTTAATCTATGTTTGGAAAAAAGGTGCGCTTCAATGGGAATAGAGAATCATCTGGACAATACCGTACACGTCACCAACTTAGAGTGGTTTGTTAATTGGGCCAGGAAGTCATCCATGTGGCCTTTGGGTTTCGGATTAGCCTGTTGCGCTCTCGAAATGATCGCTGCATTTGTCAGTAGATACGATCTTTCCAGGTTTGGTATGGAAGTAGCCAGACCGTCGCCTCGTCACGCCGATCTAATGATTGTCTCAGGGACAGCGTCAAAAAAGATGCTGCCTGCCGTACTGCGGATCTATGAACAAATGGCTGAACCCAAATGGGTAATAGCAATGGGCGCGTGCGCATGTTCCGGTGGAATTTACAAGAATTATGCCGTGGTTCAAGGAATAGATAAATATTTACCCGTAGACGTATACGTTCCTGGATGTCCACCAAGACCAGAAGCTCTTCTTGACGGCATCTTGCAACTGCATGCCAAGGTCATGAAAGAACAGTCGATAAAGAATCCGCAATTTCATGGAATCAAGGTGGTCGGTAAATGAATCCTGAAATGGTTAAAGAAAAGTTAGCCTCCAGGTTTGGTGATGAATCAATAAGTGTCCAAACTATCCTAGATCAGGTCGTGGTAAATGTTCCCGGGCAGCTGATCGTGCCCATTTGTGAATTTGTCAGGGATGATCCGGATCTCAAATTCGATTTCCTGTCGTTCGTAGGCGCAGTAGATCGCATGCCAGAGTCTCCAAGATTTGAGTTAATTTATCAGCTCTATTCAACATCATCATCTGAAAGGTTGAGAATCAAGACTAGGGCTATCGAGGATGAATCTGGGGAGGCTTCAATAGATTCCGTTTATGGTGTTTGGGCTTCCTCCAATTGGCATGAGCGTGAAACTGCCGAAATGTTCGGGATTGTTTTTGAAAACCATCCAGATCCCAGGAAACTGCTACTCCCTGATGAGTGGAATGCGCATCCCTTGAGAAAAGACTTTCCTATAATGGGAACAGAACAGGATACTCCTGACTTATCAAAATAAAAGGTTGAGTGAGGAATCTGCCGGCTATGTCGCAAGTTACCAATAAAATTCCTGACGGAAGAAGCGAATTAATGGAGCTCAACCTCGGTCCGCATCATCCAAGCACCCACGGTGTTTTTAGAGCCATCGTCGAGCTTGATGGTGAGATCGTCGTAAATGTTGTTCCGTATTTAGGTTATCTCCATCGTGGATTTGAGAAAACATGTGAAAATAAGCAATATCATCAAGTGATTCCTCTTACAGAGCGCTGTGATTACATGGGCGCTTCCTCCAATTCGCTTGTTTATGCGATGTGCGTGGAAAAGTTGTTGGGGGTTACTGTTCCGGAGAGAGCTCAAGTTGTCAGAGTTATGATGGCGGAATTATCCAGAATATTTAGCCATCTTTTCTGGTTAGGAACTCATGGGCATGATGTCGGCGCAATGACTCCCCTGTTTTATATGCTGCGTGAACGAGAAGAGATCATGAATCTTTTTGAACTCACTGCAGGTGGACGTCTGATGCCCAACTATATAAGGCTAGGAGGAATCTCTCAGGAACTAGAGGAAGGTTTTCTCGATAAGTTAAAGGCGTTCTGCGATCATTTTGACCAGCGAGTAGACGAATATGAGACACTTCTGACTAAGAATATAATTTACATCGATAGAACCAAGGACGTGGGATATCTCTCATTGAAAGATGCGCTGGATCTGGGAATTTCTGGTCCCATGATCCGAGCCAGTGGGCTCAAATGGGATATTCGTAAGTCCAATCCGTACTGTGGCTATGAAAGTTATGATTTTGACATTCCGGTCCAACATGGATGCGATATTTACTCCCGCTATCTAGTCCGTGTTCAAGAAATGCGCGAAAGCAACAAGATTCTCAGACAGACTTTGAAGAAACTGCCTGGTGGACCAATTAGAGCGAATGTTCCGGGCAAGATTTTTCCAGATCAGCAGGAGATCTACACTAAAATGGAGGCCCTTATCCATCACTTCATGCTGGTCGTAAGAGGTGTTTCTGTGCCATCCGGTGAGTATTACCAGTGTATAGAGTCACCTCGCGGAGAGCTGGGTTGTTATATCATAAGCGACGGGACTCCAAACCCCTATAGATTAAAATGGCGAGCCCCAGCCTTTGTAAATCTTCAAGCTCTACAAAAAATGGCCAACGGGTCGCTATTTGCCGACTTGATTGCAATCTTGTCCAGTGTTGACATTGTTCTGGCCGAAGTTGACCGATAATAAACGGAGCGTTTGACCATCACATGAAGCTAAACGAAATTGTTGAGTTGTTAAACCTTGAAGTTAAAACCTGCCAGTCAGGACTCGATAGAGAAGTGAAGGGTGGCTATGCCAGTGACTTGCTCAGCGATGTGATTGCTAATGCCAAGGAAGGGGACATATGGATCACTCTGCAGATCCATCAGAACATAGTGGCTGTAGCATTTCTAAACAACCTTGCAGGGATAATAATTGTTGGAGGTCGAAATCCCGATGCAGAGACTCTTAGTAAAGCTGAAGAGCAGGGCGTTGTCGTCCTAGCCAGTGAAATGTCCACTTACGATTTGGTAGGGCAGCTTTACTCGATGGGTGTGAAAAGATCCGAATAAATTAGGATCACTGTTAGCAAAGTGATGAAAAGCCCAAGGTTCGGTTGACGGCCAGGCGATAGTTCAGGACAAGGGGGAGAAGCGGTTAACCTCGGAATCTACAAGCTGGATTTGCATATTCACACAGTTTTGTCCCCGTGCACTGAGATAGCTGAGATGACGCCGAGGGCAATAGTAGAACGGGCCTCGAGTGTTGGATTAGACGCAATAGCTATATGTGACCATAACTCAGCAAGAAATGCGGGAGCTTGCATAAGGGCTGCAAGCAACACACGGCTGTTGGTGATTCCCGGGCTTGAGATAACAACCTCTGAGGAGGTTCATATTCTCGGGTTGTTTGAAAAGGTTGAGCATGCTGAACAGGCCCAGGAAGAAATTTACGCTAGACTCTATGGAGTTAACGATGAAGGTGCAATCGGTGTTCAGGCCGTGGTTAACGAATTCGATGAAGTGGAGGATTTGGACGAGCGACTGTTGATAGGCGCGAGCACGCTTGATTCGTCAAGAGTAACAACTTTAATACATTCTCTTGGAGGATTGGCCGTAGCGTCTCATGTAGACAGATCAGGGTTTGGCATATTCAGTCAGTTAGGTTTTATTCCGTCTGATCTTGATCTCGATGCCTTGGAAGTTTCATCCCGGTCTGATTTTGAGTCGGTGAGAAACAAGTTTAAACAAGCTCGTGACTATGCCCTAATATCCTCTTCTGACGCTCATCGCCTTGAAGAAATAGGGTCGATTTTTACAGAGGCGCTAATGCTTGATTTGAATTTTCATGAGATTTGTATGGCAATAAGGGGTGAGTCAAAAAGGCGTATTCTTGGGCATGCTCGGATTATTTCTGTTGACGGAAGAAAAGCCTTGTAGTTTGGAAGGCTTTGGTAAATCGATCATTTAAGCCATGGAGGACTTTTCTCTGCACATACTCGATCTTGCCGAAAACGGCATTGGAGCCGGGGCGAGCTTGATCAAAATAAATGTTACAGAGGATACCATAGAGGACAAAGTCATTATTGAGATAGAGGACAACGGAAAAGGTATGAGCCCTGAATTTCTGAATAAGGCACTGGATCCTTTCGTAACTACTAGGACTACACGCAGGGTTGGATTGGGGCTGTCACTATTCCAGCAATCGGTTCAGGAAGCTGACGGAGAAATGTTTTTGACATCACAGTTAGGGGTCGGCACAAAGTTGGTCGCATCCATGAAACACTCTCACATCGATAGAAAACCAATTGGTGATCTCGCCGGAACGATCCTGTGTTTAATCGAAGGAAATTCAGACGTGGACTTCGTATTTCGATACAAGGTTGATGAGAGGGCTTATTCTCTGGACACTCGAGAGATCAGAGCAGAATTGGACCTTATTCCGCTTAACCACCCTAACGTTGTTCAACTGATCAGAGAAAATTTGGTAACTGGCATAAAAGAGACTAAACAGACCTTATAGGCCTGATTCAGGGAGATTCAAGAAAGTGCAAGAGCGAGACGCATTACTCAAAAAGAAAGTGGTGCCATCAGTTGAAGTCATCCCGCCCGAGAGACTCAAGTTGCTGGACGAGATCATAGATAAATATGCAGGCTCTACTCAGAACCTGATCCCTGCCCTGAAAGAGGCTCAGGAGTTGTTTGGCTATCTTCCGATGGAAGTTCAGCGGAAACTCTCTATAGGCATGAATATTCCTGCGCCTCATATATATGGAGTAGTCACTTTTTATTCCTTCTTTACAATTACTCCTCGCGGAAGACACACTATACGCTTATGTCTGGGCACAGCGTGCTACGTTAAAGGATCTAAAGAAATACTTGAAAACATTATTAAAGATGTTGGCATCAATGTAGGTGAAACCTCGGAAGACGGGCGCTTCACCCTCGAGGCAGTTAGGTGCTTGGGCGCCTGCGGTTTGGCCCCGGTCATGATGATTGGAGAAGACACCCACGGTAACATTCATCCACCTAAGACAATAAGTATTCTAGATGGTTACCAATAGATCTGTTTTGCGCAAGTTGGTGGAATTCGTGTCGAAACATGTTTGAATAGTGACCAACGGTTTCAGTTATCGGAGGCCTTTATGCCCAAAATCTCGATAGAGGATCTCAGGAAAATTAAAGAGCAGCAGCTCAATAAGATGAGCGTTCGCGCCGGACATCATAGGGCAAAGATCACGGTTCACATGGGAACATGCGGTATAGCGGCTGGCGCTAGGGAGATCATGACTTTATTCCGTGACATCATTGGCGAGAAGGATATTGCAGACATTATTCTGACCAATTCTGGTTGTGCAGGCCTTTGCGCCAAAGAGCCCATGATTACCGTCGAACTGGAGGGTTCAGCCCCGGTGAAATACGTCTTGCTCGACAAAACCAAGGCCAAACGTATTTTTGATGAGCATGTCATGGAAGGAAAAGTTGTAGAGGATTATGCTTTGGCCATCGGCAGCGAAACTATGGCTACTTGAGAATCCGCTGCAGTAAGCTAGATTTCTAGTTGTCAGTCAACACTTGGCTTTTTCGGAGTTTAGGCTATGTGTGCGAGCCCATTTTACAGAATGCAGCTAATGATGTGCGCCGGAACCGGATGCATCGCCAGCGGCTCACTAGATGTTAGAGACGCTCTTGAGAGAGAGTTGCAAAAGAGAAACCTTCAGGACGAAGTCCAGATAATCATGACTGGTTGCAACGGCTTCTGCGCTATGGGGCCGTTGGTTGTCGTCTACCCTGATGGAATATTTTACAATCAGGTCAAGCCAGAACATGCGCCTTTGATCGTTGAAGAACATGTTCTTAAAGGGCGCGTTGTCCAAGATTTGCTGTTCAAGGAAGAAGCGACTAAGACTCGTGTTCCCCTGATGAAGGATATCGGTTTTTTTGGGCTCCAACGGCTCATTGTTCTCAGAAACCGAGGACTAATAGACGCAGAGAGTATCGACGAATACATAGCTAGAGATGGATATGCCGCTTTGGCCAAGTGCCTCCAGGAAATGACACCGGAACAGGTCATAGAAGAAGTCAAGAAGGCAGGTTTACGTGGTCGTGGAGGTGGAGGTTTTCCTACAGGCCTCAAATGGGAGGAATGCAGGAGGTACGACAGCTTTCCAAAATTCACCATTTGTAACGGAGATGAAGGAGACCCGGGAGCTTTCATGGACCGTTCGGTAATGGAAGGAGATCCACATTCTGTCCTGGAAGGCATGGCAATTTCGGGTTACGCCATTGGAGCGAACCAAGGATACATTTACGTGAGAGCTGAATATCCTCTGGCTATTCAGAGGCTCGAAAAAGCCATCCATGACGCAAGAGAATATGGAGTTTTAGGGAAAAATATCTTCAACTCCGGCTTCGATTTTGACATTGGCATAGCTCCGGGAGCTGGAGCGTTTGTATGCGGTGAATCAACTGCGCTCATGTACTCAATTGAGGGCAAACGAGGAATGCCTCGTATCAAACCCCCAAGAAGCGCTGAAGCAGGTTTGTGGAATCAACCGACCAACCTTAATAATGTCGAAACATTTGCAAACCTCAACCCGATAATTCTCAATGGTGGAGATTGGTTCGCATCAATAGGCACTGAGGGTAGCAAAGGAACAAAGGTGTTTGCTCTTACCGGAGCAATAAATAATGTCGGTTTAGTTGAAGTGCCAATGGGGACTAGCCTGAAGACCCTTATTTTTGACATCGGTGGGGGAATTCCCAAGAAAAGGAAATTCAAGGCCGCGCAGATCGGCGGTCCTTCCGGAGGTTGCATTCCCAACGGCATGGAAGACGTAGAGATTGACTACGAATCCTTGCAGGGAGTAGGAGCCATGATGGGGTCAGGAGGGGTCGTCGTGATGGACGACATGACCTGCATGGTGGACACAGCAAAATTCTTCACAAATTTCAGTGTTGATGAGTCTTGTGGTAAGTGCACTCCATGTAGGGAAGGCCTCAAAGCCATGTATGACAAACTCACCGACATATGCGAAGGACGAGGTCAGGAAGGGGATGTAGAGTTTCTGATCGAGCTTGGCAATCATGTCAACAACACTTCGCATTGTGGTTTGGGAAAGAGCGCGGCAAATCCAGTTCTCTCAACAATTAGATATTTCAGGGATGAATATGATGCTCACATCAGGGACAAGCATTGTCCAGCCTTGGTCTGTCCGGAACTCATAGACTTCGAGGTCATGGCTGACAAATGCAAGATGTGTGGCGCCTGTTTCAAGGCGTGTCCGTCCAACGCCATTGTTTGGGAAAAGAAAAAGGTGGCCTGGATCGACCGGGAAAAATGCACCAAATGCCGAACATGTATTCAGACCTGTAAATTCGGCGCGATACGTTAGCTTTGGCATTGCGAGCGGAGCAGCTCGCCTGGTACACGTAAATTTTGTAAAACACCAGCTTGAGAACTCATGTTGGTATGGTTTGATTGTTACCTAACCGAGGGAGCTCATTAACTGAGTCACAATCCATCTTGCGAGTAGAAATCTATGGTTACTTTGACCGTTGATGGCATTAAGGTTTCAGTAAAAAAGGGAAGTTCCATACTGGAAGCGGCTCAAGTCGCCGGCGTGCGCATTCCTACCCTATGTCACGACAAACGCCTCATTCCGTACGGGGCCTGCCGTCTTTGTATGGTAGAAGTCACATCGCGAGGCAAAACACGCACTATGCCTGCATGTTTTAATCCGGCCAGAGACGGTATGGAGGTCACCTCAGACTCGCCAGCGTTACGTTCGTCCCGACGGGTTCAACTCATGTTGCTGTTACGATCGCATCCTTTACTCTGTCCGTCATGCGACGCCGCAGGAGATTGTGAGCTCCAGAACCTCGTCTTTGAATACGAAGTTGGTGACTTACCGTTTGCCCGGCAATCGAGGTATTTTCACCTCGACAATGACTCCAGCTTTATTAGATTCAACATGAATCTATGCATCAGATGTGGGATGTGTGTCAGGATCTGTGAGGAAGTGCAGGGGCAGAGCGAAATAAGTTTCATAAATCGTGGCATGAACATGGAAGTTTCCACGGACTTCATGAGACCACTAGAATGTGAATTTTGCGGTCAATGCGCCGATATTTGCCCGGTTGGAGCTATCGCGTCAAAGTGGCTTGTAGGAACAGGTCGACGATTTGAACTATCGCATGTTACCACCACATGTTCTTTTTGCGGTTTGGGATGCAGCTTGACCCTGGAAGAAAAAGATCAACAAACCGTATACGTCAATTCTTCTCCTGATAGTCCGAATGAAGGTAGCCTTTGTGTGAAAGGACGTTACGGATGGACTTACGCATACTCTGGGGGGCGTTTGGCGACACCTTTGGTCAAGAAGAACGGAGTCCTCACCGAGACTACCTGGGAAGAAGCCCTTTCAGCTGTGGCTAGTGGATTCTCAAAGATTAAGAAAGACCATGGACCTCAGGCAATCGGCGCTCTAGGTTCAGCTAGAATGACTAACGAAGAGGCGTTCGCTTTCAACCGGTTCGTCAGAACAGTCCTAGGCACTGCAAATTTGGATCATGGCGCAAGTTCATACGGCGCCCTGGTTGATGGACTGGCCCCAACACTTGGATATCCGGCCTCTACCAACTCCATAAGAGAAATCAGGAACGCCAAGGTAATCTTGCTAGTGGGGGCCGATCTCACGGAGACTCATCCGATCGCCAAGAATGAAGTCATTATGGCTTCAGGAAGAAACAAGGCCAAGGTAATTGTTATAGATTCGATCAAAACAAAACTTTCCGAGAGAGATGGCGTTTTCATCAAAACACCGTTCGGACATGAATCTGCAGTAGTTTTCTCGATGTTAAAACACATTCTTGACCAAGAAATTGTGGATAAAACTGCTATAGCATCGAAGATTGACGGCTTTGAGAAATTTTTGGAGTCTTTAAAAGATTATGATCCCGAAAACGTCGCAACATTGATGGGAATCGCCCCCGAACTTATACATCAAGCAGCCGAAATTTACGCCAAAGCTCCATCTGCAATGATTCTGATTTCAGAGGGATCTAATAGGGCAATGTCCAATGCGGAAAATGGTAGAGCGGCGGCCGCCCTGGCGGTAATTTCGGGTCATGTTGGTAAGGAATCCTGCGGAGTAATGGTTTTTGGAGAGAAATCCAACTCACAAGGCGCTTTGGACATGGGCTTGACACCGAAACATCTTCCTGGTTTTGGTCTTTTGGAAGATGAGGAGGCCCGCAAGAAATTTGAGTCACTGTGGAAGACAAAACTTCCGTCGTCGGCTGGCATGAACTCACGGGAAATATTGGAAGGAGCCGAATCTGGAGCTATCAAAGGAATTTACTTGGTGGGAGAAAACCCTGTTGATACCTATCCGGACAGGGTTCTCACAGAAAAAGCCCTTAATGCTGCAGAATTTGTCGTGGTTCAAGATATGTTTTTTAATTCCACTGCAAAGATGGCTGATGTTGTTCTTCCAGCTTGTTCCGCCTTGGAAAAGGAGGGGTCTTTTACTAGCTCTGAACGGAGGATTCAGAGAGTCCGGCCGTCTACCAAAGAAAAATTAGGTCGCAGTGACCTCGAGATATTCAATGATTTATCAATACTTATGGGAAACGCTTCATTTGCTTATGATTCTCCTGCCGATGTGATGACAGAAATTTCCAAATCAGTGGAATTTTACGCTGGAGTGTCCTATGACCGGCTTGGACTGCAAGGGTTGATGTGGCCAGTTAAGGATTCCAGTGACGACGGATCCTTATTTCTATATGGAAATGGTTATCCCCATGGCCGGGTTAAACTGGGTCCGGCACCAGAATTGAATCTACCGAAGCAGGAGAGCAACCAGTTTTTACTTGTGCCTGGAATCACAAAATTTCATTCTGGTTCCATGTCCACTTGGGGGAAATCACTCCTGGAAGTCTGCCCAGAGCCAATGGCTCAGATGTGTTCTTCCGACATGTCGGCGCTTGGTTTGGAAGACGGAGATACAATAAAGGTGACCAACGACTTAGGCGATTCCATGAAGCTGAAGGTCAAATGGTCCAGGAGACCTCTGGAGAAGCAAATTGTGGTTCCCTACCACTTCCCGGGTTCAAAGTTGAACAAGTTTGTAAAATGGAATGAACCCTTGGCTGAGGTCAAGGTTGAAAAGGCATAATAGATCAGTGAGGTTTATAACATGGAATCCGCCATGCCTATAATAATGGTGGTCGTTAAGGTCTTGTTGGTCATAGTGGCGATCCTAACGTTTGTCGCCTATCTCACCCTTATAGAACGCAAGGTTCTGGGTTGGATCCAGGTTAGGATTGGGCCCAACAGGGTGGGGCCCTGGGGTCTGTTACAGCCGCTGGCAGATGGAGCCAAACTGTTATTGAAAGAAGAGATTACAGTAGCCGGCGCCAATAAGGCGGTCTATATACTCGCTCCGCTGATCGTGGTTGTTTGCGCCATTGTGCCTTTTGCCGTTATCCCATTTGCTAAGGGACTCGGTCTTGAAACCCTGCTCGGGCCCACAGTGAGTCAATATGATCTTAACACTGGTGTCATCGCGGATTTAAATGTAGGTATACTTTTTATTTTTGGAATTTCTTCCCTTGGCGTATACGGCGTCATTCTGGGTGGGTGGGCTTCGAACAGCAAATATTCGCTGTTAGGCTCGATAAGGGCAGCCGCTCAAATGATCAGTTACGAACTTGGACTGAGCCTTTCTGTCATAGGGGTGCTTTTGCTGGCGGGAACACTCAACCTCGTCCAAATAGTGGAGAACCAGGATTCAATATGGAAATGGTATGTATTCCGACAGCCACTTGGCTTTCTGCTGTTTCTGATAGCAGGAAGCGCAGAAATTGCAAGAACCCCGTTTGACCTCATGGAATGCGAAAACGAGCTGGTGGCTGGGTATCAGACGGAATACAGCTCCATGAAGTTTGGGTTATTCTATCTCGGGGAATATGCGCACCTGTTATTTTTGAGCGCACTGACTACCACCCTATTTTTCGGTGGATGGCAAGGTCCCTTTTTGCCCCCGATAATTTGGTTCCTGGCGAAGATGTTCTTCTTTGTCTTTGTGTTTGTTTGGATAAGGGGCACTTATCCACGCCTTAGATATGACAGGGTCATGGCTTTTGGATGGAAGACATTGGTTCCGGTAGGGCTATTCAATGTCATGGCCACTGCCTTTATTTACGCAATCTACCTCCAGTATTGGGGAGCTTGATAAAAATTGTTAAAAAACTCCAGTTTCTAGTAAGCCCCGCTTACATGAGAGGGATTTGAGAAATGATTATCCCGTTACTTCAAGGTCTTAAACTTACACTAGCACATGTGTTCAAGAAAAAGATTACTCTTCAATATCCAGACGAGAAATGGGATGTGGCCAAGAGGTGGCGAGGGCGGCACGTCCTGACTGTACACCCATCCGGAAAAATCCGTTGTGTGGCTTGCATGCTGTGCGCAACAGTTTGCCCTGCTGAATGTATTTATATTGAAGGAGCCTCGGAACCAGACAACAGAAGATATCCAGAACGTTATGAGATAGACCTTACCCGATGTATTTTTTGTGGTTATTGTGTTGAGGTTTGTCCCAAAGAAGCGATTGAAATGTCGACTGCTTATGAAATTTCTGGTTATAGCCGAAAGGATCTCTATCTGGATAAAGAAGCGCTTTTACAGCCTCCTCAGCCTAGGTATGAAAAGAAGAAAAAGGCTGGATGACGTTTGTTGTTCGAAATTCTGTCCAGTGGTCATTTGTATGCCGACTGGGTTAAACAAGATGTTTCAAGGAAAAACTTTTTGGTGGAGTAGTAACCGAGAGCAGCCAGGTAGGCTACATTGTTTTAGGTAAGCGAAAAACATGCTTTCAGTTGCGGTGCTTGATTCGGAGGTATATTCACATCCATGGAAGCCGTTCTATTTTATGCGCTAGCCGCTGTAACGCTAATTTCAGGGGTCTTTGTAGTATTTTTGCGTAGACCCATTCATAACGTGCTTTTCATGATCTTGACCATGATAGGTCTGGCCTGCCTGTTCATTCTGCTTCATGCGGAATTTTTGGCGATGGTCCAGATCATTGTTTACGCGGGTGCGATCATGGTCTTGTTCCTGTTCGTGATAATGTTGCTAAATCTGGACGAATTTGTGATGCCTCCCGAACACCGACGGGTTCGGTACGGAATTGGAATAGTTTTAGCAATGATGCTTGTGGTTTTTCTGATTCCCACGTCGCGTTCAATCATTTCCAGCCCTACGGCGCAAGTCGTCGCTACTGACTCAGCGACTCTGACTAATACGGAAATAATAGCCAGGGAATTATTTACAACTTATCTACTACCCTTCGAAATAGCATCCATACTGTTGTTAGCTGCAATTGTTGGGACTGTGATAATCGGCAAGAGGTCTACGAAATAGGAAGCGACAGTCATAAATGGTTACCAATATTTTTGAATCCAGTAATGGATAATCAGGGATAAGAAAAATGGTTGATGTTCAGCATTACTTGGTAGTTTCAGCAGCGCTTTTTTGTTTGGGCGTGATAGGGGTCATGTTTCGTCGTAATCTCATTGTGATCCTAATGTCGTTGGAGCTTATGCTCAACGCTGTAAATCTCTCTTTTGTGGCCATTTCACGTTATCTGGGATCTATCGAGGGCCAGATATTCGTACTTTTTGTAATGGTTGTGGCAGCGGCTGAGGTTGCTGTAGGGCTTGCAATAGCAGTCGCTATATTCAGGCAAAAGGGTACCATTAACGTTAATGAAATCAACATAATGAAATGGTGATTTTTTTGAGCAACTTGCGATGAATCGTAGAGCTTTAAGCATGGTGATTTTACTATTGGGAGCCTGGCATGTTTGATCTGGTCTGGTTAATACCCGTGTTTCCTCTGATAGGATTCCTGATCAACGGATTGATTGGGCGGAATTTCACTGAAAAGGTCATTGGCTGGATAGGAGCGCTGTTCGTGGGAGCGTCTTTTGTTGTTGCGCTTCTAATATTTCAGGAACTTCTCCAATTAGCGCCTGAGAACAGGTCCATCCAAAAGATTGTATACACTTGGATGCTGTCCGGTGATCTCAACGTGCCAATCGGATTCTTAATTGACCCACTCAGCATAATCATGATTCTAGTAGTAAGTGGAGTTGGGTGTCTGATCCATATCTATTCTATAGGATACATGCACGGGGAGATTGGCTTCAGAAGGTTCTTTTGTTACCTGAACCTCTTTGTTTTCAACATGCTAATCTTGGTATCGTCCAACAACTTTCTGATGATGTTTGTCGGTTGGGAAGGTGTTGGTTTATGCTCATATCTTCTGATCGGGTATTATTATGAGAAAAAATCAGCCGCCGATGCCGGCAAGAAGGCCTTTGTAGTCAATAGGGTCGGAGACTTCGGTTTTCTTTTAGCAATGTTCCTGATTTTTACTGTTTTCGGAACGTTCAGTTATGGTGATGTGATGGCCGCGGCTCCGGAAAAGCTTGCTCCGGGTGGACTGATCGTTACGTTAATTACTTTACTACTGTTCGTTGGAGCGACGGGAAAATCAGCACAGATACCTCTGTACACATGGCTTCCAGATGCCATGGAAGGTCCGACACCTGTCAGCGCCTTAATTCACGCGGCAACTATGGTTACCGCAGGTGTTTACATGGTTGCTAGATGCAGCGTTTTATTTGCGCTTGCGCCAGTCTCCATGGCAGTTGTGGCTGTAATAGGTGGCGCTACTGCCTTTTTTGCGGCAACTATTGGCATGACTCAATTTGATATCAAGCGAGTCCTCGCTTATTCCACTATAAGCCAATTGGGCTACATGTTTATGGCATGTGGCGTAGGAGCTTTTTCTTCCGGTATTTTTCATCTAATGACTCACGCATTCTTTAAGGCTCTGTTGTTTCTTGCAGCCGGGAGTGTCATGCATGCCATGTCCGGTGAGCTAGACATGAGAAAGATGGGAGCCCTTAGAGGTAAACTTCCTTATACTCACATGACATATCTTTTTGGAACCCTGGCTATAACGGGAATATTTCCTTTTGCAGGGTTCTTCAGTAAGGACGAAATTCTTTTTTACTCTCTTCAGAGGCACCTTGGTTTTTGGCTCATCGGAGCTCTGGCAGCCATAATGACTTCTTTCTACATGTTTAGATCGGTTTTTATGACATTTTATGGTAAGTCGAGGGTGGAACCGGAAGCAGCTCACCATCTTCATGAATCACCACCTCTAATGACTGTGCCGCTAATGCTCTTGGCTTTTCTTTCTCTTGTCGGTGGGTTGGTTGGGATACCCATAATGGAGGGTTACAACAGATTCGGAGACTTTCTCAATCCAGTATTTACGTCTGCCAAAGCAATTATTGATCATGGAGCCCATCATGCTGAACATCCTTCTGTAGCGGCTGAACTAGCTCTTATGGCAGTTTCGGTCGGTATCGCTGTCTTCGGTTTGTTGGCGGCAAGATACATGTATGTGACTAACGTGAGAGCTTCTGACAGGGCTGTTGAAAGGATGCCTCAGGTTCATGAGCTAGTTTACAACAAGTACTGGATCGATGAGCTTTATGATTACTTGTTTGTGGATTCTATAGTGAAATTTTCAAAAATGCTTTGGAAAGAATTTGACGAACTAGTCATCGATGGAGCAGTCAATGGAGTTGGTAAAGTTACTCGTGGGTTCGGCTCGCTCCTAAGTCATCTTCAATCGGGTCTTGTAAAGGATTATGCCCTTTCGATACTTTTTGGGGCGACAGTTGTCATCGGTTATCTCGTCTTACGATAAGACACGGAGGCGTATCATTCATGGAGAATGTGTCCTACCTACTAAGTCTGATAACATTTTTGCCACTAATCGGCATAATTGTGTTGTTATTCATAAATCCGCGATCACATAACACTCTAAGATCCATAACCATGGTGTTTATGCTGGCGGATTTTGTGGTTAGCCTGTTTGTTTATTTTCAGTTTGATCCTACAACGGCCTCCATGCAGTTTGTCGAGAATAAACCATGGATTAAGGATTGGGGTATTTCATACAAACTTGGCATTGACGGAATAAGTCTGTTCCTGTTGCTTTTAACGACCTTTCTCGGCCCAATTGTAGTTCTGGCTTGTTGGGAGGATATCAAGGTAAGAGTCAAAGAGTTCATGATTTGTCTTTTATTTCTCCAGATCGGTATGATCGGTGTCTTTGTGTCCCTTGATCTCTTCCTTTTCTATGTTTTTTGGGAAATCATGTTGATCCCAATGTATCTTTTGATCGGAGTCTGGGGCAATCCTGCCAGAAGACTATATGCTGCCATCAAGTTTGTCCTGTATACTATCGTAGGATCATTACTGATGCTTGTCGCAATCTTGGCGCTATACTTCATGGCTGGAAAGTCAACCGGAGTATACACATTTGATCTGTTGAAACTGTACGATGTGGCTGTTCCTGTTGGGGCTCAATTCTGGTTATTTCTGGCATTTTTCCTGGCTTTTGCGATCAAGGTTCCGATGTTTCCATTCCACACATGGTTGCCCGATGCTCATACTGAGGCTCCAACCGTGGGAAGCGTTGTCCTGGCGGCTGTATTACTTAAGATGGGAACTTATGGTTTTATTCGTTATGCAATTCCATTGTTTCCTAACGCCGCAATGGACGCTGCCTCATGGATCTGCCTTTTGGCTGTTATAGGCATTATTTATGGAGCATGGGTGGCCATGGTTCAGACTGACATGAAAAGACTTGTCGCATTTTCCAGTGTGAGCCATTTGGGTTTTGTCATGCTCGGAATGTTTGCTATGACCGTTCAGGGGCTTGAGGGTAGCATTATCCAGATGATTAACCATGGTTTATCTACTGGAGCTCTCTTCCTTATTGTTGGTATGGTCTACGAAAGACGTCACACCAGGCTGATCGCTGAGTTTGGTGGATTATCCAAAGTAATGCCTCTATTCGCAGTATTTTTTATGATATTCACGCTATCTTCAATAGGTCTTCCAGGATTGAACGGTTTTGTTGGTGAGTTTTTAATTCTTCTGGGAACCTTCAAGGTCTATCCCTGGTATACGGTTTTTGCGGCTTCAGGGGTTATCTTTGCGGCTGTTTATATGCTTTGGATGTTCCAAAGAGTCATGTTTGGCGAAGTAACGAACCCAAAGAATGCCGATCTAGAGGACATGTCGGTTCGAGAAGTAGCAGTGTTGATTCCGTTGTTAGTGTTTGTCGTGTGGATTGGCGTCTATCCGAGCACATTCATTAAGCCGATGGAGCCATCAGTCAAACATTTCATTCAGCAAGTGGAAAAGAAAAGGGCTCTGGTTTCTGACATGGACAGTTCGAAAGTCCAGTTAGGCTCTACCGGAAAATACTATCATTTGGTCAATTCCGCTACGGCTAGTCCGTCGGACGGAAGATATTAGTATCAGGAGCGATCGGGATGATACAAATACCCGAAGTTGATCTGAGTGGTATTTTACCTGCTATAATTCTGAGTGCAGCAGGTGTAGTGACAATGGTTGCTGGCCTATTCATCAAAAATAGGGCTGCCACCATCGGCGGAATAATCAGCGCAGCGGCTGTCTTACTAGCCTTTGCCGCTAATGCTCCGCTTAGAGCGATAAACAAAGTCGGCTTTGTGTCGATGGTTACTCTTGACGGCTACACCTGGTTTTTCAATCTTCTCATACTATTTGCGCTTGGAATGACTATCTTGACATCTTTGCGTTACCTTTCTGATGAAGGGATGGACTTATACGAGTATTTCGTCTTGTTGATGTTTGCAGGCACGGGAATGATGTTTATGGTCTCAGGTAACCACCTGTTGACGATATTCATCGGGTTGGAGACTCTTTCGATTTCCGTATATGTTTTGACAGGGGTTTTGTCTAAATCGTCTAAGTCCAGCGAAGCAGCTTTGAAATATCTCATATTAGGGGCCTTTTCAAGTGGATTATTCCTTTACGGGGCGGCATTATTGTACGGAGCCTCTGGTTCCTTGGGCCTGCCAGGTTTGGCCAAATATTTTCAGAGCGGTTCATTCTCGTTGATGGGCGTGGTCGGCATGGGATTACTATTGGTTGGATTTGCGTTCAAAGTTGCAGCGGTTCCATTCCACATGTGGACGCCTGACGTTTACGAAGGAGCGCCCAGTCCGATTACCGGTTTTATGTCTGTAGGTGTCAAGGCAGCGGCTTTTGCCGCATTTGTTAGGGTTTTTTTCGAGTCATTGAACGCTTTACAGGTCAATTGGACCAATATACTCTGGATTCTGGCTGTATTGACCATGGTGCTGGGGAATTTGGCAGCCTTGATTCAGGACAATATCAAACGTATGTTGGCGTATTCCAGCATTGCCCATGCCGGATACATATTGATTGGAATGATCGCTGGCTCTCCAGATGGAGTGTCTGGAATCCTGTATTATTTGTTAGCGTACACTTTTACAAACCTAGGCGCTTTCGGAATAGTTACTCTCGTTGGTCGTAAGGGTGAAGCCAATGTTTATCTAGATGATTACAGGGGCCTGTCACGTACTCACCCAGCATTGGCTGTCGCAATGGCGATCTTTCTTTTCTCATTGGCTGGAATTCCCCCTACCGCAGGATTTGTCGGCAAGTTCACGATTTTTAGCGCAGCCATCAAAGCCGGATATATTTGGTTGGTCATTATCGGAGTGCTTACAAGCGCAGCCTCAGTATTTTACTATTTTAGAGTAGTCATGAAAATGTATATGGAATCGCCTGATAGGGAACCAGAAAGACTTCGGTTTAGCCCTTCAATGAGTTTGGCGCTCGTAATATCTGTGGTTATTGTCCTTTACATTGGTATATTCCCCACCACATATCTGAATTTGGCTTCGGAGTCTGTTAGAACATTATTTTGAACGGTAGAGCGTTAAGAGAAGGAAGTGCGATGGCGCTTAGCGCATTGGTTGTGACGGGCCATGGTATAAACTGCGAATACGAAACAAAGTTTGCCTTGGAGGCCGCTGGTTTCAAGAATGTAGACCTTGGTCACCTGAATTTTATTATTGCAGGTGAAATCGACATCGAAAATTATCAGCTACTTGTTTTTCCGGGTGGTTTTTTGGATGGGGATGATCTCGGAGCAGCTCAGGCTTGTGCTAACAGAATCAGGTATTCCTTAGTGGGCGGAGAGAGATTGCTCGAAAAAATAATCCGCTGCGTTGCGAAAGGCTCTCTTGTCCTAGGGATATGCAATGGCTTTCAGTTGTTAGTTAAGTTGGGTCTTCTTCCTGCGTTGGAATCTAATTACGAACAAAGAAATTTTTCATTAACCGGGAATGACAGAGGTAGATTTGAAGACAGATGGGTAACTCTGGCGGTTGATCCGAAGTCGCCGTGTGTATTTACGAAAGATTTGGATAAACTTTACTTGCCTGTTCGTCACGGCGAGGGGAAAATTGTAGCGTTGGATGATACGGTTTTAGACGCGGTAGTAGCTCGTGGGCAAGCAGTTTTGTACTACACCTCCCCTGATACATCCAAACCTACAATGGATTATCCATGGAATCCCAATGGCTCTGCCAGATCGATTGCCGGCCTCTGTGATCCTACAGGAAGGGTTTTTGGGCTAATGCCACATCCGGAATGCTATATCCATCGAACTCATCACCCCAGGTGGACTCGCGAACTGCTGGATGAGCAAGGGGACGGATTGGCTATCTTCAAAAATGCCTTTCGTTTTTTGTGTTAGTCTACGAATAGGACTGAAAATGCTTAGCCGTTTCTAGTAGTGACCTCGAAACTAAATGCTTTTTAAGTTGCCACAATTTGGGAATTCTATTAATATATATATGTTCTTCCGCCTTAAGTTATCTAATCCATTTTTTAGTCAAGAAAGAAGCAGCGTAATTCAATTCGCTGAATAGTCTCAGAGGAGGTATCAATGGCATTGGATCCAACCAAGATGGCCGACTGGCAGATAGCTGAAGAAGCTGAAAAAACGATGAAAACCGTGTATCAGCTCAGAGATGAGCTTGGACTAACAGAAGAGGAGTTACTGCCTCACGGTCATTATGTCGCCAAGATTGACTTTAGAAAAGTACTCGAACGGACGAAGGGTAAGCCTGACGGAAAGTATATTGATGTTACCGCTATAACTCCCACGCCATTGGGTGAGGGAAAGTCCACTAGCTCCATGGGTTTGGTAGAAGGCCTTGGAAAGCGTGGCAAGAATGTGGTAGCAGCCATCCGTCAGCCATCTGGTGGTCCCACAATGAACATCAAAGGATCAGCAGCCGGTGGTGGCCTCGCCCAGTGCATTCCGCTGACTCCCTTTTCATTAGGTCTTACTGGCGACATCAATGCCATCATGAATGCGCACAATCTAGCTATGGTTGCCTTGACTGCCCGTATGCAGCACGAATTCAACTATGATGATGAAGAATGGGCCAAGAGAGGCCAGCCAAGACTCAATATTGATCCCCGAAACGTTGAATTTGGATGGATAATCGACTTCTGCGCCCAGGCTCTTCGTAACATAATTATCGGTCAAGGCGGCAAAATGGATGGCTTCTTGATGAAGTCCCACTTTGGTATCGCCGTTTCATCTGAAATTATGGCCATTTTAGCCGTTTCTACCGACCTCAAAGACATGCGTGAACGCATGGGTAAGATCGTAGTGGCCTACAACAAAAAGGGCGAACCGGTTACCACTGCTGATCTAGAGGTCGATGGGGCAATGACGGCATGGATGGTTGAAGCTCTGAATCCCAATTTGTTACAGACTGTTGAAGGTCAGCCAGTATTTGTGCACGCTGGTCCGTTCGCCAATATAGCCATCGGCCAATCTTCAATTATCGCTGACCGAGTTGGTCTAAAACTCTCCGACTATCACGTAACTGAATCCGGTTTTGGCGCTGACATTGGCTTCGAGAAATTCTGGAACCTCAAATGCCGTTTTTCCGGTCTCAAACCAAACTGCGCAGTTGTCGTAGCGACAATTAGGGCTCTGAAGTGTCATGGTGGCGCCCCGGTTCCAAGACCAGGTCTGCCGATGCCAAAAGAATATGATGGTGAGAACGTTGGCTGGGTGGAAGCTGGATGCAAAAACCTCGTTCATCACATTGAGACAGTAAAAAAAGCGGGCATCAATCCAGTTGTCTGCATCAATTCATTCTATACAGACACCAAAGACGAAATAGCTGCAGTTAGAAGACTATCTGAAGCTGCGGGAGCTAGAGTGGCTGTATCTGAGCACTGGCTCAAGGGTGGCGACGGAGCCCTCGAATTCGCGGACGCAGTTGTCGATGCTTGTGAAGAGAAAAACGAATTTAAATTCCTCTATGACCTGAGCTTACCGCTGCGACAGAGAATTGAGCTCATAGCCAAGGAAGTTTATGGCGCAGACGGCGCTAGCTTTACTCCGGAAGCGGAAGCCAAGGCCAAGAGAATGGAGGCTGATCCTGAACTTTCAAAACTGGGAACCTGCATGGTCAAGACTCACCTGAGTCTCTCTCATGATCCCAATATCAAAGGAACCCCCAAAGGTTGGGTGTTGCCAGTTCGAGACATCCTTACATACAAGGGAGCTGGATTCGTCGTGCCTGTGGCCGGAACAATTTCTCTCATGCCCGGCACTAGTTCCAACCCAGCATTCCGAAGAATTGATGTTGATGTGGAAACAGGCAAGGTCAAGGGTGTGTTCTAATATTTGCTCTTTAGGTTAAAAAACCTACCTGACCCCATTCCTCTTCAGGAATGGGGTTTTTTATTTACCGATGAACACATTCAGCGTTTTGTTGGGCGGTTTCTGGCGTATAGAATTCGGAGACCCTCCATGGTCAGGTCGTCCTCAATGGCATCAACCAACCTGGTTTCCGAAACGATCACAGGAGCAAGTCCACCAGTTGCGATAACCTTTGGTCGAGATTTCAATTCCTCAAACATACGGGCCAGGATACCATCGACCAAGGATGCGTATCCGAAAATTATTCCTGACTGAATGGCAGAAGCAGTATCTTTTGCAATCACCCGATTCGGCGCTATTAACTCAACACGAAACAACTTTGATGCTCTGTGGAACAATGCCTCCGCAGAAATTTTTACTCCAGGCGCTATGGACCCGCCTTCGTACTCTCCATTCCTATTTATGTAATCGAAAGTTGTCGCGGTTCCAAAATCTACAGCTATCAACTCGCATTTGTATTTCTCAAAAGCAGCCACAGCGTTCACAATTCTATCTGCTCCAACCTCTTTAGGGTTGTCATACCGGATTGGCATGCCAGTCTTGATTCCTGGGCCGACAAAAATAGGATCTATATTTAAAAATTTGTCACAAAGCTCTTCAAATGCAGTCCGCAGAGGAGGAACCACAGAAGCGATAATCACGTCTTCTAGGTTCTTGGGCTCAATACCCGTCATTTGGGTCAGATCTCGAAGTATTAGCCAAAATTCATCAGCCGTAGCATCTTCCATTGTTCGGATTCGTCTCGTTCCAAGGTGTTTTGAACCTTCGTAGAGTCCGAGAACTATATTGGTGTTCCCAACGTCAATAGCTAGTAGCATCATTACCTCCAAAACTTACTCAACACGAGCAATAAATCCGAACAAACCAGTGTCCAGTCTTTCCAGCGCATCATACTTTATTACAAATATAGCGATTGCTGAAACAATTAAAACAACATCGAGAAAATGAATTGCGGATTTGATGCCTCTTCATGAGGCCATCAAGACGTTTTGTGATAGATGCCGGCATTAATTAAGATTCGGAATGACGCAGGAAAAAATTTGACTGTTACATTTAGCAGTGTTATTTTTATTTTGGAAAAAGCTTATGATAGAATTAGTTACGCAAGAGCCCTCCCAAAGAATTTCTAAAAAACTAATTTAAGGCGCATCGACAAATGAAGCCTACCGGAATAGTAAGAGAAAGCGTATACTTAAAACACGATATGGGGATGTATCATCCTGAGAGTCCCGAGAGACTTGAAGTTATCTATCAAATGCTGGATCAACTTGGAGGGGCGTTCAACCTTTTAACCATACCAGCGAGGGAAGCTTCTTATGAGGAGCTTTGTCTGAATCACGATTCCCGTTACGTTGAAAAGATATGTGATACGAAGAGCTGTGAATCAACGTTTTTGGATCCTGATACATCTGCATGTGAGTATTCTTGGGAGGCGGCATCTAAAGCTGCAGGAGGACTGTTTAGCCTCATTGACGCCGTTGTCGATTCCAGGGTGAGGAATGGTTTCGCTTTTGTAAGGCCGCCTGGACACCATGCGGAAAGACGTCGAGCAATGGGGTTTTGCCTATTCAACAATGTTGCTCTGGCCGCCCATTACGCCTTGACTCACCACAACATGCAAAGAGTGGCAATCATAGATTGGGATCTCCACCACGGAAATGGTACTCAAAATTCATTTTACGAAGACCCCAGAGTCTTGTTCCTGTCCACCCACCAGTACCCGCATTATCCCGGAACCGGCGGCATCAGGGAAGTAGGACACGGTCCTGGTGAAGGATTCACCGTTAATGTGCCTCTGGTTGCTGGCGCCGGGGACATGGAATACGTTACAGTTTTTAGAATGCTGGTTGAACCACTTCTAGATGCGTTCATGCCTGAACTGATTCTGGTATCAGCAGGGTTCGACGCCCACGAAAAAGATCCTCTCGGAGGCATGAACCTTACTGAAGATGGCTACGAACAACTGATCAAAAGCATTATGAGAAAGGCATCGGAGCTCTGTTCCGGAAGAGTTGTGTTGACGCTCGAGGGAGGTTACAATATTACCGCCCTGAGAAACTCCGTGAAACGAATATTACTTGCGCTTTCCACTTACGATCCGTCAAGCCGGGATTCTGCTATCGAAATTGATATGGAATCGCTTCCTTATACCTTCAGGGCTCGGCTCCGAGACATATTGGCCGCTCAGGGGAAATATTGGCCCACCCTGCCGCAAATTGTCATAAAATCTCAGGACACCTAGAGCACATTCAAAATAGCTCCAAAAATTGACAGCATAATACCCTTTTGGTAAAAACTTACTCGATGCACGGAATTTTACTCTTAGACAAACCAGAAGGACTTAGCTCTCATCAAGTTGTCAAAATTGTAAAGAAACGGCTGGGGAGTCTCAAGGTAGGGCATACTGGAACACTGGACCCTGCAGCGTCAGGTCTCTTGGTAATCTTGACAGGAGTAGCTTCGCGGGCTCTGGATTTCCTGGATGAAGCTAAAAAACGCTATATTCTGGGAGTCAGGATTGGTGAGGTTACAGACACCTGTGATCGTGAAGGACAGGTAATTAGTACTGCCGATGCGTCAGGTGTCACCAAACAAGACGTTTTAGGAGCTCTGTCAAAATTCCATGGCTCGATTCCTCAGGTTCCACCACATTTTTCTGCTATAAAGAAAGACGGGGCGCCTCTGTACAAGCTAGCGCGGAGGGGAATCTTTCCTGAAATAACACCGAGAGTTATCGTAGTTCATAAACTTGAGTTAATTCAATTTAATCCCCCTGACCTAGGACTTGACCTGGTATGTTCCAAAGGCACTTATGCCAGGGCCATCGCCAGGGATTTGGGCGAAGAACTCGGTGTCGGCGCAAGACTCGAAACCTTGAGACGAATTTCTTCAGGGCAATTCAATGTCTCAGACGCAGTCGGTTTGGATTTCATCAGAAATGCGAGTCTTGAGGAAATAACCGAGAGAATCATACCGCTCCACAATGCTTTGAACAACATTCCCCAAATAATCACATCGGCCTCAGAATTAAAACGTCTCACACTAGGAGGTCAAATAAGGATTTCGAATGACAGGATTCCGGTTGTTGTTGGCGTACAAGAAATTTCTAAAGTCCCATTCAGAGTGTTTGCTCCTTCTGGCGGTTTGCTAATAATAGTCAAGCTCGAAATGGAAAAGGATTCCGTCATCGTATCTCCCTCCAAGGTTTTCAACTGGCTCGAATCGTCATTGACCTGATCCATTCTAATCTTGTTTATTAATTAGTTTAAATCATTTGTGAATCATAAGGGAGCTTTCTAGTCTTATCTTCAAAAATATAGGATGATAAGCTTGATGGTCTATAATCTAGATTATTATAGATTGATAATCAGCTAAATATTGACAGGTTCAGCTATTTATGAATAATGTAGATTAGCTCATAAATGCATCATTCCTGTCTTATAGGATTTTTGAGCAATAGTAATTGT
Organism: uncultured Desulfomonile sp.; assembly: GCA_937930835.1. Taxonomy (GTDB): domain Bacteria; phylum Desulfobacterota; class Desulfomonilia; order Desulfomonilales; family Desulfomonilaceae; genus CAITZA01. The sequence goes on from CALGLN010000058.1 coordinate 32,515, forward strand.
TTCAGATTTAGGTTGACACTTTTCGTTCGAGGCTCCTTCAAATGAAAAAAATTGTCCTCTTTTTCATCGTCTCTATTGTGGCGCTTTTCATAGCCGATTTCGGTAGCGCAGCGAATCATGAAACCTCAGAAACAGCAAAATATAGCGCTCCAAATGGTGTGAATCCCGTTTGGATTGTTGTGAATCTTTTCACGGGTCGATCATCGAAACAAGCGGTAATAGTTCAGGAGACACTTGAACGCTTGGGAGCCGAAGGACGGGGTATAGTCCTGCCGTATTCTGAAATCACTTTAGAAAATATGGAAAAATTGAGACCAAGCTTTTTGGCTCTCAGTCCAAATGGAATACCGTGGTGTAAGTATAGAGGGAAAAACGGTGAGGACTTGAAGAATTTTTTTGTTGCCTTACGACAAATTATTGAAGACCAGCGAATACCAGTCATAGGCATCTGTGGTGGTCATCAGGCTCTGGCCTTGGCTTTTGGAGGCAAAGTTGGGCCAATTCGCGGAGGAGAGGATGACTGTTTCCCGTATGGAAACAACCCGACTGAACGTGGGAGGCATGACGTAGAAATACTGAGGCCTGATCCATTATTCTTGGGAATGGGAAAGAGCATCAATCTTGTCCAAAGTCACTATGACGAAGTTAAGCGACTTCCTCCTGGTTTTGTAGTTTTGGCCGAAAATAAGCTTTGTCCGTACCAGATTATTAGACACCCTGACAGACCAGCATACGGCGTCCAGGCTCACACTGAATATTATCTTAATTCGCGTCCTGATGGTGGAATACTCCTGAGGAATTTTCTGACCATTGCCAGGACCCATAACAGATTCACAAGGATTCCAGCTCCTTCTAATATCGAGACCAATCAACGAGCTGGTGTAAGCTCTTCAGAATCAACGTCCAGGTTATGGTAGGGATTTTTTATCCCAAAATGGTCAGCTCAGTCAAAATATGAAACTCCTCTGACGAGGTGTGGCCCGATATCAAATTGGAACAAATCATGAAACTAATTATTGAAGACCCAATCAAATTTGCAGCTGAGGTTGTGGGCAAAGATCCTTTTGCAACCCTTTTAGGAATAAACGTTGAAGAGGTGAGAGATTCCTACGCCCGAGTATCTTTGAAAATCAAGGAGGAATATTGTAATTCAGCTGTTCGAGCTCATGGAGGAGCTCTGTTTTCTTTGGCCGACCAAGCCTTTGCGATAGCTTGTAATTCGAGGGGTTACGCTGCCTTTGCCGCTGAAATGAAAATCAATTATTTTCAGGGTGTGAGCCCAGGGCAGACCCTGTTCGCAGAAGCAACTCCTCTGGATATAAGGAAAAGAATTAGTCTCTGGAATATAGATGTTACTGATACACAAGGAACAAAGATTGCCGTAGCCCATGGCCTGGCATATCATTTTGTCAAATAGTCTGGATTGTTACGAATGGATCTTGACGAAGTTTTAGCGAAAGTACTAATAGTTGAAGATGATCCTATAAACGGACCGTTTACTCGTGAATTATTGCGATCCGCGGGTTTTAAGGCTTCTCTGGTCACATCAGCAGAACAGGGATATGCAATCCTAAACGGCTCTGAAGAGAACCATCCCGACGTAATACTTCTTGACGTCAATCTGCCTGGAATGGACGGATTTGAACTAGCGTCCATTCTCAAGAACCATCCTGTATTTCAATATATTCCCATAATCATTTTCACTGTTCATGATTCACTTCAACATAAAATTGAGGGGCTTAATAGGGGAGGGGATGATTACCTGACCAAGCCGTACGAAGCAGACGAACTTCTCGCCCGAATCAACGCTATGTTACGAATCCGCAAGCTTTACCAAAGCCTGAGCGATGAAAGAAAGAAGAATCGGCTGCTGACGCAAGCCATAGACAGTTCGGACAGGTTAAGTGGGTTGCTGGGGCGTTCGTCCAAGATGAAACCCATTTGTGATCTCATTGTGGATATCTCGGCCAGTGATTCAAATGTGTTGATCCAGGGAGAATCTGGAGTAGGAAAGGAAGTCGTAGCACGGGCTATCCATACAGAAAGTTTGAGGAAAAACGGTCCCTTCGTTGTTGTAAATTGTGCGGCGTATGCAGAAACTCTGTTGCAATCGGAACTTTTTGGTCACGAAAAAGGAGCTTTTACTGGAGCGATCAAGTCCAAAAGGGGACGATTCGAACAGGCCTCAGGTGGAGCGATATTTCTGGATGAGATAGGCGAAATAAGCCCTCCGACGCAAGTGGTTCTCTTGCGAGTGATCCAGGAGAAATGTTTTGAAAGAGTAGGGGGGGAACGCACGATCTCTACTGACGCTCGTGTTATAGCGGCAACCAACAAAGACCTCAAGGCCGCTATGAGAAATGGTTCTTTCAGGGAGGATCTTTATTATCGTCTAAATGTAATATCTATAGAGATTCCACCGCTGAGAGAACGTAAGGAAGATATTCCAGGTTTGATTAAAAATTTTATCGAAAATTTTAACAAACGCTTTGGGAAGTCAGTGGCTGGTTTGGATTCCGACGCAATGGATTTTATTTTTGCGTATCATTGGCCTGGCAATGTTCGTCAATTGGAAAACGTTATTGAGAGATCTGTTGTGTTGTGTAAGTCAGACCTAATAGGATCACGAGATTTGTCTCCTGAACTAACCTCCCGAGACATGGCGGCCATTCAGACAAGAAATAAATCAAACTTGGACAATGTTGAAAAGGAGCACGTAAGATCTATCCTCGAAAAATACGGTTGGAACAAATATAAGGCTGCGCAGGTAATGGGTATAAGCAGGAGCACTTTGTACAGCAAGATGAAAAAACACCGTATTTCTCCCCCTGAGGACAATACTGGCAGGAGATCAGATTCTTTCCCTTCGGTAACTGCGTTTTGATTGTTAAGTTTTTCAAAAGCCTTAATACGGACGACAAATTCGCTTCAGATACATTATACTTTGCCATCGCAAATAACCAGATCAGAAAAAACATCGGCGGCTCCATCGTCATCGGTGCATTAGATGACTTTAAGGATCTTTTACAATATCAAGAAATAACCTCCGTGGATTTTCTTGACACGGACATGGCATCCGTTGAGGTTTTAGTAGACGCGCTTCTTTTGAGTGACATCTTAAAAAGGCAAGTCAGGTATCATCAGGATTCAGTTCTTTTCACGCTAGTTAATGAATGCCTTGGCTGTCTAAGCGTCTCATTTGAAGATTAGAAACAACGGAATTTTTCTTGACAGAATCTAATCACGTTGTTATTCTGTGAAGATAAGGGCTGATCATGAGCCTTATGACGTATGTGATGCTCTGGGCGGGTAGCTCAGCGGGAGAGCATCGGCCTTACAAGCCGAGGGTCACAGGTTCAAATCCTGTTCCGCCTACCAAGCCCTCAAAAACTTACCGCCACGGGGGCGTAGTTCAGTTGGTTAGAACGCCGGCCTGTCACGCCGGAGGTCGCGAGTTCGAGTCTCGTCGCTCCCGCCACAA
>CALGLN010000059.1 GCA_937930835.1 uncultured Desulfomonile sp.
GGCGATAGAAGATATGATTATCGCTGTTAGTCCTGATGAAAAGATTGTTTTCGCCAATAAAGCGGTATCTTCCAAAGTAGGCTATACATGGGATGAACTCAGACAGATGCGTGCCATGGATTTACACCCTCCGGAAAAAAGACATGAAGCTGAGAAAATCCTGGCCGAGATGGTGCGAGGTGAGAGAAATATCTGTCCCCTGCCATTGCAGAAAAAAAATGGTGATTACATCCCTGTGGAAACTAGAGGATGGACTGGTAAATGGAGCGGGAAAGACTGCTTGTTCGCAATTTGTAAAGATATCAGCAGAGAACAGCAAGCTCTCCAAAAATTCGACAGGATGTTTAATTTCAATCCTGCGCCAACTGCCGTAAATAGTATCCCTGAAATGAAATTCACGGACGTGAATAATGCTTTTCTATCCCTGCTGGGTTTGTCAAGAAATGAAGTAATAGGCAGAACACCCCTCGAACTTGGACTTTTTGTTGAATCCAACGTCCATGAACAAGTGGCCAAGATCCTTTTTGATAATGGCAGCATAAGAAACGTAGAGCTTAAACTTAAGAAAAAGGATGGATCTATAATTGATGGCCTCTTTTTCGGTGAAGTAATCGAAAATCAGGGGGAGAAGAGTTTTTTAACCCTGATGGTGGATATAACTCAGATAAAACGCGCCACGAGAGCCTTGAAAGAGAGTGAGAAAAGATTCCGAGATCTGGCGGAATCATTGCCCCAGATTGTTTTCGAGATTGACGCTAAAGGTAAATTTCTCTTTGTAAATTCTGCTGCGCAAAATCTCACAGGATACAGCACTGAGGAATTTCTTGCCGACTTGACTCCTCAAGAACTGGTCGTGCCAGGAGATAGAAAAAGAATTTCAGAAACCATGTTGGAGATTTTCAAGGGAAGGCATGGTCATGATAAGATTTTTACTGCCTTGAAAAAAGATGGGTCAACTTTTCCCATCGTGGTTTATTCGGCTCAACTTTTCTCTCGGGCTTCGCTAGTTGGAATCAGAGGAATCATAGTTGATGTCAGTGACTTGATGAAGGCTCAAAGAGAAAAGGAAGAGTTAAAAAATAGACTGTTCCAATCACAGAAGATGCAGACCCTTGGGACTCTGGTAGGCGGGATAGCGCACGACTTCAACAACATGTTACAAATCATGATAGGATACGCTGAGATATTGCTCGTCGATAAAAAACCATCTGAACAAGGTTATAAAGCTCTCCAGACTATCATTCAAACAGGTAGGGACGGAGCCGAACTCGTGCGCAAGTTGTTGGCCTTTAGTCAGCGAAATCCAATAGTCCGTTCATATATCAATTTGAATGACCAGATCAAGGATTTGCTCCCGGTGCTGTCTAGAAATCTACCCCCAAATGTCAGGATTGAAATGTCTCTGACAGATGAGCCGACCGTAATGCTCGGCGATCGATCTCAAATTGATCAGGTACTCTCGAATCTTGTAATTAATGCCGCAGAAGCCATGCCTGATGGCGGGCACTTGCATATTGAAACTAAATTGGTTTCATTTGATGAAAGCTATTGCAGGTGTCACATTGGAGCAAAGCTGGGCAAACATGTAATGCTCTGCGTAAGAGACGATGGCCTTGGGATTTCCGCTGAAGTTCTGGAAAAAATATTTGATCCTTTTTTCACTACAAAACAAAGAGGAGCATCCCGAGGAACCGGTCTGGGGCTTTCTGTAGTCAAAGGGATCGTTGAACAGCATGGTGGGCACGTAACATGTGAGAGTGAGCCTGGATCAGGAACCGAATTCAGGGTTTTCTTCCCCTACCTTGATGTAACATCCTGAGGTTACAAATCAACCGGGCTCGAGGTTCAAACATGTAGTGACAGAATAATCGAGTCCAGACATTTTCTCAAATACGATTTAATCAAGGACCTCACGAATTTTGTTGAGGAGATGACTTGTGTCAAAAGGTTTGGTGACAAATCCTTTTGCTCCTTCGCTGGTGAAATTTTTGGTTGAACCAATTGTGGAATAGCCACTGGCAAGAAGGACTTTTGCGGCTGGATTCACCTTGAGAATCTCAGACAAACATTGTCCCCCATCCATTACCGGCATATTAAGATCCAAAAGAACCAGGGATATGCTGGAGCCCTTGTCTTGGTATATGTCCAGGGCTTCCTTCCCATCTGAAGCCGTAATGACATCGTATCCAAAACGCCGCAGAAGTTTCGTTATCAGGTCCCTTATGGCCTCTTCGTCGTCCACCAAAAGTATGGTCTCTGTTCCGCCTATAATCGGGCGATCAACTTTCTGTTCCTGTGTTTTCCTGTCATCTCTTATGGCAGGGAAATATATATTGAATGTTGTCCCAATATTAGGCTTACTCTGACATGTTATGTGGCCGCCATGTTGCTTGACGATGCTGTATACCGTAGCGAGTCCCAAACCTGTTCCTTTTCCTCTTGCCTTGGTAGTAAAAAAAGGTTCGAAAATCCTGGACACCGTATCCTGGTCCATTCCGACTCCGGTGTCAGATACGGTTAAAAGCACATATTCCCCCGGTTCGAATTCAGGGTGGCTATAACAGTAATCATCATCGAGTCTTACATCTGTAGTCTGAATGGTTAGCGTCCCTCCATCAGACATGGCGTCTCTAGCATTCACTGAAAGGTTCATCAATACTTGGCCAATATTGGATGGATCAGCTTTTATAAAGTTCAGGCTATCCTTGAGGTACAACTTGATATCAATATTTTTCGGTAACGTTCGAGTTAAAAGATCACAGGAAGCGCTAACTTCTCGATTTAAATCGACAGGCTTATGTTGAGTCTCAGTTTTGTGACTCAAGGCCATAAGTTTTTTAACCAGATCCGCCCCGCGTCTCCCAGCCTGCTGTATCTTAACCAGATCTTTGTAATCAGGTTCATCTTCCTTCTTTCTGAGAAGCATTAATTCACAGTACCCTAACACCGCCTGGAGAAGGTTGTTGAAATCGTGAGCTACCCCTGCCGCCAAAGTCCCAACCGCCTCCATTTTCTGTGACTGCAGAAACTGTTCCTGAAGTTTAATTTGCTTACTAACGTCGTGTTTAACCACCACAAAATTGGTCAGTTTGCCTGACTTGTTGTAAACAGGTGAAATTGTGGCGTCTTCGTAGTAAGTAGCCCCGTCCTTGCGTTTGTTGATGAACCTACCGGACCACGCATTGCCATTGTTAATCATTTTCCAGAATTTGTCGTAAAATTCATCATCATGAAAATCACTTTTGAAGATGTTTGGCGTAGCGCCTATCAGCTCATCACGACGATATCCACTCATGATTTCCTGGGCTGGGTTCACGTACTGGATCACACCATTGGCATCAGTTATTATAACGGCCTCCACTGCTTGCGCTATAGCAGTTGATAGAAGTCTCTTGGAATCTTCGGATCGTTTTAGTTCTGTGATGTCGGTGATAAAACCCCCGACACCCATGCCATCATTTCCAACTGGAACTGGAAATTTTCGAATTTGAAAGAACGTGTCTCCGTGATGCTCTTCCAGGACGACTAAATTATTTTTTTCAATCGCCAATTTGTCTGACGCCATGCACTGCCTTGCGAGACCTTCCGGTATTAGCTCCAGATCTGTTTTTCCTATAATGTCATTCTCGGAGAGTCCAAAGAAATTCTGGTTGGCCTTATTAACAAAAAGGTAACGCGAATGTTGATCTTTTATAAAAACCAAATCATCAGTAGCATTCAAAAAATTCCTGAACCGTTCATGGCTTTCTATGAGTTCCTGCTCAGCACGTTTTCGATCGGTGATGTCGCTATTGCTGCCTCGCCTCCCAATAAACCGACCTTCCTGGTCAAAAACGGGTTGACACTTGTGACTAATCCAGCGTATTTGTCCGTCTCGACGTACGATGCGGAAATCCATCTCACAAATTCTGTCCGTCTCGAATCTTCTATCCTCCTCAAAGTGAAATGAGCACATGTGGTGATCATCAGGATGGATGATACGAACCATTAAGTTCGGGTCCGCTATAAACTCATCTGAAGAGTAACCCGTTATTCGTTGACATGATGGCGAGACATACAGAAAATTACCTGCGGAATCCACCCAACATTCCCAGTCGTAGGTAAAATCCGCTACAGTCCGATATTTGACCTGGCTCTGAAGAAGCATTTCCTGAGCCTGTTGTCTGTCGGTAATGTCATGAATGATTGAAAAGAGTAGAGTTCTGTCATTTTGTTTAATGGGCGAGGCATAGGCTTCCACCGTCCTTATTTCTCCAGAAGCCAGACGATGGGGAACGATGAAGTGAGTGCGCTCCCCTTTTGCAGCAAGCCCTCTCAGGGTCTTAATTTCCTCGAGAGGTAAGGCATTAATCTGTCCTGCATTCATCGCGCACAGTTGAGACGCCGAATAACCGTAAAATGTTTCTGCCGAGTGATTTGCATCCACAATCTTCCCAGTTGACGGATCTACCAGGAGCATCACTGCCTTATGATGTTTAAACATGGAGCGAAACAGCTCTTCACTTTCTCGCAGCCGGTTTTCAGCGTTCTTGAGCCTGAGCATCGCCTTTATTCTGGCTAGAAGTTCCCGATTGGAGATCGGCTTTACAATGTAGCTGTCAGCCCCCTGATCCAAACCATCAGCTTGATTTTCAGGTAAAATGTTAATGCTTGAGATAAGAACAACGTAAATATCTTTTGTCTGAGGATCCGATTTAATTCGTCGGCATACTTCCAGACCGTCGATGTCAGGTAAGACCACATCCAGGAGAATTAAATCCGGATTCGTTTCAGCCGCTAAGTTCAAGCATTCCATAGCGTTGGAGGCCTCTAGCACTTCATACCCAGAGTTCCGCAAGATTCGTGACATGCCTTGGAGCATATGGATCTGGTCATCTACAATCAGGATTCTTGGGTTACTCATGCCTCTTGCTCTCGAATGCGACAGTTTAGTATGTATTCCGAACTTACCGGCTGAAACATCAGTCTACTGTACCCTACCCGCCCCATGTCGTGTGTTCTTGATGCGAATTCAGATGATTTCAGACAGTATCAGTCATAGACGGAAAAATATTATATCGGGTTTATTCCTAAATCAATCCTACTATAAATTATGCCTTTTTTCCCACAAACACAAAGCAAATATACGAAAGAAGGAAATTTACACCTGTAACCGTTTGCCAATTTTGGTTGCACGTGGCTGTTCAAAATAGTCTCTTGACATCAAGATCCATCATTCAGATCCATAAAATGCGATGAAGTTCGTGATCGAACTCCTTACAATGGGCAAGATTCTCATTTGAGAAATAGCCAATTGCTGCAGATCGATGCTGACCAACAAGTTCCAGTAAGCGCAGCCAGTCCCATGTAACACCAAACAAAGTTATTGTCTTAATCAGTTTTTGTTGCTTTTGATGTTGGTCAGGCAGTATTATTTTAATAATGAGGATATAACATGTCGAAAAAGATACTGGCCGTTGATGATTCTCCAAGCGTTCGGAAGCTTTTAGAATTCACTCTTCAAAGTGGTGGTTTTTTGGCCACAACAGCTAAAGACGGTCAGGAAGCGTGGGACATAATCGTAAGCGAAATCTTTGATGCCGCCATTCTTGATATCAACATGCCGCGACTGAATGGTTTTGAGCTTCTCGAGCGAATCAGGGGACATGAAAATCTCAAAACAATGCCTGTAATTATGCTTGTATCCGAGGAAAACGAAACGGACAGGGAATTGGCTTCAAAATTGGGGGCTACTGCTTACCTGGCAAAGTCTTTCAAACCGACAATGCTTTTGGAATTGATTAACCGCATACTGAAAGCCCAATAAGTTCATCAGGCCCTCAATCCTTTAATGTGCTGGCTAACAATATAGGAAGACCCACATGATCTACCTTGGCCTGATCTACAACGTAGCTCTACTAGTTTGCCTTGTGGTTCTGCATGGCCAAATCGTCCGCCGATGGAACAAGGACACCCTCGGTTATCAGATATTTTCCGGTATCTTATTCGGTGTAGTTGCCCTCATTGGGATGATGATCCCTGTGACATTGCTTCCTGGACTTATTTTTGACGGCCGCTCAATTGTTATAAGCGTGGCGGGTTTTTTCGGGGGGCCTCTCACCGCAGTGGTCGCTGCGTTAGTCAGTATGCCCTACAGGGTGTGGCTCGGAGGGCCGGGAGTTGTGATGGGGGTCGGCACGATTGTGCTATCAGCCACTCTAGGAATAGCATTTCATTATCTTCGTCTAAGCTATCCCAGAGCAACTACAAACTCTTCTTTGTTAATATTCGGATTCCTTGTTCATCTTGGAATGCTGTCTCTTACGCTCACCCTGCCTGCGGGAGCCACGCTTGAGGCTCTAAGGAACATAGCGCTTCCGGTATTGTTGATTTATCCCGCTGCCACATGGCTTGTATTCCGTCTTTTCCTGGATCAGGAAGATCGAGTGGCCTCCGAAACAGCTCTCGTAAAAAGTGAGGAAAAATACCGGGACCTTTATGACAACTCACCGGACATGCTGTTTTCTTTTGATGCCACCACGGGGAGAATTATTGGATGTAACAGGACCTTCTGTGACAAAACCGGATATTCATGGAACGAGATTATCGGAATGCCTATTTCTAAGCTATATCATCCAGACTGCCATGAAAAGGCAAGAAAATGCCTTGAGAATTTCTTGAAAGAGGGTGAAGTACGAAATGTCGAGTTCCAGGCGGTCACAAAAGACGGAAACGTAGTGGATGTCCTGCTACATGCCAAAGCAGTAAGAGACTCAAAAGGAAAGATCCTGTACAGCAGATCCAGTTGGCGAGACATCTCTGATAGAAAATATGCCGAGCAGGCATTGGCTGAAAGTGAAGAGAGATATCGAGCCATTTTTGATAACGCTGGAGTTGGCATCAATCTCCTTGATGCGCAGGGGAAAATCTTCTCCGTGAACAAATCCTTGGCCGATATGCTCGGGTATACCCCCGATGAACTCAAAGGTATGACCTTCCAGGAACTTACACACCCGGAGGATGCTCAGATTTCTCTAAAGGAATTGGCTGCGCTTCTGTCAGGGGAAAAGAAATCTTACAGGATTCAGAAACGATATCTTAGGAAAGATGGAGGTATCTTTTGGGGCGATCTGTCAGCCTCCGAAATTAGCGACTCCAATGGCAAGCAAATAGGTACTGTTGGGGTAATTGCTGATATCACTCCGCGAAAAAATATTGAGCTCGAACTAGCTAGAACGGAGAATCGTTACAGATCGCTTTATGAAGGAATGAATGACGCCGTCGCTGTTTATGAGGCTAAACAAGACGGCGAAGATTTTGTTTTTATCGATTTCAACCCCGCCGCTGAACGTATTGAAAAAATTCAAAAAGACCAGGTCATCGGAAAAAGCGTGCTCGAAATGTTTCCAGGGGTTCGAGAGTTTGGTCTTTTTGATGTATTCCAGAAAGTTTGGCGCACAGGCGTTCCCGAACATTGTCCGGTTAAGATGTACAAAGACGAAAGAATTAGGGGTTGGAGAGAAAATTTCGTATACAAACTGCCCTCCGGTGAACTTGTCTCAATCTATTCAGATGAAACTCAACGAAAACTAGCAGAAGAGGCTCTTGCCAAGAGTGAGGAGCGATATCGCCAGTTAGCTGAAGTGAGTTTCGAAGCCATAGTTTTTCATGACAATGGAACACTGCTTCGCGCAAACGATCAATTCTTCGAAATGTTCGGTTACCAACCAGATGAAATGGTGAGCCAACCTGTCATCGAAAAAATCATTCATCCAGATTTTGTCGAAAAAGTAACTTCCTCCATCACCACTGTTTCCATAGAATCTTATGAAGTGATTGCCAGAAAAAAAGATGGGACCAATTTTCCCGTAGAAATTAGGTCGAGGCTGGTTGAAGAGCACGGCAAGACTATCAGAGCGATGGCGATCAGGGATCTATCCGAGCGAAAGAATCTTGAAAACCTTGTGATCAAAGCTCAAAAAATGGAGGCAGTGGGCACACTCGCCGGTGGAATCGCCCATGATTTCAATAACCTATTGCAGGTTATACTTGGGTACTCCGAAATCCTCTTGGCCGATACCGATTGCTGTCATCCTGATTACGAAGTTCTCATGAAAATTCATATCGCAGGTCATAAAGGAGCTGAGCTGGTCAGGAATTTATTGGCATTCAGTAGAAATGTGGAACCTGAATTTCGTCCTGTCTCCCTTAATCACGAAATAATTCAATTCCGTGAATTCTTGTCCAGGACCATTGCTCGAAATATAGAAATCGTCCTGAATCTTGATGAAAAAGTTCCGATGATTCATGCTGATCCTTCTCAAATAGGACAAATACTGATGAATCTGGGAGTCAATGCTAGAGACGCCATGCCAGGTGGCGGAATCCTCAAAATCGAAACAAAAGCTTTGTATCTTCATCACGAATGTTTTTCAAATTACGAAACGTTTCATCCTGGCCTTTATGTCTTGCTAAAAGTTTCAGATACAGGGCATGGAATGGACGAACAAACAATTGCCCGAATTTTCGATCCATTTTTCAGCACTAAAGAAGTCGGAAAGGGAACAGGACTGGGATTGTCGACCGTTTACGGAATCGTAAGACAACACGATGGTTATATCATGTGTTCAAGTGAGCCAGGAAAAGGCTCCCTTTTCGAAATCTACTTCCCAGCCTCCGACACTCATGAATATCAAAACCCAAGTTCTAATAAGTCCGACCTGATAGGAGGAACCGAAACCATCCTGCTCGTAGATGACGAGGAAGGGATAAGAGAGATTGGAGTTAATACTCTAAGCCGCTTTGGATACAATGTGATCACAGCATCTAACGGAAAGCAGGCCATTGAAACATTTGAAACTTTCAGTAACCAAATATCGTTGGTGATTCTGGATTTGTTGATGCCGGAAATGGATGGAATCACTTGCATGAAAGAGCTGTTAAAGCTGGAACCTTCAACGGCCATTCTCATAACCACCGGCCATTCTTACGATCAGTTTGAAAAAACAGTCCACGAATTGGGAGCTAAAGGTCTACTGCGTAAACCCTATGACACCGGACAGTTGATAACTACTGTCCGAAACTTGTTAGATGGTATTAAATCGTGAAGCTGGTTGTGAAATGTGGAATATTTGGTAAGTCTGGCGGAGAGAGAGGGATTCGAACCCTCGGTAAGGCTTCACACCCTACACTCGCTTAGCAGGCGAGCACCTTCGGCCTCTCGGTCATCTCTCCG
>CALGLN010000060.1 GCA_937930835.1 uncultured Desulfomonile sp.
GTGGTCAACGACAGAGCCACCAGAACCGAGCCAATCTGTCTGAGGGCATTCTCTCTACTTTTTAGATGTCTTACGATGATGGTGATCCCCAGCAAAAACATCATGATCATTCCCTGCCTGGATAAGGTGAACAATATGGCTCCAGCGCAGAGATTAAAAAGAACTATGTCACGCACGTTTAACTTTGAGTATCCTAGCGATGCTGCACAAAGCAGCGCTATGGTCATTGCCGCAACGTTGCGCTGATCATAGAGTCCGACCACATAGCCGCTGCTGGATGACAAACCAGCTTCCATAGAAAGCTGTGGATAAAACGCCTGTATGATATTGCCGAGGGCAGAAGCGAAGGCAGACACCAAGAGAAAAATTTTCAGGTTTTTTCTCGAATAATCCAGAGCCCCAATCATGAGGGCTACTAAAAACATAGCGCCGGTCAAAATTAAATGAGCTGGCTTTGTCAACTCTCCCAGTTTTCCGGCCTCCTGGTATGAATAACCTGCGAACATATAAATCATCGGCAGCGCCATTAAGAAAGCAAACAATGTTACCGGAATAGAGTTTTGTGCAAGCCCATAGGTCATACTATGAGACTGCCGGATGTTGAGCAGCCACACCATTAAAAGTAGAGGAACCGTTATCACAAGAAAAATCAACTGGATATTAGACTGGAGAGCCTCTGTCTTATTCAGGAGATTCATCCCCGGACCAACGAAGATAAAAACGACGCCAAATATGTATGAATTAATTATCCAGGACATCTCGTCTCCATCTTGCGTCAACCCTCACACTATCAGCATCTTCCAAACCCGAAAGATTACCTCGAGTTTCACGGATCTCAGAGATTAATCTTAAAAACTATGCAGATCGCGTCCTTAGGGAATTGGCTTAGAATTCACTATGTTATACCAAGGCCAAAAGACTACGCCTCGTCAATACGTGCCGTCCTCGCAAGCTGAATGAAGCTGCAATCACTTACGAAACGGGGAACGACCATCGGTATTGTAATCCGATTCACCTTCAGATATTTCGGGCTTGAACTATTGAGGATTGTTGGGAAATTCGAGAACTAAGGTTTGGTTAGATCTTCTTGGAATTATAGTCTTTTATGCCTTTAGCGGTTTCCGGTTGAACAAAAGTCCTGTTTTCCATCAGATCCGATATGATGTTTTCAAAAACAGGCCTCAGTAATTCGCTACCTGTGATTGTCAGATGAGTGGCATCAAAATATAGGGGCCTACCCTCCTGGTTCACGATGGCGCATCGCTCGGCGCAAAAGACATTTGAAATATTGTATATGAAAAAATTGTCTGATTGTATTTTTGACAACTGCTCTGAATACTGACTGACTGCGCTTTCATAATCGTTCTTTGTCTGGACCGGCAATGGTTCTCCGGTTCTTAAATTTCGCCACAGCGCCCGTGGAATATGTACCTTCCAGCATGGCACCGGCATGATGAAAGCTATTAAGATGTTTTTCTCCCTCGCCAGATCTACCAATTGTTTTATCCTCTCAACTGGAACAGAACCGGGAGAATTGTGTATCACTATGGCGTCCATCTCTCTCGATATGGCCTCATGCACTATTTCCTCGGGATCATTTTTTTTAAGGAGAGGATCGTTATCGACCATGAACCGAACTCTCACTCGTTTTTGTTCAGCCACTGAGCTAAACGTATATTTTATTGAGTCTGCGTGACTGTTGCCAACCAAGAGTATAGAGAAACGGGGCTTTAATACGTTTTTGGTAGTCTCGCAAGAAATGGCCTTGGGCTCCATCAGGCGAATCATCTTACCACATCTGTAACAGTCCCGGTCGCGAAACGCTTTGAATATTAGATTTTCCTGCTGACAGAACACAACATCCTGAAACCGAGGCCCCACAAGGACAAGAAGTAATACTGCTAAAGGGGCCAAGATCAAACGGGGTCTAATAGTTTGGGACCGCCTCATTGGATCTTCGACCATATGATACAACAGAGCCGTTAGAATCAGAATTATCACAATCATTGTTAACGTCTGAAAAGCATCAGATGCTCTCAATTTGGTTCCCATGAAAGGATCGCATAGAAAGAGCACTATTACAGGAAAATGAACCAAATATAGGGAGTACGAATATTTGCCAACTACTTCCAGACCCGTTCCAAGTTTTGTATCTTGAAAAAATTTCGGCATCCCCAACAATATTATGAGACCGGTAGCCATAGAGACCATAAGTGAGTAGACGGCCGGGTGTCCGCTAATTATGCTCAAAGCCTCACCGTCAACCTTCATAAACGGAATTGCCAGGACAACCAATAACGCGACACCTCCCAAGATCTTATGTGCTAAGCTTTTATTCGCGAATTCAGGTATCAACATCAGTTGGGCGCAAGCCCAGCCAATCATGAACTCCCACAATCTTAGAGGAGTCATGAAAAAAGACGTCTTGGGCGAAATCTTTACAAGATAGAAACAGCAGAATAAGGAAACTAATAAGATTATAAGAATGTAGAATCTGTTCTTTCCAAGAATCCAACATATTATGGGAACACTCAAATAAAACTGTATTTCAACTCCTAAGCTCCACAAATGGAGTAATACATTAAACTCAGCTTTACTGAAATATGAGTTTTGTAGCCAGTAACCTATGTTAGAGCTGAAAGCGAGCGCAAAAATTGATTGCTTTTGTACCTGATGGAATTCATTCGGAGTTGTCAAAAATAACGAGGCCACTACTGTTACAAAAATAGTGACATAATATGCTGGGAAAAGACGTTTTGCCCTTTTCACAAAGAACTCTATTTTTTTGTTTTCATCATACAACATGGCCATGAGGTAGCCACTTATCACAAAAAAAATGTCCACGCCCAAGAAGCCGCTTTTGACGCCAAATAATTCCAGGTGAAACAGGACGACTAACAAAACGGCTATACCGCGAAGTATTTGAATGTCTTTTCTGTATGACATTGATCGCTATCTTCTAAAGGCTACTGCCAGTTACGGGGTGATGGATCAAATACGGAGTTCTTTCTTGGCCTTAGAACTCCAAAGATATTTTCGGCTGTTTCGTGAGTCCGCGGCTGTTTGACCCTAAACGCCACATGAAGCAAATATGAGAAAAACCAGATTATCGCGAGCAGAATGAATGTATTCAAAAGAAACATGTCCTCTGAAAGTATGCTCATGACCGGATTGTATTTGATGAGTAACGGTCCGTGAATTAGATATGCCTCGTAAGAAACCTGACCCCATGATTCTAGAAACCTACTTGAGTAGCCGCATCGACCCAATAGCCCAACTACCATGACGAAAGCCGAACAGTAACTGAGAGCGGTGGTATTGTAATTAATGAATCTCAAAAAATTGTGAGAGCTTGAGCCTTTCAGTCCTAGAAATATGAAAGCGCTAATGATAAAAACCACACTGGTCAACACGGTGACGATCTTGAAGTGGGAGCCTAGTGACAACCAATTGGTAACGGGTCTATGAAATTGACCCAGGAGAACCCCTATCGGGAATGCAATCAACTGATATGACGTACCTAAAGGAAACAACTTTAAGAACTGAAGAATGACCAAAACAAGACCAAAAATACACAAAAATAATGAAGACGCTACGCGAGACAAAAAAGTGTTGGCGAAACAGAAAGCCACGTACCAAATGAGCAGTAGAGTTATGTACCATCTCGCATAATCAAGACCTTTAAGGGCGTCGGAAAAATTCATTCCGAAAATTGTAGATAATATCTCTTGCCAGGAATAGGCCCTGTGCAAAAACAACTGGTCGGCTATTAGCCAGCACACGGTGAGAATCCAATAGGGAATCATAATTCGATAGAATCTTCGATATACCCAATTCTCCCACGAGAATGTTTCTTTTGTTAACGAGGCCGTCAATCCGAATCCAGAGAGTATAAGAAACATGCAGACGCTGTAATCCCCCAGCAGCGGGATTACAGTTAAGCCGGCAACGTGTATCCACAAATGCCCCACAATTACTAGCAAAATAGCTGCCCCCTTGAGCTGGTCGGTCTGACCTATATCCAGAAAGGAACCGCTATGCCTGCGAACTGAAAGAGCCGACACCAGCACAAGCACGCAAAGAATTGCTAAGTTATTGAACATGGGATGAGAAACATACAATTTTGATATTTCGTAATTCATCTGACTCATCCACGCAGTTGTGTCTGAACCAAGTTATCAAGAAAGATTTCAGAACCTTGTCAACACGAATCCCGTTTTCTGTTGAGAAAAACACTCTAGGTTCAGAAGCGCCTTTCAGGACACGAGCATAAAGATTCCATAACAACTATTGGGGGTTATTCGATAGAGAATGGTGAATACAGAAAGATATTGGGGCTAAGATCTGCCATAACTTGTCGGACATCTTGAAAACCTTCAGACTTCATAAAATCGGCAGTTTCGTATTTATCTTCTTTGCCGCCATCACCGACATCTCGGTTCATAATCAACAATTATGAAAAAAAGGAATAAATTATTTGAACCATGACCATTCCTTAGACAACAGTCAAACATCATCAACGTTCTCCAAACGTCTAACGTAAAAACATTGCGATGAATAGTCATTAAGTAATTTACTACGTCAAGATCATCTTGAATCCGGGAAAACTTCAACGCTCCATCCAATAATCAGCCTCGATGTGATTCTTCCAGCCATCTGGCGGAAAAGCCGAGATTCCAAATAGCTGGGCAGACTCAGTAGGGGACATTTCACCCAGGTTCGTGACCACTTTCACATCTTCAGGTCGATGCTTGGTGATGGGGAATTTGCTGGTTGGTCTAAAACATTCCCTGATTAACGGTATTTTCTGCCAATCGAAGTGAAACAGGCCAGCATGGACTAAATCGATTAAGGCCGAATCGGCCCCGAATGTCACCATTCCTAAAGGCAATGGCAAAGGCGCCAGTGGCCCATTTCCTTCCCCTGCAAGAATACCATCCGTAATAGAATATATTTTCCGCTGAGGATTTTCAGAAATTGTTCCATCTCTGCGACCGTATACGAGTAAGCGATTCAAATCAATTACCATTCTCCATACGGTATCATTTCCATGCCACTTACCCTCCATGTTTCCATCGCGAAACAAAATGTGAGGCAGAAGGCAAACTTTGTACAAATGGGCCCACCACGAGGAATTTGCCAAGCCAAACTGTCTGTTTGCACGATCAAGACAGAATTCACCTATCAGCTTTAGAGGCTTTAAGCCCTCGTAGCAATCTCCGCCGATTCTCGATCCTCCAAAACGATGATGAGGTAAAACATCCTTGTCAGCATTCAATCCCACTACATTTTTTAGGGCAGCTGTAATACCCGCTTTTCCATGTGTTTTTAATTTTGGCAAATTAATTACAACGTCAGCATCAAATGGCTCTGCGCATAGCTTGTAAATGTGAGATCCTCTACGATGAGCGTTTTGCATTACCTCAGGATTGTAACAAGTGACCCTAAAACGATTATTTTGGGTCGAAATCTCTTCAAGCATACTATCAGGACCCAAATCGAACTTGACTACACTTGACTCTGACCGTAGGCCTCTTTTTTGTAATGAACAACCGTTGTTCATCGTAGTCACAACGTTGCGAAGGTCCCGAATGGTTACTTCCGCCGGGGAGTGGTTTTGATGTATTCCTTCGATAAAAGATTGGGGAACCAACTTGCCAAAATCCGCCCGCTGAATTGGAGCATCGGCTATTACAACGCTTGACGGTCTTGCTTTCAGCACTTCTTGAATAACGGTCAGGACAAAGGTGTGATGAGTAATGGAACAGTCCGTCGTGTGTCCACTATGATTTAACTCTAAAACCCAATTGGGTTTGATTAGAACACGGTCTCCGCTGGAAATTATATCTGAGAGTGGAGCTGTTTCATCTCTAATCCCCAAACCTCCGTTCAGCAAGGCCTGCCTTACCAGATCTGCGACAGAGTCGGCGCTGGAGTAATATGCCCGTGATTTTTCTCTCATAGACAAATCACCAGCGATTCCAACAACAGGATCAGATCCACACATAATAGAATTTTCCCTCCTCAAGAGAGGTTATTAGAAACGATCACACATTTTGAGTTAGAGATAGGATGAAAGTATAGGAAGTTCAGGATCTCGACTCTTGAAAAATCCCTCGCTGAGAACTCAGGTCAAATCGAAAAATCAGGATACCAGGCAATCATCCAATATGGCGTCTTGAGGCCACACATTGCCGGGGCGCCAATTCATGTTATTGTCCCAATGGCCGCAGCACTTGAAAACGGCCTCGGCTTTATAGCAATAACTTATTTCAAGAATTCTGGGATTTTTTGAGTGATCAAAGGCAAAATCGAACGCAACGCTCTGGGATCCCAGTTTGTCAGCGACATCAAAGGCAAGCTTGACGCATCTCTGATCTATTTTGGACACATCATAGTCAATATTACCGCTTCCAGATGCCCTGAAATCACCCGGCCGCACGTAACGAATGAAAGCAAAAGCCCTCTTTCCAATGACCGTGACCCTGGTATCGAATTGATTGAGAGGCAGATAGTCCTGAAAATAGGCGTAGCCTTTTTCATTTTGCCAGGTTTTGCTTTCATTCCAAATGGACTTAACCACAGAAGGTATGCGCCTGATTTTTTTTAAGAGTAACCCCTTGGAAGTGGCATGATTCAGGACACTAGTATAGCTGCTCACAACATTAGGCGTGGGCCTGATTCCATTGGTAAACATTTTGTGAGCAAAATTCATGGCTTCGGTCTTGTTCCTCACCAACTTTACATTGGCGCTCCCTGCCCCCCTTCGTAGCTTGAAGACAAGAGGAAAAACAGCTTCTGACATCCAATTTTCACAATTTTCCATGTCGTAAAAGACGTAACTGTTCACAACAGGCGCCGCTATCGACTCCAGGAGATACTTCTGAGCCACTTTATCGTCAAAGTGCCAGCAGGTCTTTATGTCAGGAAATACCTTTTTACCCACATGTTGTAGAGATTCAATAAGGCTTCGAGCCATCAGCAGATCAACTGGCGCCAAATGAGAGAAATGCCACATCAAGATTGTAGAGTCTTCCAATGACGTGACAATATCACTGTCATGGCAGTTAACCACCTTGTAACGTATACGTTCCTCCTCGCACTTGTGTATCCAACGGTCCGAAAAGGATCCTGGCCTATTATGAATTGCTATTTTGGTCATTTCAGTCAAATCCTCCGCATACCATAAGGTTTCAAGACAGCCTTCAATCTGGACATCATGTCCTCATTCGATCCTAATTTTATAAATCAATGGCGTAACAATTTTTTGGCTATCGACACGTTTTGTTTCCAATTTGGCTCAATTACAATTTGAGGACCATGATTGATACCAAAGGACCATCTTTGACCGTTTGCGTAATATGAATTCTCGGTTGGCTTTTAGATCTTACAAAGAGGAAAAAGTATTTTTTGAATTATTTCAAAACAGGTCATACGGATTAATTTTGTCCCCGGAAACATAAAGTTGATTATAATCTTGGTTGTAGCAGATCGCCTGCGCTGCTTTCTGATGGTTTGGAAGCTATTTCATAAAAGCGATCGGATTTTTCAGGCGATGTGATGCTTGGCTGAGTCTTTTGTTTTACGTTGGTAGAGTTTTCGAAAACTTCTTCATATTTCTTGACTATTGTTTCAACCCCGAAATGCAGTCTCAGCAATTCCCTGCTTCGAAGGGCATCCATGGGCGCAAACAGAGATTCGTCTATGGAAAAATCGGGATATGGCAAAAGGCGGTTGACGTTTTCAGTCAGTTCCAAGATTTCCCTGACACCCCCGGGACAATCGACAGCGCAAACTGGACATCCGCAAGCCAAAGCCTCAAGTAAAACATTCGGCAATCCCTCATATTGAGATGTCAGCATAAACAGATCGCAATTCTTCATCCACAAATAGGGATTGGATTTGAAACCGACAAAATGAACTGAACCGGATATTCCCAAACTTGAGCACAAACTCTCGAGTTCCTTCTGCTGCGGACCCTGCCCTATTATCCATAATTGAGCAGATCGGTTTTGGGACAGGTACCGAGAAAAGGCGTTTATGGCCACATCAAACCTTTTTTGCTGACTCAGTCTGCCAACACACAGAATATTCTTTCCCTTGGCCGAGGATGGGAACGGATTATCACTCGCTCCTGACAGTGATTCGATACGCTCTAGATCAACTGGATTGTGTATGACTACCGCTTTTTCGCCCGCCACAGAGAAATTGTCGACCAGATCTCTCTTCATTTCACTGGCCTGGCATATAACTCTATCAGCCTTCGCATAAGATAACCTTATCAGTGGCTTAAACCACCATCTTGAAGTTCCTTTCAAATCCTCGCTCACAGTGTTAGTTTCCCGGACCAAGATTTTCGTTCGAGGCGGTAGAAACCGTCTTATACTCAACAGAAGAACGTTTAGGTGACCAAGCGTCGAAATTATAACATCAGGCTGTTCACTACGAACTAAGCGAACAAGCGCTGGAACCGAATACCTTACTCTGGAGAGCCCAAGCTCAAATAAACGGACATCAGGAGCCAGTGACTCTCTCAATTGTCCGTTCTCACCCGTCAGCTTGCCAATTGTTACGAGTCCAGGCTCATAACTCTTGCGGTCCAAATGTCTGAGCAAAGTCAAAAAAACCTGTTCAGCTCCTCCAGCAGCCAATCTGGGAATCAAAAAAAATATTTTTTTCCGGGACATTTTAAGCCTCCAAAAAACGGTTCAAGGATAGGGTTTGGGACTGAAGAAGCCTGTGAGCCTAGTATGTGCTGATTATCCACTATCGCCATTGGCAAATGCTCAGTATTCCTGACTGCCTGACAGTTCCAACAATCGGTCCGTGAAATCTGTCCTGGTCCAAGCTTGATGAAACAATCGTGTCAGACCTATTAAGCCTGTACCGGCCCATCTTGGCGGCATGTTCGTGCAACAGACCGGAGCCAAAACCATGAGTAGCCCGATTCGGGTAGCAACGAAGTCAGGATGCAGTTTTGGACACTTGACTCTCGAGGGTTGCATTCTTGTAACCCTCTAAGACTGGTGGCATTTCTAAACAATTTTCTGATTGAGATTTATCTGAGGATGTTTAAGAAAGCGTCTTTTGTTGATGGCAGTAGCGATTGCTATATCCCATTTGTCCAGAATTCTCTCAGTCGAATACCTTTCCTTTATCCCAAGCGCTCTTCTACCCATTTCATGGCGCTTCTCCGGATTACTCAGCAAATCATCCATAGCTTCTGACAAAGCCTTAACATCCAGAGGGGGAACCAAACGTCCATTTACACCATCGTCGATAAGGGCTCCCGGCCCATAAGGACAGTTGAAGCTAATTACCGGCAATCCAATTGCCATGGCTTCCATCAAAGCATTGGGAAAACCTTCAGATTCCGATGACAAAACAAACAGGTCCATATTCTGCAATACTGAAAAAGGATTCTTGGTTGTTCCGGGAAAACTCACGAGTCTTTGAATGCCCAATTTTTTTACCTTCCGGTCAAGCTCCTCACGTAAAGGACCTTCGCCAAGGATTGTCAGGGTTGACTCATGTTTCTTGGACACATGAGCGAATGCCTCAACAAGCAAATCATGACGTTTTTCTCTGGTCAGTCTGCCGACTGAGACCACACTCATTGGCCCGGGTTTGCTTGCGTCATGAAGCGCCCTGTAGTTATCAGGAACCACAACAGGGTTTGGTATGACCATAGATTTTCTTCTGACATTCCTGGAAAATAAATCCCGAATTCCGGAAGTCTGAGTGACAAGAATATCGGCCATCGGATATGTAATTCGTCTTAATATATGCCACATAGACGGAATTGGATGATTAGGGGGATAGTTTCTCTCAGAAATGACCACGGGAACCCCGGAACCGAGAGAGGATAGTATGGTCGTTACGTTAACAGTGGCTAGAAAAGAAATTATGCAGTCCGGTTTGAGGCCCTTCAAGGTCTTTCTCATTATGTTTTGGGTCTTGAAATTTCTTTTTATGGCCTCCACTTTGCTTGCGCTGTCTTGCGCAACCCCTAAAGATACAAGCTCAATGGATGCGTGTAGATCGTAAAAAGATGGGTTGTTTTCTCCATCCAGTTTTACTAGTGTCACAGAATGCCCTCTGCCAGCCCACGCATTACAAAGTATAGAGGCTACCCTTTCTGCTCCTCCAGAACCCATCGATGAAATTACAAAGACTATATTCATGTGCTGTTACTTCGCTTTTAAGAAAACAGGTTACTTGTAATAGGGGGAATTTGTCACTTCACAAGGGGCCGATAGAGCTCTGGTCTTCAGTCGCTCCTTGATCCATCTATTGATCAAATACAAAACTACGAGGGACGATAACATGACAGCGATGGAGGACGACAACGGCAAGGCCGCCAATCCAAGGTGCGAAATCAACAGAAAGTTCAGGGAAATTTTAATCCCTGCATTGAGGATTCCCACTTTTAACAGTAGACCGTTCTGCAAAGTGGCCGAAAAGAATCGGACTCCAATTGTGCCAATCAAATAAAAAGGTATCTGCAACAGAGCCATTTGTTGCACTTCACTAACTGAACCAGCATCGGTTGCCGTAAAGGCTCCTCTTTGAAATATCAACTGAACCATCGGCTCTGAGAAAAGATAAAGTAATGCGCATACGGGGACTGTCAGAGCCGGCAATCCAAGGGCATAGAACCATAGAGTATTTTTAAGTTCTACAATCTTTTCATCATTGAACAGCTTTGCGAAATGAGGAAGCACTGCCGTTCCCAAGGCCATGCAGAGTATACTCTGAAAAGCGAACCCTAGAGAGTTGCCATAATTAAGAGCTGCAACACTTCCTGGCCCCAAGGAGGAAGCCATTGCCTGGTCAATTACTGTTACCGTTCCTATCACCGCTGAACCAAGAAACACGGATGAATACTGTTTCAATGTTTGAATTGTTCTTTTGTCAAAGCCGGACCAGCTGATCATGAGGCCAATGTTTTCTCCACGAAGACTCATTCCCAGAATCGTGGCTTGTAGCCCTGCTCCGAATAAAACCGCCAATGGAAGTACGAACGCTCCAAGCCGGTTTGCGAAAAGCGCCACGCATATAAGACCAAACAGACTGTAAAACGCTCTGGCTATTCCTGGGATGGCAAATGAGTTTCGGGCATTTAATATGGCTGACCACTGGACTGCTAGTGAGGCCAGTATCATGGACGGAACTAATATGTAATAAAGGTTGGTTGTAAGATCGAGTGTCTGGGTGTCAAAACCGACACACATCATTTTTAGTAAAGGTTGTCCAGCAACCATTAGGGCTATGCAAACTATTCCCATTGCCACTAAAGACAACAAAATCAGGTTAGACAATAATTTTTGTGCCGATTTTTGGCCCTCGTTTTTTAACGTCATTATGAAAGCCGGAATTATTGCAGACGCATAGCCTCCGGTGATAAGGTTCATGGCGTAATTTGGGATGGCTTGAGCCATACCGAATGCGTCCATTTCCGAGCCCGCACCAAACTTAGCCGCAGTAACCACGGAATATGAAAAGCCTATCATCATTGCTAAGGCGTTTGTGGCTAGCACTATTGAAGAATCCTGGAATATCCGTCCAACAGGCGTTGATCGAAACCTAGGCATGATTTCTGACAATAAATAAGCTTTCATTAAAATGTTCCACCTGGGTTCGGGTTTTTCATAGAAGCTCGTGGCTGTAACGGAATTCTTCCATCAATTCGAAACCGCCTAGTCAGCTGGGACAATGGTCGTTTATACATGTGATGATATTGTGTCGAGGTATAGGATGACGATGATTTAGAGACAGAATTCCGCTTAAAAGGCGCCTAGACCTTTGCTGATTGAAATCCGATATTCTGTGGAGCTAGTCCTGATTCTACCAACAACGGTTTCATATGGAGTTCGGGCTGCCAACCTCTGTGAAACAGTTTGATGAATGTAAATAAAATGATTTTTAGATCGATCCATAGACTGTGATTGTTGTAATAAATCATTTGCAGATTTAACTTGACCGGTAAGATAACGTTTACATATGCCTCATCAGGATCCTCATAGCAGTCCAGAATCTCCCCTTCCTGGAAATTACATACTGAAGCCCAGTCGGTGATTCCAGGTCTTAGTTCCAGGATCTTCCTGTTATCACCACATAATGTTGAGATGTATTTTTCGACATCCGGTCTAGGACCTACTAGACTCATGTCTCCAATAAAGACGTTGAAAAGCTGTGGAAGCTCATCTATCTTGTATTTTCTTAATACTTTCCCGATCCTGGTTATCCTGGGGTCTTTTGTAGCCGTACATGAGCCACCGAACAGTTCAGCATTATGGACCATGGTTCTGAATTTAAAGATTTTGAAAATCCTTCCATCTTTGCCGACTCTCTTGCCACAGTATAAAATCGGCCCATCAGAATCCAGCTTTATCAAAATGGCGACTATACAAAGTAAAGGTAGTACTAAAATGATTCCCAAGCCCGATGCAATGATATCAAATGTTCTTTTAATCATTTAGTCTTCCTCCTCTCATCTAAGCGTTTCATATGGCTGTTCGCGTTATCGTGGGTCTTTTGTTTATCAAACCAGGGGCTTTGCTCAGGATGAGAAACTCCTTGCAATAGTGAGAAGAAATACTCCTTCTCCGAAAATGTTTGTCCCAGGTCGTTTTTTATAGTGAGATCAGATACATTGGTGTAGGTCAGTTCAATTTTCCTGAAGCTTTTACTTGATTACGAAATATGATGGTGCTCGGAAAGACATATGAAAACGTCGAATAACAAGGTATTTCTAAGGCTTCTGGACTTTTAAACTGATTTGAATTTGGGACTTGGGTGATTTGATCGATGATGTTTTGGATTTATCTTATTTCAAGATTGGTTCGAGGATTGACGTTCAAGACTACTGTACGGTTAAACATTTCGACCGAAATCGCGAAATGTCCTTTTCTTACTCGGTTCAGAACTATCCCCTCTACACCTTTCAAAGGTCCTGAAACAACAAAAGCAGGTCGACCCTTTAAAACCCCTGGTCGTACATCTAGATCCTGCTCGGCTTCTGTGACTCGCGACAGCGACTGAAGCTCCTTTACAAAATTCGACTGATCCTTGACCTCAATGATTCTGGCAAAATCATGCGAGTTGTAAAGTCTGTTGTGACTGGTTTTATCCAGCGCCACACAGAGATAACCCTTGATAAGAGGCCCCCTAAGCACCTTTTCTTTACGTAACGCTCCATACCGTATTTTCTGGTCATGCAAGGGCATATAGTAACTAATTTCTTGTTTAAGCAAATATTTAGCCAGCTTGAGGTCTCTGTTAGGCTTAGTTTGCAGAACCCACCATCGGCCCATGTCATCTTCAATTGACCGATCCGCGGGAAACCTCGATGGAATACCATTGTGAGATAGCATTTTACTAATTAGTTTCCTTTCTAGAATAGCCACAAACGGGTCATGAGGTTATCTGAATTGAACAGATGCAGGCCGGGGGTGTGGTTTAGAACAAACTTCCGCATTGCAGATAAATGATAACCCTTTAATATCATTCCATCTTATAAGGTATTACTAATTATTTTGTTGTTCGTTAACTAATACCGGCCCAAAATTAACATCACGGTTTTCAATTGAAGCTATTAGACATGTCGGATGATGCCTATAAACAGATAACTCGAGCAGTAAATATCCAGCTCGGCTCTTTTGAATTGGGCGTTCCATGAAAACACATGGCGCCCCCGAGTCCTACGTTGAAAGAACCACGAGCATCCGAGGATCCTCAAATGTTGATTTGCGCGAAAACGGTCTTTCATAAGTTCTTGCAGCTTAAAATCTGGCTTTATTGACAATAATGATCGAAAAAGCGTCAAAATTAATAGTTTTATGGTGTTTTTTTGCATTTTAGATCCACTTTTTGGGCTAAGGTGAAATTTCTCAAGTTGTGAAGCATGAAAAAGACCGGGTTGATCTGAATTAGGGCAAACTTCGCCTTCCCAGCGTCACAATAACATGCTGATTATTTTATATAATTTGTCTTTAGGATGCGTTTTGTCTAACTTTTCAAGAATTGTCTTGATCTGGCTAGTTAAACACTAATAATTTCAATCTTTAGATTAATTTAATAATTCATAACTTTTAGTATCAATTCAAAGACTCACTTGCGAAGCAATTGTGAGATCAATCAGTAATTAAGAAAGACAATTACGACATTAAAATAAGCAATAGAAAATGTTCTATCCGGACAGCTAAATTCTTCTATGACCAAGCGCCGATTGTTCACCATGGGCTAGTTGTGATTCGTGTAACCGATTTTTTGTCGACTGCGAGCTCAATCCTAATGGTGGCATTGATCTCCTCCGGGCGCCTCTGAAGCATCGACCCCGCTTAGCTCCATATGCTCTGTGAGACATGGGCAAAATCCAGCTACCCAGGGCATCGGGACTTTATAGAAAAAAGCTTCCCTCACCCAGTTACTTCATAACTCGTTGTTTTATTTACTTTTTTTGTTTTTGTTTGGAATTGACCTTGTCTTGATCCTGTCACATGGAGTGACCGTAATTCGCTTTATCAATTACCAACATCATTCAACCTGAAAATCTGAACACACGTACAAAAATTTGTGATTCCACTATCCAAATCTAATTTGAAACAACAAAACAGAACCCGAGCATTTTAGATCCGCTCGGTAACTTAAGGAAATACCAATTGTAGAAAAAAATAAAATACGGTGTGAACGTTGTCAAGAAAAATGAAAATAGTGTGCGAAAAAAAACATGTTTTATGTTGATCTCGCAGTTACCGATCCAGGGGTCATAATATCTTAAGCACTCGCAATATAAGGACTTTTATTCGGATGTCGCTGGATTTGGTAATGTCTCGCGTTTGAACTGTGTGCGCGCATCGCGCGCTGCACACACTCAGGAATGAAAAAAGCAGACCCCCTTGTCTATTTGGAAGAGATTAGATTACCGAAAAGCGCCATCGCCTGATCGTGTTCTTTTTTGTAGAGGATTTTGTGGAGACGGAGCGCAACGGCGTTTTAGCTCTGATTCAATAACTCTGAGGGAATCCTCTATGTCTCTGTATTCGGATTTTTGTTCGTATGTCGCCTCTGAAAACACGCTTTGGAGGCGCCGGGCCAGAGCGTTATATTTTCTTGAAAGTACTATATGTTTCTTACGAAGCGCCTCACAATTCAGATCAGCAAATTTGTCATCCTGAGTTTTAACTGAGCTAAGTGGGGATTTTATTTCGCCGGGCTTGACTGGACAGTTCAACAGCGCTTTCTCGAGGGCTCTGATCTCATTCATAATATTGTCTATCTGACCATGCAGGACCTTTATGAAGTTATGATCCCTTTCGATGTGGGCATTTTGTAGAGCAGACACATATTCGCTTAATCGTGTGGTCTTTTGGTCCAGATCCAAAATTATGCCTTCACATGCGCCTTGAGACTGCGCACAAGATTCATAGGGCTGCAGGCAGGCAATCCACATCGCTAACATCGTCGTAACAAATAAATATCTGAGAAGTTTTTGATGCATTTCTAACAAATAGCAAAAAAGCCTGATTTCGATGTGGCAGACCAGTTGTTAAGTAAGTAACGAAGTGCTAACCTGATTCTATAGATATAATATCAGGTAATGCTTGATTTGTCATTAGTTATAATAATTACAAATAAATTGGCGCTTATTATGCTGACTTTTTGAAACGTCGTTTTCGAGAGCAAATAGCACAAAAGCGGTTGTCAAGATTCGGCTTTGTCACCAATTTGAACCGCACGGCGCTCTGTGAAATGAAAAATGCCATTTCAATTCAGGGCCATAATAGTATTCAGAAAATGCTTGATTTACATAATCACATACTTCCGGGCATAGACGATGGAGCAGCCGACTTTGATGAGTCCGTGAGAATGGCTAAAATCATGGTGGCCGAGGGTTTTAGGGCAGTTGTGGCAACGCCGCATTATGGAAGGGCTGGTTTTTATTCAGAACATGCGACGGTTCGAAGACTTGTCCGAGAATTGAAAGTGGAACTGTGCCGCCAACAGATAAATCTTGTGGTCTATCCAGGGATGGAAGTGTTGCTTAGCCCTGAAATTCCAGAACTTTTAAGAAACCGAAAGGTTTTTACCCTAAATGATAGTCCCTATATCCTGATAGAGTTCCCACAGATGGGATTACCTGCAGGGCTGGACAACTTCATCTCTCAATTATTAAGCGATGGTAAAAAACTTATAATTGCTCATCCCGAAAAGAATCACGAAATTCAAAGACGATTGGATCATTTTGTAGATTTGGTCAATTCCTTCCGTTTAGGAGACATCCTTATACAAATTACCGCTGACAGCCTTACGAACAAAGCGGGACACAAAGCGTTCCTTGCGGCAAAGTTTCTGCTTCGGACCGGACTCGCCCACATCATCTCCACCGACGCTCATTCCTGTTCCGAAAGACCACCCAACATTCGGGAAGCTCTGACCATTGCGATGGCTATCGCCGGCAGAGAACGCACCATGAAAATGGTCAGGGATTGGCCGGAAACAATTGTCAGCGGAGGAGAAGTTATTCCGGAGAGGCCTGATATAAAAGTTCTCAGACAGAGCTTGACTGAGTTTTCGTGCAGCTTCAGAAAATGCGTTTAGAAATCGCTTTCTAAACTTTTCCAACGTCGTGAAGGCAATTTTTAATTGCAAGAGAATCTACAGGTCCAAATCTCAAAACGGGCCAACTTGATCTGATTTATTGTCTGCGCCTTACCTCCTACTCCAGGGATTTTCAAAAGATGATTTGATTCATTGAGCCGGATGCTTCGGGATCTTTTTCTGACGAAAGTATCCGCAAAGATCTCCCTTGTAATTTTGAGAATGAGCTGCTTTGAGATCAATGATTAAGTGGGTTAGGAACCATGTGATTGAATTTCT
>CALGLN010000061.1 GCA_937930835.1 uncultured Desulfomonile sp.
ATAGTGAAACACTTAAGAAAATGGGATTCGCAGCAAGAGAATATGCTGAAAAAAGATCCCTGGAAAATGCGCTTGACAAAATCTGGCAATTGTATGCGCAGATAAATTCTTCAAATCCGCAAAGTTCGAACAGAGGGTTCTTTGAAACGTATGGTACTAAAAACGCTGCCGGTTTTTAGTCTGAGAGGAGAGTACAAAGATAAACAAAACCAAACCGCGTCAAATTTGGAGGGTAAATAAGCACACAATGGCGTTCAACAAGTTCACTATTATGTCTTGGAAACCAACTCTGCCTCCGAATGTCTAAGGCAAAGCAAGAAGCTTTGTGTCGCTACATGCTCGGGACCCAGAAGCTCTTCAAGAAATTCAAATGCACTACGTCTCCAGAACATAATGGCCTTTCTGTCAAACTCAGAATCTATGACGTGCCAACCAGCCTCTACCAGATTTTCCAGTCTCTTGTCTTGTGACATGGCCGGTCCTCTCCTTCATCCCCCCAAATATTCCAAGAAAACCGACGACAGTTGTGCCACTCAAATGACTAAAACCCCACGTTGTCATTAAACCAAAAAATAATTAATGTCAACACAAAATCAAAACTTAAAATAAATGCAGCACCTTGCAAAAATCCTAGGTGATTTCTACCTAGTTTCTGAGCATTAGACAATTAGTCCGGGTTTTTGATCCCAACCAGACATAAAAAAGTGAAAACAATAGCGGATTGATTTTATTTTTGAGTCGAGTATATATTTGATACATATAGCAATGACTATAATACTGATAGTTGGACTCTATGGGTCGAAATTACAGTCGATTTTTTTAAATGCTTTCTTTGTGGCGATAAGGTTTGAAAATTATGGCAACTGATAAGATACGCTTAACGACACTATCCAAAACATCTGGTTGAGCTGCCAAGATAGGTCCAGGGGACCTTGACAAAGCGCTTTGTGGATTGGAAATCCCCGTCGATCCTAACGTCATTGCGGGAATGGGAGGGTCTGAGGACGCTGGAGTTTACAAAATATCTGATGAACTAGCTATAGTTCAAACAATTGATTTTTTTACACCAATTGTTGATGACCCTTACATTTATGGGCGGGTAGCGGCTGCCAACTCCCTTAGTGATGTGTATGCAATGGGCGGCAGGCCGATAACCGCGATGAATGTAGTTTGCTATCCTATCGAAAAGCTGGGTATTGAGGGCCTCAAAGATATACTGAGAGGCGGATTGAGTATACTCAGCGAGGCAGGAGTTTCACTCATTGGTGGTCATAGTGTAGAGGATGATGAACCAAAGTATGGGCTTTCAGTAACTGGTGTCATAGATCCGAACAGGGTTATGACAAATAGTGGTCTGGTTCCTGGAGACAACATTATACTGACCAAGGCTATTGGAACGGGCATAATTGCCACAGCCCTGAAGGCTGATCTGGTGTCTGTCGAATCGGCCAGGGCGATGGAAATATCAATGTGTTCGTTAAACGACCTAGCTTCAGAGATTGCGGTAAGTCATGGCTTGAGGGCTTGTACAGATGTCACTGGATTTGGGCTGGCGGGACATTTGGCAGAGATGGCCAGAGGGGCTTCATGCAAAATTCTGATCAAGTCTGAGATGGTACCGATATTGGAGGGCGCTCTGGATTATGCTTCAATGGGGCTAATTCCTGCGGGGGCCCACAATAATCGAAAGTTTTTCAGTTCATGGGTGAAAGTTGATTCATCGGTTAAATTGGGACTTAGCGATCTAATGTTTGATCCACAAACCTCTGGTGGGCTTGTTCTTGGGTGTCCACCTAAAATGTTACAGTCCGTTATTGAGAAACTAAAGCAGTGCGAGGGCCTTGAATTTGCAGTTATTGGCGAGGTTGTAGAACCTCACCAATCGGGCTTAGTTGAAATAGCTTAGAAGACTTTCAGTCAGTGACATGCTGGTCAAGCTGATCCTGTAAAACCAGCGGGGCCTTCACGATGACCCAAGAGAATCCACTTGCGCTCGTTAGCATCCTCCAGACGCGCAGCCCATTGTCTCCAGGATTCGCGAAGATCATCCACTTGTCGGATCAATTCATTTCGCTCAGCCTTGAGAATTTTTTCCGAGTAGCCGTCTGTTGCAAATATCTGAGAATCTAGCGATTTGAGCCGCTCGACTATAGGACGAACCTCTCTTTTTAGCGCTCGCATCCTAGATAAAATGGCCTCTTCCTCGTAACTTAGCGCTAACTTGGGAGCGCAAGTGGAACAAGATGCTTCGAATCCGCCGACTGGATCAGGCTGACAACTTCCATAAGTTCCAATAGATATCAATTCAAAGCTCATATCGGCCTCCAAACAATGACCTATTCATTAGACACATTTTCTTATTGGATAGGATGAAATCCTGGGCGATAAGATTCGCCAAAGGAATAGAAAAACGCAGGAGAGGGAGGATTCAGTATCGACCGAGCATGTGCTCCGTTAAGGTGTCTATGAGCTCATGGAATATGACCTTGTAGCCTCCTGGCCAGGTATGTCTTATAGGGGGAGGGGGCACATATCCGTAGAAGGGTTCGTTGGAGGGCGCCTGAGGTGAACTTTGCGCCTGTCTAGGAGCATTTTGATTGCCAGGTATATCCTGAGCCAGACTCAAACCGACAACGCAAAAGCCAACCATACACGTGGTGAGACATATGATTAGAAATCTGTTCAGCATCGTATATCCTCAATGCCTATATCATAACCTTGATTGGCTCTAAAATCAATTCAAAAACAGACGTTGTCGAATCTGTCCGGGATGCTCGAATGATCAACCTCACCACATCAAATCGATCGAAAGATCGGTTATTCATCCGAAACGGAAGTCTTGTTACACACAAGTGTCTTCCTACCCGCTTCAAAGACCACTGTTATTTTTTGTGCTCCGGCAAGTTCGACCACCTTCCCTAATCCGAAAACTGGATGATCGATAAAATCGGATAATGAGTAGGACGAGCCAGCGCTGTATTTCTTGACTTCAGACGACTCATTGAAATCCTTCATGAAAGTTTTCCACTCACCTGAAGGCTTAGGCGCAACTGTTACGGAACTGGCGCTGGAACGAGATCCTCGTGTCATCGAGCCTGCTCTTGCCTTGGGCCCACCCTGTGGAGCGGACTTAGGCGGATGATAGTTGTGATGACTATTGCAGGTCAGACAAATGACACGCTTAGGCTTTCCATCAACCACGGCAATAATTCTATGATTTAGATCCATTTGGCATTTGGTGCACCAAGCCTCAACGTCATCACCTGGCCCAACTGGATGCGACATCATTGTTCCTCCGACAACATGTTCAATTAAATAGATAAAAAATTTATTGAGAAATCCGGAGAGAAGCCTTAAGGCGAAAACTCCCAATTTTAATCCGGGAAAAACAAATCAAGGCGCTTCAGGCTAATTAAAAGATAATGACGGATAATTGCGAAAGAGTCATGCCAAAGCAGCCAAATAAAAACCCCCGTTCCAGATAAGAAACGAGGGTAATTTTTATCCCGGCGACGACTTACTCTCCCACGCAGTCACCCACGCAGTACCATCAGCGCTGGAGGGCTTAACTTCTGTGTTCGGAATGGGAACAGGTGTTTCCCCTCCGCCATAATCACCGGGAAGCCCTAAAATAAAATAAATGATACCGAGGCTAACCGTGTAGGAACGGTCAGCCTTATATATCAACCAAATAGGAGATCAAGGATACGAAATATTTTGGAATCAAGCCGCACGACCTATTAGTACCAGTAAGCTCCATGTGTTACCACACTTCCACACCTGGCCTATCAACCTCGTCATCTTCGAGGGGTCTTTAGGGGCGAACCCGGGATATTTAATCTTGAGGCCGGCTTCCCGCTTAGATGCTTTCAGCGGTTATCCGATCCGAACGTAGCTACCCGGCTATGCCGCTGGCGCGACAACCGGAACACCAGGGGTCCGTCCATCCCGGTCCTCTCGTACTAGGGACAGATCCTCTCAAATATCCTGCGCCCGTGGAAGATAGGGACCGAACTGTCTCACGACGTTCTAAACCCAGCTCGCGTACCGCTTTAATTGGCGAACAGCCAAACCCTTGGGACCAACTTCAGCCCCAGGATGCGATGGGCCGACATCGAGGTGCCAAACCTCCCCGTCGATGTGAACTCTTGGGGGAGATCAG
>CALGLN010000062.1 GCA_937930835.1 uncultured Desulfomonile sp.
AGCGCGTTGATCATTAATTTGAAGCTATTTAACCCTCCAACAGCAAACCATACGCTTATAATACTGTTTTGTTTATATTTTTATGCTCCACTGCTTACATTTATAACATCGTCGAATCATCCCAAACGAAAAATTTTTTGGAACATGAAAAAAAATTCGATTGGAATGTCCGTTGTTGTCACACTCAGCTAATAGAATGGAAAATAATACTCTGAATGAGACTGTACGGCAGTTTTGCCCTGAAACAGAGGTTGCATTCATGTCCGATATTAGTGATCGGCTTTTCCTCAGACATGAAATGGGGGCTGGAATGAGCGCATTCTGGGCAGTGACGTTATTTTTCCTGATATTGGGAATCGGATCCTATGGTTTAGGATCCAATAAAGAGAACGAGCAGCAACGGGATGAAGATTACAGGGACGGCTATGATGATGGATGTGGCAATGGTTATGAAGATGGATACTACGAACATCATGACGAGGATTATTTCGATGGTGATTTTTTCGAATAGACCGACTAGTAATTTTGTTCATGAAAATGGTCCTTGCGTTCCACATAACGCCTCATGCTTTTTGAAGCAGCTTTTGAGGTAGACCTTCATGTTCAAAGCTAATGACAGGATTATTTACTCGGCTTCGGATATCGTGAACTTCCTTGAGTGTGAGCACATTTCCACTCTTGATCGACTAAACATGGAAAGTCCGCTTCCCGAGACTCCTGATGGAGAAGATTTGCTTCTCCTTCAGCGTAGGGGATCGATTCATGAAGACACCTACCTGGAGAAACTCAGGAGCAAAGGGCTGACTGTTGTGGACCTTTCACAGTTTGAGGGAAGCGTCCAAGAGCAGTCCGAGGCCACTATCAAGGCTATGAAGACCGGAGCCGACATTATTTTTCAGTCAACGTTCCAAGTAGGGAGCTTATTCGGTCATCCGGATTTCTTAAGAAAAGTCCCAACTCCGTCAAGATTAGGGAATTTCAGCTACGAGGTAATAGATACAAAATTGGCTCGGATCCCCAAGGCTCATTTCGTTGTCCAGTTATGCTTCTACTCCGATATGCTAACAGTTATTCAAGGCCTGCAGCCGAAGATGATGAGCATAGTTCTGGGTGATCAGTCTGAAGTTAATTTCAGGTTTGATCGGTTTCGACAGTATTTCAGAACTCTTTTATTCCGGTTCCAGGAAAATGTGTCCAAGAATGAACCTACCTATCCTGAAAAGAACGCTCATTGCCCCATGTGTAGATGGCGCGGACTATGTGAACAGAGATGGCTCGATGACGATCATCTGAATCAGGTTGCAGGGATAAGCAAGATACAGATGAACAAATTAAGGGACGCAGGAATACATAGTCTAGAACAATTAGCGAACCTCGATGAATCGATAGAGATAAAAAAGATATCACCTGAAGCCCTGAGTCAAATAATTTCGCAGGCCAGACTCCAATTAGAAAAGAGAAAAACCGGCGCCAACATCTGGGAGCTGCGTCCGCTTGACCCTGACAGGGTTCGCGGATTCTACCGTTTGCCCATGCCGAATGAAGGAGATCTGTTCTTTGATATGGAAGGAGATCCGCTTATATTAGGGGGCCTCGAATATCTTTTCGGGGTTTACTATTTCGAAAACGGTGAACCCACATTCAAAGCTTTCTGGGCCCACAATCGCGACCAGGAGAGACATGCCTTCGAGAGCTTCATGGATTTCGTCAACGTAAGGCTTAACAAATTTCCCGACGCACACATATACCACTATGCAAGTTACGAAGAATCAGCCCTGAAAAGACTGATGTCCACTCATGGAGTTAGAGAATCTCAAGTCGATGATCTACTCCGGAATCAGAAACTCGTGGATCTCTACAAGGTAGTAAGAGAATCAATCCGTGTTTCAGAACCCTCATATTCCATCAAGAACCTCGAGGTATTTTACGCTCAGAAGCGCTCCGAAGAGGTGAAAGACGCTCTTTCCAGCATAATATTTTACGAGAGATGGCTTGAGAATAATGACCAGAAACTACTTGACCACATTGAAGAATACAACATGGTTGATTGCCGTTCCACTTATCAGCTCAGGCAGTGGTTACTCACGCTCAGACCGGCTAACATTGAATGGAAATTGGGAACCAAAGACACTTCGGACAAGAAGGCAAAGCCCAAATCCGACAAAACCGTCAAATTGGAGAAAGAGCTTGAAGCATACCGCAAGAAGTTACACGGCGATCTGTCTCCAAGTGACGAGGCTAGAGAATTCCGTGAGCTGGTATTCTACTTACTTGATTTTCATCGCAGGGAGAAAAAGCCTTCGTGGTGGGCGGCGTTCAACAGGCAGACGATGACGGACGAGCAATTGATAGATGATCCTGAGTGTATCGCCGGGCTTGATAGAACTACTCAAAAGGCCATGTTGACCGCCCCGTTGTACGACGGCTGGGTATATGAATATCCCGAGCAGGAGTTCAAGCTCCAGGCAGGAGATCGAGCAGTCCACATCGCCGCATTGAAGGAGAACGTCCTCATTCTGGATGTTGATGAGGATGAACGGCTGGTTGAGTTGAAACTCAGCAGAAGCGAGACCCCGCCTGAAAAGCTCTCAATAGCCGTTGGACTTCCCATAAACACCGATACATTGACCGCTGCCATCTTTCGGTTTGCCGATTCCGTAATAGCAGATTCAAAGTTTTATCCAGCGATAGAGGCAATATTGAAGAGGAATGTCCCTATCATAAATGGTCACGAGATTGGGAGTTGCATTGTTGATCCGGACAATTCGGACATCAACAGGGTAATTCAATCCGTAGTGAATCTCAAGGATAGTTACATCTTCATTCAGGGTCCTCCAGGAACAGGAAAGACGTATACAGGATCCCATATCATCGCTGAATTACTACGCCGGAAGTTTCGTGTCGGGGTTTCATCCAACAGCCACAAGGCCATTAATAATCTTCTCAGACATGTTGAGAAACGGGCTGTCGAGCTGGGAATCAGGTTCCGGGGCCTTAAGAAATCCACCGACGATCCCAACACTCATTTCAATGGCCGATTTATTTCGGATGTTTTTAGTAACCGGGATATACTCGATTCTAAAGCCGATCTGGTGGCAGGAACAGCATGGCTTTTCTCCCGAATGGAACGCGATCTGGATTTTCTGTTCGTTGATGAGGCCGGTCAGGTCTCACTGGCAAATCTGGTATCCATGGGGGTGTCATCCAGGAACATCGTTTTATTGGGCGATCAGATGCAGCTTGGTCAGCCGATTCAAGGCGCTCATCCCGGAAGATCAGGAGAATCCACGTTGGAATATTTGCTGGATGGCGGAGCGACCATATCTCCTGAAAAAGGAATATTCCTGGACACCACCTGGAGAATGCGCTTGGATGTTTGTGGATTCATATCTGAGGCGGTATACGATTCTAAATTGAAACCACATCCACGAAACCAAAACCAGATGATCATTCTCAATGAATTTGCCCATCCATGCCTGAAACCCTCCGGTTTAAGTTTCGTTCCAATTTGTCACGACGGCTGTTCACAAAAGAGTGAGGAAGAAGCAGAACTGATACGTGAAATAATTGATAGCCTTCTCGGGCAGCGTTACAGGGATCGCGATGGCAAGGAGCGCCCATTGACTCTTGATAATATTATGGTTGTCGCGCCTTACAACATGCAGGTTAACCTTCTGAAGAGGATTTTACCTGCTGGAGCCAGAGTCGGGACGGTGGATAAGTTCCAGGGTCAGGAGTCGGAGGTCGTTATTATATCCATGACGACCTCCAGTGGAGAATATTTACCACGCCGGATAGAATTTCTTTACAGCAAAAACCGGCTAAATGTGGCCATATCTCGCGCCAGGACACTCTCAATCCTTGTGGTCAATTTGCTTCTGCTCAGCATTAAATGTAATACTACGGAGCAGATGGAGCTTGTAAACACTCTGTGCTGGGCTAGAGATTACAGGTCCGTTGATCAGGCATATGAGATCGCTCCTCGTAATAGCAAAACGACTGTATTGAGGGAATGAGTGAATCAGCAAAAGCAACAGAATTCGGACCAAGAATTGTCTTCTTCATCTGAGGGGCCTTTTAAGGATCCAAATGACAGACTGTGGGAATTTGTTCCGGTTTCAGATTACCAGCTTCCCGGACACTCAGCTCATAGCGCCGCAACAATGTTTTGGGCTTATTTCAAAGCATTGTTCAAGAGACCCGAAAACATGGCGTCTGAGCCATTTATCAGGGAATCAGACTTGCGCTCTCTTCCAGAAACACGTTTGAAACACCTGGCGCCGCCAATCGATTGGAGCATCCCGGCGCAAAGCCTGAATGAAACTCTCCAGGCCTGGCTAAATTTTCCCGAACCTGACCAGCCGATAAAGTTTGTCATTGGTCAGCCTTTCACTGAACACGCCCAGATTGTGCGACTCTGGGCTGAAATGAACGAAGCTACTCTGATTGAAGCTCCCTCCGTAGACCAAATTCTTTCCGGGGATCAGAGCTGGTTTGACTCATGGCCGGGCGAACCTTCCGTCTGGGCGCTTCCAAATCTCGAACACTGCTACTTGCGCCATATCAACGGATTGAACCTTGTCCGCCAATTCCTGGAACATGCGCAGATGGGACGTTTGGGCAAGGGGGTTATCGGATGCGATAGTTGGGCCTGGGCTTACCTGCAACGCATCTGG
Source organism: uncultured Desulfomonile sp. (assembly GCA_937930835.1). Lineage (GTDB taxonomy): Bacteria > Desulfobacterota > Desulfomonilia > Desulfomonilales > Desulfomonilaceae > CAITZA01. The sequence goes on from CALGLN010000062.1 coordinate 4,677, forward strand.
CCGGTTCCAAGGCCTGACGCCTTGACCATCCAGGCTTTTGATGGCGCTAGACTGGTGCGCCTTCTGTGCGGCCTTATGGCTCCACGCCAAGGCATGCGCATACGCTTTCGCAACGCCGCTACGGGTAAGGAAATTTTTTCAGCTCCATTTGAGGATGAGCAGATCAATGATGAAATGATCCAACTGGCGGCTCATTGTCGTGGCAACGTCGGGGCTGCGATCCGGTATTGGCGCGAAAGGCTACGTTCTGAGCCAGAGCTAGATAAGGCAAAATCCGAAAATTTCGACACAGGTCAAAAACAGCTCCCTGCTCATGAAGAAATCGTTTGGGTCGCCGCCGGCCTTCCTGAGCCTATTTTGCCTGTTGGGACAGATGAAGACACGGTCCTGACTCTTCACACACTACTATTGCACGGAGGAGCGCCTGAATCGGTCTTATCCGAATTGCTGCCTTTCTCGTCCTCCGGATGTATGGCGCTTCTCATCAGATTGCGCAACACCGGCATAGTTGAATGCAGGCAAGGGCGCTGGAATGTTCATGAACTGGCTTATGCTGTAGTGCGCAGCCTGCTTAAGACCCGCGATTATCTCATCGACGATTTTTAGAGGAACGAAAGGCTCTGAGATGCCAGAAGAAACACACGCAGTTCATATTTTCAGAAGCATAGATCTTTCCACTATAATCGAGGCGCTCGCCATAGCGCTGGCGGCTGTGGCTCTCATCTTGATCATTCAACGGACCCTCACCTGGATTGCCAACCGGCTTCAGGGTAAGAGGCGGTTAACATTATTGGTGACCATGCCGTTCATTCGCTTGCTGATCATATTGGCGGCGGTAGTGATGATTGCGCCATTGTTCATAGAGCCTTCCCTACAAAACATGGTTGCTTTTCTGGGTTCGATTGGTCTGGCCATAGGCTTTGCTCTAAAGGATTACACCAGCAGCCTGGTCGCAGGAATTGTAGCAATAGGTGAGCAAAATTACAGGAATGGCGATTGGATAAAAGTAAATGATATTTATGGCGAAGTCCGCCACGTTGGCATGCGGACCGTGGAGGTTGTCACACCTGATGATGACAGAGTCCTGATTCCTCACACATTATTGTGGAATCAATCCGTCTCCAACGCCAATAATGGCAATGCGAGGCTCCAATGTGTCACAGACTTCTATCTTCACCCACTGCATGATAGCTTCAAAGCACGGCAAGCGCTCGAGGATGTAGCGCTCACTAGCCCTTACCTGTATTTTGACGATCCTGTGGCGGTGGTGGTAAACGAAAAACCCTGGGGGACTCATTACCGAATACGAGCTTATCCCGTCGATGCGGCTCAGCAGTTTCGTTTTATTACGGATCTAACGTCACGTGGAAAGGTTGCATTGAGCCAATTGGGGTTCAAATTTACCCTTGTGCCCGCTATTCCGAGTCAAGCCATGAAACCCTCTATTCAGGGAGAGAATGGTATCGCTCTTTAGCGCAATGCCTCAAACAGACAAAATCGAATTTATCATTGGACAAGTCAACAAATATGGAAC
>CALGLN010000063.1 GCA_937930835.1 uncultured Desulfomonile sp.
GGATAGGGACAATGCAGATCAGAGCCGAAGAAATCAGTGAAATTATCAAGCAGCAAATTCAAGATTATGACAAAAAGGTAGAGGTAAGCGAGACCGGCGCCGTCATAAGTGTAGGAGACGGTATAGCGCGTCTGCATGGCCTCGAGAATGCCATGGCTGGTGAACTTCTTCAGTTCCCAGGTGGTATCATGGGAATGGTTCTTAACTTGGAAGCAGACAACGTTGGAGCCGCTATTCTCGGTGAGGACGTTCACATCAAGGAAGGCGACATCGTTAAGAGGACAAACCGAATCGTTCAAGTGCCAGTTGGTCAAGCAATGCTCGGACGTGTAGTTGATTCCCTGGGGCAGGCAATCGATGGCAAAGGCCCTATTGAGTCCAAAGAATTTAGAGTAGTCGAGGTCGTAGCGCCGGGCATCATCAAACGTGAGCCTGTTAAAGAGCCTCTTCAAACTGGAATCAAGGCGATTGATTCCATGATTCCTATCGGAAGAGGACAGCGTGAACTTATAATCGGTGATAGGCAAACAGGAAAAACCGCTATCGCTATAGACACAATTATCAATCAGAAAGACAGCAATGTTAAATGTATTTATGTAGCGATAGGTCAGAAAAGGTCTACGGTGGCACAGGTGGTCGCTACGCTTGAGCGTTTCGGCGCCATGGATTATACCACTGTCGTATCTGCAACCGCCTCTGATCCAGCGCCTATGCAATACATCGCCCCATATTCGGGCGTAACCATGGGAGAATACTACAGGGATAACGGCCAGCACGCCCTTATCATATATGATGATTTGAGCAAGCAAGCTACAGCTTACAGACAGCTGTCGCTTCTACTCAGAAGGCCTCCGGGTCGTGAAGCGTTCCCCGGTGATGTTTTTTACCTTCATTCACGCTTGCTTGAAAGAGCCGCAAAAATGGGTGACACCCATGGGGGCGGAAGCCTGACAGCTTTGCCAGTTATTGAAACGCAGGCTGGTGACGTTTCTGCCTATATTCCGACAAACGTTATTTCAATCACCGACGGCCAGATTTTCCTTTCAACGGACCTTTTCTACTCTGGTGTTCGTCCGGCTGTTAACGTCGGTCTCAGTGTATCCCGAGTGGGTGGAAATGCCCAGGTGAAAGCTATGAAACAGGTGGCCGGATCGCTGAGGCTTGACCTTGCTCAGTTCCGTGAACTAGAGGCTTTCGCACAGTTCGGCTCGGACTTGGACAAAGTTACTCAGGCTCAGTTAGCTCGAGGAACCCGCCTTGTTGAAATGTTAAAACAAGCGCAGTACGAGCCCATGCCCGTTGAAAAACAGGTTGCGGTAATCTTCGCCGCCACGGCAGGATTTGTCGACAGCTACGATGTTCGAGCTCTTGGCGAATACGAAAAACAGTATCTTAGTTATTTGGAGAGTAGTCACCCGGATGTCCTTAAAGAAATCAAAGAGAAGAAGATTATTTCCGCAGAACTTGAAAGCAAAATGAAATCAATCTTGGAAGAGTTCAAAGCGGTATTCAATCCGCCTTCTACATCAATAGTTTAAGGATTAATAGTCAACATTAGCTCTAATGACATCGGGTCATAGACAACAGTAACGAGGTCCAAATGGCAAGCCTACGAGATATTCGTAAACGCATAGCCAGCGTCAAAAACACCCAAAAGATCACTAACGCCATGAAAATGGTTGCGGCTGCAAAGCTTAGGAGAGCTGAGGAAGCAATAAAGGCTGGCAGACCTTTCGCAGACAAGATGAGAGAGGTTCTGATGTCTTTGGCGGCAAGAACAAATCCTGGCGCTCATCCTATGCTTGCTGTGAGTCCGGTAAAGAAGGCGTTGCTGATTTTGGTGACTGCGGATCGCGGGCTTTGCGGCGCCTTCAACACGAGTTTAAATCGTCGCGCTGAAGCGTTTGTTAAAGAGATGAAAGCCAAGGGCGTTGAGGTAGAATTGTTAACAGTTGGTCGAAAGGGCAACGACTACTTTCGCAGACGCTCTGTACCAATCGTTCACAAGTTTTCAAATGTCATGGGAAATATAACCTATGATCTCGCCGGGGATATTTGCAACGCTTTTAACGAAAAGTTCATGGCCGGCGAACATCAGGAAGTTTATATCCTGTATAATAGCTTTAGGAGCGCAGTGACCCAGATATTGACACTCAGGAGACTGCTTCCTATTACGCCTGAGGAAGAAGGATGGAAACACCGCCGGGCGTATCTATATGAACCGTCTGAGGAAGAGCTTTTGAATGCTCTTCTCCCAAGATACATTCAAGTTCAAGTCTTTGCGGGGTTGTTGGATTCCGTCGCCAGTGAACATGGCGCACGTATGACAGCAATGGAGGCAGCGACCTCCAACGCAAAGGAAATGATATATAAATTGACTCTGAAGTTTAACAGATTGCGTCAGGAGTCTATCACGACAGAATTGATGGAGATCGTCGGCGGGGCGGAGGCGCTGAAAGGTTAAACCGACTCTCTCCATGCCTATAAATCATTTAAACGAAGACCTTTTCAGGAGGAAATCCTAAGATGAGTGTGGGAAAAATCGTCCAAGTTATTGGCCCCGTCGTCGACGTCGAGTTTCCAGAGCACCAGTTACCGGCCATTTTTAATGCTCTGTTCATATCCAACCCTGCCATCAGTGATGAGGCGGACAACCTGGTTGTTGAAGTCGCCCAGCATCTGGGGGATAACACCGTTCGAACAATCGCCATGGACACCACTGACGGTCTGGTCAGAGGAATGCCTGTAAAAGATACCGGCGCTCCAATGCAGGTTCCAGTAGGTAAGGCGGTCCTTGGAAGGATCATGAACGTCGTCGGTCGTCCCGTTGATGAAGGTGGCCCCATTGTGGCTGAAGCTATGAGACCAATTCATAGATCTGCTCCATCGTTCGATGAACAGGTCACCCAGATTTCTATTCAGGAGACTGGTATTAAGGTCGTTGACCTGATCGCTCCGTTCATGCGTGGTGGTAAAATTGGGTTTTTCGGTGGCGCAGGCGTTGGCAAGACGGTCTTTATGATGGAGATCATCAACAACATCGCAAAACAATTCGGTGGGACATCGGTTTTTGCTGGAGTAGGTGAGCGGTCTCGTGAAGGAAATGACCTATATCTCGAAATGGGCGGCGTGCTTCCGGGAATGGAAAAGAAGCATGAGGGAGAGAGAGTTATAGATCGTGCGGCCTTGATCTACGGTCAGATGAATGAGCCTCCCGGAGCTAGAGCGAGGGTTGCTCTTACAGCCCTAACCGTAGCTGAATACTTCAGAGACGAGCAGGGTCTAGACGTTATGTTGTTCGTTGACAACATATTCCGTTTTACGCAGGCGGGTTCCGAAGTTTCCGCTCTCTTGGGACGCATGCCATCTGCCGTTGGTTATCAACCCACTCTGGGAACTGACATGGGCGAATTGCAGGAGAGAATTTGCTCGACAAAGAACGGATCTATTACGGCTGTCGAATGTATCTACGTTCCTGCGGACGACCTTACAGACCCTGCGCCCGCTACGACATTTGCCCACTTGGACGGAACTGTTGTTCTTTCACGTCAAGTTGCTGAGTTGGGAATTTATCCAGCTGTTGACCCTCTGGATTCTACTTCGAGAATTCTTGATCCAAGAGTCCTTGGCGAGGATCATTACAACGTGGCTAGATCCGTGCAGTTGGTCCTACAGCGGTACAAAGATCTGCAGGACATCATCGCTATTCTTGGTATGGATGAATTGTCTGAAGATGACAAGCTAGTCGTTTCTAGAGCTAGAAAGATACAGAGATTCCTATCTCAACCGTTCTTCGTTGCTCAGGAATTCACTGGTACGCCAGGAAAATACGTCAAGATTGCAGATACAGTTTCAGGCTTTAAAGAAATCGTTGAAGGAAAACTTGACGATCTGCCTGAACAGGCCTTCTACATGGTTGGTGATCTGAACGAGGTTCGAGAGAAGGCTCAAAAACTGGCGAGCGCCTGATCAGGAGTGACTTATGGCTCAAAAGTTCAAAGTCGAGTTGGTGACTCCAAAAGGAGTCGTGCTTGACAAAGAAGTTGAAGAAGTTATTGCCCCTGGGATAATGGGTGAGTTTGGAGTCCTGATTGGTCACACTCCAATGCTGACCTTCATAAAACCGGGTGTATTGTCATATCTTGAAAATGATAGATTTGTGAAATATGCTGTTGGCGCTGGTTTTTGCGAAGTTCTCAAAGACGCGGTTAACGTTTTGGTTGTTGAGGCGCATCCCGCGGATGAGATCGACAAGAATCAGGCAAATGAGGATCTTGTCAGATTAGAAAAGGAGATTCTCGAAGTTAACGCAGTTGAGAATCCCACGGAATATGAACGCATTTCAGACAGTATAAAGGTGACTAGGGCCAAGATTTCAATCGCAAACTGACAACCAACCTTCTGGTTACCCCTAAATGAGCCCTGAATAGACTGTTCTCATGGTTTTATTCAGGGCTTTTATTTTTTCGTAACACATCTGAGGATTATGCGGTGATGAAGAGCTCATCGATTAGAGAATTTCAAGACGGGATGTCAAAATTGGGTGTGGAAGGAATTCTTCTCAACACATCGGAAATCACCAGGTCGACAAACCTCAAACACCTGACCGGCTTTACGGGGTCAGACGCTTCTTTGTTGATTTCTCCATATCAGGCTGACCTGTTTACAGATGGCCGATACAAGTCCCAATCAATTTTAGAATGCTCCAATCTCAAAATCCACATTACTCGTAATAAGATCAAATCGCTTACCTCGATAATAACAAGGCTTAATCTCAAAACGATGGGTCTTGAGGGCTCCAGGATTTCTTATGATTTTATTACAAGATTGTCAAAATCACTTCCACACATTCGATTCATAAGCCTAAACAGACGCGTTTTCGAAAATCTCCGTATATTCAAGGGTTCCGAACAGTTGGAAAAGATAAAATCTGCGGCGCAGTTAGCTTCTTCCGTTTGTCTAGAAGTAATTAGCAAGGGTTTGGCGGGCAGGAGAGAGTCCGAGATTGCCGCCACTTTGGAAAGCCTTTTCCGTGAAAGAGGAGCTTCTGGAGTATCGTTTCCAACAATTGTCGCTTCAGGTCATAGGAGCGCTCTACCACATGGTTCAGCCAGTTCAAAGATAGTCGAACCTGGAGACTTAGTAATAATAGATTATGGTTGCGTATGGTCTGAATATTGTAGCGATGAAACCGTGAGTTGTATTGTGCAGGAAAGTCCTAATGCAGGCCAGCAAAAAATATATCTGGCTGTCAGAAACGCCCATGATTCCGCAATTGAGGCGCTTCATCCGGGAGTTAAGGCGAAGGATGTTGATAGAATCGCAAGAGACTCTATTGCTAGCGCTGGACTTGGAGACAAGTTCCTTCATAGCCTTGGTCATGGGGTTGGTTTAGAGGTGCATGAGGCCCCGTACCTTTCTCCCAAATCGAACGAAAAATTAGAGTCAGGGATGGTATTTACAATTGAGCCTGGGGTTTATGTCGAAAACGTTGGGGGTGTGCGACTTGAAAGCCTTGTTCACCTGAGCGACACAGGACCGGAGATACTTAGTTCGGCCCCGAAAGAGCTTATAAGGACCTCTTGACACGCTGCTTAAGCTAGTACAAAATGAGAAGATTTTGCGCGACACATAGTCAATTTTCCACTTCTGGACTTTGTGTAAATCGATTCAATAAGCTATTGGCTCAGTTTCGGAGGATTCTAAATGTATTCTACACCTGATTTCAGAAAAGGGTTAAAAATCGAGATTAGTGGAGAGCCTTTCATCATTGTCGAATTTCAGCATGTCAAGCCTGGAAAGGGCGGGGCCTTTGTCAGAACGACCCTCAAGAGCCTGGTAACTGGAAATGTAATCGACAAAACCTTCAGATCCGGTGAAAAGGTCGATAAACCTGACTTGGAAGAAAAACAGATGCAATTTCTTTACGAAAGTGAAGGCGAATTTCATTTCATGGACGAGGAAACGTACGAACAACTTTACCTAACTGCAGAGCAGTTGGGCGATGCCAGAAATTATCTTAAGGAAAACGTGTCAGTAACGGTGTTGTTTCATAATGGCAAGTCTATAGGTGTGGAGGTCCCGATTTTTGTGGAATTGGAAGTAACTTTTACTGAGCCAGGGGTTAAAGGAGACACGGCCGCAGGCGCAACCAAACCCGCTACTCTGTCCACGGGAATGTCGGTTCAGGTCCCTCTTTTTGTCAATGAGGGCGATGTTCTTCGAATCGACACACGGACCGGGAAATACATCGAAAGAGTGCGATAATAGAAGAATATGGATTCATTGGGATTAGTTGTCCACGATGAGCAATCGTTTCTGTCTAAGGTTATCAGACGAGGAACGGAAGACGGAATCCTTACTAGGGACCGTGGGGACGAAATTGTAAGAATTTCCGTCGCTATGGCAAATAAGTATGTTCTCCAGAAGGAGATAGACTTTAGATCTGAAACGGAACTATCGAAAGTACAAGGCACCATCTTAAAACTTATAGGTATAGGACTGGAAATAAAAGCAAGAAGCTCAATAGATGAAGCAGTAATGTTGTTGATGCAGGTGTCGCCGGTAGATTTGTTCCGCTTAGCGCACACCAGAATAGAAAACCTCCGGATTAGATGGAAAAAACTTCTCGTCAATCACAATATTCAGATAAGTGTTAGTTCCGGCGAATACGATTGTCTTAGTGATATAACGTGTCACTTATTGGCAAAAATGAGTATTTTCTCCGAACGTGAGCTATATACTATAAAATCCACCACGCTGTTAGACGAACTATTTAATAGTTTGGGTATATTAGAATACTATGAGGCCGAAGCCGAGAGATACGAATTCATTCTCGCCCTCAAAGATATTCTTCCTTTTTCTTTGTTAAACAGGCGTCCATCCATAGGCGCTGAGAACATTTCCGAAGTGGATTCGATCCGTGAGGCCCTGATCAATTCTTTGGTGGTCTCTAATTTCAATAATTCGCCACGACCCGTGAGTGTCACGTTAGACGAGATTAAAATATTCTTGAACTCATTGGATTGGGAATCAGAACAGGATGTTTTCCCAGATGAACTTGAAACATCAGTAATTGATGTTATTCATGAGATTGGGCAGGGCCTTGAAGAGCGTCAAGCTACCCTCTTAACTAAGGAGGTGATACGCTGCGTTCAACGATTTGTTGAAACCATTGTTCGTGAGTGGGACACGGTCAATTCAAGCGATCCTATGGTCTTTTTTAAGAGATGGGTTCGTATGGTTATAGTGGAAGATTCGGAATGCCAGATTGACAGAATTCTCTGCCTAAATAGATCTATGGACGAGTTCGAATTTGAATCCCTTCTCGATAGGTTTTCGAGATTATCTAGATCAGAAGCTGAAAAGATTGTTGGTAAAATTCCGTGGATTCACATGAAACCTTATCAGATAGTGCGATTATTTCACGATGCAAGAGACTACCAGTCAATTTTTGCCGAACATGTCGATCTAGGAGCATTCTCTGTTGATGAAATGATCGATCTGATAGAGAGTTTGGAAACAAAAACTCTCAACCTTTTGATCGCGAAATTAAAGAAGTTACTCCCAAAACTGCAATTGACACTCGAACACTTCGAAATTCTATCTTCTCTTAACCATGAAAAGATTGAAAGTTTGTTCAGGTACTGTAATCCTCCGGAGGATTTGGATAAAAAGAAGATTCTCTTGGAATTTAAGGATTCAGGTCCGCGAATGAGAAAGGCCTTATTCAATTCCTGTATTGACTCTGAAATCTTCCGGGACTTATTTGAAGAGGCGTGGGCAATCAGTCCAGATTTCGTCAAGAAGGAAACTAAATCAATTCCTGGCGATGAAATAGGTCCTATGTTGAGATCCGCGTCTGGGGGAGGCTTGCCTGAAATCGAATCTTCAGAGGCAAAGCAGGTCTCAGTTAAGTTCAATTCTAAGGCATTAAACGCGTTCTTTTCAAGCCTTCCTGTAACGAAGAAAAAGGCTGCTGTCAAATTTTTTGATAACATCAAAAATCAGATTCAGTAAGCCCCGCGCTATAAAAAAATAAGCCTGGAGAAACTATTGACACTTTGGCCTTTATTTTTCTCCAAGCTTCAAGCGCGTAGAGAGGATTCAAGTGATTGGTCAGTTACGCCACGTTATTGATCATTTTGGCCTATGCGGCGGTATCGGTTTTTCTTAAATTGTCAGATTTCAACAGATCATTTAGTGATTTCTGCGTATCCGCCAACAGTGGGCAACCGCTAGGTGAGCACATTTCCAACGAAGAAACCGCCTGTCTGTAAAACCTACGGGCTTCCGAAAGATTCCCATTAGACTTGTAAACCTCGGCAAGTCTTCTCGAAACCATAGCTACACCTAAATTATTGGGTGAATCGTTCACAAAAATAGCCAAGGCTTTTTTGTAGCAGTCCAATGCTCTGGCTTTCTTGCCGCAACTTGTGTAGGCGTCCCCCATTGCCACCAAGGCGTCCGCAATGATGCTAGATGTAGATTCACCATTGTTTTCGAGTCGTTGGATTGCCAGGCGATATTCCTTACAACATTCCTTATGCTTGCCCTGCGCTTTGAGGTTGTCAGCCAACTGAATTCTTATCTTAGCCAAAGTTACCCGAGATCTAGGCTGATATTTTGAATACGAATCAAGTATAGCCAGAGAGCTGGAAAGTTTGCTGACTGCCGCTTCATAATTCTTGTTCAATTTTTCTAACTCAGACAAACCGATAAGCGATTCAGCGGCGAAAGGACTGAAAGAATCACCCGTTTTTTCACATATCTCCAAGGCTTCCTCAAAAAGACGCTTGGCTTCGTCATAATTTCCCATCGCCAGATCAACGTTCCCTAATTGATTGATCAAGTGAGCTGTGTTTGGATGCCAGATCCCGAATCGGATCCTCTGTAGGTCAACACCTCTTTTGTAGTAGCGAAGGGACTCAGCATAGGAGCCAGATTGTCGGCAAAGATCTCCTAGCAGAGCCAATGACTTGATTTCATAAATACTGTTTGGGCCAAATTCTCTTTCAGCCTGTTTCAACGAATCTTTTGCAAGAAGTAACGACTGTGCCATTTGGCCAATACGGTAACTATTTTGCGAGAGATTGTAGAGATCTTTCCAATTGGGCTGATCACCGATCGCCAAGTTCAGGAACGATAACGAGGTGATCAAAAATGTTACCAGCAAAGCAATCCTTTTCATTGAGGTATCTCCCCTTGCCGATTCGGCAGAATGATGGTGAATTATTAAGGTGGGAACAAACCGTGTCTTGTACTGAAAAAGCTTCTCAAAGGTCCTTTTTCAGATGTTTGTGATTCCCAACCATGATTCCGTTGAAAAGACCTGTTTTGGTTGGGCGACCCACTAAATTAGGACGCCCATACCACGCAAGGAGCTAAAGTCCCCCCTCGGAGAAGGACTTCAGTGATAAACCTCAGAGCAAAAATGGCGCCTAAGTTAGCAATGGGAAAAAATGGTGCGTAACTCATTGAATTGAAAGATTAAAAGAAATGCAAATTTTTAGGAGGATAACCTAAATTGTAAAGAAAGGATGAAAGATGGGCGTGTCTCACCCATCTTTTTGAACCAAGCTCTGTTGAGCATTTTGCATGAATGCCGGGAAAATCAATTCAACGGAAGCTATGGAAGTTGTCTCAGAAAATCAGGATGAACTTTGTATCCGCAATTTAAGGCTTCATCAGCATGAAATTTGGCTTTTTCATGATCTCCTTTGTGGAAGAATGAAACAGCGAGATTATTGTGAGCCATTCCAAAACTCGGTTTAATACTTACAGATTTGAGATTGTGCTCTATGCTTTTGTCGATGTTACCTAAGCTTAGATATGCGTTACCTAAGTTAATATGAGCGACAAGATTGTCAGGTTCCAGCGTTAAGGCTTTTTCTAAGCTGTGGATCGCCTGGTCAAAATTACCTTTTGCCATGAATGCGATGCCGATGTTTATGCACCCTTCAACTAAATCAGGCCTAAATTCTAGTGCCCTTAAGCTTTCCTGAATGCAACCATCATGATCACCCTTTTGCAGCAAGATTGCAGCCATATTTATTCGGGCTTCAAGCATTCCGGGTTTTAATTTGAGAGCTTTTTTGAACTCAGCAAGACTTTCATCCAGCTTCCCATCACGGGATAGCGCTAACCCTAGATTATAATGAGCGCTAGCTGAGTCAGGCATTTGTTCGACTGTTTGCATCAAGCTCTCTATCGACTCACCTGATCCTGTTGAGTGGCTAGCGCCAACTGAAAAATCTGTCATAGGACCTCCAAGTATTATGAAGATATGCGGTATCCATAAGATTATCTTTTCATGTTATCACATATCAAAAACTAACAGGTAATTTAGTCATTTCTTTTGAGACTCCAAGAAGCTGGACAAACTGCAAAAGATTATTTCCTGCGAATTGCAGTTAGAATTCCATGACATCTGCAAGATGTGGCCAATACTAAACTTGAGTCCCGACAGATCTCGCTAGCTGTTCGTTTTATGGTCCGGAATTTGAATCCACCTATTCCAGGCAAGATCTGTCTACTTCTAATTACTCTAATCCGCTGACCTTTATAAATGGTGTCGGACAATTTTTCAAACAAGGGTTTTCTTGTTTCCCCAGTGACAGCGCAAGTAGTGGCTTCAGGGCAATTGTCAGGACATAAGAAATCAGCATGACTGCAACAAATGGTCGAGAAGTCCAGCCTGAAAACATTTGGAAGTGTCTCGTTTAAATCGTTACCCAGGACAGTTTTCTCGAATCCACTGTAGATTTTCAAGAAATATTGGGCAGCTAGATGAAACGGGACTGTGGGAATTATGACGCAATGATCCCAAACATTAGTGAGATTGATCAGATATTCTAAAATATCTATTTCGTGGAAGTTAACATCGAGATGACTCGGAGCGCCGCTGTCACTAATATGAAGGTCGACGACATGTATTTCTGGAATAAAGTCTAGTTCTGCGAGGCGTGTTAGCGCTAGATGCCCAAACTTGCCGTACCCCGCGATTATTATCTTCATGACAGCAACGCCTTGACCACGCGAATCTTTCCGCTCAAGTCACGATAAGGAACCGGTGCTCGATAAAAACCGCTCAAATTTAGAATCTCAGAAACTGCTTCAAATTGACCTTCACCTATTTCAAGAGCTAAAGACCCGGACTCAGATAAATGCTTATGAGATTCGTTAGCAATTGTTCTAATGAAGTCAAGGCCATCCGTGCCTCCATCAAGAGCTGAAATAGGTTCAAAATTGACTATTTCAGGACTCAAAGCAGGCACTTCGGCGCTAGGAATATATGGAGGATTTGAAAGTATCATGTCAAATATCGGGCCACTTTTGAAGCAGCTAGTCATATCAGTTAATAAAGGAAGGAATCTGTCCCCAAAGCCAAGATTATGAGCGTTGTTTATCGATAGCTCAATTGCTGCCTTGCTGATGTCAACGCCAACAATGTTGGCGCAAGGGACTTCCTTTAATATACTCAAGGAAATGGCTCCAGATCCAACGCCTATATCCAAAGCTAAAGGTTCTTTCAAATGTCTGAGTTCTTGAACGGCCACCTCCACAAGGGTCTCACTATCGGGCCGAGGTATTAAAACTCCTCGTTTCACCTTAAACGGTAATGACCAGAATTCCTTCTGGCCTATTATTAGAGCGACCGGTTCTCGGCAGGCGCGCCTCAATACAAGATTACGATATGCTTCACGTTCACTAATTGTCAAAGGGGTGTCAAAATTAAGATACAGCTCAACACGTGACACACTCAAACAATGAGCCAAGAGCGCCTCCGCATCTAGCCTGGGTGTGCCGCAACCTTTACTTTTTAAGTAGCTTGAAGTCCACTCAAGGATGCGTTTTATTGTCCAGATATCTTTTTTTGTCTCGACCACATTCTTGCCTGTTTAAAGAAACTATAAACTTGGCCCTATCTCATTAAGTTCTTTCAAAATAGATCGTCCAAACAAAGCGGAGCCACAACGATGCATGTGATGAAATTTCGAGAAACTTTCAAGACTAAAAATATAACAAATACAGATTTAATATGAAATAAGTTAAAGTAAAAAATATTACATTTTTGTGCTGATCATTCGGAACATTTAGTTTGATAGTGTGTCAATACTAATAACTCCAATTTATCCCCTCCTTAGAGACCCTGATGCGCGCTCCAGGGTCTCAAACCCCTCCTAATAGCAATTGTGCCTTTTTATTGTGATAGTTATGGACTCTTTTACGCAAAGAAGTGTTGGGCAAGAGACTGTAATCCCGAAATAACTGCAATCTGTTATTCTTGTGCTATAGAATTTAATGTATAGAAATGTCCCCCTCAAAAACCAAATTAAAAAAGTTTTCCATCCACAACAGACCGACAGATTGACAACGGCAATTCTGTCGTTCGTTCAGAGTCATTTCTTCTTGGTTATTTCGAGATCCTGGAGTTTCTGAAATTCCACCTTCATTTCTTCGATGGGGGTCATGGTCGCCTTCCTGGAAGTCGTAATCATTTTACCCCTCACGAGTCCGTATTCAACTGTTTGAGGATAATGGAATCGTCTTTTTGAAACTCTTCTCTTGTCAATCCATTGTGCTTGATGGATGGGCAAATAAAAAGAGAATCTGAAAGGCTCGATCACGATATGGAAGTGATATAGATCAAAATAGCCTTCTTCAAATTCCACTTTGCACTTGGGAGTAAGGTACATTCTTAAGTGATGCTTGTTGGATGAAGTCTCCGATTCCCAAAGCTTTTTGGCTTCAGGGGAAAGATTATAAATTTCTCGGTCACCTCTACGAACATAATTAACCGTCAAACAGCCAAGTCCACTTTTAAAAATTTTTTCCAGAACGTTATGCTTTATTGGAAACAGTTCGGAGCTGGTTTTAGTCTCGTGGACAAGGAAGCATAGATAGTAGCACGCCATAGCAATTTCTCTCTCCGGGGACGGCATAGAGTTAATTTCTTCCAGGTTTGCCATATGAAACTTGACCTTTTCAGGCATGACAGACTTGGTTTCCTTGGGCTTTTTGGGTCTAGGCGGTGTCGGCCCAAATCTCATTCCACGGGGATTTGGCAAGAACGGTTTCAAACCTTTGTCTTCCCTCTTGTAGACAATAATTGGATCCCTTCGGGGAGGTTTCTTAGGCATTTTTTTCTCCTTGGCCCGGATGCGATCGCCAATGCACGACACATATCTGATGAATTACTCCTACTGGGCTGAACCAATAGATGCAATTCGCTGCGTATCAATTGCTTTCGTTCACGAGTGAATTGTTCCTAGATCGTTTGCTAACGGTTATGTCAAAGATTGCTACACCGAACACAAAAAACGTATTACTCTTTTGAGCATTGCCCCATACGCGCAATCGTTATATCGGGTTGGTCATGTATACGCTAGTGATATTCGAAGGTGAACTTGTTTTCAAGTAGTTTGACGTCATTCAATAGAACGTCGTCTCTTGCCACTTAAATCTACCTCTAAACATTTACTGCAAAGTAATCAAGAGAAATTTTTTGTTAATCTGTAATCAGGTTGCATCGTCATTGGTATAGGAGTTATAAAATTGGGACGGAGGATATCATGGAAGTCGAAAAAATTTCATCATCTACCGAAAAAAAGGCCTTATCTGAATATGAATCAAAGAAGCTTCTGTCTACTTACGGTATTCCCGTATCGAAGGAAATTCTAGCAGGAAGCTCCCAAGAACTTCACAACGCAGTGCAGGTAATAGGTTTTCCACTTGTATTAAAAGGTTGTTCCAATTTGTTCAGCCACAAGACTGAAATGAATCTCGTGAGTCTCAACATCAAGACAACCCAAGAGGCTGAGCGCGAATTCGAACGAATTTGGGAAGTCATGGCAGGCAAGGGAGAAGGAGTATTGGTACAAGAAATGGTCCAGGGCAAGCGAGAACTGATGGCAGGCCTGACTCGCGACGCGCAATTCGGACCGTGCGTCATGTTCGGAATAGGGGGGATTTTCACAGAAGCCCTCGAAGATGTGTGTTTCAGAATGGCGCCAATAGATAAAAAACAGGCAAAAGAGATGTTCGGTGACATTCGAGGTAATAAGCTCTTGGGGCCTGTGAGGGGTATGGAACCGGTTGACCTCGATTCTTTGGCCGACATTCTTGTGGCTCTTGGAAAACTAGGCGCCGAACGAAACGACATCCAGGAAATAGACTTGAATCCAATAATTATCAGGAGGGGTAAACCGGTTGCAGTAGACGCGCTCGTGATAATTGACTAAAGGTAAATAAGTCCTCTCAGTCGCCAGAATCGGATCGTCGCATTAGGATCTCATAACAGCTCAACGCCTCAGACCGGAGTTTGAAAAACGAACTCAAGGTTTCAATCTAACAGGCCACTTCAGCCAATCGGGTGAGAGTGGCTTTACCTTTACAACCCCAAAGCATTTCAATCAAAAATATACCTGAGGCTATACTTTAATTAGGAGACGGATATCAAAAATTACTATGTTGCGTTAAATCAAATAACTGAATTTATTATCATATAATAAAAACGTGTTATTATGGTATGTTATAGATTTAATATATATTATTACTCAGGCATAAAGACACTTTTTGCATGATCAACTATTCGTTTTTTATCGACAATTAGTATTTGTAAATGATTATAGCAAGTTAAGATGATAAGTGTTTTTATATCTGTAACCGATATTTACCTGTTATGACAGATAGATGAGTTTTTTATATAAAAAATACTTGACAAATACATTCTATCCTATTAGAAGTTGCGCACCTGCATCAGTCCTACCATATATAACCTTCCGTTGACTCCCGCTAAGCGTCCTACCCGATGCCCCAGAGGGGGTCCCGCCTTTTTTGTGGTCTGAAAACTGTAATTATATCAAACAATTAAGCTGGAATCGCCATAGCTAAAAAAACGATAGCGATGCTTTATTGCTTCAGCATAAGCATTTTTAATTGTTGAGATACTCGAGAAAGATGACACCAAAGCAAGTAAAGTGGAATTTGGAAGATGAAAATTAGTAATCATTGCTTTGACAATCTTAAAATCAAACCCAGGTTTAATAAATAAATCAGTATATTGCTGTCCGTATCTAATAAGATTGTTGCTGATAGCCGCAGATTCCAAACTTCTTACGCTCGTGCTTCCAACTGCGACAATTCTTCGACCGTCCGCTATAGATTCATTAATCTCTTGCGCCGCCTCTTTAGAAATCTCAAAAAACTCTTTCTCCATGGCATGAGAGCATATGTCCGCGGTTCTGATTGGAATGAACGTTCCGGGGCCAACATGTAGAGTTATCCTAACAACTCCAATTCCCTTCAATTGGAGTTGTTCAATCAATTCTGATGTAAAGTGTAGCCCAGCTGTTGGCGCGGCTATAGAGCCAGGAAATCTGGAGTAGACCGTTTGATAGGTCAGTTTGTGTTGAATGTCTGATTCTTCAGGGGTTTTAATGTAAGGAGGAAGAGGAGTGGTTCCGAATCTTTCCAAGAATTGTGGAAATTGGGAGTTTGAGCAAGGAAAGGCTATCAGGGCCCGTCCTGGCTCTACAACCCGTTTGACTGTCAATGTTGTGTGATTGTCTACAAAGATCTTGGATCCTGTTTTTAGCCTCTTGCTGGACTTTACCATACACTCGCGGACGGCCTGTTGGTTCTCGGAATCCAGAATCGGATTCATATTTGGGTTTAATACCAAGAGTTCAACTCGTCCTCCTGTTGACTTAAAACCTTTGATCAGTCCGGGAGATACTTTAGTCTCGTTCAAGACCAATACATCATCTGGTCGTAGCAGATCTACCAGATCACTGAATCGGTGATGAGTTAACTCACCAGTTTGTCGATAAATCACCATCAGTTTAGATTGATCTCGAATCAGTAGAGGCTGTTGAGCTATAAGATCTTCGGGAAGTTCATAGCTGTAGGTAGACAATCTAAATTCGTAGGGAATGCCCAAATCGCTGTCGAATTGCTCGCCGTTGTTCTCGTGTCGTGATGTCATGATCTGTAATTTAGATCGAGTCAGAGGTTTACGGCATTGCGGGCTAAATAAACAATCACTAATCCAGTGACTGTTAATACTGCCCCGAAAACTCTCAGGGCTGAGTCTGGCTGCTGTTGGACTACAGCCATGACGGACTTCATTTTTTCAGGAAACGCAAAATACGGTAGGCCTTCAACAACCATCACCATGCCAATTACGCATAGGAAAAGCTCCATTTCATCTCTCCGTTGTGGCTGCTAGTTTAACAGAGGAGGGTTCTCAAGACTCGCTTTTATGTGTTCTCGTGTGATTCTAACAAGTATTATTACGAAAAGCCCGAAATAGATTATCGACTCTACCGAACTTAGTAACGAAAGCGATTTCAGGAGAAAAACAACAATCACCGGTAAAATCATTGATGCAGCGGAAAATTTGGTGGCTTCAGTGAAAGACAACTCGCAATTGAGACGCCTGGATAAAAGAATTGGAATTAGGGCAAAAATAAAAACCTGTGCGCTTTTTGCAATCAAAAAATAGATAATGAAGACAAACCAGGCAAGCAACCAGAGTTTGAACGAATATTCATTCAAGACTTCCAGCAAGGTGGTCGAATTTATGACCATATCTGGAAAATTTTTTAACGACATCTCGCTCAATTGGTCTTGATTTTTGAGCACCACGAAATCGCTCGATAGAGCGACGCCGTAAGGAGTCTCCTTAATATGCTCATAAGCTTCTCGCTGCTTTTTTTCCCTGGTATCTATAACTAAAGTCATTTCTCGGTCCGAAGAAGAGCTCAGGTAGTGTGGTTGTTTTTCTTTGATAGATGCTTTTCCGTCTTTAATCGTTATTTCTGGTATTAGAGAGTCATAGCTACTCTCTATCTTGTCCATGAAATACTGCACTTGCGGTTTCAATTCGATAATCATTGCCCAAGCGCTAATCAAAGCGCAAACCACTATGGTAAGCGCCACATGCCTCGAGGAAAATTCTCCCAGAATTCTGGAAATGTTCATCACAAAACCTTTCAAGAATGCCTGCTGAAATATGTGTTTCCGCAAATTTTGGTTATTGGCAAAGTTGAAGAATTCCTCAGATCTATTCTGAAAAATTTATTTCCCCACTCGAAATCTTAACTAAAGAACCATCATTTCTTCTGACTTCTAAAGCCCCGGAATCATCAATCCCTTCGGCGATTCCACGGATACCATCTCGTTCTACCACAAATCCCTTGTGTATCCATTTTTCAGACCAAAGATCCAAGACATGCCTGAATTCCCCCAAACAACAACCGATATACAATTCTTTCAGATCCGAAATAAAAGTCTCTCCCACCTCAATTATGTCGAAAGTTCTTGAAGTTAGTTCAAACATGGAGGTTCGAGTTTTTCTCAATTCATTGGGAAAATCTGATTCTGTGCAGTTGATGTTCAGACCTAAGCCGATGATCAAAAACTCAATTAGAGAACCCCGTATTCTTGCCTGAGACAGGACTCCTGCTATCTTCTTACCCTCAATCAAAACATCGTTAGGCCATTTCAGGTGGGCAACTCTCCCTGTGAAATGTTCGACTGCTGAAGCAGCGGCCACTGATGCCATGAGTCCATAAAGGGGAGCCTTTTCAGGATAGCACTGGGGACGCAGAATCAGTGAAAGAGCCAAATTTTTACCAGGTGGAGAAATCCAGCTCCTGCCGGTTCGACCCCTACCATACGTTTGGTTAGTCGTTATAACCGCCACCCCTTCTGGAGCGCCATCTAAAGCTATCTTGTAGGCCTCATCCTGGGTGGAGCCAGCCTGCCTCAAAATTACCAGATTCGACTTTTTACTCACTTCAAAAAGTTTGTCCTCAAGAATATTACAGACCGCTAAACTTCCTCATTCTATCTAACGCCTGTTTCATGCCTGATCCCTTACTCTCCAAATCCGCCAGCCTGTATTGTTGTTTCTGAACAGCCTCTGAGCTAGCCTTCTCGAGAAAATCAGGATTTGAAAGTTTCTTCTTGGTGGAGAGGGTTTCCTTGTCTATTTTTGACAGTTCTTTCTCGAGACGAGCAATCTCTGCTACTGGATCCAAAAACCCCTCTAAAGGAACGAAGATTCTTAAATTGCCCACAACTGCCGCGGCAGAAAATTTTGGAGGCTCCACTTCGGAAGATATTGCTTCTATCTTAAACTCAGATATTTTTGCCAGAGTTCCAATGCACCCAAGATTATCCCTTATAAGTCTCTCGTTTTCTGGGCAATCTGGATAAATTGTTACCGGAAGCGCTTTTCCTGGCGAAATGTTCATTTCAGCTCTTATGTTCCTTACCGATCCAATGATTCCCATTAAAATCTTCATATGTTCTTCAGCGTCTTCATCAATAAATTTCTCGTCTGACCTGGGGAATGGGCCTGAGATGATAGGATTTCTTACAGTTGGGATGAAAGATGCGATTTCCTCGGTTATGAAAGGAATAAAAGGATGCAACAGTCGAATAACCGTATCTAAGACGTTTTTTAGAACCACGGCGGCTCTTGTGCGGACATGATCATCGTTACTGGCCAAAGGAATCTTTGCTTCTTCAATTCCCCAATCACAAAATTCATGCCACATGAACTGGTAAAGGCACTGGGCGGCATCATTGAATGAATAGGTCTCTATGGCTCTCTCGACCTCTATGATTGTCTTGTTCAATCTAGAAAGAAGCCATTTCTCCTGGACAGAGTAATCATTGAAGCTATCAATAGTTAGGGAATCATCTGTTGCCTGAACATGAGGCAAGACAAATCTGGCGGAGTTCCAGATTTTGTTCATAAAGTTTCTGTAACCCTCAATACGGTTTTCTGAAAGCCGTATGTCCCTACCTTGCGCCGCTAACGCTGATAGAGTAAATCTGAAGGCGTCAGTTCCGAACTTGTCCATTACCATCAAAGGATCGATAACATTTCCCAGGGATTTGCTCATCTTTTTCCCTTGTTCATCTCTGACCAAGGCGTGGATGTAAACGTCGCGGAAGGGAACATCATCCATGAACTTGAGCCCCATCATCATCATCCGGGCTACCCAGAAAAACAGGATATCAAATCCTGTCACCAAACATGATGTTGGGTAAAAGGACTTGAGTAATTGAGTCGACTCTGGCCAACCCATTGTGGAGAATGGCCAAAGCGCTGAAGAAAACCATGTATCTAAAACGTCTGTTTCCTGTTCAAGCCTTGTACTGTAGCAGGCTGGACAAAACTCCGGTGTTTCGCGAGACACTATCACGTTTCCGCAGTCCTCACACGTCCATGCGGGTATTCTATGACCCCACCATATCTGTCGAGATACACACCAATCCTTAATATTCGTCATCCATTCATGATATGTCTTGGTCCAATTGTCGGGAATGATACGTGTCTTGCCTTCTTCTACAGCCTTTAGAGCCTCCTGGGCAAGAGGCCCAACCTTGACAAACCATTGTTTTGATATCAAAGGCTCTATCACATCTTTACATCTATAACAGTGACCTAAACCTACATTGTAAGGCTGAATGTCCACAAGGTAGCCATTCTCCTTCAATTCTTTAACGATTTGCTTCCTGCATTCGTAGCGGTCTAGTCCAGCAAAATGTATGCCGTTCGAATTGATCACTGCGTTTGAGTCCATGATCGTGACATGCTCCAGGTCATGTCTCAGTGATAATTCAAAATCGGTCAAATCGTGAGACGGCGTTACCTTAAGGGCTCCGGTTCCGAAATCCATAGCTACTATCGGATCACCGATAATTCTTAATTTTCGTCCAACCAAAGGTAATATGGCGGTCTTGCCGACCAGATGGGCGTACCTGGGATCAGAAGGGTTTACCGCCACTGCTGTATCCCCTAGCATGGTTTCCGGACGTGTGGTGGCCACTACCAGGTATTCATCAGAACCTTCAACAGGGTACTTGATGTGCCAGAGATTTCCAGGAGCCTCATTGTGTTCGACTTCAAGGTCGGATAGAGCGGTATGGCAACGAGGGCACCAATTGACGATATAGTCACCCTTGTAGATTAGCCCTTGTTCGTAAAGCATGACGAATACTTCCCTGACAGCCTTGGACAGACCTGCGTCCATCGTAAACCGCTCTCTGTCCCAGTCGCAGGAACAACCCAGTCTCTTGAGCTGATTTATAATGACACCACCTGAATGTTCTTTCCAGGTCCAGACCCGCTCAACAAACTTCTCCCTCCCCAAATCCTGTCTACTCAGTCCCTCAGCTGCCAACTGGCGCTCTACGACATTCTGAGTGGCGATACCTGCATGATCCATTCCAGGCATCCACAACGTGTTGTAACCTTTCATACGATGATATCTGATTAAAATGTCCTGCAATGTATTGTTGAGCGCATGTCCCATGTGGAGCGAGCCTGTCACATTTGGTGGAGGAATCACGATCGAATATTCTTTTCCGGTTTTCGCCTCTTCAGCCTTGAAAAGACCCTTTTCTTGCCATATCTGATACCATTTAGATTCTATCTCCGATGGATTATATGTCTTGGAAATCAACTCTTGGACCATGAAGAACTCCTGACTTTAGATTGGAAGTTATTAATCCCAACCTTTACAAATAACATGTGAATCTGAGAATCGCAACTGAATTGAAAAATGAACGATGAGTGCTTGAGACAATCAAGATCCAATTCTTTGATGGGCCTTTTAAGTGAACAATAATTGTGTTCGACCACACAGCAAGTTATGGACAAGTTCGGAAATCCAAATGACGTTCTAGAGTTTGTAGTCCTAAAATATTTATTAATTTTGATGGAATAGGATCAAAAGCTAGAAGTGCTTGATTTTTTATTAGTTTTTAGTATACTAAAATCCAACATATTTTTATTTGAGGTATCATCATGAGATTATTTATATTAGCAGCTGTGCTAACGGTAGCGTTAAGTAGCTTCTTTGTTTCTCCTTCAGGGGCAGTCGGCTTGTATGCTGTGGGGAAGGAACAAATTAGTTGTTCACCACTAGTAGCTCGCGGCATAGTTCCTGATACGTGGAATAAACTCACAGAGGCACTTTTAGTGCCGCAAATCTCATGGGCGCTTGACAAGTTAGCAGTGGAAGTGAAGACTATGCTGAGTCAATTTGGCGCTCCACCATCAAATGGAGTTGCTGAAACGGCTAGTGTTGTAAAAGAGGATCTGTTTGAATCCAAGGAAAAAGACAAGCCAAAAGAAGTCAATAATCCGGTTATTGAAAAAAAGGCTTCAAAGCCGACCAAGTCCACGAAGAAAACTCAATTGACAAAAGACAAAAAAATTAAAACTATTTCTGATAAGCCCAAAAAACGAATAAAGGTTCCCCCCAAAGCCATGTAGGTTGGAGGACTATTCAATTCAATTTTCTTGGCAATTAGAATTAAGTCTGGAAAAAAAGAGGGTATGACGTTAAACTTTGAACTTTGTGAAGGAATTGAAAGGAATTAGTTCGCCGTGAAATAGTGGCCCGATTTAGGACAAGGTCATCTGAGAAACACAGCGCCACTGAGGACTACGCATTTTTTCTTCGAAAATGGCCAGACCATTAGTTCTGGAGTCCATCCCAGTAAGTAATCTTTTTAGATATTCATTCTGGATAATTCAAGAATATTCTGGCGCCTTATTTCCAAGGCGTCTTTTTCTTCTTGGAATTCAGTTGCAAAACCTGGGAATACTCAGAGCCTGAATGTCTAACAAAAATCCTGAGACGCCCCTGTTTCTAAAAACATATTGGACATACACTTCGAAGCGCTTTCGCAAGATAATTTTTAAAAAGATTACGAGCAGGAGGTGACTACTTTAAGATGTTTTCCAGACAAGCTAATGTCCACCGGAGTTTGTCCGAAATAATCGCCATCAACTTCTACAGGGCTAGGTGAGACAGAATCTATTCGGACGTTTTTGGCCATGTACGTATAAATATTTTCAGAACAAGCCTTGAGCCCAATTATTCCAATCAGGGCGTATCTGACCAAATCAAAAACAGACCCTTTTGGAAACACACATACTTCAAATTCGCCTGAGGTTAAAGAGGCTCTGTTTGAAAAACGGAATATTCCTCCATACCTTGTCGCTTTCTGAACAATTACTAGCTTGCCTAAGATTTCTTGATTGAAGTCTAGTGTTACCTTGAGGTCTAAGGGATCGTATACCTTCAAGGCGCTGACAATTGGGTTAAGATATCCTCTATAACCAAGCCGTTTAGGACGGTTTTCCTTAATATGTCTGGTGACTAGAGCATCAAAACCCGAGGAGACAAGCATCAGGAATTTTCTTTCATTTACTAATCCAATGTCGATGTTACGAACTTGACCGTTTTCCATTAGCCTTGCAAGCCTTGTCACACCTCTGGGTAGCGACAATTCTCTGGCCAAAATGTTAGCTGTTCCCGTTGGAAGAACCAGGATTGGAGGTAATCGGTCAGAGTCGGCTGCATTTAAAACTTCGTTGATTGTCCCATCGCCCCCTGCTATGAGGAGGCGATCAAATTCGGGACTTATTCGGGAGGCTATTTGAGAGGCGTCGTGCGGTTCATTCGTGAATTTTACCTCAACGGTGTGGCCCCTTTTTTTGACGCAGGCAACGAACTGTCTGACTATTGTCGAGGTCCTTTCACGACCAGACACAGGGTTGGCGATCACCAACACACGCATCGTCAAAAGCTGTTTCTGTGGTGGCGTTCCAAGAACTCATTCCAACGCTGATCAACAAATTCTTGTAAAGAATTAATCTGGTCCTGACTGATCTTTTTGAAACGGGTCTGCCCCTTGATGTATTCAGAGATGGTTTTTTTCTTACCCTTTTCTGCCAAACTGAGAGAACGAGATGTCAGTTTGAATACACCATCCTTAATCTCAAATAATACGTGAATTCCAGAATCAACAGCAAGTTTTCCCATTTTGATGAGATCTTTGTTAGGAAATCCCCAACCTGGAGGGCATGGGGCATGAACCTCCATATATCTAGGACCATATGTGTCTTTCGCTGTCTTCACCTTGTCATAGAGATCTAGCGGGAACGCCGGGGAAGCTGTGGCAATGTATGGGATTCGATGAGCCTCTACAATTCCTATCATATTTTTTTTGTGCTGCAACTTCGCCAATACCGGTGTAGTCGAGGTTATGGCTCCTGCCGGACTAGCGCTTGATCTCTGGGTGCCCGTGTTCATGTAACCCTCATTGTCATAGCAAATATACAGAAAATTAGCTCCACGCTCGAAAGCCCCTGATAGCGCCTGAATGCCTATGTCATAGGTTCCACCA
The DNA here is from genome assembly GCA_937930835.1 of uncultured Desulfomonile sp. GTDB lineage: Bacteria > Desulfobacterota > Desulfomonilia > Desulfomonilales > Desulfomonilaceae > CAITZA01. The sequence continues at coordinate 23,224 of CALGLN010000063.1, forward strand.
TCTCCAGCAAATGCGAGAACCGTATAGTCGTCATTCCCAAGAGCCTTTAGCCCTGCCGCTATACCTGAAGCTGCAGCGCCTGTAGCTCCAAATGGATTATTGATACAAATAACTTTGACCGGGGTTATAGGATATACACCGTGAAGAACTGTCATGCAACTGGCAGGTACCGCCACGATTGTCTTACCAGGATCTAGGGCTTTTAGCGCATGTCGGTAAGTCAACATAAGACCGCAGGCTGCACATGAACGAGTTCCAGGTAAAATAAATTCTTCTTTAGGTAATAACTTGGCTGCAGATGTCGCCATAATAATTCTCCATTAAAACTGAAAATCAATCAACAAAATGCCTGATCAAAAACCTCAAGAGTCATCATACTAGGCCTTGATATCGACCCAGCCATGTTCAATTTCTCCAGTAATTGCCTTATACGCTTCATTGGCTAATGTTTCTGGCAACACATCTCGTCCGCCCAAGCCTACAACATACGAACAGAACTTGGGGTGATTGACTGAGTCATAAAGGCCAGCCTTTAGGTCCATCGCTAAGGCCCCTTCATATCCGTAACTAACATCCTTCTCGAACACAGTCACCGTCTCGACGCCATTAAGGTTCTTTACAATTTCATTTTTTGGAAACGGTCTATATGACCTCAACCCGATTACTCCAGCCCTCAATCCCTTTTGTCGAAGCAAGTCCGCAGCTAATGTGCACTCAGACGCCAAGGATCCAAAACTTACAATGGCATGAGCAGCGTCTGACATTTTGTAATTCCAACAAACTCCACCACAGGACCTTCCGAACAGTTGTTCAAATTCCTGATCAGCCTCCTTTATGAGGCCAATGGCTTTGATGAGGTCATTTTGCAAACGATATCTCATATCCATGTAGCCGGGAGCCATTTTTCCATCAATTCCTAGTCTAGGATCGCTGAGAATCAGTGGGTTAACGTTCATGAATGAATGATCCGAAATTCCTTTGACTTGGCGTCTCGGTGGCAAATATTGGTCCACGAGCTCCTGCCCAGGAATCTCAACCGGAGTAGTAGTGTGAGATAGAATAAACCCGTCGTAACAAACCATAGTTGGTATATCAATATGTTCAGCTATTTTGTATGCCTGAATTATAGAATCTATAACTTCCTGGCTGTTCTTGCAGTAAAGTTGTATCCAACCTGTATCCCTCTGAGAGATTGAATCCTGCTGGTCATTGAGTATAGTCCATGGAGCTCCCACTCCTCGGTTTACACAGGCCATCACCACGGGTGTTCTACTGCCTGCCGCCCAGTGGAGCATCTCATGCATATACAATAGGCCATTAGCGCTTGAAGCCGTGAAAACTCTCGCCCCAACCTGAGAAGCCGCAATCACTGAAGCCATGGCAGAATGTTCGCTCTCGACAGTCAGATACTCCGCATCTAATTCCTTACTCTCAACGAGCTGAGCGAGTTCTTCAGTTACAGGGGTTTGAGGTGTGATTGGGTAAGCCGAGATCACCTGGACTCGACAAAGTTTGGCCGCAATGGCCGCCGCTGAATTAGCCGTAATTATTCTAACATCTGTCATTTTGATGGTTCCCAAAAATATTTAAACAATGTGAAAATACCGTATTAATCTTCTGGCTTTGCTAGAGTCATTTGGGTCCATGACCACAATATCATTAACTAGCATTTTTTTCTGAAGGATTTCGTCCATCAACCATACGAATCGCTTTTCTAGGGCATTCCTGGGCGCATATTCCACATCCCTTGCAATACTCCAAATCTATCTCCAAGGGGAATTCCCGGGAAATCACCCCATCAGGGCAGTAAAGCCAACACAACAAACAAGACTCTTTCTGGGAACATTTTTCCTGATCAATTACTGGGGTCTGAGAACGCCAATCCCCTGTCTTGCCGGCCTCTCCCTTCGATGGTCTTGAAATAGCACGTATTGTTGACTCCTTGGTTTGTTCGTTTTTCATTAAAGCCTCATGTCAAAAATTATTCTCTATCAAAGACTATGCCGATACGGTCCTGGCGAATTTTGTGTAACTAGAAATTCTAGTCGATCTGTAAGCCAACTCGAGAGCCAAAAGATTTTTTTCCAGGGCTTTGCCCGAGAACTTGTGTTCTACAGCCCTCTTGAAATTAGCTAAATCAACCAAATCTGAAGCAGCAGCGATAGGTCCGAGTATGGATGTTGATATAAGAACATTGCCCTCTATGATTAGCCCAGCCTCTTCAGAACTCTGAAATGCATCCGAAACCGCGACGGAAAACGGCCCATTCAAACCCAATTCATCAGGCCGTTTGGAAGAATTTATTACCAATAGCCCCCCTTCCTTGAGGGTAGAGGTCACATTCACCATTTCCAAAAGATTGTCGTCAAGAACTACAGCCATATCAGCCATAGACACATTTGAAAAAGTCCTGATGGGATCAAGTGAGATTCGAGCGTGAACACTGACTGGAGCGCCGCGCCTCTCCGAGAAATAAGTAGGTTTCGCGCTAACACCTTTAAAGCCTTGAAGATATGCAGCCTCAGTAAATATTTTGGCTGCTGTTACAGCTCCCTGTCCGCCTCTTCCATGCCAAATAATTTGGTAAGTTGAACTCATAGTAATATAACACCCTTAAGTAGAATAAACTTTCCGATAATAATAGAAAGTAGTTTACACGTCAACAGATAGATTTTGACTTGCTAAAAAGTCTAGTTCTTCGAGGCGTAATTTCAATGCGAATCGAGAAATATTATTTGAGGAGAGAGACGCCAGAATCCTGAAATTCATCGATTATCACAAAAAAAGTTAATGATCAGGAATTCTAGTTGCTGAAATAGTCTATTTGACTAAATAGATGATGTTTTACAGAGCTTTTCTAAGGTCCGTAATTTCCGCAATTCTTTTGTGGGCCAGCTTGATGTATTCTTGAGATATTTCATAACCGACGAAAAATCTTCCAGTTTTGACAGCTGCTAATGCAGTTGAACCGCTTCCCATAAAAGGATCTAGAACTACGTCACCCTCGAAGGTGTAGAGGTTGATTAACCTTTCAACAAGATTCACTGGGAATGGAGCAGGGTGTCCCACTCGCTTCGCCGATTCAGAGGGTATCGTCCATACACTGGTTGTCGCGTTCATAAATTCATCACGAGAGATGGTGGATTTTCCTCTCACTGGTTTGTCAAAACGTCCTTTGGAAAAAACCAGTATGTACTCATGAAGATCCCTAAGGGTAGGGTTACCGGCCGACATCCATGAACCCCAAGCGCACGATCCACTAGCCCCCTTGGCCTTTACCCAAATAATTTCGCCTCTCATCAAAAAGCCGAGTTCAAAAGCCAGAGTAGAAATATATGCGTTCAAAGGTATGTAGGGCTTTCGACCCAGATTGGCAACGTTGATCGCCACGCGACCCCCAGGAGAGAGAACTCTATGAGTCTCACCCAAAACCCTTCGAATGAATTGCAAATACTGATCTAAAGATAAATCCTCGTCGTAGTCCTTCCCTACATTGTACGGAGGAGACGTAACCATCAGAGAGACACAATTATCAGGGAGCTCACTCATGTCCTCTGAGGAGTGGCTTATTATGCTATTGATTATGCTCGAAGGAACTAATGCGCAAGAATGCTCATCGCAGGCAGCCGCACGAAGTTCGTGAAGCTTCCGCCTGTAAAAGCTCGACGAGTCGTGACTTTCCCGTTTCCCAGTTCCGAATGATTTAGTAACGCTTCTTTTTGACAACTTATTATATCAAAATATTAAGGATAGTTAAGTAAAAAAACTGAAATCGCTTCTAGCAATAGTTGTGATAATAGTCAATATAAAAATACATGAAAAATGAGTTGATATATTAATTATATAAAAATATTATATTTTTAATGATTCTACTTACTGAAAATATTATATAAAAATATATATTGTCATTTAAGCAAGTTCGTGCTGGTTCATTAATTTCATTTAATTGCATTCCACAAAACTAAATAATGTCTCTTAAAAAACCCAGACAGATATTCTCTCCGGTAACGAAGACAAATATAAGTGACTGCGCCGATTTGCTTGCAACAATTGATGAAAATTTGTTAATCTGAAATGCTACGTGACACCAATTAAGGTGGTCCCGCACACTAGGTCATTGGTCTGCCGACCTGTTTTGAATTGAGTGCGATGAAGTCGAGCAATCTGCCGAATGATTGTTCTCATCAATTTTGAGCTATCAAGTATTCTGGAGGTTACATGACGGGATCAGAGCTGCGAGAGAGGTTTTTGAGGTATTTCGAAGAAAAAAACCACAAGAGACTTGCCAGTTCATCACTGGTCCCCGAAGGTGACGCCACACTGCTTTTCACGAATGCAGGTATGGTGCAATTCAAAAAAGTGTTTACCGGTTTTGAAAAGAGGGATTACGTTCGAGCCGTGACGGCTCAAAAATGCCTCAGAGTGAGTGGCAAGCACAACGATCTGGAAAATGTCGGACATACCGCCAGGCATCACACCTTTTTTGAGATGTTGGGGAATTTCTCGTTTGGAGATTACTTCAAAAAGGATGCCATTGCTTACGCCTGGGAATTTTTCACTCGCGATATAGGTTTGGACAAAAAGGATCTACACGTCACAATTTACAATGATGATGATGACGCTTATGAGTTGTGGAAGAATGTCCTGGGGACAGGAACTAATCCGATTGGTAGGCTTGGGGAGAAAGACAATTTCTGGAGCATGGGTGACACAGGCCCTTGTGGGCCATGCTCGGAAATTCACATTGACCAAGGACCTCGTCTTGGTTGTGGCCATCCGGATTGTGGGCCAGCTTGTGACTGCGATAGATTCCTTGAACTTTGGAATCTGGTCTTCATGCAATTTGACAGAGATTCGAACGGAGAAATGACACCGCTACCTCGTCCATCCATTGACACTGGTTTAGGACTTGAGAGACTGGCAGCTGTAGTACAAGGTAAGGATAGTAACTGGGAATCTGATCTTTTTGTTCCTATCATTAGAAGAGTTGAGGAACTCTCGCGTAAACGGTGCACAGGACAGGACTTTGATTCGGTAGCCATAAAGGTCATCGCAGACCACAGCAGAGCAGCGGCGTTTCTCATATCTGATGGAGTTTTGCCTTCAAACGAGGGTAGGGGATATGTGTTAAGGAGAATTATGAGACGTGCCATCAGATACGGTAAGCACATAGGACTCAGCGAGCCTTTTCTGTACAATACGTCAGGTGTTGTTATAGATCACATGGCTGATGCTTATCCGGATCTTGTGACTCACCGAACCCTCATAGAAAAAGTCATAAGAAATGAAGAAGAGCGTTTTCTGGAGACACTTTCCAGAGGGCTGCTGCTATTTGAAGAGGAGGCTGATAGAGTTAGGAAAAAAGGACTGTCGGTTATTCCCGGCGAGGTTGTTTTCAAACTTTATGATACTTTCGGTTTTCCTCCTGATCTCACACAGGATCTAGCCGCTGAATTGGGCTTGATTGTTGACCATAGAGGCTTCGAATCTGAAATGTCCAAGCAGAAGACTCTGGCTAGAGAGTCCTGGGACGGGGCTCAATCGGATGAAAAAATATCTGATGTGGATCTTGCGGAAAAGATATCTCAAGTTGAATTTACTGGTTATGATAAATTAGAAGACCAAGGCATGATCGTTGCCCTTGTCAGGGACGGCAAGTCCGTAGAAAAGATCTCACAAGGTGAGAGTGGCCTAATTGTGACTGACAGGACACCGTTCTATGCAGAATCAGGGGGTCAGGTGGGTGACCAAGGTTTCATTCACGACAACAGCGCCAGATCAATTGTCGAGGATACCATCAAAGTAAGTTCGGGAATTATCTCTCACAAGGTGAAAGTTCAACAGGGATTTTTCACCAAAGGACAAAAAATATACCTGTCTGTGGATCAACAGCGGCGAAGAGCCATTATGGCCAATCATTCGGCCACACACCTGCTGCAATGGGCTCTCCGAGAGGTCTTGGGGGAACATGTGGGGCAGCGAGGTTCGTTAGTGGAGCCTAACAGGTTTCGATTTGATTTTACTCATTTCTCGGCTATTGAGCAATCGGAGCTAGACCAGATTGAGGATTTAGTGAATCAGGCCATCATGAAGAACGTTGGTGTAGAAGCCCGGATAATTCCCATCGAACAGGCCACCACAGAAGGAGCGATGGCTTTGTTTGGAGAAAAATACGGCGATACTGTGAGAATGGTTTCCATGGGCGTTTTGAGTAAGGAATTATGCGGTGGAACTCACGTCGCTCGCTCTGGTGATATAGGTATGTTCAAGATCCTATCTGAAGGAGGAATTGCGGCAGGGGTTCGAAGAATAGAAGGAACAACGGGTTCAGAAGCCATTAAGTACGTCAGATCCTTGGAAGCTGAAATTAAGCAGTTGTCTGAAAAACTTCGAGGATCACGCGGAGAGCTGGTCAAAAAATTAGACAAGTTGATCGATGAAAAAAAGGCCAGGGAACGTGAAGTTGACACTCTAAAACAGAAACTTACTTCGGGGGGAGGAACTAAGAATATATTGCAAGGTCTTAAAGAGATTAACGGGATTCGGGTAGTTACCCAAAAGTTGGATGACATCACTGATCCCAAATCACTAAGAGAATACGGGGATAGACTTAAGGAAGCTCTTGGATCAGGTCTGGCCCTTATCGGCGCAATCGCCGACAGTAAAGGCATGTTATTAGCGATTGTAACTAAAGATTTGACCAACAAGTTTCATGCCGGCAAGATTGTCAAAAAAGCAGCAGAAAAACTCGGAGGCTCAGGTGGAGGCCGACCAGACATGGCTCAAGCTGGAGGTCCCGACTTTTCCAAAATCGACCTAGCTCTAAAATCAATAGAGGAATTCTTTTAGCAATCATTAACAAATTATTCTAAATGAATCTTCAAAGCGTTTTTCAAGTTAATTGTCGAGCAGTTCTTCAAAGGGAGCATTGCAATGGATATCAACCAAAATGATGAGATTTACGGACGAATTACGAGAATTATCAATCAGTTAAGGATGGAACGAAAATCGATCACAATTTTCAAAGTGGCGGAAATGACTGGATTAGACTCCTCAGTCGTATTCCAATACTTTTATGAGAAAGGTTTGTTGAGGGGTAAGTAAGACTACAGAAAGGATTCTTGCAACAGAACTCCTTCGTTTGAAAATATTTTTGGTTGAATTTGTCAATCCTCGATGAATCCAGGGGGTAACTCGGAGGGTTTCGCCGTCCCTGAAGTATTGGAAGCATTGTTGGGCACGTTTACTGCCGGCTGGGAATCAAAAGTTTCTGGTCCCAAAATGTCTCGCTCAAGTTTTTCAGTCTTAAATTCTAATCCATATTCTTTACTCTTTTCAATGTAAGATCCAGAAGCGAGTCTGACCTCGCCAATAATATTGATTCGGATAGCTGAGGTTCCTTCAACCGGACATTTGTTCTCACACCATCCGCATCCGGTACACTTATTGGGGATTACATGAGGAACGGCATTTTTTCGACCCTCTGTAGGCTTGAAAATGACAGCGTTGTATGGACATACCTCATCGCAAACCAAGCACTTCTTGTCTTGATTCCATACTAGACATGCTTGCCTGTCGATCCATGCTGTTCCAATTTTGACACTTTTCTTCTCGGCCAAATCCAGAGGCCTGATGGCGCTAGTGGGGCAGACCTGTCCGCAAGTGGCGCAGTTCAGCTCGCATGCGGCAAGTCTTGGCGCCAAAACGGGCGTAAACATTCCTTCAAGACCGGCCTTAAACCAGAGTGGCTGAAGTGTGTTAGTAGGGCAGGCTTTCATGCATAGCCCACACCTCACGCACCTTGCTAGAAATTCTCTTTCCGGAATAGATCCGGGAGGTCGCAACAGCTCTGCGTCAGTAAGCCGTTTTTCCTGGCCCATTAGTCTAGGTTGGTTCCAGCCGGTCTTGATAAGGCCCGCAAAAACAAGTCCACTTGCCATGCCTGCAAGCGTTTGTCGTCTCGTAGGAAAGGCACTATTCAAAACCTGAACCGTTGGTGGACGTGTCCCTTTGTAATGGGGGCCAAAAGAAATTGCCGACACCGGACAAATCTTGCTGCATTTTAGGCAAACAATACACTCCGAGTTTACATTGCTCGCATGATTCTCATTAATGCAACCAGTAGGGCAATTCTTTAAACAAAGATTGCAATGGATACAAGAATCGTTGACCTGCCTCCTAACAACAGACCTAGGAGAAAAGATTGCAAAAATAGCTCCTGCCGGACATAAATTTCGGCACCAGAAGCGAGGCTGAATTAAAGATAGTAAAGCTATGGCCAAAAACAGAATCACAACAAATTCATTGGTTGCAAAAACCCTATTGGGAATTTGCATGTAAGTGATTTGAGGCAGATAGGACTCGAAGGAAGCCAATAACTCTATGCCCGTGTCGCCGGCAAGTAAAACTAATGGGTGTACTACCAGCGCTATAAAACGAGTCGCTAATGATATTGGTGATCCCCAAAAAACAAATGAAACGCCACAAATTGCTGCAAAAACAACAAATATTAAAAGTAGAAACTTATATTTTCTATATTTTGACGTGTTTTCGTAAGAATTTGCCTGTGAATTTCGTGAAGGGGCAGATTGGATAAAAAAACCACAAGCATCGAGCATGACTCCCATTGGGCAAATGTATCCACAGAAAAAGCGACCAAGAATAAGAGTCAACAGAAGCACTGCCCCGGCAGGGAGCAAGGCTTCCCATAAAAAAGTTCTGTCAGCTATTGATGAAACGATCCCAAT
>CALGLN010000064.1 GCA_937930835.1 uncultured Desulfomonile sp.
CAGGTTTGTGCTCCGCCCGTGTGCGCTCCGCCGGTGTGCGCTCCCTCGAGAATAACAAAATGTAAGCCGTATGCGTCTCAAATGACGCCACAAAGACCACTAGTTCGCTATCAGGCGCCTTCCTATTATGTGCCGGCTAGTTATGGGCCAGTATCAAGAGCAAACGAAGAGAACTCAATGAACGGATCCATTTCCCAGACTGTCGCTCTTTTCCCCCAGTTCCTTGACATGCCTTTCAAACTCGTTTCAGGGAGCCTTCAGGGATCGGGACTTTACAATGTGTCGTTTGCTTTGTCGCCAACAGTTGGCGCCAAAGCTAGTCAAGCCCTTTGGTAAAATAATATTATCGGATGGACAAAAGATTACGTGTTTTGGCCGACACGTCTACGAAGCAAAACCCCGCCTATGCGGCGAGAGAAGCGTAACAGTGGTATCGCTTCCCTTCGATAAATGATAACCACAATTCCTCCTTATCCTTAGGGGACGTATAACGTCCCCATTTTTTTTGTGAACACCCTCCATCAGGGGGCCGTTTGCCAATTATATCCCGGTATTTTGTTTCATGAGCTTTTTCTCCCTACAAAGACTTTCTCCGAGAATTGATCGTGAGTCACTACTGCGGAAAATGATCGATTCGGGTTCAAGGACAGAACTTTATTGGGACTCATTTGTCTTAAGGTCAAAAATCTCTTGACTCATATTCGACTGGGGACCGGAAAGTAGCGTATTGCTGATCGGTTACTATGGATATACGTCGTTTTTGCGAGAGAGGAGTTTTTTAAATAATACGGAAAGGAACTTCAGAAATGTCTAGTTTAATCCCTTGGTTTAACAGAACCCCTGGAGCTGTTTCTGAGAGTTCTGTCACTGAATTCAAGAAACAGATGGACGCCTTATTCGAGAATTTCTTCGGGAAGAACTGGCTTCCTTCTTTTAGCGAGGAAGCTAAGGCTTTTATACCCCCCTTCGACGTAAAAGAGACAGAGGATGACCTGCTGATAACCGCTGAATTGCCCGGCATTGATCTTAGTGAGATTGAGGTGAATCTGCTAGGAGATCAGCTCGTCGTCAAAGGTGAGAAAAAGGAAGAGAAAGAGGAAAAGTCTGAAAACAAACATACTATAGAGCGAAGCTACGGGAGTTTCACACGATCAATAACGCTTCCATGCGAGATTGTCCAGGATAAGGTGGAGGCGACTCTCAAAAACGGTGTATTAGAATTGAAACTCCCCAAGGCCCAGCATGAGAAGAAAGCGATTAGAAAAATCGAGGTGAAAAAATCCTGAGGTTCAACCTAAATACGCCGCACTCTGGGTAACTTTTTTAGGGAGGTTGTGTTTTACAGCCTCCCTTGTTACTTGGGTTATTTCATGGACAACTTTTCTTTGAGCAAATCGCCTAATGTTCCGAATGATTGCTTGGTTTTGCTCCCGCTGAAAAATTCATCCATCTGCTGTCGTTCTTGTTGTAGCCCCATGGCTTTCAAACTAAGTGAAATCTTTTTGTTGGCCTCGTCAAGGGCTAGCACTTGAACTTCGAGATTGGTTCCCAGAGGAAATCTCCTTTTCAGATCCTGATTTCTGGCTCCGTCAATTTCGGACAAATGTAACAGACCTGACTTACCCCCCGGCAGTTTCACGAATACTCCGTAATCTTGTATTGTCTCTACTATTCCGTCCAGTATTTGGCCGGCTCTGAGTTCCACTGGAGCCTCGTTGTCAACATCATTGGCTGCCCTTTCCAATTCTAGACCAATTCGTTTTGCCGAGGAGTCTATCGAGAGTATCTTGGCCTCGAGATTGCTTCCAACGGACACTATCTCTCTAGGATGATTGATTCTTTTCCCTTGTCCGAGATTTGAAATGTGTATTAATCCCTCTATACCTGGTTCGAGTTCAAGAAAAGCCCCAAAATTGGCCAGGCGACTTATGCGGCCAACCACCTTGCTACCTACCAGGTATCTCGATTCCACTGAAAGCCATGGATCGTCCGTGGCCTGTTTCAAGCTGAGGGTGATTCGATTCTTGTCCCAATCGAGGTTGATAATTCTCAGGCGTACGTGTTGTCCCAATGACAACACGTCACTAACGTTTTCTGTTCTTCCCCAAGATATTTCGGAGATCGGGATCAAACCTTCAATACCTCCGATCTCAGCAAAAGCCCCGAACGATTCAATCTTTTTGACTATACCGTCCACTATGTCATTAATGCTCAGACTCTTTTTAAGCTCTTCAATTCTTTCGAGTCGCTCTTCGTCAAGGACTCGTCTTCTCGATAGAACAATATTCTTGCCTCTTTCGGTATATTCAGTGATCTTGAAAGAGAATTTCTTCCCTATGTAGTCATGGATCTCTCTTGAGGCAAGTGAATCGATTTGAGAGTACGGACAGAAGGCATTTTTACCGAGAACTTTTACCGAAAAGCCACCTTTCCTTTCTTCCACAACCAGCCCTTCTACGGGAATCCCGCGTTCATAAGCTTCCCTCAAAGCTTCTGAAGAAGCGGCCATGGTCATTTTACGGCTTAGCACGATTTCTCCGTCGGTTTTTTTTATAAAATAGGCCGCAATCGAATCGCCTTTTTTTAGGGTCAACTCACCTTTTTCATCTATAAACTCTTCTTTTGATATTATGCCCTCAGTCTTACCGCCAATGTCCACGAATATCCACTCGTCACCTATTGAGACAATGTCCGCTACAACCTTGTTCTGATCCTCCTCTCGAGACAATTTCCTGGTCTGCGAGGCCTCGAAAAGGGTGGCAAAATCCTCAACTTCATCGTTTTCCGGACTTTCGGCGTTATATTTGCCTGTTTCGTTCTCTTTCATGTTAAATGCCTTCCGAATAAGCTTAAAAAAATTGGAATAAATAAATATATTTTTTTTCGGTCAGTTGCAAGTCCTGCAACGGTCTGTTATTGTGTATTATACTCACGTAACTATCGACTAGTGATGGTCATCCATATTTTATGTGTCACGGACATTACTTGAGCCTTACTTGACTATGGGCCATCAAATTAACGGGTGTGACATTCCGGACACAGTGTGTAATTATGTCTTTTTGGTGAGGCGCTCTCTAAATGCCATATATTAGAAGAAATGAAATTAGTTGGAATGATCGATATCGAAGGTGTCTTTATTTCTTTCTTAGGGATGAACTTGACAGACTGTTCATTTCCGAAGGATTAATTGAATCTTATAAGATTTTCAAAGAAAATAACGAAGACTACCCATTTGTGGAAATGAGGGAGCTCAAGCCGAGAGCCCGAAATGTTGGTATTGAATATGTCAATCATAAGCATTTTATTGTCATATTTTCGGAAGGCTCAATACCTTCAGATTCCAAAATACATATCCGGTTTTTTGACTCTAACAAGGTTACAAAAGAGAATTTGCACCATTTAGGTGTGCTTGATCTGAAAGACGTATTTCGTCAACGTATGCGGTTCTTCGACGATGTTGAGTTTCCCAAACTTATAAAAGGACTTTTAAAGTCGGATTTCTCTGTTTTGATCCAGTTAGACCCTTCACTTAAGAGTAGCTACAGATATGGTGTTTCACACTTCCATGTGCGAATTGACTGGCCAGTAGCTTATGCTGCAGAGGATCTTGGGAAACATCTTCGCTACATATCTAGGGAATTATACGAAAAAGGTGATAAGCTAGCTGAAAACCTTCAGCAAAAACTCTATGAATATTACGGTTTCCATCATACAGTTGGAGGACGAAGAACAGCTGCGCTTGTGGCTGCAAGATACATGTCCAAATTCGATTTTATTTCTACGGTCTATATTTGTTCGTCTGAAGCCAGGTCCTTGATAAGGCTTTCCGAACAGGGAATATCAAAATATGCGCTAATTAGGATTTACAATGATGAGATCAAGGAATTAGCTCTTTGCAACAAAATGACGGAAGATGAGTTTGTAGCGGCATATATGATAGATAGGACGAGTGAATATGGGGTCGGAATATTCTTAGTCTCCTATGAATATAATGAGCATTCAACCCTTCCGGCTGACGGTAAGCTAAGAGAGCTGAATCCTGACTACCAGTGGTTAAACGTAGATCTGCAGTTACTTGCGCCTCCGCCGTGCAGGGGCGACGTCAGGCCCATTTCGATGAGTAAGGTCTACGCATAATAGCATAACAGAATATGTCTGGCTTGGTTCAAAAAAGGGCCTTTCAGTCAATTTCACTACCAGTGGTAGTCATCGTAATCTTTCCGTGTTTAACTCCCCTGGTAGAGATCAGAAGTTCACCAATCTTCTTGACCTGGTCGGCCTCCCCCCGAACAATCAGTACCTCAAGACAATTATGATGATCCAAATGAACATGAACTGCGGAAACAATCAGATCATGGGTTCGATGCTGAATTTCAGTAAGCTTTTGGGCCAAGTCACTTTGTTCGTGGTTGTAGACGACTGTAACCGTTCCCACCACTTCGTGACCTGAACCACTCCATTGATCTTCGACTAGTCTATCTCTTATCAAATCCCGAATTGCTTCTGAACGGTTGGTATATCCCTTTACGGAAATGAGATTGTCAAATTTATCAAGCAAGTCCTCGGGAATTGACACACCAAATCTTACTAGTTCAGGCATTTGAGATTCCTCTGCAGCATAATCACATTATTATTTCTCGTATTAAAACTTGCTGACAGTATACACCTCGAAACCTTTGGCAGGTCAACAATAATCGCATCGTTTGTTGAATTAGCGAAGGCTCAGGCAAAGTTGGGGTCATTCTGATTCTTTTCGATATTGTCAATGATACATTTTGCCCAACGGTTGTTGACCGTGTATACCATTTCGAGGCCCTGTCTTTCGGACGTTATGATGCCACGGCTTTTGAGATGAATGAGGTGTTGCGATACGGTAGCTTGATGCAATCCCAGACATTCCTGCATGTTCTTTACATTGCATCCTCCCACCTTCAACAGACCATATACGATCTTCAGACGAATTGGATGACCAAGGGCCTTGAATATTTCCGCCTCCCTGGAGAATTCTTTCTTCTTGATCTCCAAGAACATTTGATCCTTGTCCTCAAGATCCTCAAATTCGTTATCAAACTTAGCAGAGGCTAGAGCCTCTGACTCATGACCATCTACAAAAGAACCTGCTTCCTGAGATCCAGGAATACCATTCTTGTTATCTCTGTTCTCGGATGACTTCTTTAATAAAAGTTCCATCTTGCACATATCCCTTGGCTTAAGCCCGAAAGCGGCTTTTTCTTATTGTTTTTTCTCGGATTTCCCAACACGTGGGGAGCAGGAGGGAGACATTCAGGTCGATACTCCCATTTTGGGAAGCACCCATTTGTTCAGAGCAACCCATCCTACCACTATGGCGCCTAACAAAACTGTTTCTAACAAGCGTTCCTCCTAATCTGTTTATGCTAAATCCTATATTGATTCAGACGCCCGGTTCATGAGCTTCATCAAACTAACATTTCTTTTGTCTGGAAAAGACATCATTTCCTCCAGCCATTTCAGTTCAGCCTCATCCGATATCTCGCCACGTCCTTGATTATTTTGCGACCCTATAAATGAAACCAGGCTATGATGAACCGAAGGCGCCATCCAGTTAACTAGACCTGTATGCCCTGCTACAATTCGCCCTTCTTTATCCATTATAAAACTACTTGGGAATCCTTTGATTTCAAAGATCGCTTCATTAGCCTCGTTGATTACATAATATCCCATCAATCGACCGCGAACGACATTTTCAACGTAAGTCTTCCTGCCGTTCAATCCTGTCGCAAAATCTATACCTTCTCCGGTCTTTGTGGCCTGATTCTTCACCCAGATTGGATCATCCCACAGGTCCACACTCACTATCTTCAAATCGGATGGCTTGAATATCTTTGCCATCTTTTTCAAATGGTCTTTCTCACTGGCGCAATAGGGGCAGTTTTTTCTCCAGAAATTGATAATTACAACTTTCCCTCTATAATCTGAGAGGCTAAAGACGCTTCCATTTACACTCTCAAGCCTAATTACTCCGGGGGAACCAGGAATTTTGAATATCTCAAACTGTTCCCCGCCGTTATTCGATGCGTTGGCTAGAGACACAAATAGCAGAATTAGCCCCAGAGCTACGTAAGAGCCCAAATATTTGAGAGAATATATCTTTGATCCAGACATTTTCTTTTTCCTGTTCCGCATTAATCACCAATATGTGAATATCTAAATATATCAGTTTTGTCAAGCGCCGGTTTACTGTCAAAATATTTAGGTAGAGCGTTTTAAATGTTTCTTAACAAGTCGACGGCTCAGGAATTTGTGGATCTGTTCGTTGGAGTCTTGATCAGGCGCTGTTCCCATTTGATCTTTGTTCTATTGTTACTTTTCCATATACCCCGTCAAATCCCGGCTCGATTTTCACTACGCCTGTCCTCATCATCTGAATGGCATCCAAAACTCTTGCTGGCGTCAGCTTGGCAAGGGTATCAGAATCATAAGCCCAGAGTATCTGGAGTTCCGGACCTAATTTATTAACCATGGTTTTGTAGATCTCCAGCACCTTCTTTGATCCGGGTCCCGAGCCAATTGCGTTAGAAATAACTTCCATCAACGGCGCCATCCTCCAAAACAAGCCCGACTTGGGCCCAACCGCTGCTATTGGCCTGTCGGAAAGGGCTATAACTCTATTGAGCACACCTATTGTCAAATGTTGTCCGCAAACGGGACAGATTTTGTCATTGCTGTGAATTTTTGATCTCGGATCAATTCTCACACCACATCGTCTGTGCCCATCCCAATGATATTTCCCCTCTTCTGGAAAAAACTCTATAGTTCCCCAAAACCTGTCAACGTTTTCATCAAACCTGTCTGACGCCATGAGAGTTGCTCTAGGGGTGGCTAAATCTTTGGTTCGCTCACACCCTGGCCCACCTCTTTTCAAGGATTCCATTATAGATTGATAGCTAGGCGTTCCAGAAAATATATTTACTTCTCTACCGAGTTTCGATGGCGAGTGAGTGTCAGAATTCGATACAAGGGTGTATTCATCTAAGAATGAAATCCTACGATTCATGTCAGGGTCAGATGATAGACCGGTTTCCAAGGCAAATATATATCCTGTGAGATCTTCGAAACACTCCTCGACAGAATCGAAACCGGAGTTGGCGCCAAGTAACGAAAACCAGGGGGTCCAAATATGAGCAGGAATTAAGAATGAGTATGGAGATGATTCGAGCGCTATTTCTAATAAATTTTTGCAGTCTAATCCTAGTATCGGCCTGCCATCAGAGTTCAAATTCCCAACTCGTTCCAATTTGGAGCAGAACCTGATCATGCTGCTTAGATCAGGCATGAACACTAAGTTATGGATTTTCCGAACTCTGCCATTCTTCTTATAAATTGAGCTGATTTCTACATTTAGAATAAACCGTGCAGCACAGACATCATGTTTTCCGAAAGGAAGCTCTAAAGAATGAGACAATTTATTCCTGAGTCGATACAGGCCGTGTTCGTCTTCCTCAAGATCCTCAATAATCTGATTTCTCCAGAGCGGATGCGTAAAGTCACCGGTAGCTAAGACGTCTAATCCTTTAACAGAAGCCCAGTAGGCCAGGTGTGTCAGATCATTATCCTTAGAAGTGGCCCTGGAGAATTTTGAGTGAACATGTAAGTCTGCGAAATAGATCACTTGTTTGTATTACCGCTATTTCTCGTTGGATGTGAAAAACATTGGTTACTAACCATGTCAGAAATGTCCCCCCAATGTCAATGTGTCAAATTGTCTTGACATTTTGGGACCAAGACCATAACAATAGGCTTTGATTTGTCGGGATTGACAAATACCTGTTTTAGTTACGTCCCAAGGCTGTATATGTATATTTGGCGGTCCATGCTCGTGGAATGTCATATTGAGCCAGGCGTATTAATAATCAAAGGCACTTTGGATTAAGTGGCGTCGTTTGCTAGAGACGGGGCCCCAATGAAGTTTATAAGTTGGATGTGGCAATCTTGAAAAATCCCAAAAATATGCAAATTCATCATGGAGTTGATTATGAACAAATCTGACCTTGTGAAGCAATTGTCGAAAGAGACTGAGCTTCCTATGCGTAAATCAGAAGAGATTGTCGATATGGTTTTCAATACCATGTCAGAAGCTCTGGAAAGAAGTGACAGGATAGAAATACGTGGTTTTGGTTCATTCGTAGTCAAAGAGTATAAAGGTTACACTGGAAGAAACCCGAAGACTGGGGAACAAATCACGGTTAAATCAAAACGCCTCCCGTTCTTTAAGGCAGGCAAGGAATTGAAGGAAAACATAAACAAGTGATCATGCGGAACAAGTTTTGATTTTCCATGACATGTCATTCGACAGGTCTTTAGTTCATTTCATAGCTACTTATTGAGAAATTTTTTCAGTTCGATTATTGTGTGGCGCCATGAAAAACTGGATATTATGCGCTAAAGATCGTGGAGCCCTATTTCCAAAATTTTCAATAACACTCCTTACATTATTACTTGGTTTAAGCATGTTATGGCCTGGAAACGTGATTGGAAGACCAACACTAGTTTCCAGGCCTTATTATGATTTGCCTCCTCAAATCAAGAAGTCCGGTGTTTTTTTCTCCGGATCTCGCGTTCCCTTAGAAAGACAAGATGTAGCCGAAAGAATTGAGGATCAGGTCAATTATTATCTTTTAGATCGACGCGCAAGCCTTATTGATGTTTTGGAAAGATTATCCGTACAAGGACCTGTTATCGGAGCTACACTGGCGGAGGAAAAACTCCCTGCCGATCTTATTTACGTAGCCGCCGCTCTGAGTGACCTTTTGCCTACTGCCAAAACCAAATCCGGAGGATACGGTTGGTGGAGCTTGGGCTCGTTAAAGCCAAATAATACATGGTCATCGACCAACGAGTGGGATGATCGACGAGATCCGGTTATTTCGACTAAACTTGCATCCAATTTGTTTAACCAGATCAGAAGCAAAAATTCGAAATTCGATTGGCTATTTTCAATTGCGTCTTTTGTAGATGGGACCGATAAAATTGAATTAATGGCAAAAAAGAGTCCTGGATTTACCTATTGGGATGTTGTAGCTCCATCATTTTCCGAGACCTTGATTCCAAGAGTCATAGCGCTAAAAATTATCAATGAAAATCGAAAGTATTTTGACATACATGTTCCATCCACGCCGCCATTGGAGTTCGATTTGGTGGACAACCTCAAGCTGAACAAGGATTTGTCGATTAGATCGCTTTCCCAATGGTTGGGAATTACGCCTAGAACGTTCTGGGAGCTAAATCCGGGGATTGATCCGACTTTTGGAGCCTTTCCCAAATCAGACAAGCGCAACCCAAACGCGACGTTTCTTAGAGTCCCCAAGGGATCAGGACAAAAGGCCAAAGCTTTGATCAGTTCAGAGGGTTACATGTGAGAATAAGGTTGACCTGGACCGATAAAAATGTAGGCTCCAGCAACTACCGTAAAGATTGCCAACATGGCTCAGACCAGTCTCTTTACGACATGAAGGTTTCAATGTCTCGAGTCTCGAACAAGATCGCCAAATGAAAAAGTTTTTAGAAAAATATTTAAAGGTATACCCGCATGAATTCAAAAAATTCCTGTGGATAGCAGGCATCTTTTTTGTTTCTTCCTTGGGCTTGGCCTTTTTCAGAAATTACGTTGATGCTGCTTTTCTAAAGAGATATGGCCCTGAGTATATTCCGTACATGCTTGTGATAAACGCTTTGTTGACATTTGCGGTCTTTGGAGTCGCCAATCGCCTCGGTAAGAAATTTCTGGATTATTCTATATTGTCAGGATTCATGCTTTTTTACGGGGCAGCGAGTATCGGGCTGTTCGTTATGATTAAAGAGGACATGTCCATCGCGTACCCCATTCTATATCAACTCCTATATCTTCTTGACTCGATAATGCTTGTTTACCTCTGGAATGTCGCTGGGGATTTGTTCGACGCGAGACAGGGCAAAAGAATTTTCCCATTCATAACAGCATTTCAGGTTCTAGCCACAACGATTGGTAGTTTTGGCACCAAGCCTTTCACAATGTTTTTCGGGGAGGACCAAACTCTCATTCTGTTTGCCGCAACATCGACCGCTGTAGGCATCTACACACTGATGTCAGGTTCAGGCTATTTTGGTCCAAAGAAAGAAGCAAAGTCCTCCTCCAAAGGCAATACGATAGGAATCACAGAGGTTCCGGGGTTAATCGCAAAGTATCCCATAATCCGATACCTGATTGTTATAGGGCTAACCCCCAATATCTTGTTGCCCATCTTTTTCTATCAGTTCAGTGTAATAGCTAATGCCACTTTTGATTCTGAGCAGGCCCTAATTGCTTTCTTGAGCTTTTTCAGAGGCACAACCACTCTTGTTTCTTTTTTCCTTCTCTTTTTCATGGGGAGAATTTACCAGACCATAGGACTGACCAATTCGGCTTTGATTCAACCGTTAAATTTCACATTCTTGTTTGCTGGACTCCTCGGCTTTTTCAACATATTTGTTGCGGCTTATGGGCAATTTTCCACGATTCTTATCCAACGCGCCGTGGCCGGTCCTGTCAACAAGATTTTCTTCAACATAATACCGTCAGAATTACAGAACTGGAGTCGTACCTTTGTTCGAGGCACAGTATTGAAAATGGGTATGCTGTCAGGCTCTCTGATAATGATTTTCCTCAAACCGATACTTAGCGCAAGATACTTTTCTGCTGTCGCTTTGGTTCTAGCCGTTCACTGGGTTTATGAAACGTTTCTGTTTAGAAAGCGGTATAAGAAAACCCTTAAGCAGGTCATTGTAGAGCGCGAAATAGATTTCGATCAAATAGAGTCAGTCAGAGCTTTTGATGGAGGTTCCGGAGCTGTTCAGTATGGTCCGGTATCAGTCGAAGTAAGGTCAGACAAGCCAGATGATGACATAGTGATTGAGGCTCCTCGGATAGATCCTGATGTTGCTTTGAAATTACTTGAAGACGCCAATCCTTTGACGAGAGCCGAAGCCGCTTTGTCATGCACTGGAACCAAGGACATGAGGGCGGTTAATCATCTTATCAAGCTCCTCGGTGACGAAAACGATGATGTTAGAAAAGCCTCAATGGAAGCCTTGATGTGTTACGGGGAGGAGATATTACCGTATCTTGAGGTATCTCTGCTTAGCGGTAAAACCAGATCGAAACATACTATTCTCGAGGTGATAAGGTTATCGGGACTCAAGAATTTTGAGTTAATCCCTTTTTTAGGGAAAGAATTGGCCCTGGCATATTCAAATCTTGTCGCGATTCATGCCCTTAACTCAATGCCCCAATCTTCCTCGGTCGAGATGTTGAGAAAATATCTAGAGGAGGACGATGACGAAACCCTGAGTCTGATTTTTTATGCCTTGTGGATCTCACATGCGGACATGCGGCTCATGTATCAGGCGCTCCAGAGCGAAACAGCGTCACTAGCAATTGAATTGGTGGAAAACTCCGTGCGACGTGAAATCGTGCCCTTTTTGATACCACTCATAGAGGAAATTCCACTTGTTGAAAAGATCGAAAAAGGCCGGAAGTTGTTCCCTTTAATTCGTCAGGAAACCTATCAGAGGGTTCTGACTTTCTTAGCCAGCTCAGATGATTCTGTAAAGAGATTCCTAGCCATACTAGTAATCGCAGACACTTTCCCTGAAAAATCGTTTATACCGGTTCTGGAAGCGCAATTGAATGACCCGTTCCAGGAAGTCCGTGAAGCGGCGATGTACGCCTTGAACTGTGTTAACAATGAGGTAGGTGTGATGCCCCAAATCGTTGATAAAATAAACAATCTCAAGAAATTTAGCATATTTGAGGGAATGGGTGTTAGAGAACTTCATGCTATCGCATCGGTAGTAAACGTAGAACATTATGAGCCTGGCGATGTCCTAATTAGGGAGCAGGAGGAAAACTCGTCCATATACCTTATTGTAAGCGGGGATATAACTATTTACAAAGGTTATGGAACTCCTGAGCAGGTAGAGAAGGTTACGATCGGACCTGGATCCTTTATGGGAGAACTCAGCCTTTTTACGCGAATGTCTCCAAATGCCACATGTGTAGCCGCATCCAAGACCGAGGCATATGTTCTAAGACATCAACAGTTTCAAGCAATAATGAGAATTTATCCCCAAATTGGAATCAATCTGTGTCACTTCTTTACCATGAAGTTGCGCCAAACCAACTATTAAATTGTGAACCATGTAACACAGACGGTCAGATCTCTGTAGCGCATCCTGAAAGCTTTGAATAGTCGCCAGTCGGTAGTCCCAAATCCCAGGCGGACAAGACTCGGCGCAAAACCTTACCATTGGATGATCTGGGCAATTCTTTAACAAACTCGATCTCTTGTACCGGAATTTCTTCATTCATGGAGCTTTTCACAAATCGGAGAAGGCTCTCAGACAATTCCGCAGATGGTGATTCACCGTTCTTGGTTTTTACATAGGCCTTGAAAAAGGCATCATCCCCTACACCCCTTTTAAGAATAACCGCAACATCATCTACCGCAGAATGCTTTCTCATTACAATCTCAATCAGATAAGGCCCGACACATTTGCATCCAACTCTCAACAAATCATCACGCCTTCCGTGATGGTAATAGTATCCATCCTCATCTTTTAGAGCCAAGTCTCCGGTCAGAAACCACCCATCCCTGTAATATGCTTGAGTTCTAGAGTCGCTATTCCATATTCCCAGCATCAGAGAAGGCCAATTGGCTCTAAAGGCCAATTCCCCCAAAGTCAAGATAGGCAGTTCCTCTCCCTTTTCATCGATTATACGAGCTTCAAGCCCTGGAAAAGGCTTTCCCATGGAGCCGAGCTTTATTTGTTCCGAGGGATAGTTGGCCAGGCAAATCATGCCGGCTTCGGTCATCGCCCACGAATCATGAGGTCCAACCTTGAATTTGTCCTTAACCCAATAGAACATTTCCGGATCAAGATTCTTACCTAATGAGACTATATGAGATAGTTTAGAAAAGTCATAACCAGCCGAGAGATCGTCTCCCCCGAGCTTCAATTTTTCCAAGTTTAGCGGATTAGTTAACCAGACAGAGACTCCGAGCCTTTCAAGAGCCAGACAGCAGGCCGAAGGAGAAAAAGGAATCCCCAGAGTCACTGCCGTTGCCCCACAGAGCCAAGGCGCAAAACAGCCATATACTATGCCAACCATAGTAGAAGGATCAGCATCCGACCAAAAAACCGAATCTTGGTTCAAGTCAAGAACATACCTAGCAGTCGCAAATGCTCCAAGCATTATTCTATGTGAATGTGTTACACCTTTAGGAGCTGAAGTCGCGCCGGAAATGTAGACTATAAAAAGAGGTGTATCAGGAGCAAACTCCCTTGCAGGGAATTCTGGTTCATACTGACCAATCAAGTCATCAATCAAGATTTCATTATCAAAAACCAGAGTATTTTCGGACCCTACAACAAAAACCTTATCGAATTTTTTATACGTGACAGTATCAAAAATCGGGGCTGTGAGTAGATCAGTGAGAATTGCTTTAGGCTTGATATCTAACAGCATGTGATCAAGGGCGTCCGTTCCCAGACCAGCATCAACTACCGAAAAAATCACACCGATGCGAGCGCAGGCAAGCATCATCAAATACATCTTGGAACATGGAGCCAGGTTAATTACAAGACGGTCCCCTTTCTCCAGGCCATGGGAAACCAAGAGATTTGCCAAGCGGCAAGAATATTCTTTCAACATAAAATATGTGAAACTTCCATCATCGCCGTCAGCAACAAAAATAAAACCCGGTTTATGGGCACGCTGTTCATCCAAAACCCACCTGTCGATCATCTGTGAGACTATGTTGCAGTTGCCAGATCTTATTGACGTGAAATGATCTTCAAGTTTTGTCCAAGAGAAGTTGCGGCAAGCTTCATAATAAGACTTGAGATTGGCCGAAGGGTTTTGCGGTTTAATTCTTGCGCTTATCATATCGGGATGATTTTTCTTGCTATCCAGAACAAACCAATCAGGAAATTTATGTTTAATAGAATGCAATGTTTATATTGTGCTGTGTATTTTTTATATTTATTTTCAACAGTTAGTTTTTGTTACTTTACCCAACCAGAGTTGACCGGAAACCCCTGTTTGAATCACTATTCTGAAATCAGCTCAGAGTCAAAGTTCAGTTTATCTTTAGACATCGAATTGTTCAAGCTTTTCAATCAAGTTGTCCAAATACGGTGCTTGCTGTGAACACTTCTTAGCTTGTCCAGCACTTCTTGAGCTTTTTCAGACTTAAAAGAAGGGATTCTCTCTCGTCTGCCCTCGAACGCAAGATTGCCCAGGACCTCTTTTATCGAGATAGCAAGGGCATAGTTGTCATATCCTCCTTCGAGGGAAAAAAGTATTGGGGCGCTGTTGACCGAATCACTGAGTTGAAGGATCAACTGTGTCAACCAATAGTAGGCCTTTTCCGTTAGCCTGGTCCTACCTAGTGGATCATCTTTGTGCGCATCAAAACCTGCAGCGACAAGAAAAAGCTGAGGCTTGTATTTTTTAACTATTTGGCTCAAGGCATCACGATAAATATGAATTATATCGGCATCGACCATGTCCTTGGGAACCGGAACATTTACGTTGTATCCTTTTCCTTTAAGCTCACCTGTTTCTTCCCAGTCACCCGTGTTGGGATACCAACCCATATAATGAGATGAAAAATAGAGAACTCTGTTGTCAGAATAGAACAGGTCCTGGATGGCGTTTCCGTGATGAATGTCCCAGTCAACAATGAGCACTCTTTCCAGACCATATTTTTCGATAGCGTATTTAGCGGCTACACCGATATTATTAAAAATACAAAAACCGCCTGCCCTGTGAGTCAGCGCATGATGCCCTGGAGGACGTCCCAAACAGAAACATGACCTCACGCTTTCAGAAAATAACGCGTCAATTCCTCTGATGCATCCCCCAACTGCCAACCAGGCAGCCAGATATGACTTAGAGCTTACGAAAGTATCTGAAGCCAACGTGGTAAAGTCTCTCTCCGCAGTAGACATGATCAATTTGACATAACTGGGTGTATGAACCATTTCGAGGTGCTCAAGGGTAGCAAGCTGGGGGTCCAGATGGACAACCCGGTTGCCGAATTCCTTGTCGAGCATCCGATAGACGCTTCGCAATCGACTCGGACTCTCAGGATGAATCAAACCTGGCTTATGATCGAGATATCTGGTGTCTCGAACAACCCCTACCTTGAAAGCCAACTTTCACCTCAATTTTTCTTGCGTGATCGACCTTTGCCAACAAGCTACCTTGCGCAAAAACATCGTCGTGAGATTCAGCGATAATTATCAATTACAACAACCTAGGCAAGTAAATCAAGCTATCCCTGATTCCTGCAGGAAAAATATGTCTTGATGAGAAACAATCACACGCCTGAGTCGATGAAAATGAAAGATGTAACATCTTGATTTAATGTTGGAGAGTGAGGTTTGCTCATGAAAATTAATTCCAGAAGCTAACCTCACCTCAAATGAAGAATTAACAGTGTTAGCTAGATCTTTACGCGATCATTGACAAGATTTTCCATGACTGAGGGATCTGCTAATGTTGAAATATCGCCAAGTTCTTCAACACTGCCAGCGGCAATCTTTTTTAGCAGACGTCTCATAATTTTTCCACTCCTGGTTTTAGGCAACGCATCAGCCCATTGAATAGCATCTGGAGTCGCTATCGGTCCAATTTGCGTCCGAACCAACTTTACAAGCTCTTTCTTGAGGTCGTCAGATTTTTCTACGCCTGTGTTTAGTGTCACAAATGCATAAATTCCCTGGCCTTTGATATCATGAGGGAATCCGACGACCGCTGCCTCAGCAACTTGAGGATGCAAGACGAGAGCCGATTCGACTTCTGCGGTTCCAAGTCGATGACCAGAAACATTAAGGACATCGTCGATCCTACCAATAATCCAGTAGTACCCATCCTCGTCTTTTTTGGCTCCGTCGCCCGTAAAATAAAGACCCGGAATCCTACTAAAATAAGTTTCAATAAATCTGCCATGATCACCGTATACGGTTCTAGCCATGCCAGGCCAAGGGCGTTTAATAAATAGCGCCCCTTCTTGATTTGGAATTTCGACTTCTTTTCCTGTGTCAGGATCAAGGATTACAGGATCAACTCCGAAAAAGGGAAAAGAGCAAGAACCGGGTTTGATAGGACCAACTCCTGGAAGAGGTGTCATCATATGCCCACCGGTTTCCGTCTGCCACCATGTATCCACAATGGGGGCCCAATCTTTTCCCACATAATGATAATACCAACGCCAAGCCTCTGGATTGATCGGTTCACCAACTGTTCCCAGCAGTTTCAGACACGATACATCGTGCTTCTCAACAAATTCCCCTCCCTCTTTGGCCAAGGATCTGATTACTGTTGGCGCAGTATAGAATTTGTCGACTTTTCGTTTGGCCACTATTTCCCAATAACGGTCAAAACTTGGATATGTCGGGATACCTTCAAACAATACGCTCGTAAACCCATTGATCAATGGGCCATAGACACTGTAAGTATGACCTGTGATCCAACCGATGTCAGCTGTGCACCAAAAAGTCTCCTCGGGCTTGAGATCAAATGTAATTTTGCAGGTCAGGGCAGCATAGACGAGGTATCCGGCATGTGTATGAACCACACCCTTTGGCTTACCGGTGCTTCCACTAGTATAGAGAATGAAGAGAGGATCCTCAGATTCCATTGGTTCTGGTTCCACATAGTCCGGCAAGGATGGGTCTGCAATTGCTTCGTGCCACCAACACTCTTTCTTGGGATCCAGTTGAAGATCTAGCCCGCACCTATTGAAAACTATTACCGTATTTACGTCCGGGCACTGTGTTAATGCCTCATCGACTGTTTTTTTCAAAGCTAGCGGTCTGCCTCCCCTAAAGCCGCCATCTACGGTAATGATGGTCTTGGCTCCGCAATCCTGAACGCGGCTGGCAATAGATTCAGCGCTAAAACCTCCAAAAACAACACCGTGGATGGCCCCAATTCTTGCGCAAGCTAACATTGCAACAGACAATTCAACGATCATGGGCATATAAATAATTACCCGATCACCCTTTTTAACACCTTTGGACTTAAGTAACGCGGCGAACTTGTTTACTTCTCTGTAAAGCTCCAGATAGGTAACGGTCCTGGACTCATTGGGATTGTCGCTTTCCCAATAGTAAGCGACCTTGTTTTTCAACTGGTCAACGTGCTTGTCAAGACAGTTGTAGCATGCGTTGAGGATTCCGCCTTTGAACCACTCGATGATGGCTTTGTGGAAATCATAGTTTAATACTGTGTCCCACTCTTTTTGCCACACCAGAAATTCCTTGGCTTTTTGACCCCAGAAGGCGTCAGGATTTTCCAAGGATTGTTCATACATCGCCTTGTACTCGTCCATCCCCTTAACATAGGCCACATCTTGGTACACTTTCAGGTGAGAGTCGTACCATTTCGGGGAATCATCCATCACAAAACCCTCCTTTAAGATGTTGTTGGATCAGAGGGAATCACATAAGTTGTGAACAAACTAAACCTTGCCCTGTCCAGTTTATCCCCCTTCCAAAAGAAGCCGCTTTGAAATAGAATTGGGTCCTGAACTGATGTCAGAGACTGTAAATTAGAATATCAGCCCGT
This sequence comes from uncultured Desulfomonile sp., assembly GCA_937930835.1. Taxonomy (GTDB): domain Bacteria; phylum Desulfobacterota; class Desulfomonilia; order Desulfomonilales; family Desulfomonilaceae; genus CAITZA01. The sequence continues at coordinate 17,633 of CALGLN010000064.1, forward strand.
CCGTCTCCGCCGATACCATTTAAGAACCATTTTCTAAACGCACGCTTTGATCTGACGTGATTAATATCGCCGCCTTGATATCCCGCACCGAAAACCGTCTTAAAAGTTAAATCCCACATCAAGTGATGTTCGGATCATTAGTCTCTAATTTGGATAAGATGTTGATGGTTAGAAGGAAAACACGTATAGTCGATTAGTCGATAGAGATACAATGTAAGTTGTCTTTTTGTCAAGAAAGTTTGAATATAACATCAAAAATTTGCGTTATAAAGCCACTGATAATTTGATTTTCGTGTTGCTGTGAAGTTGGCCGAGAGGAATTTAATCTAGGTCATCAAAGAATCTTATTGCGACGTGAAAAAATTGTTTACCTACATATTTCTAAATGTCTGGCATCTTTCATTTTCGATCTCCTGAGGCGCCATAAGGATGTAAAACGTGTTATCTGGCCTGCCATGATTGATAGTGTTTGGGGCTGCATTTTCAAAAAGAGGTTTGGATTGTAATGGCTCCCAAGGTCATCTATCAGTTTATTAGCGAGACTTTGCCGTTCAACAGAGCCTCTCAAGAAAGCCTTATGGAGTTCGTTGAATCTCTTGAGGTAGAGTATTTTCCAAAAGGCGCTATAATCTTTCGACAAAACGGACCTGTAGTTGAGCATCTCTACATTATACAAAGAGGCGCAGTAAAAGTATTCTTGGGGGTTGATCAGGATCATGTCACTTTAAGAGATCTTGGCGGTGAAGGGTCCATTTTTGGAGCTGAGTGGATATTAGGCAGCAGTTCTCCCGATGTCAATGTCGAGGCGGTGGAAGACACTTTCTGTTTGGTTGCCAGTAAACGGGTGTTTCTGGATTTTCTCGCTCGGAATCCTGGGTTGGAGAAACATTTCAGATTCGGTTTCAGCGAGGACAAAATCTCGGAAATATATGCTTCGTTGAGAGCTGGACGGATTCCAGTGATGGATGCTGGAAGATTTGATTACTTTTCGACTCTTGTCTCACAAATTGTTAGAAATCCAGCAGTTACTGTCGAGAGAACATTATCAGTAATTGAAGCAGCCAAACTAATGACACAGCAAGGGCTTGGCTCAATACTTGTTAGGGATTCCTCAAGCAACATAATAGGAATAGTGACCAAAAAGGACCTCAGAGCTAAGGTAGTAGCCCAACATCTGGATTACCAAACTCCAGTTGATCTTATCATGTCTAGCCCGGTGAAGACCATCCCAGCCCAAGCGATTTGTTTTGAAGCCATGATCAAAATGATCAGAGAACAAATCACGCATCTGGCTGTAAAACATGGTTCTGAAATTATCGGAATTGTGAGCGCTCATGACATCATGGTCAATCAGGTGGCCGCTCCGGTGGTTCTACTACGTGAAATGGCCAATCAAACCGACACCAATAATCTCAATCTTTTTCATCAGCGTTTGCCTTCGATTGTGAGACGGCTGATAGAACAGGGGGCAAGATCGAGTCATTTATTGACGCTAGTAGCGTTGATGAATGATCGTTTCGTGACCAAAGTCATGGCGTTGACTGAAAAAAGAATTGGCAAAGCTCCTTTCAAATTCACTCGATTGCTGTTCGGAGATTCAGGTAGAAAGGAGACCAGTCTTTTTCCGTGCTACGACAATGGGCTGGTATTTGAAGATTTAACAGATGAGACAATGACCTCTGTGGTTTTTGATTATATGGAGAAGTTCGCCTGTTCTGTGGCTGATGTTCTAAAATCATGCTGTGGCCAAGTTCTGAAGACCACCATCTGCGCTTCAAATCCCAGATGGAGACAGCCTTTTTCTGTGTGGAAGAAATACTTTACAGAGGCTATTCGTCACCCCATACCTCCGGATTTATTGATTAACAAACGAATTCTAGACTTCCGGTCCCTATTCGGTCACGATATTTGGGTGCAGACATTGAGGCAATTGGTTTCCAATGAAATGAAGCAAGCTGCCATTTTCAGGCAGATGCTCGCCAGCGATTTTGTGAATGGTTTTTCTCCTGTCACATTCTTTAGAGACAATGCAGTCGAAGTTGATGGATCTTCTTCCCCCGGGATTGACATACAGGCTAAATTGGTTGAGCCGTTTGTCAACTTTGCGCGCCTGATGGCTTTTAATTATGGAATAACTGAAACCAACACGCTAGCTCGCTTACGAAGGTTGTCGGATAGTGGAATATTTAGCTCGGCGACTATTCAGGACGTTTCAACGGCGTATGAATTTAACGTTCAAATGTTGATCATGAACCAGTTGAAACAGATTGAGGCTGGGGTTCCTTTGAACAACTTTGTTGCAGTTTGCGATTTGTCAAACATCGAGCGGTCTATGTTGAAAGAAACATTTTCGATTATGAACAGGGCAGTGGATGTTGTTAGAAGAAGACTCATTGACTGAAAACTTTTCTGATTTTGAAATAATTTAAAATCTTAGGAGATCAAATGAGCACTAATTCAGAGTTTCATTTTGCTGATCCTATTTCAGTGGTTCATTTCTTGAAAAGAGTGGTCCCATTCAATGAACTCGAAAACATCACTCTCAGAAAAATAGCAGGTCGGATCATTCTGGATTTCTTCCCTCGAGGCGCTAGAATCCTTGAACAGGGCGTTTCAGAGGTTAAATATGTTTATTTCATCCAAAAGGGTGGTGTCAGGATCGAGACTGACGATCCTGCGGAAGGGCTTCAGTTAAAAGACATGAGGGAGGAAACCGACTATTTTGGAATTTTGTCAATAATCAGCGGCGGTAAGTCGATTTTTGATGTGACGGCTATTGAGGACACTTTTTGTTATCTTCTAGACCGCGACACTTTCATGGACCTGATTCGCGAAAGGCCTAACTTCGCGGCTCACTTGTGGGAGCGACTCTCAAGAGATTCCATCGGTCAGGTTTATGAACAGATTAGAAGTGAGAAACTTCGACCTCGCGCTGAAGATGGACTTAGACTGTTCAATGCGCCTATCAAAGATGTCATAAAGCGATCCATAGAAACCATCCTTGCAGCTGATTCTATTCAAAAGGCTGCAGGGAAAATGTCTCAAGACAAAATCGGATCTCTTTTAGTTGTTGATACTACAGGAGAGGTAGTAGGTATAATTACGGATAATGATTTAAGAAACAAGGTGGTAGCTAAAGGTGTTGATCCTTCCGTGTCTGTGGGGAGCATAATGTCAGCTCCAGTCAAAACTATTTCTGAAGAATCAATCTGCTTCGACGCCCTTGTTGAAATGATGCACTCACAGACACATCACCTGGCTGTTTCGGGACCTAACGGAATAACAGGAGTAATATCTGCGCATGACATTATGGTAGATCAAGGTGATTCACCAATTTCACTTTATAGGGAAATAGTTGCGCAGAAAATGATTGAGGGATTGTATCCTCTTTCCAGAAAAATGCCGTTTATTGTCCGCTCACTAATTCTAGAAGGCGCCAAAGCAAACGACGTCACCAGGATGATCTCAATTTTAAATGATCACATTGTTAGCAGAGTGATCTACCTGTTGGATCAAGAGCTTGGTCCTGCGCCCTACCCTTTTTGTTGGTTGACAATGGGCAGTGAAGGTCGTAGGGAGCAAACATTCAAAACTGATCAAGATAACGCTTTGATTTACGAGACACCACCGGAGGGATGGGATTACGTTAAAGACGCCAAGCTTTATTTCAGGCGGTTTGGGAATATTGCCATCAAGCATCTTGCAGCGTGTGGTTACCCCTTGTGCAAGGGGGAAATCATGGCGTCAAACCCAAAATGGAGAAAACCTTATGCTGTTTGGCGAAATTATTTCGACAATTGGATGAATGCTCCCGAGCCACAAGCCGTGTTACACGCTACAATCTTTTTTGACTTTAGAGGGGGGTATGGAGAAAAGAGTCTAGCCGAGAAACTTAGAGACTATATTGTAAACCAAGCCCCGAACAGGGGTATTTTTCTCATGCATTTGGCCAGAGACTGCATATCAACAAAATCCCCATTGTCCTTTTTCAAGAATTTTCTGGTTGAAAAAGACGGCAAATATAAAAATCGATTAGATCTGAAGACCAGGGGTTTGGTCCCATTCGTTGATTTCGCTCGTGTACTGGCTCTCAGACACGGACTGCGCCAAACCAACACCTTAGACAGAATAGCAACGCTTGGAGAACATAGTTTTATTCCTAACGAGTTATACTCTGAAACCAGAGAAGCGTATGAGTTCCAGATGCAGATAAGGCTTGTCCATCAATTGAGAATGATTGAAGAAGGCAAACAACCGGACAACTACATTGACCCCAGCGAACTCACTGATCGGGAAAAACATACTCTCAAAGACGCATTTGAAGTTATAAACAGGATCCAGGGCTACCTCAAGAACGAATTTCGTGTTTTAGAATGACGAGTAATAGAATTGAAAAAACTTCTCGAATGGCTCGGTTTTAATAGACATGAATTGATCAAGAATAATCGACGTTATTTTAAGACGTTTGACAAGGACAAGCCTTTTGATGAATACGAATATGTCGTGTTAGACACTGAATTGACGGGCCTAGATCCTCGGAACAGCGAAGTAGTTTCCATAGGGGCTGTGAGAGTAAAGAATTTGAGAATCATGATAGGAGGCAGTTTTTTCTGTTATGCTCGACCATCCAAACCGCTACCTAAGAACAGCACACTGATCCACAGAATCACTCCTCAACAAATTGAGAAAGCCCCTCCGTTAGAAGATAGCCTTCCCAAGTTTATTGAATACTGCCATGGGGCGGTATTGGTAGGCCATTTTCTGAAGATTGACCTGACTTTTCTGGGAAAAGCTTGTAGAAAAAATTTTGGAGCAACTTTAGGCAACACATGGCTTGATACCCTCAAGCTCTCGCAATCCCTCGAAGACTACAAGCGGCGGCACACTTATTCGGATGATCCTGTCGAACAGTCGTTCAATCTAAACAAACTGGCGATTAAATATAACTTGCCTCTGTTTGAAAAACACGATGCGCTTGAGGACGCGATTCAGACCGCCTATCTGTTCATTTATTTGGCCCATAAACTCAGGATGACCGGATGCGTCACCTTGAGAGATCTACTAATCTCTCAAAGTAATGCTATCCTACCGTCTGACCAAGGTTATTCAACCGCGTAACCTATTGTCTTTAAGGCGTCTCCAATTTCATTGAGAATTGCCGGATCATCGATAGTCGAAGGAACTGAATATTCTTCGCCATCCGCGATCTTACGCATGGTTCCTCTCAACACCTTGCCTGATCTTGTTTTGGGCAACCGGTCGACAATAACAGCCTTTTTGAAAGAAGCCACTGCTCCTATCTCATTTCTTACCATCTGGATAAGTTCTTTGATTATTTCATCCCTGTCCTGAGAGACACCTGCTTTAAGCACCACAAACCCCAGAGGCGTCTGACCCTTAAGGTTGTCATACGCGCCTACAACAGCGCATTCCGCTACAGCAGGGTGTTTCGCAAGGACTTCCTCCATGCCACCTGTGGAAAGCCTGTGTCCAGCAACATTGATCACATCGTCGATCCTGCCCATAACGAAGACATAGCCATCTTCATCAATGTACCCACCGTCACCGGTTAGGTAATATCCGGGAAAAGGACTCATATAAGACTCAACAAAGCGTTTGTCGTCGTTCCATAAGGTTGGAAGATTTGCTGGAGGTAGAGGAAGCTTCACACAAATGATTCCGTTCTCATTAGGCCCAAGCTCCCTGCCATCCGATGCGTCGAGTATCTTTAGATCATACCCGGGCATTGGTTTTGTAGCTGAACCCGGTTTAATTTCAAAAAATTCCAGTCCCCTGAAATTTCCGGCTATTGCCCACGCGGTTTCGGTCTGCCACCAGTGATCAATTACCGGACGTTTAAGCAAATTGGTCGCCCAAAAATAAGTATCGGGATCAGTCCGTTCACCTGCCAGAAAGAGGGTTTCAAAGGATGAGAGGTCGTAATTTTTCATAAAAATACCATTGGGGTCTTCCCTCTTTATAGCCCGGATAGCCGTAGGGGCAGTGAAAAGAGCCTTTACTTTGTGTTCTGATATTACGCGCCAGAATGCTCCTGGATCAGGTGTTCCAACCGGCTTGCCTTCGTAGAGAATTGTAGTGGCGCCGATCAACAGTGGCGCATAAACAATGTAAGAATGCCCAACTACCCAACCGACATCTGAGGCCGCCCAATAAACTTCTCCAGGACCTATGCCATAGATGTGCTTCATGCTCCAACGCAGGGCTACCGCATGCCCTCCGTTGTCTCTGACAACTCCTTTAGGCTTGCCGGTTGTTCCAGAAGTATACAGAATGTACAATGGATCCGTGGCATCAACAGAAACGCAATCCGTCGGATCAGCTGCCGTTTCCAATTCCTCCCAGTTAAGATCGCGACCAGGATTCAGAGGAGCCACAGCCATGTTTCGCTGATAAATAATACACTTCTCGGGTTTGTGATTGGATAATTCGATGGCTTCGTCCAGCAAAGGCTTGTAAGGTATCACACGCTTTACTTCTATGCCGCATGAAGCGGATAGTATTACCTTAGGCATTGCATCGTCGATTCGAACTGCAAGTTCTCGAGGGGCAAAGCCTCCAAATACAACGGAGTGGATGGCCCCCAAGCGCGCACATGCCAACATGGACACAAGGGCTTCGGGAATCATTGGCATATAGATCAAAACGGTATCGCCTTTGGAAACATTGAGAGATTTCAATACCCCGGCGACCTTAGCCACTCGTGCCTGAAGTTCACTATACGAAATTTTAGAAATAGTCTGTGTGACTGGGCTGTCATAGATCACAGCAACCTGGCTACCCAGTCCAGCCTCGACGTGCCTATCGATGGCGTTGTAGCAGGTGTTTAGTTTAGCTCCCTTGAACCACTTTACGAAAGGAAGGTTTGAGACATCGACCACCTCATCCCATTTTTTGTCCCAAGAAATGTCATTTGCAGCCCTACCCCAAAAGGTTTCCGGGCTCTCCAAAGATTCCCTGTAAGCCTCAAGGTAATTCATTTTCACCCCCGTGAAATGGTTTTAAGAAACAGTTAGAAAACGTAATGCCCGTAAATACAACCACTCAAGTCCGTATATGATCAGATCGATTTGTTGCCTCAAGCCAATTTAGGTGACCACAAGTCTTTGAGCCTGCTTTCCGCAATCTGCCGTCTTGAAAACCCCAAACACATTGCAATCTTCAACGCGCAACCAATCGGACACAGGGACTAAATATTTCAAAAAGAACACTGGACTTAGGACAAAGTAAAATTGACAAGAAAATACGTGGGAGCGCTTACTCGCAATCTCAACGTTTGCTAAAAATAAACCTATATATACTCATTAAGGCTTCAGAGAAGCGCCGAGTTCCGCTCGGAGAATTTTATCTTTAAGACTTTTGCGTATTGTTGGCAAGTATTTTCTAAAATTTGGACTTTTTAGAAACCCAGTCCATGAAACAAACTTATTAAGCACTATTATCGATGAGTTACGTTCTTAGAGCTATGGAGATGAAAGTTTTGGGTTGACATCAAGGTCCATATAATTTTAACTTTGAGGGGTAGGCAAAATTTTTGAAAGGCAGCAGGACACACATTTAGATATATGTAAGGAAAACATCTCTTTTTAACATAATTTTAGTAAACAAGAACAGCCAAACCGTAGATAGATATCGACAAACTGAATAAGAATCCAGTTGGTGGATCGACTGAGCCTACCAGCATAACTGAAACCGCCGTGGGAGATTCTCCAGTGAGTCAACAGGTTCTCTACAAAAGGGTCCAGTTCAAAAGCACGCTTGAATCTGGAATTAGAATCCACCACACATTCCCGTCGAATCCAAACCCATCCTTAACTAGCCAAGATTTTTCAGCCCATTTGTATTCGAGTTTCCTCATTCTAGATATTCAAAGACGTTTTCTCTTTTTATTTGGTCAATTCTTTAAAATTACGTGTGAACTTCTGAAGTCTTTTATGGGTCGGAGTAATGACTTCCAATCGTATTTTTTAGAGATTTTTGATCGAAAATACATGTTGGTAACAATAAACGGTCGTTCACCACCGAACTAACTGCTTATGATTAGCTGCAACTTGTAAAGTTCTCAGTGGGTAAACTCGTCTCGACAACTTTTTCAACTCTATTTTTTTTTAAATATCGGCGTGGTCAAGTGAACTTGGGGATTAAGAGATAGAACTGTGGCCTCGCTTTGTGATGAGTAGAAATGTCTGGCTAAACAAAGGGATGCAATGACATCCCTTGAAACCATTCCTAGGAAGGAGTAATTCGCCGTGGCACAGAAACAGGAAGATTGGGCTGCTATTGCAAGGAATCCCAAATTTATTGAGATTCATAAAAGGAAAACGGCTTTTCTTTTCGGATGGTGGATTTTCTCGACTGTGTATTATTTTTTACTTCCCATAGGTGCTGGAGCTGCCCCCGGCTTCTTCAGCATCAAGGTTATTGGGACTATAAATGTTGGCTATTTATTCGCTTTGTCGCAATTTTTTGTATCCTGGGCAATTGCCATTTACTACGCGTCTTGGGCCACTAGGGTTTCAGATCGGCTCACCAATGAGCTCATTGATGAACTTAAATTAAGATGAGGAGGACTAGGAGCATGAGAAGATTTGCACTTTTGATAGCACTAGCCCTCTCATTGGGCGTAGTAATAATGTCATTTGCCCCGAACGTCTCACTCGCAGGTCCTGAGGGGGCTCTAGCGTCTGCTATTACGGCTCAGGCCAAAGCTGCGACTCCAACCAAAGTTGAAGCCAACAGGACCATAACCATCGCAATGTTCTTGGTGATCATTGCTATTACTTTAGGTGTAGTTGTCTGGGCAGCTAGCAGGACGAAAACTACCGCCGATTTTTATGCTGCTCGTGGGGCAATCACCGGAACACAAAACGGCTGGGCTATCGCAGGAGACTATATGTCTGCCGCATCCTTCCTGGGGATTGCGGGTCTAATTTCCCTCTATGGTTATGATGGGTTCATGTATTCCGTTGGTTGGCTTGTGGCATACGTCACGGTGCTTCTTATCGTTGCTGAGCCATGTAGAAACGCCGGAAAATTCACTATGGGAGATATCCTGTCATTCAGGTCGAACCCTAAGCCGGTTCGAGCTGCTGCTGCCATATCTACCGTAGCGGTTTCAACATTCTACCTAACCGCTCAGATGGTCGGAGCTGGCAAATTGATGGAGCTCTTGATCGGTATTCCTTTTAAGTTTGCCATAAGCGGTGTCGGGGCCCTGATGATCGTCTACGTCGTTTTTGGAGGAATGATCGCTACGACCTGGGTTCAGATTATCAAGGCCGGTTTGTTGATGACCGGAGCAACGGTTCTGTGCGTGATGGTTGCCGCAAAAGCCGGTTTCAACCCTGTCCAATTCTTCTCAGATGTAGCCACAAACCCTCAGATCAAGGATTGGGTTCAGATTCAGCTGCTCAAAGACGCCATTCCCAAAGAAGGATTCGATTATGGACAGCGATTTTTGGAGCCGGGATTGCTTCTAAAAGACGTCTGGGACCAGATATCTCTGGGCATGGCATTGGTTCTCGGCACGGCAGGGATGCCTCACATCCTAATGCGGTTCTTCACGGTTCCTACTGCACAGGCTGCTAGAAAATCCGTTATAATAGCGATGTTCATCATAGGAACCTTTTACATTCTGACCACCCTGCTAGGCTTCGGTTCAGCCATCAATGTCTCCCCTCAGATTATTTACGCTGTAGACAAAGGTGGTAATATGGCTAACATGTTGCTGGCTCAAATGCTTGGCAATCAAATAGCCCCGTTCCTGGGTGATTTCCTGCTGGCGTTTTTGTGCGCCGTAGCATTTGCCACCATTTTGGCTGTTGTTTCGGGACTTGTTTTGGCAGCTTCCGCAGCTATATCGCACGATATTTATGTTAATATAATCAAAGGTGGCCATGCCGACCAGAGTGAGCAGATTAGAGCTGCACGAATCACTTCACTTATAGTGGGATTTGTGGCAGTTGTCATTGGGATTGCGGCCGAAAGACAAAACGTGGCGCATTTGGTTGCCCTAGCTTTTGCGGTAGCATCCTCTGGTAACCTTCCGGTTGTTGTGCTGTCATTGTTCTGGAGAAGATTCAACACGGCAGGCATTGTAGCCGGTTTACTAATTGGAACTATTGTTTCTATTGGACTAGTGTTGGTTTCACCCAACATGATTTACCCGAAGGTCGTGGCGGCAGGAGCTCAGAAAATAGTTACCGCTCTTGAAACAAAGGAAAAAGGAGGGGCGGTTCTAACGGAACAGGAAAAGGCTGAATTGGTTAAGGCTAAAGCTCAGTACCAAGAGAACAAGGATGGAACATCATCCATGGGCTTAGACAAACCATGGTTCCCATTGAAAAACCCGGGAATTGTATCCATTCCAGTAGGATTTTTGGCCGCCATCATCTTTGCCTTGATTTTCCGAAGCAAGAAAGAAGAGGATGCATTTGACGAACTCTACGTGAGACAAAATACTGGTGTGGGGGTTGCAAAAGCTATCCAGCACTAGTGGCTCACAGGCCGTGGACGGAAATTTTATTCAACGTCAGAGGTGCGGAGAATAAAAAATGACCATCGTCTAATTGGCGATGGTCATACCCGCTTAAAAAGCAGCAAATCGTCTGCTGTAGTTACTGAACTATACAGGCGGAGCTTATTTTGTCCTGGCCAAATGGCGACATAGCTCTCAAAGAACCTATTATCACGGACATCTGAGATATTACGAAATCAATTTCTTCCTGTGTGTTGTACCTCGACAGAGAAAATCTTATCGACCCGTGCACACAGGTGAATGGAACCCCCATAGCCCTTAAAACGTGCGATGGTTCAAGAGATCCTGAAGTGCAAGCCGAACCAGATGAGGCGCATATTCCTAGTTCGTCGAGTTTTAGGAGAATGGACTCGCCCTCCACGAATTCAAAACCTATATTCAGAGTATTAGGCAGTCGATCATTTAACGAACCATTGATTCTGGCAAACTGAACTTGACTCATTATGCCTTCCTGCAATCTATCCCTTAAAGATCTAACTCTGGAGCTTTCTTCCTCCAAATTTTGTTTTGCAAGTTCGGCGGCTTTGCCAAGCCCTACGATGCCTGGCACGTTCTCTGTCCCAGCGCGTCGGTCATGCTCTTGATGTCCTCCAATAATAAAGGGTTGGAATCTTGTTCCCTTTCTCAGGTATAGCGCTCCAATTCCCTTGGCCGCATGTAACTTGTGCCCTGAGAGAGCCAGGAAGTTAATAGCTGTATTTTTCAAGTTTATGGGAATTTTCCCTACAGCCTGCACACCGTCAGTATGCATGAGCGCCCCATGTTCCGCTGCCATTTCCGCAATCTGTTCAACAGGAAAGATTACTCCTGTTTCATTATTCGCCCACATGATGGAAACAATGGCTGTACGATCACTTATGGCGTTTCTGACTTCATCCAGATCGAGCATACCCTCTTTGTCCACCGAAAGCCATTTAACGGTGTACCCTTTGAATCGGGCTAAGTGTTTACAAAGATTCAATACGGCGGGATGCTCGACTCTTGTGGTCACAATTTCCTTTCGGTCAGGCAATGTAGACAATGCGCTCAAAATTGCGGTTGAATCTGATTCTGTGCCTCCCGAGGTAAAAATGATTTCACCAGGTGTAACTCCCAGGAGATCGGCCAGGTTTTCCCGAGCCTTGGTTACTTCCCTTGAGACACTACCACCAAAAAAATGCATGCTGGATGGGTTTCCATAACGCTCCTGCAGAAACGGCTTTATAGCTTCGAAGACTTCAGGAGCAACGGCAGTAGTAGCATTATTATCAAGATAAATCACTCTCATGCCGTCACCTCCTCAACGACGAGTTCCGGATGGACTAGTTCTTGCAGCTTGGCTTCTATACCGGCCTTTGTCAACGATGAGCTTGGACAGGATGAGCACAGGCCTCTAAATACAATCTTAACCTTAGCTCCGTCCAAATCTATGAGTTCCAGGTCACCACCGTCTTTTTGAAGACTTGGCCTTATTTCTTTATCAATGACCTCCTGAATTCGTGCTATCTTCTGAATATTTGTCATTACCTTTGGAGCTGCTGCTGCCTTAGCTTGTGATTGCCTGAGTTCTGCCCGTATTTCATCAAGAATTTTTTCAATTTTGTCATGACACAGACCACATCCACCGCCAGCCTTAGTATAATTGGTTACCTCTTCAATGGTTGTGAGTTTGTTCTCTCTGGCTACTTCACGAATTTCCTTGTCAGTTACACCGAAACATTCACACACAAGTTCCCCATCGAGCAGTTCCTTGGGAGCTGGCTCACCTCTGTAACAAGCAATGGCGGCTTCCAATGCGTCCTTACCCATAACGGAACAGTGCATTTTTTCCTTGGGCAGCCCTCCCAGATAGTCAGCAATATCCTGATTGGTTATCAATAGAGCTTCTTCCACTGTCTTGCCTTTTATCATCTCAGTTAACGCGCTGCTTGATGCTACTGCGCTTCCACATCCAAAGGTTTGGAAACGCGCATCAACAATCTTCTGCGTATCCGGATCAATTTTTAGATACAGCTTTAGAGCATCGCCACAGGCCAACGAGCCAACTTCTCCAACTGCATTGGCGTCCTCAAGAGATCCTACATTGCGCGGATTAAAAAAATGATCTTTGACTCGCTCTGAGTACTCCCACATTTTGTACCTCTTAAAATGTCTTAGTTAAAACTTTCCTATTGATGAACAAAATCATTACATGGACATCATTTGCTGGACTTACATCTGCAGCCAAGACCTAAATTTTCGTATGGACCATCCGAGGATTTCCGGAGAATCTGAATAAGTTTGAGCTCTTTGTCAGAGCCCAGACATTGAAAACAGGATATTCTGCCTTCCGTAGTTTCACATTCGACCAATACATCAACACCCAGAAGTTCTTTGATTTTTTGAGTCGATTTGGGGCCTGGAGCCCTTAGAATCTCTGACAAGTTTGACAGCGCCTTGTCACAATCAGCAGCCATCTCAAGCAGTTGAGCACTGGCCGACGCCGTTCCAACAATTAATATAAACAACAATGAAAACAAAGTAAGCCCTTTCATGAAATCCTCCTATAACGACCCTCAGAATGAATTTTCCAAAACCTGGGGAAGCAAAGTAATTGATTTTAATTTCATTTTAGTTATTTTTGTCATTTCGTATGTCAGGCGTCGAAAAAGTATTTTTTTGTCGTTCAGGTCCAACGCCAGTTTTGTTACTTTTCATAGATGGTGGCGCCGAGAGGTCTCGATTCTTATCCAATCTTTCATTGAATTTTGACCCGTCAGAAACTTTGTCGCTATCAATAGCCTCCTTTCGATCTTTGGGCGCCCTGTCTATTCGTAGTGAATTTTTTTGACGTTCTAATTTTTGATCACGCCGTTGATCCAATTTAGGGGCTTCCGGCATAGGTCGTGGCTTCGGTCCAGGCTGAACATCCAAAGCCTTTGGGACACCATGTGGTACTCCTGAGTTGAGGGTGGAAGGACGATCCCTTTCATGTGATTTGTCAACAGCCCCAGTGGGCGGAGTAATTTCTCTTGACTTTCCAGGGGTTTCACGTTTGCCAACGGGGGTTTTGGGGGCATGCTCAGATGGTCTTTCAGGTTTGGACAAGGTCGCTGGTCTATCGGACAATGGTACGACATTTTGGGCCGGCGGTAAAAGTGGAAGCGTACCCGAGCCTTGCTGATGATCTAATTCGATTCGGTTCTTTCCTCGAACCAAATCTTTGCCCTTTTCAGGCACACTAGCAGCAACGCATCTTTTATCCTGGCACGTCATCCCGAGTTTCTCGCATGGCTCACAATTGCCTTTAAACCTTATTTCACAGGGACCACATGGACGGAAAACACATCGACCTTCTAGACACATCATTCCAAATTCCAGGCATCCTACGCATCGCTTACCATTCCAGAAAGCGCAAGCAGGGCAATCATTGGGCCTTACGCAACGACCATCAACGCAAATCCGTCCGACCTCCTCACATCTAACACAACGCGTTACATCCCAGATCCGGCAAGGAGGGCATTTTTTCGTGACGCAGCGACCATCTTGGCAGACCAGTCCCAAATCCTGGCAAGAAAGGCATCTTGAATTCCAGCTAATTTTGCATCGACCACATTCAACATCAACACACTTGCCCTTTGAACAAATCAAACCGTAATCGTCACAGACCACGCATTTCGTCCCATCCCAGACAGAACAACGAGGGCATTCTGATCTGAAGACATAGCCTTTCTTACATTCTGGAACCGAATCTACAAGAGTATTCAGAATAGTAGTCCTATCAATTAGTTTCTTTAAATGATCAGTTGAAACACTCAAGACTTTCGACGGTTCTTGTTCTTCTTCCACAAAAACAGTTTTACAGGAACTAACCAATCTCTCCACTCTAGATCGATCCGACAAGTTCTTTACTCGAACCTGACCTCTGATAACCGTGACACAAGTCTTCTTAACATTGTGAACCTGAACAACGAAGTCGGAAGGAGTCTCAGAGGCTTCGGGCACTATCAGAGCATTAGGGGTAGTAATTGAATAGTTGGATGGAGGCGAAGTAGCCTTAAGTTTTTGGATAAATCTAGCAATGCCCGTAGATAGGTCAGCATAGAAATATGTTGACGATCTTTCGGAAGTTAAGTCAATCAGGCATAGTTCCGAATATTCTCCCAAAGATGCATGGCATGATTCACTAAATTTTATATAGGTCCGGGAATTGGCATCCGTTGAAATTGTATCACCGAGATCAACGTTGGCGTTTTCTTGAAGTTTCGTGAAAACTGACTGATCAGCTCGTCGAATAGATCCTTCCCCTTCGACAGCTCCGATCCTGCCGACACCCGATGAAATCGAATTGACAGGACCCATAAGGCAAGTGAGCGACAGAAGTCCCAAGAAAAAAAATATCATATTCATCCTTGAGGACATCAGTGCTCCAATCTTAAAAAAAACTCTCTTTGCTTGAATATTTAGACCGTTCTGATTAACTTTTCAAGGTTGTTATACGTTGGAAGCGCTCCGAAGCTGTTTCGCAGTATGGTTATAGTTCAAGATCACTACTTAGGAAGGCTCTGAAAGATCTTGTCGAATTGTTCGGCGCTTCCGCTCCAGTCCATTCTGGTTTGTTCAACCATTTTTCTGGCATTGGCCCCTAGTGATTTTCGCAAATCCGGGTTATTTACGAGAATTAATAATTTTTCTTTCAATTCATTTATATCGCCTGGTTTATACAAGAATCCTGTAACATTTTCCTGTATTAGATCTGGAATTCCACCAACTCGAGTGGCGACCACACTCAAACCGCAAGCCATGGCCTCCTTTACTACATTAGGACTGCCCTCAGTATGACTGGGAAGACTCAGAATATCTGATGATCTCATGATTTGAGCCACTTTCCCAGGCGTTGCCAAACCCACCCAATTTATATTGTCCCTGAACCTTGAGCTAGCCGCCATTTCTTTGAGTTGCTCTGCGTAATATCCATCCCCTACAACGTCCAATTTCACTGATGCAAAGTTTTCGTCTTCAAGCGCCCTGAGAAGGTCTTGAAGTCCCTTCTTGGGAATCAAGCTTCCTACAAAAACAATTCTGACTCTTTTTTCATCATGTGATCGGTTGATGTCAGGACTGAACAATGAAGTGTCGACTCCAAAAGTAGGGGTAAAAACATTCTCTTTTTTGGCTCCGAGACCAATGCAAATTTCTGCCAATTCTTTGCTTACCGGCGCCAATGCGGACGATTGAGAGATTACTAGCCTTGAACATATTCTCCAAAAAAGTCGGTCTCTGGCTAGATAACCATCATCTCCCCTGAAAGAAGTGACCAGAGGCAGCCTCCTGATTCGGCTCACTAGCGCTCCCACTAAACCCGCCCCAAGCCAGTTGGCGTAAATTATATCGGTATCTTTGGAACATATGATCGCTTTGAGCAGAAATATGATGGTCATTGTTAGAACCTGCACTCTTGCCAACCGACTTTTTGCCATATTTTCGGGAATTCCTCCTGCGCCGGAACAGAGCTTTTCCATTGTCCGAGGCCAAAAATAAGGAAAACGAATGACGTGAACGTTGTCGAAGCTTTTTTCTCCGTAAAATTGGCCATTTGAAGGGGCTAAGACTGAAATGTCATACCCAATTTTTACCAGGGCCATATTCAATTTATGTATGAACATACCCGACCAGTCATCAGAATTATTTGGGTAACTAGTTGTAAGAACTAATATCTTTGTCATCCAATAACCATAGCCTTCTTAAAGTTTTGAGAAATGAGTCTCATTTTGGCCCCAAATTCGATTCTAATAACACTATATTCGATTAATGTCATGCTTGAGTAGCAGTGCGTGAGAGATAAAGTAAGCCGAAATCCGTTAGGATAATGACCATAACGTCTTGGAATCAATTGGATTAATACTTTAAAATGCTTGATTTTTTAATCTATCTCCTGGAGCTTTAACACAGCATTCTAATATCATTATATTATTGGTATTAAAGTATTTTCTAGTTTGACAAACATCTATTAATGAGTGTATTCATCGCGTATCATTTTTTGAAAAATTTGGTTATTAGATTTAGCATTAGAGTCCGACTGAGGGTATACGGGGTTAGGGTCGGGCTTTATTTTTTCCACCTAATGGTTTTCAGGATTAGACGAATAGCGTTTCCCGAGCTGTCTTACTATTCGTCTCTTCGTTTGTTCCAAACCGTCCAAGATTCCTTGTATTTCATCTATGTTAGTTTTTCCCTGTACCAGTCAATACTCATGGACAAGCCCGTCTGAAGGTCACAATCGGCTGAAAAACCCAGGTCACGTTTAGCGGAAGACGCGTCAGCGCTGGAATGCATCACATCGCCAGGTCTAGGCTTTTCATGGACTGGTTTTATGGACGTCTTGAGCAGAGCTTGCAGCACATCTAGAAGATGGAGCAGATTGACCTGGTCGCCACGTCCAATATTGTAGGCTCTCCCACAACTGTCGGAAGAAGCATGCATAGCCAGAAGGTTAGCTTTAACAACATCCTTGACATATGTGAAATCGCGACTTTGCAGACCGCTTCCATAAATCAGCGGTGGAACTCCATTCAACAAGCGTGTGACAAATCGTGGGATAACAGCGGCATATTGGGAGTCTGGATCCTGTCTTGGCCCGTAAACATTAAAGTAACGAAGACCTACAGTCTCAAATCCATAAAGTTTTTCAAACAGCCGGCCATGATCCTCATTGATCCTCTTGGTAAGAGCGTAAGGGGACAGTGGACTCCCCTCAAAACCCTCCTTCTTAGGAAGGATTTCACTATCTCCGTAGACGGATGATGAAGACGCATATACTACTCTAGGCGTCTTGTTCAAATATCCCGACCAAAAGACATTAAGGGTTCCATCAACATTAACACTCTGGGTTGTTATGGGGTCCTCGACCGATCGTGGAACACTCCCCAAAGCTGCTTGATGGAAAATGCCATCAACCCCTTTTGTGACCGACTTAACCAAGTCCAGATCTCTTATATCTCCTCTTGTCAACTCCAATAGTTGGCTTCTTTCAGCAAACATGGACTTCAAGGCCTCAATATTTTCTTCCTTGCCCGTGCTGAAATTGTCAATGGTTCGAACTTTTGCGCCTTGAGACATAAGAGCTTCAACTAAATGGCTACCAATGAATCCCGCGCCGCCTGTAACAACAAAAGTCTTTCCTGCAAAATCTGACATGATTTACCAGCTTTCATTTGATTGTGCCTCAAGAAACGAATGATTATGATACACGCTGTGCGAATAAAAACAAAATCGATTTTTCATCTTCACGTTGTAAATTCAGTTCTACAAATTCCCTGCCCATGAATTTTGTTTTCTAAGCCTACATTGAGCCTCAATGGTAGTGTGCTAGAGCGCAATATTCCGTAGTTCCTTCCCGGTGTTCTACTATGTGACGTTCAAGAACTTGAACTTTTCGACGACTATTGTGGGGTGTGACTTTGAGAGGAATCTATTCCTTGATTTGATTTGATTGATAATCAATCAGTTGTGATTCTATTTCTTCGTATTTGCATGGGCGCAGTGTCCTGACACTGCATGCATAAAAACCCTCAGACTGAAAGTACATTAAGCCGAAAAAAAAACGCAAATATCTATTGCGTTTTGAAAAGCGAATGTTTAAACTACAAAAGTAGAGAGTACAAAGTTTGATAGATCAGGCTATCAGATCCTCTCTAGACCTCCTAGAAATTGTCTGGCTTGAACATGTTTCGCGATGCTTGTTGAAATTGCTGTTATGAAAACATGGCTGCTCCTGATAGCAGCCATAAACTCGCAAAATAGATGCCGCATACTAGGGAAGTTTGTAAGACATTACGAAGAAAGGAGCGCAATAGAGATGCCTGGATTCGATCAGACTGGTCCCGTGGGAAATGGTCCAATGACTGGACGTGGTCGTGGACGTTGTTTCAGCATTCCTAGCGCAGACGCTCAACAGACACAGCCGGCCTATGGGCTAGGCCGTGGGGGATCTGCATATGGTTGCGGAATGGGACGGGGCGCGGGCATGAGAAATTCGGCTCGAATGGGATTAGGTCGCCGTAATTTTTCATCCGGCAATCCAGTCGACACTCAGGATTTAGAAGAGGAACTGGCTCGAGCTCGGGAAAGAATAGAAACCCTTGAAGCTCGCCTTAAAGAGCTCAAACCTAACACGTCTGAGTGAGAACCTCTTGCGAATTTTCTGGGCCACCTGTTTGGTCATCGCGATCAGGAATGGGTAAGCGCTTCGGGATGCTGATAAAGGTGGCCTGTATTTACTTAGGGACCGGTGAAGGACCACTGTAATATTTAATTATAGGCTTCACACCAGTCGTTCGCCATGGGGGATCTTGATCCAGGGTATGGATTTTGATCCCCAAATGGGCTTATAATTTTTGATTGGCCATTGACGCTTAATGGCTCTTAGAAAAGAAAATTTATCAAGAGGCTACTATGACGGAAGAAACACAATGCGGATCGGAACAGAACTGTGGGGGCTGTTCATCATCGGCTACATGTTCAGCGGAAACACAGAGAAAACACACTGAAGATCGTTCATCGCAAAAATTGGCGAAAATAAAATATCGGATCGCAGTGATGAGCGGTAAGGGTGGAGTAGGAAAGTCTACGGTTGCTGTAAATCTTGCTACGTCTTTGGCCGAGCTAGGTTACAAGGTTGGTATTTTTGATGGTGATGTTCATGGGCCAAATGTGCCGAAGATGTTGGGAGTAGATCACATTGCTCCTGTCATTTCCTCAGATGGTCTGACACCAGTAAACACACCAGATGGAATCAAAGTGATATCAATGGGTTTCTTGGTACAAGACAATGATACACCGATAGCGTGGCGCGGTCCCATGAAACACACTTTGTTCCAGCAGTTTATTGCTGATGTAGACTGGGGTGAACTTGACTATCTGGTAATTGATCTACCTCCAGGCACCGGTGATGAACCAATGAGCATAGCTCAGCTCATGGGGAAGCCATTGTGGACAGTCATCGTTACAACGCCACAGGATGTTGCCTTACTGGATTCGCGCAAATCTGTCGTGTTCGCTCGAACTTTAGAAATGAACATCCTAGGAATAGTAGAGAACATGAGTGGGATGAGCTGTCCTCACTGTGGGGGAACAATAGATCTATTCAAGACTGGGGGAGGTTTACGTGCTTCAATCGAACTTGAGGCTCCTTTTCTTGGGGCTATCCCCATCGATCCGCAAATTGTACATGGAGGAGATTCGGGGACTCCCCTGACTATAGCTGACCCCAATAGTAACAGTTCAAGAATTTTTGCAGAGATAGCGAAAAAGATAACGGATATGATTACCAGCTCGAAAGAGGCTGCTTAAATTTACGGCTTTTTTGCGGAGTGCAAATTAGCAAAAAAACTGTTGATTAGTTAGGAGATAGAAATGGCGGTTAAGACTGTTGCAGTTCCATCAATGCATCCCGGAGGCCTTGAAGCCATGCGGGCTGGACATTTTGGCCATTGTGATCTATTCACGTTAATCCATTTGGAAGATGGTTCTATTAGGGAAGTTTCCTTAGTCGACAATCCTCCTCATGTTCAAGGGGGGTGTTTCGCTCCGGTGAGCATTCTTCATAAAAGCGGCGCACATGCACTAATAGTTGGTGGAATTGGAATGCGGCCGTTGATGGGCTTCCAGCAGGTTGGAATAGAAGTATATTACGGTCCAGAAGGTGACACGGTTCAATCCGTGGTGAATGAACTACTAAACGGGAATCTCCAGCTCATAGCTGAACATCAGGTCTGTGGTGGTGGAAGATTCTAATGTTAGGATGAAATATGAAAATCGCGATAACATCTAGCGGAAAGAGTTTGGATTCTCCTATGGACCCTCGGTTTGGACGAGCCCCTTACATCATCATAGCCAACGATGCTGGTGAGTTGTTGGAAGTAATAGACAACGCTGCGAACGTTAACGCAATGAGAGGGGCTGGAATTCAAGCAGCCAAAAGCCTGGCGGATCGAGGTGTAAGTGTTCTTCTCACAGGTCATTGTGGACCTAATGCATTCACCGCCCTGCAATCAGCCGGTATCAAAGTAGGTTCGGATCAGTCGGGCGTCGTAAAAGATGCTCTGGAGAAATACAGGAATGGCGGGGTTAATTTTGCTAACGGTCCCAATGCAGAAGCCCATTGGTAGATTAAGAGAAAAAAAATGAAAATCGCTGTAGCCAGTGGTAAAGGTGGGACAGGCAAGACTACAGTGGCAACTAGCCTAGCCGCATCCCTTGGTAGGCGTGCCCAGATTCTTGACTGCGACGTCGAAGAACCCAATTGCCACATTCTGATGTCCCCTGAAATAGAAAGTTCTGAAGCTATAACCCTCTCCACTCCATTGGTGGACATGTCAAAATGCAATTTGTGCGGTAAATGTGGGGAAGTTTGCAACTTCAGCGCAATATTGACGATAGGGAAAACTACCCTAACCTTTCCGGAGATGTGCCATGGATGCGGGGGGTGCATGTTGTTGTGCCCTGAGAAGGCGATTTCGGAAACTCCCCGTGAACTAGGGGTGGTTGAAACAGGATCGTTTGAGGATGTTGAATTTGTTCAGGGGAGAATAAGAATCGGAGAGGCAATGGCGCCACCCTTGATCAAAGCGGTAAAAAACCGACTAAATCCTAACAAGATAGCCATATTGGACGCTCCACCAGGGGCGTCATGCCCGGTAATTAACACTGTAAAAGGGTCCGATTTTGTCATAATGGTGACTGAACCGACACCCTTTGGTTTGCATGATTTGCGAATTGCTGTTGAAGCCATTGAGCCCCTAGGAATACCGATGGGAGTTGTATTGAACCGGAGTGATATTGGTGACCATGAGGTTCAAACATATTGCGGGGAAGCAAGACTCCCACTGATGTTACAAATACCTTTTGATCGTCAGATAGCGGAAGGGTATTCCAGAGGTAAAATGCTCATACAAACCAATCCGGATTATGTAGAGAAGTTCATAGGCCTGTTCGAAGACGTTTCAAGGTTTGTTCGAAAGCGCTCAGAAACCAAACAGGAACCACAATCATGAAAGAGCTTGTAATAATAAGTGGTAAGGGCGGCACCGGGAAAACGTGTTTGACAGCTTCGTTTGGGTATCTTGCTGAAAATAAAGTCATGGCTGATTGCGACGTAGACGCAGCTGATCTTCATATAATACTTGAACCAAGGGTTTTAGAGAAGGAAGAATTCTGGGGTGGAGTCAAGGCTTCAATAGATCAATTCAAATGCGTGAAGTGTGGCTTATGCGCTGAAGTTTGCCGATTTGACGCTATAACTGATTCTTTGACAGTGGATCCCATCTCATGTGAAGGATGTTCCGTTTGTTTTCATGTTTGCCCTGAAAACGCAATAAAAATGGATGAGGTTCTCAACGGGCATTGGTTTAAGTGTGAAAGTCGTTTCGGTCCTATGATCCACGCGGCGCTTCTACCTGGCGAAGAAAATTCTGGAAAACTGGTAGCTCTGGTAAGAAATCAGGCCAAAACTTTGGCTAAAGAGTTGGGAAAAAGTCTCATACTGGTAGACGGAGCGCCGGGAGTCGGTTGTCCTGTAATTTCATCGATAAGCGGCGCCAATAATGTTCTGGTCATAACTGAACCGAGCCTGTCAGGTCTGCATGACATGCAGAGAGCGATCAATCTAGTCCAGGGGTTCAATATCCCCACAGTAGCTGTTATCAACAAGTATGACATAAACGAGACGGTTTCATCACAAATCGAAGCGTGGCTTGGAGAGAACAAGGTAAATCTTATAGGTAAGATCCCTTACGATACTAGTGTCATAAAATCGATGGTTCAGAGAAAGGCTGTGGTTGAGTCCAACCAAGGGCCGGCAAATGAGGCAATCCGAAATATTTGGGAACGCCTAAGTAGAGATGTGCTCAATCTGGAGGCTTAAAATGCCTAATGACGAAGTTCTGAATAAGGTAAAAAAGGCCTTGTCCAACATAATAGACCCTGAGACGCGTCTGGACTTAGGCCGTATGGACATTATACACGATATTGAGGTCAAGGCTGATGGCGCAACAAGTTTGACTTTTCGGCCTTCTTCGCCAATCTGTCCTATGGCTTATTCGTTGGCGAATTCTATCAAAAAGGAGTTGACAGGGCTTGACGGAGTGACCTCGGTGAAGATAAAAGTGGAAAACTTCAACAGAGCGAACCACCTAGAGAGTCTGATCAACGATGATTCAGTTCAGTAATTATTTGGAGGTTTATGGTGCCCATAAAGGAATATAGTTGCTATGATTGTGGCCATGTTAGTGAGTTACTTATAGGTATTGGTCGAAATTCATCTGAACTGGTTTGTAGCTCATGTGGAAGTTCTAATTTGAAGTCTATGATGTCTGCGCCGTCAATAGCGATTCATCAGGAAACGTCTAGTGCGCCTATGTTGGGCAGTTGCTGTGGGTCTAGGCCTTCTGAGTCTGGGTGCGCCGGCCCGGGAAGCTGTTGCGGCGCTAACAAGTAAACGTTATCGGGGTATCGAATGGATAATGGCAGTGATATTTTTGACGATGTAGAAGGCTTGATTCTGGAAGACGCTGCAAAAACCTATTCCCCTGCAGTGATCGAGCATTTCAAAAACCCGAAAAATTTTGGCGCCATCGAAGATGCTGACTCATACACTTTTATGAGTGGAATTTGCGGGGATACTATTGGTATTTTTGTTAATGTCGCTGATGGACGGATTTCCAAGCTCGGCTTTGTTACAAATGGATGTGGGCCAACAATAGCTTGTGCAAGCGCCATCACTTGCCTTGCGGAAGGGAAAACAATCAACGAAGCCCTAAAATTGTCAGGCGAAGATTTGATTCATTACTTGGGTGGTTTACCTCAGGAAAATACTCATTGCGCTGATCTTGCTGCGAACACCTTGAAGGGCGCCTTGGAGAAAATTGATCATTAGTGGATAAGATCTGGGAATCCTGTCGTTCGGAAAATCAATCGTTAAACATCCAATGACGTTTGGATATATAGTTGAATTGAACTCAGATCTGACTATTCATCAAAAGGGTAGGAAAATTGTCATCAGATAACTCGAACAAAAATATAACGGCGCTTTTGTTTTCAACCGAAACCAAAGACATTCAAAAGCTATCTGATGTTTTTTCCACTAGAGGCATCGAATTAACTGTAGTTGATTCTGCCGCTGATTGTTTACAGAAATGTATGATTTTCATTCCCGATCTACTGATCGTAGAGGATGATCCAGGGACAGATGTTGGCATAAAGATCGTGCGAGATGTTCTGAAGATATCCTGGACTGTGTCATCAATATTGATCAGTCCCTTAGAGGACAATGAAATCCATGATCGAGCGGAAGGTCTCGGAATTTTGGGAAGTATATCCGCCTTGGATGATTTCGAAAAATTGAATTATCTTCTAGACACATTTGAGAAATTCAGAATAAATTAATTAGCGTTGGCGCAGGCTTGGATTAGCTTCGGAGTTATTTTCTTTCCATCATTCATCCCACATCTGATAAGATAATTTTTCTAACCTCGGAAGCTTGCCTAATTTAATGTTCATTGGTAAGCTCTAAAAGTTAAGTAGATCAAAAATACCAGACCAAAAAATCAGGGCGGGGCGTTTTGTTTTCAGGCAATTTAAAACTATCGTTGAAATATCAAGCTCCAATGCGAGCCATGTTGATAGCTTTACTCCCAGCAACAGCCATGGGAGTTTATTTTTTCGGATGGCGTTCACTTACCCTGGTAGTTTTTTCTTGCATTGCAGCTTACGTCACTGAGGTCATCTTTGAGACTTATCGTAATGGTTCACCTACCGAGAGCGTCATCGTTTCAGGAGCTCTTTACGGTTTGAGTTTGCCTCCATACATTC
This sequence comes from uncultured Desulfomonile sp., assembly GCA_937930835.1. Lineage (GTDB taxonomy): Bacteria > Desulfobacterota > Desulfomonilia > Desulfomonilales > Desulfomonilaceae > CAITZA01. Next base: position 42,015 of record CALGLN010000064.1, read on the forward strand.
CTTTGTGGATAGCAGCGGTAGGAATCGTTTTTGGCATAGTTTTTGGCAAACAGGTTTTTGGGGGATTTGGACGGAACGTGTTTAATCCTGCAATTGTTGGGCGAAGTTTCATCTATGTCTGTTTTCCTGTCCATTTGACATCTCAATGGATGTCTCCATGCCAATCTATCTGGGGCAGACTCGGTCAGTATACCGATCTAGATGCCATGACTTCTGCTACTCCTCTGATCAGTTTCAAGCAAAGCGGCGCTGTAGCTGACTTCTTAGATCTTTTTTGGGGTAATATTGGAGGGTGCGTCGGGGAGACAAGCGCTCTAGCGATCTTGATAGGTGGTGCATACATTTTATACAAAGGCGCTGCTGATTGGAGATATCCGGTTTCGTGCATTTTTGGGGTCATTTTCATCAATTCAATTTTGTCATTTATGGGAGCGCATCAGGCGCAAGATCCGCTTCGTAATCTGCTCTCAGGAAGCCTGCTTTTTGGGGCTTTTTTTATGGTAACCGAGCCTGTATCAGGTTGCGTCAGGCCTCAGGCAAAACTCATCTACGGATTTCTGATTGGATGTCTGTGGATAGTGATAAGAACTTTTTCAGGGTTCCCTGAGGCTACATCTTTTGCAATTCTTTTAGGCAACACTTTCGGACCTCTTTTTGATGAAGCAGTTACTGCAATGGAAAAAAGGAAGAAATCTCAAGTTCAAGTGATTTGAAATGAGCTTCATTAGGAACATAGCTTTCATATTCGTTATTGCTTTTCTTTTTGCCGGCTTGACTTCCGGAGTTAACATGGCCTTGTCAAAAAGGATAGAGTTGAATGAACAGACAAGGTTGAGCAAGCAGCTTTTGGAGGTTTTGGGAATTCCTTTTTCATCAGAATTAAGTCCAGAGGGTGTCCAGGCCTTGGAATCCAAATATGTAAAGTCCATTAAGTTTGGACCTATGGCTATATATGCTTCGTTTGACGATAAAGGTTTAGTCCAACGTTACGCCTTTCCGATTACTGGAAAGGGTTTGTGGGGATCAATCCAGGGGTTAATGTCTTTAGACAAAGATTTTTCCAAGATTGATGGGTTGATTTTTACATCGCATGTTGAAACTCCTGGTTTGGGGGCTCGAATTGACGAGAAATGGTTCAGGGATCAGTTCAGAGGACTAGACTTAACCAGGAAGGCATCTCCAGAAAGATATGTGCTGGTCCAATCGGGCGCTAAGGATGCAGCTAACCGTGTTGATTCAATTACGGGAGCCACAATCACATCAACGGCTGTGGAAAAAATGCTTAACCGAGATATCCAAAGAATTCTAACGGAAAAAGACAAAATCAGGGGAATTGATTGGCAATCTCTACCAAAAAAATAGCTCTAGATGGAGTGTGGTATAATAATCCGATCTTTAGACAGGTCTTAGGTATCTGTTCTACACTCGCTGTCACAAACGTTGTCACAAATACAGCGGTCATGTGCATCGGGTTGATTTATACAAATGCTGTATCTTGTGTTACCGCATCCGCTTTGAGATCCGTCACCCCATTCAGACTTAGAATAATATCATCTACGTTGATCATAGCAGCGTATGTCATAGTTTTGCAGAACTTTCTGATGGCTTACCTTCCGGATATAAGTTCTCAATTAGGACCGTATGTAGGATTGATCATCACCAATTGCATTGTTTTGGGACGTGTGGAAGCTTTTGCCATGCAAAACAAGCCCGTGCCCGCTCTGGTAGATGGCGTTTCTTCGGCGGTCGGATATTCTTTAGTTCTCTTAATCATAGCTCTGTTTAGAGAAGCTTTAGGATTTGGAACTATAGCTGGAATCAGTTTGCCATTTGATTTTACTCGATGGACCATCATGGTAATGGCTCCCGGCGCATTTTTCATGCTTGCGATTGTGGTTTGGATAGCTAGATGGTGGGGCATGACAACAGAAGAAACTACAAAAAAATGACAAGTGATTGGCTTGGTCGGAATTTGTGAACCAGACGTATAAAAACATGTCGAGCAGGAGTTATCGATGCAAGAAATTGGGGCCTTCGTAATATTTTTCGCCTCAATATTCACCAGCAACATATTGCTTACCAATTTTTTGGGTATGTGCTCCTATCTTTCTGTCTCCAGGGAAATTAAAACGGCATGGGGACTTGGGATTGCAGTGGTCTTTGTAATGACCATAACCTCCATAGCCAATTATGTTGTCTATTACAACATTCTGGTCCCGTTGAAGCTCGAGTATCTCGAGTACATTGCTTTTATAATTGTTATTGCCGCATTAGTTCAGGTCGTGGAGATGATTATCGAGAGGACTTCAGATCGTCTCTATGCATCTCTGGGAATCTTTTTGCCCTTAATAACGGTTAATTGCGCTGTGCTTGGCGCTGCTTTGTTTCTGATAATACGTAAATATGATTTTTATCAATCGCTTGCCTATGGAGCTGGAAGCGGTATTGGATGGATGCTGGCAATAATGGCCTTGGCCGGAATAAGAGCGAAAATGTCCAGAAGGTCTAAGGTTATTCCTGCCCTCGAAGGACCTGGAATCGTTCTCATAATAACTGGAATCATTGCCCTTGGGTTCATCGGATTCAGTGGAATAGTCCAAATTAATTAATCGATAAAGGGTTGGTATTTTGTATCTGAGCTACCTTTTGCCTCCTTTAGCCATAGCCGGCCTGGCCACAGCCTTGGCCATAATCATCTTGCTGGCTGAACGCTATCTAATGGACTACGGCGAAGTAGAGCTGAAAGTTAACGACAAGCTCTATAAAGTTAAAGGTGGGTCAACTGTTTTAAGTACATTGAAACAGGAAAAGATATTTATTCCCTCCGCCTGTGGAGGGCGCGCCACCTGCGCTTATTGTAAGGTCACTGCAGTAAAAGGTTTCGGAGAAGTCTTACCCACAGAGGCTCCTTTACTTACCAAGGAAGATCTGACCAAAAATGTGCGTTTGGCCTGCCAGATCAAGGTGAAAAACAATTGTGAAATTAGAATTCCGGATGAATTATTTAGCATTAGGGAATTTAGAGCCAGGGTAGACTCCATTACTGACCTGACTTACGACATTAAACATTTCATATTCAGGCTCCTGTCACCACCTGAGATAGAATATAAGCCTGGACAGTACATTCAGTTTCAGTCTCAACCATATGGAGATGTGTCGGATTCGGTTTACAGAGCCTACTCAATGTGCGGTCTTGCCAGTGAGAGGAATCAGGTAGAACTAATGGTTCGTTTGGTTCCCGAAGGAATTTGCACCACTTACATGTTCAAACATCTGAAGGCCGGTAACGAGGTTATTATAACTGGTCCCTATGGAGATTTTTATCTTCGCGACAGCAATAGAAGGATGGTTTGCATAGCCGGTGGTTCGGGAATGGCCCCCATTCGAGCCATCCTACTGGCCATGACGCCAGAGGAAATTGAACGAAGAAGACCAATTTTTTTCTTTGGAGCACGAAGCAGGAAAGATCTTTTTCTGGTTGATGAATGGCGGGAGTTTGAAGCCAGGCATCCTGCCTTTAAATTTGTTCCTGCTCTTTCGGGACCTGAACCTGACGATGATTGGACCGGGGCAACCGGTAGGATCACTGACGTAGTTGCGCAATTTGTTCCCGATGCAAAGGATTGCGAAGGATATCTATGTGGTAGCCCTGGAATGCTGAACGCCTGCGTCGAAATTCTCTGTAAGCTTGGAGTGGATGAGGAGCAAATTTATTATGACAAGTTTGCCTGACAGACCTGTAAAGGCTGATCCCAAATTATTTGAAATCGAGGAGAAGCTTCGGCAGGGGAATTATCTCAAGGACGAAAACCGGTCTCTGAATCGTTTGTTGGAGGATGATGCGGCCCTGATTGCCAGCCTGAACATGGACATGGCGTTTGTCATAAGTCAGTTAGACATGTTTTACAAAGAAGCATCCGAAGGACTTGGAGAGCCTGTGCTTCTCGAAAACAGTTATGAGGTTTCATTTAGGGAAGATCGAGGAAAAATTGCCTGTCCCTGGGGCGATAAATTCTTTGCCCCAAAGGCAGTAGTTTATGCCAGAAACATTAAAACAGGAGCCACCCTTAGATTCAGCGTCCTAGGACTGCACATGCTAAAACGCCATGGTTTCTTTCAAGGTCAAGGCAGTCCTTTTAGACTGGAACCAAAGGAATTGAAATCTTTTTTTGAATTGTAGACACGTAATTGATTATTTGGTATTTTTTGCAAGTCTTTTTTCCAAGTTGATCACTGCGCAATTCTTGAAGCAACAAAAAAATTAAGCTCACCAACTGTGTGAAATAGCTCCAATTGGGCAGGCGATTAAACACGGCAAGATTGAGTCCTTTCCACACTTCTTACATTGGGCGCATTCGTATTTTATTTTATTCCTCTTTTCTTGATCTATCGATACCACGGGCCTGTCATTCAGAGGGTCGTTTTCATCTTCAGCGAATATGCAAAAAACGTTAGCAGGACAAGCATTAATACAAGCGCCACAGGCATCGCATTTTTCTGAATTAATCGTAATGAAGTAATTTCCGGAGCCGTCACTATAGCCATGGTGAACCAGCATGAATGTTAACAACCTTTCCGAATTTATCGGGTTATTTTCATCTATTTTTTATTATTTTGTTGTCCGCCCTTTTCCTTTTTTGCATAACGAATATCCGAACAGGGCTGCTCCTATTGCTCCTGCTAATTGAGAATCCCAAGCCGTTTTCAAAGGGTTTATCCCAATTTTTCTCGTAAGTCTTTCTACCACCCCTTTGTTCTTGGCCATACCACCTGTAATGGCAAGTTCAGGCTCTATTCCAACCCTCTCCAGAATCATGATGATTCTGTTTGCCATGGCAGCGCAGTATGCCGCTAGGACCTCGTTGGGGCTGAGTCCTTTCCTTAGCAAAGCAGTAGCCTCTGATTTTGCGTACACTACACAGGCGCTGGATACAGCCGCTGGTTCTTCAGAAATGTCCAAAGATCGATCCCCAACCTCGCCTATCGGTATGCTCAGAAGATCAGCAAATACTTCCATTCCCCTTCCCGTTCCTGCGGCGCATTTGTCGTTCATCAAGAAGTTGGTAACCTTTCCCTCGGAGTCGCACTTGATTGCCTTGATGTCCTGACCACCTACATCCAATACTGTTCGAACCGCAGGGCCGAACAGAAAGTTGGCCCCTCTCGCATGACAAGCTATTTCGGTTACTGTTCTATCCGACATGGGGACATTCACTCGGCCGTATCCTGTCCCGATACAATAGTTTACGGCATCGAGTTTCATGGACAGATTCGCAAGAGCAGAATTTAGGGCAGCTGAGGCGCTATCGAGGCTATTTGAGCCCGTCCGAATGTTTGAGTATGCGTAAATTTCACCGTCACACATTACAACAGCCTGAGATGAAACCGATCCCACATCTATTCCAACAGTTATATACCGGGAGTTCCTCCATTCAATTTTTTCATTGACCCAATTGCTTTCTCGCCATCTCCAAAACTCACCAGTTTGTGTTTGCTTCAAATTGTCAACCTCCTCATTCCCCAATCCAGGCGAACATAACTGAAAAAAATTTTTTTTATAAAAAGTCGGTGAATTGAATGCCGCCATAAAAGTTACCATCAGTTTTGCCTGGTCGCGTGTATCGCCGATCCTACTGCGGCGCCGTACTCAGAAAGTCTGGGAGTGAGTATGTTATGATTTGGTAATTCTCGTGAAAGAGAACTCAAGAAACCTCGATTGAGCGCCATCCCTCCCAAAACTACTATATCGTCATGGACACCGATTCTTCGAACCATGCCCACTATCCTGGATGCAATTGCATCATGAATGGCTCGTGAAATATCCATTTTTTTGACCTTCGAATGGATAAGTCCTACGACTTCAGATTCGGCAAATATGGTGCACTGAGCATTCATTGGAATGGGATTGTAAGATAAGAGTGAAAGTTCCCCCATTTCTTCGATCGATGTTTCTAGCGCCCTCGCCATAGCTTCGACAAAGGCCCCGGTTCCAGCAGCGCACTTTTCGTTGATTGCAAAATCTATTACCAGCCCTGTTTCGTCTATGCTCGCTGCTCTGGCTTCTTCAGCGCCTACATCAATCACTGTACGAGCCGTCTGAAAGAAATAGTTGGCTGCAGTTGCTATTGCCTTAATGTCGTTTATTTTTATGTCCACCCCAATCGATTTAGCGCCAGATCCTGTTCCACAAATTTGCCAGACCTTGTCCATAGATATCTGCGCCCTATTCAAAGCTTCATCGAGGGATTTGCTAACAGCCCCAGACTGGTCAAATCCCGTTGGTATTAATGCGTAGCTTATGATCTGCTTATCTTTCATTACTACCGTTTTTGTATTTTTTGCCCCACAGTCAATTCCTGCCGTAATCATCGCGCGTCCTCCAAATTAACAGAGCCTCAGTATTCTAATTTTTTAACAAATCTCATTTGGCCACGAAGAAGTTTTTACAGTTGAATGTGTAAAAGAGAATCAATCACTCAACATTCGGCCTGTAATTCCATTCTTTGGTCATTTCCATGCGTCAATACGGACGCGTGAGGACTACTGCTTACAATCAAAGTCTAATTATGATCATCTTTTTCCAGAATTTCTACAGCTCCCAAAAAAATTACACAAATGCCATCAATGTTAACCTAGTTATAAACCCTATCAGTTTTCAGGTACAAACACTAACTTGAAACATCCCCGAGTTAGTTCTAGAATGTAAACTGGCAAGAGGAGGTGACGAATGTCGTTTGACCAAGAAATTGTGGTAAACCCGGAGTTGAGTTCGGAGTTCAGATCCTTCGAAGAATTCTGCGACGAAAATTCCGGTTCAGAAGGGATTTACCTAGATTTGATAGCCAAGAATCCTACGGTCATGGATGCCGTCACCCTAGCGTTTTGCTTGAGGCATCTGGTGAAGCTGTCTCAGGAATTTATGGCAAAGGCTTTCGCATCTATCAAGAATGATAATATAGCTGATTTGAAAGAACTTTTAGATACCAAGGGTATACAATTAGATAAAAAGCACTCGGACAAATTGAGGAAAATAGTTTTTGCATTCAGAGATACAGATGACGATCAGATAAAATCCGAGCTGGCAAAAGCGTTCACTCTGATCGCTTTTACGAGAGCACGAAAAAACTTGGTCCTAAATATTGGAGAATCGTACAGACCACCTGACGAAGGTTGGATTGACGAAGATTTCGATGGTAATGAATCAGCATTTGAAATGGTTAGAGCCATTGAAGATCCCCACTGGAGCGGTGACGAGGAGATTTAAGGAACATGAGGAGTGACAGTTTACTAGCGCCGGTTTCAGAAACAGCTAAACAGGTTTCAGACTTGATTTTAAAAGATAAGAAACAAGCCTCAGAGATAATGGCCTCGTTGAGCCCTGAAGAACAGGTATCTCTAGTCTCTCACGAAGCTTACGGCGATCCCAAGAAAGCTCAAGAAATAATATTCCTCTTAGATGATGACCAGGGCAAACGAATTGTCGATGGAATCGCTGATCGCGCTTTGTTCAGAATAATGAAATCTCAGAGCTCTACCCATATTGGAGTTTTGAGCCTAGTTGACCCCGATAGAGTGCAGTCAATTTTAGATTTGGACTCGGAGCTTTTTTCCACGTCAGGTGTTACGGATCCTCAAACAGCCTACCATTGGATGGTCAGTTTTTTAGAGGAGGACGATGAGACTTTCGCTAAGTTACTGGACAAAATAGACATAAAACTCGTAGCTCTAGCTTTTCAGGAAAAAATTGTGAAACCTCAGACCACAAAGGTGTCGGACACAGTTGACCCTGAAGATTCGGCTTTCCCGGCTGATTTCATGGTGAAGCTTGACCGCGGTGAACTCAAACCGGATGATCTAGAGGTTACAGATGAAGAGGCTTTAGACGTACTGACAAAAATTCATTTGATTGATGAGATGTATTTTTCTGAGCTGGTATCATTGATGATCAGATCTGAAAGTCTCCACACCAGGACGGCGGAAGAAGCATTAGATCGAATAAACGAGCAGGTAGGTGACATGTCTGAATTTGTTGAGGAAGCAGAAGATATGTTTGTTCCTCTTGAGGAATAGCGATGTGTTTGGAAGACGCCTCTTTTGAGAGGCGCCTTTAACCAACTATCTCGGTCCCACGGGTGGTGTATTGACCGGGGGCAACAAGATTTGGACGTTATATTTCTTCCTCAAATTTTCAGCTATTTTTTCATATTGTTCTTGTTGTCTCAGGAACTTGATCTGCTCTATTATCAGGTCTTTCACTTGGTCAAAAGAGTTTTCACGGGCCGGACGTTTGTCATGCATTAGCAATACATGGTAACCAAATTTTGTTTTTACCGGGCCTGTTATTTGATCATTTTTCATTGTAAAAGCGACATCTTCAATTTCCGGAGCTAGGTTGCCCCTAGGCATCCAATCTAAATCGCCTTTCACATCTTTACTTGGACATATGGAAACCTGATTTGCTATGTCTCCGAATTTCTCGCCTTTCTTTAGTCTGGCAAGAACGTCTTTGGCATCTTTCTCGGTCTCAACCAGGATATGACTTAAATGAATACTTTCCGGAGTAACAAATTCTGATTTGTTTTGTTCGTAAAAAGCTTGCGCATCAGCATCAGTCGGCGAGGGTATGTTCTTAGTCAGACTTTCAAGGTAAAATCTTGCCAGAAGATCGTTTCTTGTAAAATTCAGCAATTTCTGAACATCCGGTCTTTTGTCTATTCCTTGTTTCTCAGCTTCCGCAGCCAAAGCATAAACATTGACTATGTATTCAAGTGTTTGTCGCCTACCCTCCGGCGTCTGATAATAATGTTTGAATTTGTCCGGAACTGCATTGGACATGTCCTTGAGATCAGACTCTGTGACTACCTTGTCTCCAATCTTCGCTAAGACTTGATTGTCATTGGGTGAGGCAGTTCCACTTGGCGTGGAGCCGCACACCGTTGTGACAAGAATCAACATCAACAAACATGAGCAAATAATATTTTTTTTCAATGGTTCAACCTCCTGTTTCTTTATATAGATCAACATCTTAAAATGACGACATTTTCGTGACGAACAGCTATATAGCACAATGGATTATCATTATCAAAATTTTCTTGTGGATTTCAGAAATGTATAACATTTTTTGGAGGATTCCTTTCGGCGCAGTTGCGGAATTGGAATAGGCAAATTATAATATTGAGATAAGGTTGATTTCTACCTCAACATACAACAAATCTCTCGTAAGGATGCTTCGGTAGAGGTCTTGAATTAATGAGCGCTATTCTTGACCAAATGGGCGGCAAGGCTCAGAAAATTATGCAACTCATTCTAGAATTTACGCGAGCCAGGAATGGTATGAGAATATCTACGTTTAAAATCAAGAAGACACATTATGTGCTCTTGGCAATAGTGGCTGCAATCATTTTAACCACTTCCATGGGAACCTCTTCCGAGAAAAGGACATTACAAACCAAGATCCCTTCTGTCCCGGAAAGTTTGCATGTCAAAGCCGTGGAAGAAGGTGTTCTGGCAACGTGGAAAAACTCATCGGGCGCGGAATCATATACCCTATTTTGGGGGACAGAAAAAGGTGAGTACAGAAAAATGTTCGAAACGACTGAAAATGTCGTTTTATTAAAAGGACTGGATCCTGGCTACATGTACAATTTTGCAGTTACGGCGTCCAATTCAAATTATGAGAGCTCTTTCTCACCCGAATTTTTTTATGTTCACGACACGGACCTTAAGAATGCTTCTGATCATGTGGCCACTGCTCAGGATTTGATGAGAAACAATCTTATTGATGAGGCATTAGCCTTTGTATCAGCTGCAATTCGGTTAGACAATCGTCACGCCGAGGCATATCGTGTTCGGGCATCATTGCTTGAAAAGCTCGGAAAGAAAAAGGAAGCCCATTCGGACTTGTTGACTGCCGAATCTCTTTACAACCGCAAACAGATGACATCCCAGAACTGATTAATTCCCTTCAGACAAGAATGACAACATTCCAAGTGAACAAGACGCTTGTTCTCGACGCTATTTCGTCGTTGTCACTCATTTCGTTTGGAATATTACCCATTTTACCGTATCTTGACTAATTTGACAGCATGATAGACTGGAACGACTTCCTTAATCATCGCTAATAGGCGACGGAATGGTCTAAACATTAAGTAAGTATTATTCAGAGGGTCACTTTGTTTTTCGATTGGTTGGTATTCTTGTTTGTGCTCGTAGTCTTTTCCAGATTGCTATGTCTGACACCCACGCTTGTTAGGGAACTTGGAGAGGATCTGACACTGCGACACTGCATTTATAGATCTGACTTTGCGCACCTTCCCAAAATCAGTGTCATCATTCCGGCCAAAGATGAATCCGAAACAATTGTGGCGTCCGCCTCATCTATCCTCAATTCGTCGTACAAAAACATTGAGTTGATATTAATAGATGACCGGAGTTCCGACGACACGCATGATCTCATGACCCGCCTAGCTAGCTCAGATGATCGAGTAAAGGTCGTAAGCGTCAAGAACTTACCGGATGGTTGGACAGGAAAAACTCATGCTTTGAACTATGCCGTCAAATATGCCTCTGGAGATTTATTCCTCTTTTCTGATGCTGATGCTTTCTTTGATAAGTCTCTAATTGAAAACTCCGTCTCTGTATTTGTTCAAAACAAGCTGGATTTAATGAGCCTCCTACCTAGCTTCAAGGACGCTGGTTTTCTAGAGAAAGCTCTTTATCCTCACATGGCTCTAGGCATTTCATATTTCTATCCGTTAAGCGAGGTAAATGATCCCGAAAAAGTTGAGTCGGCGCTTGCGTCTGGTTGTTTCATGTTAATTTCAAAGAAAGCTTATGAGTCTCTAGGGGGATGGGAGAAATTTAAGTCTGATATAACTGAAGATATTGCCATGAGCAAAGCAGCCAAACTAGTTGGCATGAAAGTTATGGTCATGTTGGCTGGAAATCAATTACAAACTAAGCCATTTCAATCATTAGGAGAATTGATAGGTTTCTGGGTCAGGACTTTTTACGGAGGACTCGAAAAGAGTATGCGAAAATCTATGGCCTTGTTTCTGAATTATTTATCATTGGTGATCGTCAGTGTCCTATTTTTGGTTTCTATTTACGGTTATCTGGCTAATGATATCGGAAGAACTAACTACTTCCTGATGATGTTCACGGGCTTAACTGTATTTGGAATCGTTGGTTCTTTTTCTCTTTTCTTGAAAAAATATAATGGCGCGACTATTTATAGTCTGTATTCAGTCTTCGGAATAGCGCTTGGCGCTTGGATAGCTTTTCGGGTGTTGACAGATATCTGGACTGGAAAAGGAATTATGTGGCGAGGCACTAGGTATAAGTGAAATTTTTCAGTTTAATTAGTTAGGCGCCAAAATTATTACCAAGCGCGTTTAACCTCGAAAAAGTTTAATTGTGACTTAGTTTTCTATCCATTGGATTCTGGTATTGATTTTTTTAGCAAATTGGTATTAAGAGATAAGGTCCTAAGGAGTTGCAGAGGCTCAAACCCTTCTGGTTTTCCGGAGAATATCTTGACGTTTTTAGGAACTTGTTGCTAAAGTCAATTTTTATCTTTAGTCCCTTGGCGAAAGGAGACACCTTATGAATCATCCTTCAGTCAGGTATTTGTTTAGAGCATTTTTCTTGATAGTTACAATTGTGACATTTTTCTCATCAGAGTTAATGGCGCAAGATTTTAAAGTATTTAACAGTGATGAATTTTCATTCTCCATGAAGTATCCCGGCTCCTGGTTCAAGAATGACCAGCCCAAGGGAAGCTATTACGTTGTTTTTACAGCTCCTGACTTGAGTGACAATGTTAGGCCAAGGATCAATGTAGCAGCTCACAAACCGGTCAAAGATCCTATGAGCGCATATCTCAATGATTTTCGTAAAGGAATAGCTGACCTTCAAAAAGAAAAACAGGAAGTTAAAATTATTGATGAAGGCGAATTCAAGAGTGATTCCCCAGGTTCTTATTTCTTTTTTATAAGAACTTATGAAGTTAATTTAAAAGCCTGGTTGGACATAGTAATTGTCTATTACAAGAATGATCAAACACTCGTTAGGGTTTCGTGCATTGCGCCTTCTTCTCAGATGGAAAAATTCCATCAGAATTTCAATGAGGTTTTATTATCGATGCGTTTTGTAGCGGCTCCTGGCTCTGCGACTTCCCAACCTCAGCAATCCGGGGCTCCGGCATCTGTTCAAACTCAGAGCCCACAGGCTCAGCCTAAGGTTTTGCAAGGTCAAGCTCAACCTGGTGTCCCATCTGGGTTGCGCCAGGATCAGGATACTTCCGGGACCAGCCCAGCATCCCCCCAAGCTAAACCGACAGGACCTCGTGGTCCAGCTCGTGACATAGAAAAACCTGCCACTGGTTTGGTGAATTAACACTGAGATTATTTCGAATCCCATCGTGAGGGCGGTTATCGAATGAACCTAAAACCTCTTTTTAAATTGTTCCGTCGTCACGAGGGATATCAAATTTTTGATCGATATTGGCGTCAACCACGCGTCTGTTGGATCGATGATGATCACATTCGATCGAGAGCTTTAAGGCTTGCAGAAATACATGAACCCAAGAATGATCGATTTGAGCTTCAAAATGCTCTGTCCGAGCTTTCTCTTTCATATGATGCCGCTGAATTCAGGCAAACAGCCTGTTTAATGGCATATTTGACCAGTAGACTTTTCAGGGACATATCAAAAGCGCCATCAGATGAGATTAGAAACAAAATACTCGACTTTCAGGGACCGAAATTTTTCTTTGTAAACCATTCTTCCTATTTTGATTACATTCACGCAGCCAATGCGATTAATGGTCTTGGACTTCCGGCTCCGGTGATGCATGTCACCGGCAGTGTAACTGGAGGCTGGGCCGCAAAATGGTTGAAAGGTTTCCGGGCGTTAAAAGTTAAAAAGACACTTTCCCCCGTAGCTCACCGCGCTTATTCATGGTTCAGCGCTGCTCTGGCAGACAAAAATGAAATACAGGTGCTTTTTGCGAGAACAAGCCGGTATACAGTTCGTTCAAGAGATGGCATTCTCAGGGAACCATATGTTCCCCATGCTGTTTTAGCTGGGGTTAAAGCCACAGGAAAAGCTCTGGTAATACCTATTTCATTATCGTATTCCATAATACCTGATGATTCATATTTGACATCGCCCTGGTTTTTTCCTGTCTTGTCCATGTTCCCTGGTAATCGTTTACGGCTAGCTCCACTCGTCTTGGGCCTTAGATCTCCAGAAAAGATTTTGAGTAAGGTCGATGAGGTTTTTGGTGATGTTTGTGTTGGTTTCGGAGAGCCATTTGAGCTGAACAATGACAACACTTTGTCCTTACACAGGATATCACACAGAGCAATTGAGGAAATAGCGAAGAACAAAATGATCCATCCTTCGCACCTCGTTGCAAAATCGATTCACGGCAACGTAAAGGTTGATTTGAAGACCTTGAGGAATCGTTTCCGCCAAGAATTTGATAACACGTCAACATTTTTCAGGACGAGATATAGAAGACCTGCTCCTTTTCACCCTCTTATTACGTCGGATATTCCTCAATCTGTAAATTTGGGATTACGGCAACTTTCTAAAAGAGGCGCTATTTCCAGCTCTCTAATTCATAGGACATATTCCCCTAAGGATGAGTCGCTGCTAGGTTTTTATTCTTATCAAGCAGACAGGCGCATATATCCGCTTCGAGGAAGAAACACCCTGACGGTCATAAATGCAGGAGCATGGGGTTACACTCTAGCGCTGCTAATAGGGATGAACCTTTTGAAGAAAGAGCAGTTAGCTGAGCACTCCCTCATATTGTATGATTCACGTGAAGAAATCATTGAGAAACTGACGGTTGAAGGGAAGCATCCATATCTTTTCAAGGACATCTCCCTTCCACGCTCAGTGCGTCCTGAAGCAGATCTCATAGCTGCGGTAGGGGACACTTCTCTGATTCTGATTGTTACTCCGAGTAAATATTTTTACTCCACAATGTCAAAAGTTGTGGAGCTAGCTCCGGACGGTAGTGATCTGGTAATCGCTACCAAGGGTTTCATACCCGAAACTGGTTTGTTACCGTGCCAAACAGTTAGAGAAGAACTTGAAAGACTTGGCAAAAAGATGCGTGTATCAGCCTTATCAGGGGCGAATCTGGCACATGAAATTGTTCTTGGTGGCGCAGGGATCACCCAGGTCGCATGTGAGAATTATGAAACATTTGAACGAATGAAGCCACTCATTGACACGAATCTTTTTAGACTGGTCCATTCCAAGGATGTTATCGGGACTACATTGGCTGCCGCGCTGAAAAATGTTTATGCAATCGGCTATGGCATCCTTGAGGGATCCAAATTAGCTCCGGAAAATTTCTTGGCAACCTATGCGACTTTGGTAACTTCCGAGATAAGGGATTATGGAACGCTTTTGGGAGCGTCACCGGAGACCTTCGATGCGGAGAGCCAAGTCTGGATGGCAGATTTATTGGCCACTTGTAGAGGCGGCAGATCCGCAAGTTTTGGAAGAGAACTGGCCCAGATGGATGAGAAACAGGGCAAACCTAGACCGGCTAAGGCCCTGATGGAACAGTATAGAAAGAAAAAAATCGCTGTAGAAGGATTTGAAGCAAGCCGTTATGCCCAGAGAATAGCAGCTCAGCGGGGATATCATCCCTTAATTCTTGGTGAGATATACTCCATTTTACATGGTGGCAAGAAGATAGATGTAACAGAACTCATGGAAAAATGCCTGGATGCCATGGATAAAAGAATTGATGACTCAGTGTTAGCCCCGTTACGTTCTCGTCCGGTTCGCTTTTAACAAGATTCAGAGTGATAAATTGTTGTCAAATTACTAGGGGGGGCCATCAACACATCAAAACTCACAATCTATGGCATTGAGTCAAGAACAGATCATTTGGGTTAAATTCATTGCTTTTTTTACTTATTTTGCGGTTCTGACAAATGGATGAGACGACAGTAAACAACAATCACATACTAGTCAAAGATCTTAAACCAGGTTTTGAGGTGCTTCAATTCTTCGTGGTCAGTTCGAAAGAAACTCGCAAGACGAAGAATGGACAGGATTATCTCAACCTCAGTCTCAGTGACATGAGTGGATCGATAATCGGCAAGATTTGGGAAAACGCAATGAAAATTAACCGACTCGATTTTGAGACGGGTGATTTTGTAAAGGTCAAGGGAAATACACAATTATTCGGAGAAAATCTCCAATTAAATGTTGAGAGGATTAGAAAATCAGAGATTTCTGAGATACCGAATTTAAACTACCTGATCAAGAAAACGGCCTTCGACGTAGAATTTGTTTGCGACCAAATCATGGAAGACGTGGAACATTTACTCCCCCAGGAGTTGTCTCAATTAGTTAAAACTCTGCTGCTACGAGAATTGAATAAATTCAAAATGTTTCCTGCTGCCAGGAAAATTCACCATGCGTACATCGGAGGACTGATAGAGCACACTTTCACTGTGCTGACCAAAGTAAAGGCAATGACTGAGTTAATTCCCGGAATCAATGAGAATTTGGCCATCGCGGGGGCTATTCTCCACGATATAGGAAAACTATACGAGATAGATCCACAAACTAAGAGTAGGACTTTAGAAGGTCGTCTTAAAGGACATGTGATGCTGGGGCTCGAATTGTTGCGAGACACAGCCAAAGAATTAGATCTCTTGGAGGCTTCCTGGCTGTCAGAATTGGAACACATAATGTTGTCCCATCATGGAGAATTGCAATTTGGAGCCTTGGTAAAGCCTCTTACCAGAGAGGCTATCTTAGTCCATTTTATGGACAATCTCGATTCCAAATTAAAAATTATTGACGAGGCGTTGGAAAAAACCGATTCTAAGGGATTCAGCGACTACAACAAATATCTTGAGGGTCGGGCATACGCTGGCTCTCACGGTATGACGGAGGAATAATCAAATGTTCGAGATTCAGGACGGACTATCGCAATTAAGAGAAAGATATGAAAAATTAAGAGGTTATCTTTGACCTAGTTAGCAAGTCAGAAAGATTAAAAGAACTTCAAAAGTTGCAGGAGGATTCCGAGTTCTGGAATAGTCCTGATGCGGCAAAAGGAATCCTGAAAGAGCAAAAGCAGCTTTCCAGCATTCTCAACAGCTTCAATAGTCTCAACTCAGAGTTTGAAGATGTGGCCGTGCTTTTTGATTTGGCGATTGAAGAAAATGACGAATCAACTTTGACTGAAGTCATGGACAGACTCTCTGGTCTTGAGAAACATGTTCGTGACATGGAGATAAAAAGACTTTTTACTCAAACAGAAGATCAGGGGAGCGCAATTGTTGAGATTCACGCTGGAGCTGGTGGGACTGAGGCTCAGGATTGGGCTGAAATTTTGCTAAGGATGTATCTTAGATGGAGCGAACTGGAAGGTTACAAGTCTGAAGTTTTGGATACTCTGCCTGGGGAAGAGGCTGGAATTAAATCTGTTACGTTTACATTAGAAGGTGATTACGCGTATGGTCGAATGAAGGCTGAGATGGGAATCCACAGACTTGTGAGAATTTCACCTTTTGATGCAAATGCACGGAGACACACATCTTTCGCTGCTGTTTTTGTTTATCCAGCGGCAGATGATGACGTAGACATTGAGATAAACGAGTCCGATCTTAAGATTGACACTTACAGGGCTTCAGGAGCTGGTGGACAGCATGTAAACAAAACGGACTCTGCCGTGAGGATCACTCACTTGCCTACTGGAATTGTAGCTCAGTGTCAAAATGAGAGATCACAGCATAAAAATCGCGCCATGGCCATGAAAATATTACGCGCCAGGCTTTATGATTTGGAATTGGAAAAGAAGAAGGAAGAAAAGGACAATTTACATAAAGGAAAGAAAGAAATCGCCTGGGGTTCCCAAATCAGGTCCTACGTGCTCCAACCATATCAAATGGTAAAGGATCACCGGACAAACTTTGAGATTGGAAATGTCACTGCGGTGTTAAACGGAGATATCAATCAGTTTATACAGGAATTTCTCTTGATGGGAGCGTCAGAAAAATCTGCATGATCTTAGGCTGATAATAGCGGCTCATATGGTAGATGGTTTCTTTGTTCTATCCCGCTACAAGCCGCTATTATCTGATTCACAACTATCAAATATCTCACTATGGGAATGGCTCATCCGATCGATTTATTTGGAACTCTTGAGTTTTTGAGCCAATTCTTCATCGCTTGGTTCTGTCAAAATTGTTCCGTCTTCAAAAATCACAGTGGGGATTACAAATCGACCGTTTGTCTTGATCACAAACTCTTTGTTTTTGGGATCCTGATCGACATCAAACCAAGTGTAATTAATATTGTTGGTATCGAGAAATTTCCGAGTTCTTTTTGCGTCCGGACACCAGGTTGCGCCGTACACCGTCAGTTCTTTGACCTTTTCTACCATTTTGATTCCTCCATAACCGTAATTATGTTTATGATATGGTTTTTAAATTACACTTGGGAAGGTTTTCCCGACAAAAATTACAAATGACACCTTAGAGCAAAAAGTGCTTAATTGGTTTATATAATATTCCAGATTGCAATAATTTAGGACTGAGTAATGGAAAAATTTAATAGTCCCGATCTTAGAAAGAGTCAATCATTTCCCAGAGAATTCAAGCAATATTGGGAAAAAGCTAAGGACGAGGTATTAAACCCAGACCATGATATTGATCTAAAGGGTGTATCTCGCACTGTTGACCAATACTTGAAGCAACGCGCAGTGACAGCATCTCGGAGGAAATGGGCTGGAAGAGGTTTAAGCCTTTTCGGGGCAACAACACTACTAAGTTCATGCGCTATTTCAATATTTTCAACAACGGGCTTTTATACAGCCGGTTTGGGAATCGCTCTACTATTAGGCGGATTTGCCCTGTCGTCTTGGAAACCTAGGCTCAAAGACACAACCGAGGCGCTAATTGCTGCGTACAAATACGGTAATATATTGAATACTGCGAGGTTATCGCTGGAGATGGACATTTCTCCAGACAAGGCAGAAAGCATCTTGCAGGAGTTAGTCAAGAAAGGAATCGCAGAAATCGATTTGGAAAGTCGGTCCGGAGACAATCACCTAAATTACAGAATTAAGGGACTGTAGTCCCCTTCAATCTTCCACCATAGTCCCTTGATCGGAAATTTTGTTTACCAAGTTCTTGAAACCATCAAGGTCTGTTTTTGGGTTTGTATCTTAAAGCAAGCATTGTGATGTCATCGGTTTGCGGGCTATCACCGCAAAAATTTTTTAAATTCCGCATCACTTCACTTACGATTCCACTTACTGACAGTTCCTTCGCATTTGACACCGCATTAACCAACCTCTCGTCACCAAACAAGTCTTCTGACGAGTTGAAGGCTTCTGTGACCCCGTCTGTAAATGTGAGCAGAATTGAGTTAGGATCTAGTTGGAGTGTTTCGGTCCATATCTTTGGATCCTCAAGTACACCTAGAATCGGTCCTGTGGATTCTCCTACGGGTTGGGCCATGGTATCAGCATTGATTATCAACGGTGGATTGTGTCCACAGTTTGAATAGGTCAAGAGACCTGTTTTTAAATTAAGTGTGGCCAAAAAGATTGTTACGAACATGTAAGATTCATTGTTTCTCAACAACAAATTGTTTACCTGTTTGAGCGCTACATCAAGCTTTTGTTCAGAGGAAACAGTGGCTTCAACCAGATATTTTGTTACAGACATGAACAGAGCGGCGGGCACCCCTTTGCCAGACACATCGCCTATGGCCAGGCAGACGCTGTCTTTGTCCATAAAGAAAAAATCATAAAAATCTCCACCCACCTCCCGAGCTGGTTGCATTAATGCGCATACATCCAAATCCTGTCTTTCGCCCAAGGTTGGCGATATTGGGGGAAGCATACTCCTTTGAATGGAAGCTGCTATTGACAGTTCACTTTCAATACGCTCTTTCTCTGCTGTGGCTTTAGTGAGCTGTTGAATGTAATCTTTCAAAGATTTCTGCATCGCGTCAAAAGCCACTGCCAAAGTCCCTATTTCGTCTTTTCGATTAATCTCTAGCGTTTGAAATTCAAGATTTCCTGCTCCAATATTTTTTGTGGCATGCACGAGACGCTTGATAGGCTTGGAAAACGATCGCGCAACAAGATAGCTAACCGCCATCAGGAGGAGAACTCCAATAGCCGCAATAATGACCAGGGCTTGGCGTAATTCATCTGAAGCCCTGAACAAGTCCGATTTTGCAAACAACGCTCCCATTTTCCAGCCGGTGCTTGCAATGGTGTGAAAAGCGCAATACGAATCGGTTCCGGAAAGTTCAACTCCGACATCAAGAAAACCGGAATTCTCAGTATTCATTAACTGAGCTAGTTGTTCGAGCACTGAACTTTGTCTTTTTAAGGCTAATTCCTGCAAAGACTCCTGAAATAGTAGCCGTGAATCAGGGTTCGCCAGAAACACTCCGTCAGTGGAAATTATGAATACATATTTTGACGATCCGTTGAACAAATCGGAGACGTCCAGACTCAAACGGTCTAGAGAAAGGTCGGCGGTGACAATACCCTTTATTTTGAGCGATTCTGATGGCGATTTTCGAAGGAACATGGGTCGCGAGTAAGTTACCATCCTTATATTTCCACCACCAGCATCAAAGTATGGCGCGCTCCAGTGAGGCTTATTGGACCGTCTTGGTATAACATACCAATCTTTGTTGAGATAATCATACTCAGGATTTCCTAGCTGAACCAGCTCGACACCTTTTGGGCTCTTGTAATAGTATGGCGCATACGCTTTTATATCTGAATTGAACATGTGAGGCTCAAAGGCTATTGTAGCGCCATAAATGTCTTTGTTTTCCCTAACGACACTTTCAAGCAAATCAAGGATCGAGACTTCATTCCAATTTCCAAACTCCACAGCATAAGCAAGGTTTTCAGTGGACTTGACTACTGATTGAAGACGATCATCAAATTGCAGGGAGGCTGATTTAACAAGATTAGTAGCCCCTTTTTCCACGAGGCCAAGAATTATTCGGGAAGAAAAATGTTCGCTATATTGGAGAGTGAACGCTAGGACTAGACCTGCGCCAATTAGGGTCCAGAGGGTAAGTTTGGTCGTTATGCCAAATCCGAACGGTTTGGCCAGTCCCAAATCAATCTGGCGATGAAACATATTCTATCTCGTATCTTCAAATGTCAGCGTAAAATATCAGACTCAACATGTTCGCGCCATCTTTCAGGATCCAGTTAATCTCATCGACCATTTCTTTTATCAGCAATACGCCCAAGCCACCAATCTGTCTGTCTGCAAGTGGCTGATCCGTATCAGGTCGTGAAAGACTCGTAATGTCAAAGGCGGCAGCCCAGTCGTAGATTTTGAAAACTATGGCGCGCTTGTTGTCATTAAAACACTCAAATCTGACTAAGCCGGGTTCACCCTTGTATCCATGGAAGCAAATGTTGGCAAAAACTTCCTCAACGCAAAGAAGCATTTTCTCCATTTTTTCGGTTCCAAAACCAAGTTCGCGCCAGCATTTTTCAGCCCACGACTTGATTTCTCCAAGTTTCGTGATTTCTGAGCTAGTTTCGAGCACGCTGTAATGATCAAATGGTTTTTCCATCAAAATCTCGTTCTTTTGCTTCATCCAGGCTTCCGACCACATTCACCAGTTTTGAGAATCCGCTCACATCAAATATTTTGCGGACAATACTGTTCATGCAACACCACACAAGGACAACATCGCTAGCCTGAGCTTTTTTGCAGAGAATGAGCACAGAACGAAGACCGGCGCTACTTATGTAAGCCATTTTTTCCATGTCTATTATGATTTTCTTAACACCAGAACTAATGGTCTTTTCTATTTTTTGTTCAAAATCGTTGGCTGCTATAGTATCAACTCGTCCGACTATTGCAGCTATTGCGGTGCGTTCATCAACAGATAAGATTACTTCCAACGGAGCCTCCTGATGCCGCTAAAGCAGACCTTACTTCAACATCATCTATCTGAGTTATGTCACTTAAGAAACCCTACAAAGATGCGATTCCCTAAAAATCTCAAGCCTAACGGTATCGCTGCAGATTTGCTCTTGCATAGCTGCCCTCATGATATCAAGGATTCGCTTTGACTTTTCTGAGAGAAGTTCAAGAGAATCAAAATCAGGATCACAATTCAACTTTTGCAAAAGTATGCCAGTCGAATCCAACTACCTACGAAGAATACCTCCAATGAAATATTTCCTAAAATTCAATAATTCACAAGCTTCGGTTAAACATTTTTGGAACAAATTTAACCATATTTGAGTTCCTGAGCGCTTTTTTCATCAAGTTATTCTTCTGGACCGGCTAAACTTATCAGACATCGCAACTTATTGTATCATCAGCGATTCTGGCGACTTTACAATGATCAAAATGAATTAGATTTGTTGCTGTTTTGTGATCCTTGAGAAATTTCTTATTCCTCATGCTGATCCTGTTATTTTAAGCTAAATCTGAGAATTGCCAATGTTGCGTCTTCTCACAATGTGCAGGCGGAAAAACCTCATGAAGCGTTGTCTGAAAATTCTGAATACTGTCTGAGCAACCACCAGGCCCTTTGCGCCATTCTCATTGTCATCGGTCTCAAACAGGCTATGGGGGTATTTCAAGACCGCACTTCAGTCTCGTCTCGAACAAACCTTTATATGACGCAGAAGTAGTATCCTCTAATCGCAACAACTCTGTTTAAATATCTGATGGACCTGAAGAATCACGAGTCTTATATTAATTTATGAAAACAGCAAGCTACCCTTTGTTCGCCTTAATCTGATGGGATCTAAAGACTATGGAGGCGCATAATGCGGCAATAAAGAGCGCTAACGCGCCAAATAGAAAAATGGTTGAAAATGAACCCTGCTGAATCAGCCTCGCCCCTACCACTGGGCCGATAAAAAAACCCAGTTGGAACATTTGAAAGGTCATATTTGTGTTAAACGCCCTGAACTTGGGCTCTGAAATATCAAACACGATGCTGGAAAGCAAAGGCATTATTAACCCCCATCCTAACCCCAGGAATAACCCCATTGAGTAAAAAGCGCCGGAGCTCTTGACAAAAGACATTGCCAAATAACCAGTTCCAAGCCATATCAAAGCCGCCAGCATTAGTTTGGGCTTATTTCCTTTATCCATTAGCGTGCCACAAAAAAGACGAACCGCAATTTCTGAAAAACTTGAAATAGTGAAGAACAGTCCTGGGTTCTGAATTCCAAGGGAATCACCAAAATTATTTAGAAAAAAGAAAACGGGCGCATAACAACCCCAAACGATTACAGCGACCAGTAGCACAGTAATTATCGAAACATTTTTAAGATTAGCTTCGACATCCTTCCAACTGATTGCACTTCGAATTCCATCTTGCGAACTGCAACGCTCATTCGGCACAAGGGCCAGCAACGGAAAGGTGATTGCCATCAATATGGCGCCTAAATCCAAAGCCTTGGGAAAACTGCCAAGGATGTCAGTTGCCCATACTACGAATGGAGGAACAAGAGCATAGGGTAAAAGCGAAATTACACTTACTATACTGAACGCTAGTGAACTCTTTTCCGGAGGTATTGCTACCACCAGTCTCGAAGTTATGGCCACCGTCATAACCACATAGGCCAATCCATGCAGAATCCTGACAAGGGTCATGGTTAGCACGCTAGTCGCAAAACTGTAAGAAAACAGCGCCATCATTATGAAAATCGTGCTAATTACAACCCATTTCTTACTGTTATGGGGAGTAGAGAATGGACTTATAATTGGTCTAATCAACAAGATGACCAACGAAAAAATGGCTATTAAGAAGCCAAACCACTCAACAGGAATGGAGATGGAGGAAAGATATTCTGTGTAGTAAAAAAACAACGCGATGTTGCAATAATTTAGGAAAACAATACCGTTTATTGCAACGAACTCGGTAGAAAGAAGCTTAGTTTGTCTATTCATTCATTGTCTTAATATTACGGAATATTAGATATGTTTACTGTGAAACATTAATAAGCCTTTTGTGAATCTTTTCTGAACTTATCGGATAATCAAAGATTCTTATGCCGCAGGCATTGTTCAAGGCATTCGAAATTGCGGGAAGCGGACCGGCTGTTGATATTTCGCCAAGACCCTTTTGACCAAAGGGGCCCGTCGGTTCGTACAAATCGAGAGCTACACAATCAATCTTGGGGACATCACAGGATGTAGGAATCAGATATTCCGAAAAACTTTTTGGATTGTTTCCTTTTTTGTCTGGAGCAAAATGTTCCATTAGGGCATACCCTATTCCCTGGGCTATTGCGCCCTGAACCTGTTGCTCATAAATTTGAGGATTAAGGACTGAGCCGCAATCACTCACGGCTAAATACCTTTGAATGACCAAAACACCTGTGGTGGTATCAATCTCAACAAATACCAGGTGAGCAGCAAAAGAGAAAATCTGATGAGGCAGCCCGTGAATTCTAAGATTTTCATCCTGAGTAATAAATTCAAAAGAAGTAGGAGCCTCAAAGTAATTTGAACACGTTCTCTCTTCCTCTTTCATCATCTCAGCCAATTCTTTGAGCGATATTGATTTGTCGTCTTCGGAAACAATTAATCCTGGCGCAAAAGAAATCGTAGAGGATCCTCCGGTATCAAGAAAAGTCCGAGCATGCCCCAACATATTCTTTTTTAATTTTTCGACGGCTCCAATGAGCGCCATCCCAAATGTGTAAGTGGTTCTACTGGCTGATGATGAACAACAAGGCAATGTAACAAAAGTGTCTGGCTGGACTAATTCGATAAATTCGGGGCTTTGGTTCAACAAGTGGCCTACCATCTGGCCATAGGTCGAGGAATTGCCCTGGCCCATGTCAACTACTCCACTATATATCCGTATTTTTCCAGACTTGGTCAATTCTATTTTGGCGTTTGCGTAATCCTTGACTACCGGTCCATACCCCATCCCGTGGATTAGAGCTGAAATACCGTATCCCCGTCTTTTGTTTTCTCCGGCTTGGGATTTCCATTTGTCTCGATTTTGCCACAATTCATGTCCCGAAAGAGCCTCTAGACATTGGATAATTCCCGTAGAACAATCCATCTTCTTTCCCAGGAAGGTTTGGTCGCCTTGCGCGATGGCATTTTTGAGTCTTAATTCCAATGGACAGATTCCTAACTTCTCCGCAAGCATGTCGACCATTTGCTCCATTGCGGCAGCTACCTGGGGGACTCCAAATCCTCGAAAAGCTCCACCAATTGGGTTGTTGGTATATAATAGCCAACCTCTTACTCGAGAGTTAGGAATCCTATAAACGCCTCCGGCATGCTCCAGAGCCAATGTGAGAACTACTCCGCCGAGATAATCATACGGACCGGTGTCCAGGTAAATTTCCGCATCGAGATAATGAAATGTTCCATCAGATTTCGCCCCTAGCCGATAAAGCATTTTCGCCTGATGCCGTTTGGAACTCGCCATGAAGGACTCATCCCTGTCCCAAACCATCTTAACAGGACGACCATCTGAACTAAGCGCTGCAAGCCCAAGGAATGCCTGAACGCTAAGGCTGTCCTTACCGCCAAATGCTCCACCACAATACGGGGCAATTATTCGAATATTTGAAGGGTCCATTTGAAGAATCTGACCCACCTCATAACAATCACGGAAAGGGGTTTGCGTAGAGCAACAGATTAACAATTTTCCATCATCTTGTAGCTGAGCCCAACCGGCCTCTGTTTCCAAATAGGCGTGTTCCTGAACCGGGGTTTGGAAGGTTCCTTTGACGACTACGTCGCATTCCTTAGCCGCATCATCAGGACGGCCAAAGCGAAGGTCTCCCTTAAGTAGCAGATTCCCTTCAGAGTTGTCTTCGTGAATCAAGTTTGAGTGATCCTCAAGGGCCGCCATGGTGTCAGTTATGGAAGGCAACTCTTCAAAATCAATAGAAATATTTTCAAGAGCCTCGTGGAGTATCTCTCGTGTTCGTGCCACAACCAACGCAATGGGATCTCCATCAAATCTTATCTTATCAAAAATCAGCACAGGCCTATCTTGTCTGATAAGGCCATGTATCTTTTGCCCAGGGATATTTTCGTGAGTAAGAACCGTGACGACTCCATCAATCCTTTTTGCATTTTCTATTCCGATCGACTTCAATCGACCGTGAGATACCCCTGCCCTTTTTAATCCTGCCCAAAGCATGTCCGGGCTGTAAAAATCCGATGCGTAATTGGTTTTACCTTGAGCTTTATCAATGGCGTCTATACGAGGTTCAGAATTACCGATCCTCATTGCTAGACAATCTGCTTTTACAACTTTGGACATACCGTGAAAACCCATGATTAAAGACCATTAACCTAACATACGTATGATATTAGAATTCTACGATAAAAAATAAGTCTTTTTGTGAGGTCATGAATCAACAAAACTACATGCGTCATTCTGCTTAAACGAATGGATACCGAGGAGACGGAATACAATAGCTTCTCAAAGCCCCCAAGAGAACAAGAACATATCGTAATCACTATTTTGAAGACAGAAAAAAACGCAATCCAAAACCGACCTTTTTGAGGATTACTCTATTTTAGATTCTTGATCAACGTTTCAAACGCTGAGTTAAAATCTTTGCCTGGGGTAACCAGGGTTAGCTCCATGAACAACACAAGAGGAAAAACCTAATTATCCAGAATAATTTCGTTTTGTTCCGGGATGCAATAATTTATTGTCAGGTTTTTAACCGATCAAATTCTGGGTCAGCATGAACCGGGGTTGAATACCTCATATCAACTGGCAAAACAAATGGCTTTTGTGATTCATCTTCATTGTAACCCTATTGTTGATAAGCATTGCTGCGCAATAAATGATTACATCATTCTGAGTCCTCGGTATCTGTTAATTTGCATTATAGATCAACAGATAACATAATATGCTTAATGGATTCTTTTGTGATTTTTAATCGCCAAGATCAAGATTCAGAATCATCCTTAAGGAGCTTTTGAGAGCGATTCCGGATGTCTCACCGCTTTGGTCACGTGGCAAGGCTTTTGAAATAATATTTTGAAGAGCGATCTCCTCAACAATCATGGTAAGGGGTGATAGTCAGACTTGTAGAAATGGCCCCATTTTCTGGGAGGACATCGCAACGCTAAATCACGCAGACTGGCCCGAACCTGTTCTTGAATTAAACTCTGGGATCTTGAACATTCGTTATCGGTAGTCTTTTGTAGTAACTGAATCGGATGATTGGTGGCGACGGTTTTCAAAAGGAGTCTAACGTTCTTGTTTTATATTTAAATCTAGCTAGACAGTCTATTTTACCGCTATGGTCATTTTGGGATTGTCAATACGAAAACAGTTCTGGGATACTCAGTAAATGCTGTGAAAGGATAAATTGGGGCTTCAAATGGTTAATTGGGATGAAATTTATAAAGTCCAACGACAATGCGGCGATTGTGACAAGGATTCATTACTTTTCAAGCAGTGGGAATCGTTGGTCAGGGATAATATTGAAAAGATGGATAACAGGATCAAGGATTGGAATCGAACAGATGTACATCAATTGAGATCATTGTGGATACATGTCAAGAAATTGACGGTTTATGCAAAGAACACCGGTCTGGATTGCGATTCTATTTTTGAAGAACAGGGCCTGCCAAGCGAGCCTGTGCCAGACCATCTAAAGGGAATAGTTCTAGCCATTGATATGAATGGAAATCGTCTAATGAATGACAGCGTGCTGTCAATAGAGCACGCGCCTAAAAAACGAGACGCAAGTTAAGCTATGATCCAATGAAGCATCTGTGGTTTTCAAGTTTTAAAGTCCGCCAAGTTGAAGTGTCCTTAAAATTCGTGACCGCGGATGCTTTGTTGAATCGTCTGGCTATCAGTGGGATGTGTTGAATTGAGCTTCGTATCCCTCGATAGTTCCATATTAATCGTGTCTGGGTAAATTCTTCGATCCGCCCTGGATTGAAAAAGGGAGAATAAGTATGAATCGACGAGTTCTGATAATTTTTTTGAAGGCTTGGCTAATCACGGTAATCTTTTCGATTGGCTTATCACAACAGGTTGACGCATGCACTCGAGCCGTCTATCAGGGACCTGACAATACTATTATTACTGGAAGGTCGATGGATTGGGCCGAAAAGACAGGCACCGACATGTGGATTTTCCCGCGTGGCATGAAACGTGATGGAGCATCCGGACCGACATCGCTTAAATGGGTGTCAAAATACGGGAGCGTCATTTGTTCTTTTTACGGAGCGGCCACTGTCGATGGTATGAACGAAAAGGGGCTAGTAGCCAACGTCTTGTACCTAACAGAATCCGAATATCCGAAGACAGATGAAAAACGTCCAACCATGTCTATAGCAGCATGGGCACAGTACGTACTAGACAACTACACTACCGTGACTGAAGCCGTAGAGGCGTTAAACGCGGATCCATTCGTAATCATAGCTCCTGATCTGCCTGGTGGGAAACGTGCATCAGGGCACTTGGCTCTCTCTGATTGCTCTGGTGACTCAGCCATTTTCGAATATATCCAAGGCAAGCTCGTGATTCACCATGGTAAACAGTATCCTGTAATGACGAACTCTCCTGTTTTTGACCAGCAATTAGCTTTAAACACTTACTGGCAGCAAATAGGAGGAATGGACTTTCTGCCGGGAACCATAAGAGCATCGGACCGTTTCGCTCGAGCGTCGTTTCTTATTGGCGCAATCCCAAAAACTTCTGACATGTTGCAAGCTGTGGCGTCTGTGCTAGGCGTGATTCGTGGCGTTTCTGTTCCCCTGGGCATCACAACTCCAGGACAACCTAACATAGCCTCAACTTACTGGCGCACAATTTCTGATCACAAGAACAGGATTTATTACTATGATTCAGCAACTAGCCCAACGGTTTTCTGGGTTCGCTTGGGAGACATAGACTTTAAGGAAGGCTCCCCAGTAAAAAAACTCACACTCACGGAAGGAAAGACTTATTCCGGTAATACTGCCGAAAAATTTCAAACATTCGCGCCTTTCGAGTTCCTTCCTGCGACATCAAGGTAAGATTTGCGCATTGTTGTCGTGTATTTGAATAACAATGACTCCATAAAAGCTTTTAATTGGGCAATTCCTTCGAATCTTTGAAAAGACTGATTTGCGGCGGACATCAAGCGAAGATTTTTGCTCTGGCCGCCCCAATTTAGTCAAGTTTATGACTATTACTTTGATCTATTCTCACTACTCAGCCGTAACTTACCAACAATTGTTAGCAAATTTTGGGGACTGGAAAATCGGGCTCCGAGAAGCTAACGTTTGGGCCTGACTCATTGATAAACTATTGAAAACACACTTTATTTTTGGTATGCTTAGTTTTGTGACAATCTGTATAACCTTCACAATTTTCTAACAAAACCGATTCTGCCAACAGCAAAGCCAACAAGTTATCAACAGGTTCTGTGGATCAAAATCGTGCTGCCAAGTGCCATGAAAATGGGAGGAGCGACCTGAATGGGAATCAAATTAAAGGGCCTTATATTGTCTGGGAATTGTTTCTCAGGATAGGAGATTTCAAGACAATAAATGTTACTGTTCTCAGTACGTTATTTCTTGTCAGCCAAGCTCTTAACTCGTTTTATCGGATTCGAGAACTCATTTGGAACTTTTAAGTTAAAGCTATTTCTTGTTTCGACTACTTCTCTTCGTGAGATTCTCATAGTTCATTGCGGCTTTTTCATGTTCGTTGAGTATCCTGTCCCGCAGGGAGTGTGGTTCTATGACTTCGGCTGCGGAACCAAAACCGAGTATCCATGAAATGATTTCATAGTTGATGGGCACTTGAAGGGATAAATTGACTGATCCATCGGGCAAATCGGTGATGTGTTGAGTTGTGTGCCATATCCGCTCACGAACTACATGGGCTGCGTTTGGGGATATCTTGATTAGAACTTTCTGAGGCTCACCTGTCATTACTCTAAATGCTGACTTGAGGTAAGCGTCAATGTCAATATCTTTGGGTATTCTGAAAGTTTCTTTCAATACCGTGAGTTTCTGAATACGGTCTAAGGAAAAAGTTCTCAGAGCCTGTCGTTTGTGACAATGGCCTATGAGATAAAAACTTCCATTCATAACCCAAACCCTGTAGGGATCAACCTTACGAACAGTCTGGGAGCCTGTTGAGATGGCATTATAATCAATCTTCACACGTCTTTTGTTAATTGTCGCCTCGCTCAACTGATTTATGGTGTCAGTAAGTCCCAGAAAACTTCTTGTAGGACCGAAATCTATTTTCAAGGTCGAGCTGACATCATCCGCAAAATTCAATTTGTCAGGTTGAAGAAGTGTCCTCACCTTTTCAAAAAGGCTTTCTATGCTCTCCTGAAAGATTGTCCCATTGAAAACTTTTAGAAGGTCTCTACTGGTGTGCAGCGCCATCAATTCAGTGGGTGTCAATGGCAGGGGAAGGAGTTTCTTGAATGTGTCCACCATTTTCCAGTAGGAAAATTTACCCCGTTTCTCCACAAAAATTGGAAAACCTCCACGTTGAATGGCTTCCAAGTCCCTATAAAGCGTGCGGATGGGAACTTCAACTTCTTTAGCCAACTCAGCTGCGCCTATACCATTGGCGTGAGCTTCAATCAGCTTGATAATCCTCCACTGTCGGGACATCTGATCACCACGCATGGATAGCACCCCACTCCTAGACAATATTTTGATGCGGTTATAAATCTCAAACTAACACGAAATCGAGCCAGTTGAAAAGAAATAATGGATGAAATTATTGATTTTTGTAATAGAAAACATGAAATTGGCACAATATTTTGTATCAACGTGTTGATAGATGTTGTTTTAAACATTCATTTATTTGCAACTAATTAGACTCGTATGTATTATTCAGTTGATATTTCTCCTGGTTTCTTCGAGCTGATCATCTGGAGACATCAGGTATTGGACAGGGGTTCTCAGAGGACGGTTTAGCTAGAAATGGAACACGATCCGCATAACCATGATCATCCGAAATTGACCAACGAAAAAAGACTCGGTTTGGCCCTTGCGCTTACATTGGCATACATGATTGCGGAGGCTGTAGGAGGATTTGTATTCAATTCGTTGGCTTTGCTAGCCGACTCGGGCCACATGCTTTCTGACGCAACAGCCCTTGGGATTTCCTGGTTAGCCATTCGTATCGGGAAAAAACGACCAACTGACAGACACACGTTTGGATTCAAGAGAACTGAGATTATAGCAGCCCTGGTAAATGGATTGGCCTTATGGTTCATAGTCGCAATTATATACGTTGAAGCTTTTCAAAGGTTTTACAACCCTGTGGCTGTCCAAGGACAGGGAATGCTGCTGGTTGCCATTATCGGCCTGTTAGTTAATCTTTTAATGGCATTTTTGCTCTATCGTAGCGCTTCAGAAAGCATTAACATCAGGGCGGCGTTTTTACATGTTGTTTCTGATGCTTTAGGATCTCTTGGAGCCATCATAGCAGGTGTAATAATCATCTTTACTCAGGTGTATTGGGTTGACCCATTGATAAGCCTTTTGATTGGTATTCTGATTCTGTATTCTTCATGGAATTTGATAAAGGAGTCTTTCCACATATTGATGGAGGGCACTCCACCGGGTTATGATGTCGCGCAGATTGAAGATGCTATAGCATCTGTTCCAGGAGTTTGTTGCGTTTATGATTTACATGTTTGGAGCATAGCAGGCTCGGAGGTCAATCTTTCAGCGCATGTAGTGCTGTCTGACGCCGGTCTGGATCAAAAGCGTGTTCTTAATAATATAAACTCTATTTTGAGGAACAACCTAAAGGTAAATCACACTACCATACAGATCGAATCAACTCATGACCTCAGACGTGAAGTCATTGTTAAGACGTGCCGCCCGGGAACAACATGTTCATCATCATAACGTAATCAGATTATGCTCTCATGAACTCAATGCCGAAATGCGGACGACCTCAAAATTAATCGCCTTAACATTGTCCGGTTGAACTTGATGACATGAATATTGAACCGTCTAACTGGAAACATCAGAATCATGATCTCTTTTTATTACTTGGTTTGACGCTTGTATTCTCATGGCGTTTTTTTTTGAGCGCATACGTCAACCTGATACCGGATGAGTGTAGTTATTGGGCGTGGTCGAGAAGACTGGATTGGTCTTACTTCGACAATTCGGGAATGGTGGCGTATCTTATCAGAATTTCTACAGAGCTTTTTGGGTATTCCACACCTTTCTCAGTTCGTTTTCCTTTTTTGCTGCTTTCTTTTTTAAGTTCGGCATTTATTTACTCATGCAGTTTGAATCTTTTTGGCGATAGACGCATAGCCCTTGTCACGGTTTTCGTTTTCAACATCACCCCTGTATCAATATTAGGAGCGTCAGCGGCCATTCATGACAACGCGCTAATTTTCTTCACAATCTTGACGATTTGGTTTTTGAGTAAATTTTTGTCTGATCGAAGAAGCGTTTGGCTTTATTTAAGTGGTGTGGCCATAGGGCTTTCGATGCTCTCCAAGTACACTGGCGCCATAAATCTTTTGTGCGTTCTCATTTTTCTCATCTGGTTGAAGGATATGAGGCCAATTCTGTTAACTCGTTCTCCCTGGTTGGCGGCCGTCTTGGCTATAAGCCTCACTATCCCCATTATTTACTGGAACTGGCGCCATGACTGGGCCTCACTAAACCACATTTTGTTCATAGGCTCAGGGGCCGTAGCGCTTTCACGCCGGATAGAAGATGGTATCGGTTTTAATATTGCGCAATTCTTTTTGATTTCCCCGCTAATTTATATTTTTGTTGTTTTGGTGACGATGACGGCTCTATGGAACAACCTCAGGCGGCCTTTAGCTAACCAGGTCTTGTGCATTTGCTTTGGAATACCGCTATTCCTGTTTGCTGTTCAGTCATTCAGGGGACATGTGGAAGCCAATTGGAGCATGCCCGGATATATCGGACCATTCATGCTTGCAGTGTGGAGTTTTTACGGTTCCAACGAGGGAGCGCTCAACTGGGTTTCCAAACCATGGAGCCAAAAATTCATAAAATACTCCCTTGTCTGGTCGCTGCTGATAGTGGCCCTAGTGGTCTTGCACGCGTGGATAGGAATTATTCCGGCTTCATGGGAGAGATCCATTTCGAAAGCCGATAGAATTATCTGGGAAACCAGGGGGTGGGACAAATTAGGACAACACGTTGGCGAATTTGTTGGTAAGGGTGAAACCTTGGCTGCTGACAGTTATCAATTATGCGCGTTACTGGAATTTAACACTCCTGGCCAACCGGAGGTAAGATATCTAGCCCCGTGGGAAAGACCTACTCAGTTTGATATATGGCATCGATCCTTTGATGACCTAAAAGGACGGGACATAATATTTGTTTCTCCGAAACCGCTGCTTCCCTCTTCTGACGCCTTCACTACAATTTATGAGAGCTTTTCTTCTGTGGAACAACTTCCGGTCTATCACGTCATTTATCATGGGGTATCGATCAGGGAGATTTTCATTTACCGATGTCGGGCATTTAACCCTGAACATCCCAGAAAACTGGGTCCCAGGTCACTTTTTTACAGAGATTATCATCTATAGCATATTCGAGACTCACATAAGACATGCCGACTGGTTCTAAAACTGATTTTTACGAAGAGGTCCACAAGATTTGTAGATTCAAATTGTTTTTCGAACACCTGAGCCATGAAGTTTGGTGTTTGCAGTTTCGCCCCCCAACTATGCTTCAACGGCGCCGAATATGAATAACCATGCTGTAACTAGCAATAATAAAGCACGGCGCCGCTTTCGAAACAAAATATATTGCCGAGAACAATTCAAAAGGTCATCGACACTCAGATGTTGGTAACTAAAACCAAAAGAAGTGAATCCAGGAGCTGTCTAAAGGGCGAATCAGTTTGCGAAAGCTATTAGTTCAATCCTTACCTTCTGAAGCTTGAGCCGAAATAAAGATCCGAAATTTGAACAGAGTTGCCAGAAAGGTTACCATCCCTTTACCTCGGATGAACTAGTCGTTGTCATCCATGGTCAGAAAATGAGAACCATCTTCCTTTTCTTCAAGCTTCAATCCATAATGTGCGAGCATCTGACTCAACGGTCTTCCAAAGAAAAAATCCAGGAAAGCTCCGTTAATACCGAGTTTGGACTGAACAAAATCTCTTACATGATAATCAAACGCCAGCATATTCAATAGCTCGCCTACCGTTTGACCTTTAGTAGCAGAAAGCCTAGCTATTTCCCTTGTAAAATCTTGATGCGAGCAGCGATCTTCATGTTTTTGGATAATAGCCCAAAGATCTCCCGTGGTTTCGAGAAGGTCTTGACGAGTCAAGAGTTCATCTGTCGCTGTTAGTGTCTGTTTTGGATTCCAGCATTCCTGCCTCCTGCACTGTGTCGGTCTCGATCCGTAGATCTTGCAGCTCTTGTCTTTTTCTTCCAGGAACATGCAGGCTTTTTTATCCGAGATCTCTTTGATTTTAAGAAATTCTTTTTCTGAAGGAGCATTTTGATATATTTCGGGAATGTAAACCTGTTCTCCTGGTCTGATGGCAAAAATGTCTGAAGGGGTTAGCACGCCATTCATGAAAAGGTCTCTGTCCTGTTTTAGAAGGGTCGGGCTACCCTTTTCACAACAGGTCCCACACCTTACACAATGTGGACGCAGCGCATACGCTGCAGCCACGAGTCTATCTCGAACCTGTTTCCATATTTCTTCTTGAGATCGCGTTTCTAGTCCTTCCGGTTTAGGGGCTAGTTCCTGTAGATCAGCTAACGCGCTTTTTATCAGTGTATCTGGCTCAACATCCAACTTAACAGACCAAAGCACATCCCTAGCTTCTTCTTTGAGTGCGACGACAAAAAAATCCCAATCCGCTTTGTTAAAGTCTTTGTCCATCTAACTTGAAAACACCTTTCAACATGTCGGTAAAAATGACTTATTCATGATATATTATTTTCTTGGCAAATAAAATAATAGGCGTGAGATTAGCGGAACTTAAAATCCATAGAAAAATTTATCAGTTCAAGGTAAAAGATTAATTTTGTCTGGAGTCACAAGTAATGAGGATAAATTTCATCAAACTTGAGGAACTCAGTCCTCGTGGTCGTAGGAGGCTATATAAAAGGTCAAAGGTTGATTTTGACGATTTGATAGCGCGAGTTCAGCCAATACTCGAGGGAGTCCGTAAATCGGGGGATAATGCTCTGGTTGAGTTCACAAAAAAGTTTGATGGGGCTAATTTCGAGGGTTCATCATTCCGCGTATCAGAAGATGCAAAGATCCAAGCGGTTAATGATTTGACCGGGCCTTTACGCGAGGCCATAGAATTGTCAATTGCCAACATAAGGAAATTCCATCAGTTACAGATTGAACCCGAAAAAATTGAAACAGAAATCTCCCCGGGTATAATAGCGGGAGAGAAGACGATACCTCTTGATTCCGTGGGGATTTACGTTCCGCGCGGAAAGGGTTCGTTTCCCTCAATGATGATGATGGCGGCAATTCCGGCCATAGTGGCCGGGGTGAGGCGGATTGTGGCCGTGAGCCCACCTGACAAGAATGGAAAGGCTGACAGCGCAACCGTAGCGGCGGCTTCAATAATGGGCATTGAGGAAATTTATTCGGTTGGAGGCGCCCAAGCCATTGCAGCGTTAGCCTACGGCACTGAGACTATAGAGCGAGTGGCCAAGATTGTTGGCCCGGGGTCAGGATATGTATTGGCCGCCAAGAAGGCTCTTTCTACTGAAATTGACACAGGTCCGGAGGCAGGACCTAGTGAAGCAATAGTGTATGCCGACGATTCCGTGTCGGCCAGATTGGCCGTTACGGACCTTTTGATTGAAGCTGAGCATGGACCTGACTCTTCGGCGTTTCTAGTCACTACAAGCGAATCCATGGCAAGGGCTTGCCTCAAAATAGCCCCCGATCTTATTTCAAGCCTTCCGCCAGTGCGGCGCGAGTTCTGCGAGACGGTTCTTAGTGAGAGCGGTGGTATTGTACTGGCCAAAAATCCAGATGACGCCATCGATTTTATAAATGGTTTTGCTCCGGAACACCTGCAGTTGCTCGTTGACAGCCCCGAAGATGTTTTGGACAGAATCAAAACTGCCGGCGAAGTGTTGATCGGTAGATGGACCCCTGGCACTCTGGCAAATTACTCCATCGGACCTAACGCTATTCTACCAACATCCGGATTCGCCAGAACATCTTCGGCGCTTTCTGTAAGGGACTTTGTTAGAAAGATGTCGTATTCTATTGTTGATGAAAAAGGCTTTAGATCGTTGGCTCCCAAGACATTAACCCTGGCTGAATATGAAGGTTTCCCGGCTCATGCTCGTGCGCTATCATATCGTCTAGATGACTTGGATTAAAGATTCGTAAGGAGTCCATTGTTAGCCGTTATGTCTAATTTTACTCATTTTGATGATCATGGATCGGCAATCATGGTCGACGTTGGGGCAAAAGATGTTACTGAGAGGCTTGCTGTTGCGCGTGGTGAAGTGCAGATGAAGCCGGAAACATTGAACATGATCCTTGAGAACCGCGCCAAAAAAGGAGATGTCCTCGGAATAGCGAGGATAGCGGGAATTTTGGGAGCAAAAAAAACCCCGGAATTAATCCCTCTGGCACACCCGCTGCCTATAACATCAGTTAAGGTTGATTTTTTTCCGAAAGTTGACAGATCTCTTATTGAAATTGAGGCAAGGGTGAAGGTGGTCGCCAAGACTGGTGTCGAAATGGAAGCGCTTACGGCTGTGTCTTGCGCCGCGTTAACGATCTACGATATGTGCAAGGCCGTTGATCGGGCCATGATGATTACTAACATCCGGCTAATGGAAAAAATGGGCGGAAAATCGGGTCATTTTCTCAGACGAGACCAAAATACTAATGAATGAAGGATTCTTAATATGCCACATACTAAATCGTTCGAAGCTTCGGATTTATCAAAGGAACAATTGATTGAGCTAATAGGACTTTACTCAGGAGAAGTGCTTGCCCACTACGGAATGTGGCTCGCGGAAACAGCGAGACGTATCGGACCCCAGAACGCTCTTCAGGTTGAGGCAAAAGCAGTGGAGAAGTTCTTTGCATCAGTGGGAGCACGCCTGTATCCGCTCTTCGGAATTCCAGTAAAGGATGGATTGCCTGTAGCGCTCTTGAATAAATCACGTGAAGAACTACTAATTTGCATTGGGGAAATTGCAAAAACATGGCTCGCTAGCGACGGTCTGTGGTTCCAGGAAGTCGAAACAGAAAAGGGCATGATAGAGGCAAAAACGATCAATGATACCTGCTGGTCTTTATTCGCAAAAATGGAGGCTTTTAAGATCAAGAGATTTCTTGATCTTCCGGATCAGGGTGGATTAGAAGGGCTTGAAGCAGCTCTAAGATTTAGAATTTACTCTACGATTAATGCCCACTCATCAAGATGGGATGAAGACGGGTCGTTGATATTTAGTATGACTGAATGCAGGGTACAGTCTGCTCGCCGGCGAAAAGGCCTTGAAAACTATTCATGCAAATCCGCCGGCTTGATCGAATACGGCGACTTCGCAAAGGCCATAGATCCGAAAATCAAAGTAGAGTGTATTTGGTGTCCTCCAGATCGAACACCAGATACTGAATTCTGCGCATGGAAATTCAGCATTTAATTCGTATTTGAGATTTTGGATCCCGCTAACAGCAGATCTGATATTTGACAACGTATGACACGATCCTTGAAATACTGCACGACGCCAATAGGAAAGGATCGTGTCGACGAGCGAATTTTAGATGAAAAAGATATGTTAAGATCGGCTTGATGTTAGATTTCCGTTTGTACTCTTCGTGAAAATCGGCTACATTGCCTCTAGACGCTTCTTAATCTTAACAGCCTCTGCGGTTTTTCCTAACCCATTGTAAAATTCAAGAAGATTAGCCAGACTGGATCGTGTTATCGGGCTTGAGCCGTAATTTCTTTCCATTATCTCCACTGCTCGTATCAAGAGTTTCTCAGCCTCATCATAATTCCCCACACCTGTTAATGCCCCAGCCAAGTTGTTTAGTGATGCAGCCACATGAGAATGATGCGGGCCAAAATTCTTTTCAGCAATTTCGAGCGCCCGTCTATACAAAGGTTCAGAGTCGGTGAATCTCTCCATCTGTTCATAATATTCAGCCAGACTACTCAAGCTAGCCTCTACTTCGGCACTTTCAGGTCCCATAAGTTTTTCGCTAAGAATCAGGGCCCTCTCATAATAGGTCTTCACAACAGGATATCTCTCCATAGTCATGTTAACGGCAGCCAAGTTGTTTAGACAGGAGATGACAGCCTGGCTTTCAGGTCCGACAACTTTCTCCAAGATTTGCAGAGCGCGCCTAAAAAGCAAATCAGCCTGCTTATAGTCACCCTGTTCAAAATGAGCCCCCCCAAGATTATTGAGAATAATCGCCGCTTCGGGATGTTGAACACCTTGATTCTCTTCCCTTATGGTCAATGCGCGCTTCCATATAGGAATTGCTTCTTCCAACCTATTTTGAACTCTGTATATTTCAGCGAGATTGTTCAGACATGTCGCCAGTTGATGAAAATCAACATTGGCGCTGTCCTCAGATTTTTTGAGAGCATCTTTCGCAAGAGTTTCAGCCTCTGCGTAGCTACCAGAGCGAAAAAGTTCAACAACCTTTCTGTTAATTTCTTCTATCATTTTGGGCTCCGATCGAGAATTTTACTTTTGGTCGAGTATCTAATCCAGCCTCAGATATTGAGCATTATCTGAATAGTTGAAACAATAATAAGTCAGGACTGATAAAAATCCAAAAAATAATTGTTTACTGATTCAGTAAGGAATTTTTTTTCTTGAGATATTAGCTTATAAGGTGTAATTGGTATATAAAATGAGCCAGTGTTGGGAGATCCAGAATTTGATTTTACCCTTATTATCTATGTCCAGGAGTAAGCTTTTCGTTTAATGGATTTCCTGATTATTTTTTTTTCGACCTGATTTTTTCCTGGAAAAATATAGCATCCACATACCCTAAGGAGGAGTAAGGATTATGGCCAATCTTTTAGTCGATGAGCGCGATGCAAAGTTCGTGCTTTACGAACAATTGAACGTCGAGGATCTTTGTGAGGCTCCGAGGTACAACGAATTCTCGCGAGAGATGTTCGACATGGTCATGGACGCAGCTCAGAAACTTGCAGAGAAAGAGCTAGCGCCCACAAACACGGATGGAGATACCAAAGGCGTAAAGTTGCAAGATGGACAAGTAACGGTTCCGGAGAGTTTTCATGCAGCCTATCAGCGTTATTGTGAGGGTGGTTGGGCGTCACTTCCCATCTCACAGGAGATGGGTGGTCAAGGCTTCCCAAGCGTTATTTATGTTGCCACCATGGAGCTGTTCGTTGCCGCTAACCAGGCATTAATGATGTATCCGGGTTTGACTATCGGCGCAGCTAGATTGATCGAGCTTTATGGAACTGAAGAACAACAGCGCATGTATATGGACAGCATGTACACAGGCGAATTTTGCGGAACCATGTGCTTGACCGAGCCACAGGCCGGAAGTGATGTGGGAGCATTGAGAACCAAGGCCGTTAAAAGACCTGATGGAACATATTCTATTCAGGGTGGAAAGATTTTTATCTCCGCAGGAGACCACGATCTCACGGAAAATATCATCCACATGGTGTTGGCTCGAGTCGAGGGAGCTCCGGCAGGAACTAAAGGAATCAGCATTTTCATTGTTCCCAAGAAAAGGTTTGAAAACGGTGAGTGGGTAGACAATGACGTTGTTTGCATGGCAACTGAAAAGAAAATGGGAATTCATGGTTCGGCCACGTGCGCTTTGAATTTTGGTGAGAAAGATAATTGTATTGGCTACCTGCTGGGCGAAGAGAACATGGGCATGAAGATCATGTTCAACATGATGAATGAGGCTCGTCTATCCGTTGGAGTCCAGGGCCTATCTCAGGCCAGCACAGCGTACATGCATGCCCTAAAATACGCCAAGGAGCGTTATCAGGGACCTGAAATTACAACAATGAAGGATCCTAGGGCGCCAAAAGTGCCGATAATCCAGCATCCTGATGTTCGAAGGATGCTGATGTGGATGAAGAGCGTGACAGAGGGCATGAGGGCCCTATTGTATTATGCGGCGTACTGTGAAGACAGGGTTCACATAGCCTCCAATGAGGACGAAGCGGCAAAGTATCAGGGATTTCTTGATATATTGATTCCTATTTGCAAGGCCTGGAGTTCGGACATGGGCTTCAGGGTGACCGAGATGGCCGTGCAGATTCACGGTGGTTACGGATACTGCAGGGAATATCCTGTTGAGCAGTTCATGAGAGACTGCAAGATAACCTCTATTTATGAAGGTACAAATGGCATACAGGCTTTGGACCTAGTAGGACGTAAAATTGGATATAAGCAAGGGCTATTGTTCAAGAATATTGTTGCCGAAACTGGAAACTTGTTAAAGCTGGCCAAGAAGAACTATCGTTTGAAAGATATAGTCGCTCCATTTGAAGAAGCTAGAAGCATTCTAATTGAGGTAACCAGATATTTCGGTCTAAAGAGCATTACTGAGGATTTTATGACCCCAGTTCTTTATGCCACCCCCTACTTAGAACTTTTCGGAGATGTCGCCATTGGTTTCATGCTTCTTTGGCAGGCTGTTATAGCTGATCGACGTCTTGATGAACTTTACAGTGACGCCAAGGCTGACACACCAGAGAAAAAAGCTGAATTGCTCAAAACAAATAGATCGGCTGCATTCTATAGGGGAAAAGTCGCTTCGGCAGAATTTTTTGCAAACGCGATTCTGTCCTTGGCCCCTGGAAAGGCCCGGGCGATTATGAGCGGCGAGCGTTCGGCGATTGATCTTCCAGAGGAATCGTTTGCTCTAGTGTAATTAAGATTGGAGTTGAAAATATGAAAGCAAGAAAAGTTGTATTGGTTGACGCGATCAGGACCGCTTTTGGTCGAGCAGGTGAAAAGGGCGTGTTCTGGAATACAAGAGCTGACGATATGGTGGTGAAGGTTATTCGTGAGCTAATGCGCCGGAACCCTCAATTGAAACCCGAAATGGTTGAAGAAAACGCTTGGGGTGTCTTTTGCCAAGAAAAGGATCAGGGTCTAACCCTTGGAAGGACTTCGGTAATTCTGTCCGGTTTACCTGAGACAGTAGCTGGCTACTCAATAGATAGAATGTGCGCTGGAGGCATGAGCGCCATAACAACAGCGGCTTCGGCGATTGCTCTGGGCGGATGCGATGTAGCCATAGCTGGAGGCGTTGAGCACATGGGGCATCACCCAATGGGCGCCACTGCGGATCCAAATCCTCGATTTCTTACAGATAAACTGGTCGATCAAAGCGCCATGTCAATGGGTATGACAGCTGAAAACCTTCACGACATGTTCCCGGAAATTTCTAAAGAAATGACTGACGAATATTCTATGCTTTGCCAACAAAAGGCTGCTAAGGCTATTCAGTCGGGAAAAATCGGCGAAATGATCGTTCCCATGACCGTTTACACCAAGAATGGCTGGGTGGTAGCCGATAAAGATGAACAGCCCCGCCCGGAGACCACCTTGGAGGGACTGGGAAAACTGAAAACTCCTTTTAGAGTCATGGGTAAAGTCACTGCTGGAAATTCCTCTGGTCTAAACGATGGAGCGGCAGGCTGCATATTGATGACCGCGGAGAAAGCTGAGGAATTGGGTCTACAACCCAAGATGGAACTCAAAGCTTTTGCCTATGCGGGAGTGAAGCCAGAAATCATGGGAATTGGCCCCATTCCGGCTACACACAGGGCGCTAAAGAACGCTGGACTCACCATAGATGACATTGGGCTCATAGAGCTCAATGAGGCCTTTGCAGTTCAGGCTATAGCCTTCATGAACGAATTTGGCCTCAAGTTTCCTGATGAGCCCAAAATGAACATATACGGCGGGGCTATTGCTTTTGGACATCCTCTGGCTTCTTCTGGAGTCAGATTGGCTTGTCATCTCATGCATGGTTTCAAGGAACATCCTGAAGTCAAGTATGGCCTCACTACAATGTGTGTGGGTCTTGGACAGGGTGGAACAGTGATTTGGAAAAATCTTCAGAGGGACGGGAAAAAGGAATCAAAAGACCGCAAAGAATAGAATCTAGGAAATAGCTGACGGTCTTTGATCTTTGAGGAACAAAATCGCATGAGGCTTTTATTGACAAACTTTCTTAATCGATTTGACAGATACTTATCCAAAGGAAGCTTTAGAAAGGAATAGCCATGGCTGAAGCGCCCACTTTGTTTTTTACTTCGTATTACAATTCGCGTGTCGGAAAGATAGCGATTGTTACTATGGATAATGGACAGGATTACAAGAAACCCAACACCTTTGGAGAAGCCGCGTTGGCTTCTTTACACAAGGCCATCAACAATATAGAAGCTGACAAAGATATCAAAGGCATGATGCTGTGTGGCAAACATTACATATTTGCCGCAGGCGCTGACTTGATGCAGGTGCCTTTTATAAACACCTTCGAGCAAGGCCGACAGATTGGAGCTGCTGGCCATGCGGCCATGAAGCGGATAATGGATCTTAAGATCCCTACCTTAGCGGCGATCAATGGGGCGGCTTTAGGTGGCGGACTGGAGATTGCGCTGTATTGCGACTACAGGACAGTATCCAAGTCTGTTCCAGCGATAGCATTCCCGGAATGTTTCCTTGGCTTGGTTCCGGGTTGGGGTGGATCTACTCTTACCCCGAGGTTGATAGGACCGGAAAAAGCGTTGGAGTTAATAGTTTATAATGCTCTAAACCAGAACAGAATGCTTGATGGAGCCAAAGCTTTTCAAATGGGTCTAGCAGATAGGCTATTTGAATCAGTCGAATTCTTCGATCAGTCTCTTGCGTTATTGGTTGATTTGATTGATGGCAAGGAGAAAATCGAACGACCGGTTCCTGATATGTCCAAGGTCAAACAGCATTGCGAGGCGGCACGCAATTACGCGGATATGAGAGTTCACGGAGCAGCGCCAGCGCCTTACAGGGCTATTGAACTAATCGAGTCGGCATGCGATCTGTCTAAAAGCGTGGAAGAATGTTTCGCCAATGAAGACAAGGCGCTTGGGGATCTCATAAAGAGTCGCCAATGCAAAGCTGGA
Source organism: uncultured Desulfomonile sp. (assembly GCA_937930835.1). Taxonomy (GTDB): domain Bacteria; phylum Desulfobacterota; class Desulfomonilia; order Desulfomonilales; family Desulfomonilaceae; genus CAITZA01. Next base: position 84,138 of record CALGLN010000064.1, read on the forward strand.
GTCTACAGTTTCGACCTAGTCCAAAGAAGGGCAAAGAAACCGGTTGGACGCCCCAAGGATATAAAGCCTCGTCCAATTAATAAGGTTGGAATAATTGGCGCGGGTCTAATGGCCTCCCAACTAGCCCTACTATTCCTAAGACGTTACGGAGTTCCAGTTGTGATGAAAGACATCAAACAGGAATTCCTGGATAAAGGACTAGGATATATTAAGGGAGAATTGTCTGCTCTGGTCAGCAAGGGTCGCATGACAAAAGCCAAGGCGGACCATCTGTTCCATATAACTATCGGAACCCTTGATTGGAAAGACTTTGCGGATTGTGACTTTGTCATTGAAGCGGTATTCGAAGAAATGCCGATAAAGCAGCAAGTATTCGCTCAGGCTGAGGAAGTGATTTCACCGAACTGTGTTCTGGCTACTAACACATCAAGCCTTTCCGTAACAGAGATGGCTTCCAAACTAAAGAACCCTGAACGAGTAGTCGGATTCCATTTCTTCAACCCTGTGGCAGTATTGCCCTTGCTCGAAATAATCAAGGGAGAAAAGACTGACGAAATCACACTAGCCACTGCGTTTGAATGCGCAAAGAAATTGAAGAAAAACGCTATCCTAGTGAAGGATTCCCCTGCATTCCTGGTAAACAGAATTCTCACAAAACTGTTAACCGATTGTTTCCAAATGGTTGAAGAGGGAGCTACCTTCGAGCAAGTTGATGAAGCGTGTTTGTCGCTCGGATTACCTATGGCTCCTTTTGAACTCCTTGCGTTCGTTGGCACTGCAGTCGCTTACCACGTTGGTGAAACATGCCACAAAGCATGGCCTGAGAGATTCCCGCTAAATGATCGTCTCCAAAAGATGGTCGAAGCCAGAATCGGCAATATTTATGATGGCATGGGGCCAGGCAAGAAAGTCAATCCGAAGGTTGCAGAAATTTTTGCAAACAGGGGGGACAAAGAATTCGTCAAAGAAGAGATTCTTGATAGAATCCTCACCAACCTGACGCTGGAAATAGACCACATCTTAAAAGAGAAAGTGGTCAAAGACCCGAAAGACATCGACACAGCCATGCTACTAGGAGCAGGATGGCCGTTCTTTAATGGTGGCATCACGCTGTATCTGGACGTTGTAGGTTACACCCCGAAAGTCTTGCAGAAAGTATTCTTCACTTTCTAAAGAGACAGATTTTTGGATGAAACGACAAAGCGCCTCGGGTAATACCCGAGGCGCTTTTTTCATTTTGTGGATAATCTTCCTCTATTCAGGAACAGCTTCCAAAGAAGCTATTGTGAGGCAGATCTTGTTGACATAATCAAAAATGTTGTTGAAGGAATCCAGAATCCTTATGTAAAGAGAAGACGCAAGGGGAGAGCAGAAACCACGTTCCAATCTTTCCCAGTGAGCAAATCTAGCCTTTTCCACAAAATCAGCTAGCTGTACAGCCTGAGATTTTACATGATCCATGATGAATTTGTTGTGAGTCAGGAACGCATCTCGTAAATTCTTGAGAATATCGATTGTTAACTCAAATATCTCATTAAGTTCGGCATGAGCCTTGTCCGAAAAGGGAATGCCCTCTTTGATCTTGGTCTTAAGACAAATCATCAACGTCTCAAGCGTCACACCAATTCTTTCAAGACGGCTTGGAAGACGAATCGCCACGCGAAATACATTTTCCCCGAGGATTTCGTATTCCTTGACCAGGTCCGTCGTACAATGTTTTTCTTGCTCACGGACTTGGTGAAACAGTTCCTCGCAATCGCAGATCTTGTCTTCGCGCTCTGTCTTAAACCCAGTTTGAAGTATCTTGGTCATATCTATCATCTGATTGAGCATTTTGACCACGGTTCTTTCAGGGGTTTCACAGGCGTAACCCTCAGTCTCAGGCCCCTCTTCCAACTGCTCTACTTCGGAATCAAGTTTAGGACTTAACAGGCGAAGTGGATTCCAAACGTATCTAGTGTCTTTCATTGCGAACTCCTCTCGCAAACAGAACGATCACAACTAGTCTAAGCTAATCTAGGCTATAGATACCACGATGAAACATCTTTTGAAAATGTTTTTATAATTCCTTTGCGCTAGATTCTTGAGCCGCCTTTGCCGCTGCTGCAGCTTTTTTCTTAGCCTGTTCGGCTTTTATCTCTTGAACGGCATTTGTCTGACGCTCAGGATCCGTGTATCTAAAAATGAACTGCTTGCTACAAGCCCATACTCCCGCTTTGGCTGCCTCTTCATCGCATTTGTCATAATCTATCTCAATACGGTCATTAACCATGTTAACGACATCTTTTGCTTTTCGAGTACATGCCATGCAGTGGATGCATCCGGCTTTACAGACATTTGTAACAGCCTTCCCGGAATCTTTACTACTGCAGGGGACGTAAACAGGAGCATCTTTCGGGATAAGCTGTAAAACCTGCTTTGGACATGCTTTTACACAAACCCCACAGCCCGTGCACGCTTCAGGATCGATTACCGGCATGTTGTCTTTCATATGTATGGCATGGAAAGGACATGCCGCTTCGCAATCTCCGTATCCGATGCATGCAAATGTGCAGTCATAGGGTCCACCAAAGGCAATAGCAGCGCCCTGGCATGTGTCATAGCCAACATAGGAATATTTCTTGGCGACCTCACCTTCGTTCCTGGAACAACGAAGCACTGAAATGACGGGAGTTGAAGCTCCTGCCGATTTACCGGTTATAGCCGCGACTTTGTCGGCAACCGCCTGCTTGCCAGGAGCGCATTTGTTAGGCGGACATTTGGGATCAGTCACAGCCGCTTCGGCATATGATTCACAGCCGGCATATCCGCATGCGCCGCAGTTCGCGCCCGGAAGAGCAGCTCGTACGGCTTCAATCTTGGGGTCCACTTTGACGGCAAACTTTTTTGCGGCTATAGCCAGCGCCAAACCGCAAATTATGCCAAACGCCAAGAAAAAGATTATGCCATTCAGAGCTATGGTCCAAACACTATCCATTTTGTAGCGCCTCCAAGTAGAGTCCGATCACCCTACTAATCTGATTTCGACTTCTAGAAAATTGACAAACCTGAAAAACCTAGGAATGCCAACGCAAACAGTCCAGCAACGACAAAGGCTATTGGTAAGCCCCTGAACACAGCGGGAACACGGCAAAGTTCCAGCTTTTCCCTGACACATGCCATGAGGAATAGCGCAATAGCGAATCCCACCCCTGCTCCTAATCCTTCGGACATACTTTCGAACAAGCCATAACCGCTATCCACATTGATTAACGGCACAGCAAGAATGATACAGTTCGTAACGATCAGAACAAGGTAGACTCCAAGCTTCTTGAATAAAAACGGATTCACTTTTCTGAGCATGGTGTCCATAGCCTGGACGAAAATCGCCACTGTTCCGATGAACACAATGATCTGAAGGAATTGGAGCTGCAAAGCAGTTAGCACATAAGTATAGAGGGCCCAGCAAAAGATAGCGCTCAAGACCATGACTAACGTGAATGTGATTCCCATTCCGATGGCTGTGTCTTTTTTCTGCGAAACACCGAAAAAGATGCAAAGCCCCAAATACTTGGTAAAAACAAAGTTATTAATGAGCATGGCTCCAATTATAATAGTGAAAAGGACTTGAGCCTGGCTCTTTTTTACTGAAAAATCCAGCTTTCCTAACAACTTGCCATCTGACATTACATCTTTGGCTTCTACGGTGTACTCACTGGACATATTTAGGGGATCCTGGAATTTAAGTGTGGCCGAGGTCCTTCGAGGGTCGAGTGTAACGGAAGCGACTGGGATGCGAATGTCTGGATCCGTTTTCTGAAAAACATTGTAGTTGGCTGGGTTCTTTCCCCAGGCTTCATCTACAGGAGCGCTGAAGGAAATAGAAATTTCATTGTCTTTGTTGAATGAGCCAGTTAACGCCGCTTCCGAGAAATTTACACCTGTCAAGGACAAAGCGAGCATGGCCACGAGCACTATAGCGAATCGTAATATTCGTGTCGTTATCATGGTTAATGCGCCCCTCCCGATGTGGGTATTTTCCCGGTGAGCTTGTACTCAATCCAGTTGAACAGGCCCATGAGAAAACCAATGACGAAGAATCCTCCAGCTGGAAGAATCATTATCAGTAATGGACCGGAATCAAAAACATCTATTCCGAAAAGCTTTCCTGTCCCAAATAACTCTCTGATTGCTCCAATCACTACTAGACCGAAAGTGAATCCGAGCCCCATACCCAGACCATCAAAGAAGGACGGTACCAGAGGCTCTTTGGATGCAAACAGTTCGAGGCGAGAAATAATGATTGCGAACACGACAATTAGTTTAACGAACAGGGCTACCTTCTTGTAAACGTCTGGAGAGATGACCGGGAGGATCATATCGATGACAGTAACCCAAAGGGCAATAACTATAACGTAAGCCGGGATTCGAATCCTGGGGTGAATGTAGGAGCGGAACATTGCCACTGTGCAGCTTGAAAACACCTGAACAAATATAACTGCCAAGCCAAGCATTAAGCCGTTTTCCACAGATGTGGTGACGGCCACTGCAGGGCACATACTTAAGGCCAGTCGAAAAATCGGATTTTCCGGTATTAGGCCGTTCCAAAGAAGTTGGACGTTTCTATTCAACATAAACCTCCATTAAAACGCCACTGACAAGGACTTGTCCTTGATAGCTTCGTTAAGGATATCGAGACGGTAGACAAATTTCTTAACAGTATCAACCACACCCACTGTCA
>CALGLN010000065.1 GCA_937930835.1 uncultured Desulfomonile sp.
GAAGGCGGTAGAACCGTAGGCGCCGGCGTTGTCTCTGAGGTTATTGAATAGTCGTCAAGAATTGGTAGAGGATATATCATGGATGTTCAGGCTCTTAAGATAAGAATCAGACTCAAAGCTTATGACCATAAGTTGCTGGACCAGTCCGCGGCGGAGATCGTGGACACTGCCTGGCGTACTGGAGCCAAAGTGGCCGGTCCCATCCCATTGCCGACCCGGATACATAAATATTGCGTTCTGAGGTCACCTCACATTGACAAGAAGTCCCGGGAACAGTTTGAAATCAGAGTCCACAAGAGACTGTTGGACATCTTGGAGCCCACTCAACAAACCCTCGACGCTTTGATGAAACTAGATTTGTCTCCAGGTGTTGATGTTGAGATCAAGGCATAATGAGAATTTCTCACGGTTATTTTAGGAGCCCCAAATGGTTCGTGGTTTAATAGGCAAAAAACTCGGAATGCTTCAGACTTTTGACGAAGAGGGTAAAGCCGTAGGTATTACCGTCGTCCAAGCTGGACCATGCACTGTCGTTCAAAAGAAGGCCCCATCAGCTGTCCAACTCGGTTTTGAAACTGTCAAAGAGGGTCGGCTTTCTAAGCCGGTGCTCGGTCAGTTCAAGAAAGCTGGGATCGAACCGTGCGCAATCCTGAAGGACATGCCGGTGGACGACTCTGAAGACATCGAAATTGGACAGAAGATCACTGCTGATATTTTTTCCCAGGGTGATTATGTCAGAGTGATTGGAACTAGTAAGGGCAAGGGTTTCGCCGGCGTCATGAAAAAGTGGAATTTCGGTGGAGGTCGGGAAACTCATGGTTCTAGGTCGCATCGAATTCCTGGTTCTATCGGTCAATGCGCTTGGCCCTCACGTGTTTTCAAAGGCCGAAAGATGCCGGGCAGAATGGGCGGGGCGAGTGTGACATGTCCAAGTGTACAGGTTGTTCAGGTTCGCTCGGATGAAAACCTCCTTCTGCTGAAAGGGCCGATTCCAGGTTCACGCGGATCGATCGTTATAATAAGGAAAAAATAATGGCCTCCGTAGATGTTTTTAACCAAAAAGGCGAAAAAGTTGATTCAATTGAATTGGACGACGCCATTTTCAACGGTGAAATTAAAGAGGACTTGGTCCAAAGGGTTGTTGTTTGGCAATTGGCCAAACGTAGAAGTGGCACTGCCTGCACCAAGACTCGCGGACAAGTCAGGGGCGGCGGCAAGAAACCGTGGAGACAGAAAGGCACTGGACGTGCTCGGGCTGGAACCAGCCGGTCTCCGATATGGACAGGAGGAGGAACTGTATTCGGTCCGTCTCCAAGGTCTTATGCTACTTCCTTACCCAAAAAAGTCAGAAAGTCCGCTTTGATTTCGGTGCTGAGCGACAGATATCAAAATGATCGGCTAAAAGTAGTGGACAACATAGAGCTGGAAGAGCCCAAAACTAAGCTCTTTGCCCAAACGGTAAAGAATCTCGGCCTCGAGAAGGAAAAGACCCTGTTTGTCACTCCAGGTAAAAACGAGAGTTTGGTGCGATCATCAAAAAATATTTACCGCGTTTTGGTGCTTCCAACCGAGGGACTGAACGTCTATGACATGCTGAGATTTGATAGTCTGGTGCTTTTGAAGTCCGCTATTCCGTTGATTCAGGAGAGGTTGAGCTAATGTACGAAGAATACAAGATTGTTCGCCGGCCTCTAATCTCGGAAAAGGGCGCAAGTTTGAAAGAAGAAAACAACCAGCTCATTTTCGAGGTAGATAAGAATTCCAATAAATCAGAGATCAAGAAGGCGGTTGAAAAGCTTTTCAAGGTCACTGTCAGAGAAGTTCGTACTCAGAACCGCCAGGGAAAGCCTAAACGTCTCGGGCGTTTTGTGGGGCGGAGGAAAGACTGGAAAAAGGCTATTGTAACACTTAAAGAGGGAGATCGCGTCGATTTCTTTGAGGGTGTATAGCTTGAAGCTTTTTGTTTTATCCGAAAAACAATTGAAGAAGTTTTTTGATCAAGGATTTCATTCATGTCTATAAAGAAGTATAAGCCGACATCCCCGGGTATCCGTTTTAAAACCGGCTTTGCGTTCGACGAAATTACCACCGATGAGCCTTTAAAATCATTAGTGAGTGGCCTTCGGAAAAAGGGTGGACGCAACAACAACGGTCGCATAACCTCACGTCATCGTGGTGGCGGTTCAAAGAGGTTGTATAGGGTCATAGACTTCAAAAGGGACAAAGTTGATGTTCCGGGAACTGTCACTGAAATCGAATATGATCCAAACCGCAGTGCGAGACTTGCGAGAATCACTTATTCGGACGGAGCAAAAAGTTACATCTTGTGGCCAGTGGGACTCAAGGTAGGCGATTCGATCGTCGCTGGGGACAAGGTTGATATAAAGCCAGGAAACTGTTTACCCCTTAAAAACATACCACTGGGAACTATGGTCCATAATGTGGAGATGAAGATCGGAAAAGGCGGTCAAATGATTAGATCCGCCGGGACATACGGGCAGTTAATGGCCAAAGAAAAGGGATATGTTCAGATCAAGCTCCCCTCGGGAGAGGTTCGTATGGTCTTGGATCGATGCAGAGCAACCATTGGTCAGCTCGGTAACTTGGATCATGAGAACATATCTATAGGAAAAGCCGGACGGTCGAGATTGATGGGACGCAGACCGAAAGTTCGCGGTGTCGTCATGAATCCGGTAGATCATCCTCACGGTGGAGGAGAAGGTCGGACATCTGGAGGAAGGCATCCGGTAACTCCGTGGGGCGTTCCGACAAAAGGCTACAAGACTCGTAAGCGAACCAAAACATCCGATAAATTTATCGTAAAACGGAGGAAATAGTATAAATGCCCCGTTCGATACACAAAGGTCCTTTTGTCGACAGCCATGTCTTGGAGAAAGTCGCTCAAAGCAAGGACTCGTCGTCCAGAAAAGTCATTCAAACTTGGTCACGCAGATCTACTATTATACCGGACATGGTCGGTTTGACGTTCGCAGTTCATAACGGAAAAAAGTTTGTTCCGGTCTTTGTTACGGAAAACATGGTCGGCCATAAGTTGGGAGAATTCTCTCCGACCCGGACCTTTCATGGACATGCTGGTGACCGAAAAGCCAAGAAGGGGAGAAAGTAATGGAATGGAAGGCAACCCTCAGATATGCGCACATATCAGCACGCAAGGCTAGACTAGTTGCTGATTTGGTAAGAGGCCTTCCGGTGTCAACTGCGTTGAGTACGCTCCAGTTCACTCCCAAGAAGGCAGCAGGAATTATCAGAAAAACGCTGCAGTCGGCCTTGGATAACGCATCGAGGTCATCTGGAGTTGACGAAGATAAGCTAGTGGTTAGTCGGATTATGGTAGATGAGGGTCCTACAGCTAAGCGATGGTCACCTCGGGCCATGGGACGAGCCACGCGGATTAGAAAAAGAACTAGCCATATTTTTGTGGCGGTCGAAGAACAATAACCTGAGAAAGACCAAAAACTGACACTATCGTTTTTGGCGTCCGCCTCCTAATGGAGCGGTTATCTCAACAACCCTTGAGGAGGGTAATCTTGGGACAGAAGGTACATCCCCACGGATTTCGCCTCGGAGTCACCAGAATGTGGGATTCCAGATGGTTTTCCCAAAAGGAATATGGTGATTTCCTTATTGAGGACCTTAAGCTTAGACAATTCGTGAAAAAACGACTTGCACAAGCCAGTGTGTCGAAGATGGAAATTGAGCGAGCCGCTGGCAAGGTTAAGCTCTTAATCCATACCGCTCGGCCCGGAATTGTTATCGGTCCTAAAGGGGCGGAAATTGAAAAATTGCGCAAAGACATATTGAAGGTAACTGACAAAGATGTCTATGTCGATGTTAAGGAAATTCGTAAACCCGAAATAGATGCGCAATTAGTGGCAGAAAACGTAGCCCAGCAACTGGAGAGAAGAATTGCTTTCAGAAGGGCCATGAAAAAGTCTGTCTCCAGCGCCCTCAAATCCGGGGCTAAAGGTATACGAATCGCCACAGCTGGCCGTTTAGGCGGCGCTGAAATGGCTAGACGTGAATGGTATAGAGAAGGCAGAGTGCCTCTTCACACCCTCCGGGCTGACATTGATTACGGTTTTGCTCAGGCTACTACAACCTACGGAGTCATTGGTATTAAGGTCTGGATATTCAAGGGTGAGATGATCAAGAGTTCCCAAGGGGAGAAGTGAGATGCTTGCGCCCAAGAAAGTAAAATATCGTAAACAGCAAAAAGGTCGAATGAAGGGCTCTCCTGAAACCGGCGCGCACGTTTCCTTTGGAGAGTATGGGCTCATGGCTCTCGCTCCGTGCTGGATTACCTCTCGACAGATCGAAGCTGGTCGTATTGCTATGACACGCCATGTCAAAAGAGGCGGGAAGATATGGATAAGAGTTTTTCCCGACAAACCAATTACGAAGAAACCTGCCGAGACTCGTATGGGCAAGGGCAAAGGAGCCCCAGAAGAATGGGTGGCCGTGGTTAAACCTGGAAAGATCATGTATGAAATGGAAGGGGTCCCGGCAGAGGTGGCAAGAGAGGCGTTTCGGCTCGCCGCTCGAAAATTGCCTGTCAAAACCCGTTTTGTAATGCGTGAGGAATTGACATGAAGCCTAAAGAACTACGTGATCTTTCTGTTGAGGAACTTGGGACCAAGGAAAAGGAATTCCGAGAGGAAGAATTCAAGCTTCGTTTCAAAAAGGCGACCGGACAATTGGAAAAAACTGCCCAGCTTAAACAGGTCCGTAGAAATATAGCTCGGGTAAAGACAATAATTCGAGAAAAGGAGCGGTCTGCATGACAACACCCTCCGATGACCGCAAACAGAGAAAAGTCCGAACAGGGATGGTCATAAGCGATAAAATGGATAAGACGGTTGTGGTAGAAGTTAGCCGAACCGTCATTCACCCTGTTTATAAAAAATTCGTTCGTCGCAGGAAGCGTTTTATGGCTCACGATGAAGAAAACCGATGTAGAATCGGCGATGAGGTTATGATTGTTGAAACCAAGCCCCTTAGCCGACACAAGAACTGGCGGGTCCGGAAAATAATCAAGGAAGCCGCCCTTCCCGGAGGGGTTTAATGATTCAACAACAGACAAGAATGGACGTGGCGGACAACTCCGGAGCCAAGGAAATCTATTGCGTTAAAATACTCGGAGGCACTCGCCGCAAGTACGCAAGTGTCGGCGACGTGGTAGTTGTCTCGGTTAAGCAGGCGATACCCAATTCCAAGGTTAAAAAGGGCGAGGTTCATAAAGCGGTGGTAGTTCGAACCAGCAGGGCGGTAAGGAGACAGGACGGCTCTTACATTCGCTTTGACGACAACTCCGCAGTTTTGATCAATAATCAGCTTGAGCCTATTGGGACCCGTATTTTTGGACCTGTTGCTCGCGAACTTAGGGCAAAAAAATTTATGAAGATTGTGTCTCTTGCCCCAGAGGTCTTGTAAAAGATGTCGAATATTAAAAAGAATGATAGAGTTAGGGTTCTCTCCGGAAAAAACAAAGGTAAGGAGGGAAAGGTACTCAAGGTAAACAGGGAAAAGGACACTGCAGTTGTAGAGCGAGTCAATATCGTTAAACGTCATACGAAGGCCGGATCCGGCGCTGGTAAGCAGGGCGGGATAATCGATAAAGAGGCTCCCATTCAGTTGTCGAAACTTATCCTTGTTTGCCCTAAATGTTCCAAGCCATCCAAAATTGGTATCAAGACCCTGGATGACGGCGATCGTGTGCGTTTTTGCAAAAAATGCCTGGAACAATTGGAAAGCTAGAGGGATATTGTCCATGTCTTCACGGCTTAAAGAATATTACAAAACAACAGTGGCTGCTGCGCTTCAGGAAAAATTTAAGTACCGAAACCCTATGCAGATACCCGTGGTGAAGAAGGTGATTGTTAATATGGGTTTGGGTGAGGCTATCCAGAATTCCAAGATTCTTGATAATGCCCAGCAGGAAATGTCCATGATTACTGGTCAGTGGCCAGTCATGCGTAAAGCTCGTAAATCCATCGCGTCGTTCAAGCTCAGGGAAGGAATGACGATTGGTTGTAAAGTCACTCTTCGAAGAGATAACATGTACCACTTCCTGGACAAGCTTATCAACATAGCCCTTCCGAGGGTGCGTGACTTTCGCGGTGTGAACCCCAAGGGTTTTGACGGTCGTGGCAATTTTTCAATGGGAGTCAAGGAACAAATAATTTTTCCCGAAATAAACTACGACAAAATAGAAAAAATTCGCGGCATGAATATAACCGTTGTAACAAGCGCGAGAACAGATGAAGAAGCACGGCAATTGCTTGAACAACTAGGTATGCCGTTCCGTAAATAGATTACTTCTCCTTCAAGGAGGAATCGTGGCGAAGATATCCATGATGGTTAAGGCCGCTAGGCCTCAAAAGTTTGGTGTAAGGGCGTATAACCGCTGCCAGATTTGCGGGAGACCCAGAGCTTATTACAGAAAATTCCAGTTGTGCCGTATATGCCTTAGAGATCAGGCTCTCAAGGGAAATATCCCTGGCATGGTCAAATCGAGCTGGTAGGAGTTCACCTCAATGAGCATGACCGATCCGATTGCGGATATGTTGACTCGCATAAGAAATGCGAAACAGGCGCGTAAAGATCAAGTAACAATACCCGCTTCAAATCTCAAAATCGGCATTGTACAGATTTTGAAAGAAGAAGGTTATCTCAAAAAATATAAGGTCATTCGCTCGGCTAAAAATAAGCAGGGCGTTCTTAAGCTTAACCTGAGATTTGATGATGAAACTCAGTGTGTAATCGAAGGACTCAAGAGAATATCCACTCCTGGGCGCCGAGTGTACGTTGGTTATGACCACGACATGAAGAGCCATGGTGGTATCGGTATATTGGTCCTGTCAACATCTCAGGGAATAATGACTGACAAAGAAGCTCGGCGCAGAAAAATAGGCGGCGAAGTTCTTTGCAGCATTTGGTAACGGCCTTTAGTTAGGAGCTTTACTTATGTCAAGAATAGGCAAAGCGCCCATAGCGGTTCCTGAAAAGGTTTCCATTGACCTCGACGGTATTAACCTTACGGTCACTGGACCCAAAGGATCGCTTGGCATGACTATATCTGATCAAGTGCAAGTGGATGTGGACGGGACTCATATACGGGTCTCTGCGTTATCTGACCATCGTAAGAGTCGCTCAATGCATGGCCTTACCCGGACACTCATTCAAAATATGGTTACGGGCGTGACAACGGGATTCACAAAATCCCTGGAGATTGTTGGGGTTGGATATCGTGCCGAGGCCAATCCATTGGCTCTGACATTGAACGTTGGATACTCCAACCCAGTTGTAATGCAAATCCCTGAGGGATTATCTGTCGAAGTTGAAAAGAACACCGTTCTTCATGTTAGAGGCATCGACAAACAACGAGTTGGGGAATTGGCCGCACGTATAAGAAGAGTCAGAAAACCCGAACCTTATAGAGGAAAGGGTATAAGATATGTTGGCGAACAAGTGCGGCGCAAAGTAGGAAAGGCTGGATCCAAGTAATTATTGGATACACCTAGTTAGCTTCTCAAGAGAGGAACCAATAATGTCTGTTGACTCGGCAAAAAATGAATCTCGGAAGAAAAGAACCACCCGAGTTAGGTATAAAATCGCCGGTAACAAGGAACGCCGCAGGCTTTCGGTTTATAGATCCAACAGAAACATTTTCGCCCAGATCATAGACGACATCTCCGGCGTTACATTAGTCCAAGCTTCCACCCTCGATAAGGAATTCAGGAGGAAGCAGGGGGAACCATTTAATAAAGATACTGCACGGGCTGTCGGTAAAAGGTTGGCCGTCAGAGCTTTAGAAAAGAATATTGACAGAGTTGTTTTTGACAGAGGGCCTTACTTGTATCATGGCAAGGTTAAGGCATTGGCTGACGGCGCCAGAGAAGCCGGACTGAATTTTTAGTCTCAAAGGAGGGACAGCCCGTTGCTGAGTAGAACCGATATCGCCGGTGAGTCCGAATTGAAGGATCGTGTGGTCCATCTTAGTCGTGTTGCAAAAGTCGTCAAAGGTGGAAGGAGATTTTCTTTCAGCGCAGTCGTTGTTGTGGGCGACGGAAACGGACGAGTCGGGTATGGGCTTGGAAAAGCCAATGAAGTTCCCGAAGCTATTCGTAAGGGCGTGGATAGAGCTAAATCATTTATGGTTGATGTGCCGATCATCAACGGAACAGTGCCACATGAAATCACTGGACAGTATGGCGCAGCAAAAGTTTTACTTAAGCCTGCTGGATCAGGAACGGGTGTTATTGCAGGTGGAGCTGTGAGAGCAGTCATGGAGGCCGTTGGAATCCGCGACATACTTACAAAATGTATTGGCACAAACAATCCTCATAATGTTGTCAAAGCGACCTTTGAGGGACTTAAAGGACTCCGCACACAGCAACAGATAGCTAGAAAACTTGGCAAGTTAGGCCCTTCAGAAGATGAATCGGATAAAGGAGATGATTTCCTTGTCAATGCTTAAAGTTATCCTGAAAAAGAGCAAGATTAAGGCTACCGAGAGTCAGAGAAATACGGTTAGAGGATTAGGTCTCACCAAGATTAATTCCTTCAAATTTCTGAATGATACTCCCGAAGTTAGAGGAATGATCTTGAAGGTTGCTCATCTTGTCGAAGTAGAAGAAGTGATTGAATAAATTAGGTTCAATTGGAGCGTTTGATGAATCTCTCTAATCTATTTGGCCCAGATAATAAGAAACGCAAGCGAGTAGGTCGCGGTGAGTCGTCTGGATTGGGAAAGACCTGCGGCAAAGGACACAAAGGCCAGAAGTCGAGATCTGGCGGAAAAGTAGGTAGAGGCTTCGAGGGAGGCCAGATGCCACTTCAGAGGCGTCTTCCCAAAAAAGGATTTAATAATATTTTCCGCACAGAATTTAACGTTATTAACTTAAACATTCTTGGGAAGCTGGATCCTTCTGATGTGATCACCCCAGAGCTGTTAAGATCCAAGGGATATGTAAAGCGTCAAGGCCCTGTCAAACTACTGGCTCAGGGCAATGTCACTGCTGCCTACTCTGTAAGATTGGATAGAGTTAGCGCTGCGGCAATGAAAAAGATTGTAGACGCTGGTGGGAAGATCGAATCAATAAGCTCCTAAGCTTTTTGAATAATCGGAAATACTGATAAAGGTTCAATCTCAGGAGACATCCTCGTGATAGGTTCTATCGGCAATATAGCAAAAATACCGGAGTTAAAGCGTAGAGTCATTTTTACACTACTGATGCTCTTGGTTTACCGCATCGGCGTTCACATTCCGACACCAGGAATCAACGCTGCTGCTTTGAAGGATTTCTTCGGCCGATATCAACAAACTCTTTTTGGCGTCATTGACATGTTTACAGGTGGCGCACTTGAAAATTTTTCGGTTTTTTCTTTAGGCATAATGCCTTATATCAGCGCCTCAATTATCCTTCAGCTCCTCACAGTCGTCGTGCCACATTTAGAGAGGCTTTCCAAGGAAGGTGAAGCGGGTCGAAAGAAGATTACTCAGTATACACGTTACGGAACCGTGGTTTTATCCTTAATACAGGGAATGGGAATCAGCGTCGGTTTGGCGCAGACCGAAAATCTCGTATACATGTCTAAACCCGCATTTGTTGTACTGTCTATGATTACTCTTACCGCAGGCACCGCTTTTATAATGTGGTTGGGAGAACAGATTACTGAACGCGGCATAGGTAATGGTATATCTCTGATAATTTTTGCGGGTATTGTCGCCAGGATGCCTTCAGCGGTTGGAAGTACCATCCAATTAGTTCAGACAGGTGACCTTGGCTTTCTAATTTTGTTACTTTTGTTCGCAATTATGTTAGCTGTCATAGCCATAATAGTTTTCATGGAACGGGGGCAGCGACGAATACCGGTTCAATACGCTAAAAGGGTTGTCGGTAGACGTATCTACGGAGGACAATCTACACATTTGCCTCTAAAAGTTAACACTGCAGGTGTTATTCCACCGATCTTCGCGTCGTCATTGATCATTTTCCCGGCTACGATTGCGCAGTTTTTAAATGTGCCTGTTCTTACATCAATAACAAATTGGTTGCGTCCCGGCACATTTGTTTATGAAACTGTTTACGTTATAATGATTATCTTTTTCTGTTACTTTTACACCGCAGTGACATTCAATCCTGTAGATGTAGCAGAAAACATGAAGAAATATGGGGGCTACATTCCTGGAATAAGACCAGGCAAAAAAACAGCCCAATATATTGATAAGGTGCTCACTAGACTTACTTTGGGTGGCGCCATTTATATTTCAGTAGTTTGCGTTTTGCCATCGATATTGATTGGTCGTTTTAATGCGCCTTTTTACTTTGGAGGAACCTCTCTTTTGATTGTTGTTGGTGTGGCTCTGGATACTTTGACTCAAATAGAGACTCACATGATACAACGGCACTACGAGGGTTTCATAAGAACCGGCCGTATTAAAGGTAGGCGCTAGCTCGTTATTTCCACTAAGAGGTAGGAATCATGAGAATCGTTTTGTTGGGAGGACCTGGATCAGGTAAAGGAACTCAGGCAAAGAAGTTGACTGAGAAACTTAGAATACCACAGATTTCCACTGGCGACATTTTTCGAGCAGCCCTTAAAGAAGGAACGCCTATGGGTTTGAAGGCAAAAACCTTTATGGATAAAGGTGAGCTTGTCCCCGATGATGTGGTGATTGGGGTTGTTGAAGAGAGATTGTCGAAACCGGATTTGGATAAAGGGTTCATGTTAGACGGCTTCCCCAGGACTTTGGCTCAGGCAGAAGCTCTCGATAAAATCATGTCCTCTTTGAATAAAAGTATAGATCATGCTATTCTGGTCGATGTCCCTGACGAGGAATTGGTAGCTCGTTTGTCCGGTCGTCGGACATGCAAAAATTCTGAGTGCGGTAAAATGTATCATGTCATGTTCAATCCGCCCAAAGTTGACGGAAAATGTGACTCGTGTGGCGGAGACTTGTATCAGAGGGACGATGACAACGAAAAGACGATTCGTGAGAGACTTGCTGTTTATAACAGCGCTACATCTCCTCTAATCGATTATTACCAGAACAAAGGCCTACTGAGAAAAGTAGTCGGTGTCGGTCCAATCGATCAAATTTTTGCTTCGATTGAAAAGGTGCTTGGCTAACGGACAAGGGTTTTTGTCGGTGAACAGGAGGTTGCCATGAAAGTAAGGGCATCCGTAAAAAGACTATGTGACAAGTGCAAAATTATCAAACGCAAGGGCCTTGTAAGGGTGATTTGCGAAAATCCCAAACATAAGCAGCGTCAGGGCTAGGGCTCGAGCTGTGTTTTTATCGCCTGGAGGATTAACGTGGCGCGTATTGCAGGTATAGACCTACCCAAGAACAAGCGTATGGAAATTGCGCTTACATATATTTACGGGATAGGTAGAGCTACCGCCCGAAGGATTCTGGAAGAGTCCAATCTTGATCCGAATATGAATTCGGATCGGTTAACCGAGGTAGATGTAGCTAAAATTCGTGAAGTGCTTGACCGTTCATATAAGGTAGAGGGCGACCTCCGTAGAGAGATCACTATGAATATTAAGCGCTTGATGGATTTGGGCTGTTACCGGGGGCTTCGTCATAGACGTGGCTTGCCTGTTCGTGGGCAGCGAACTCATACGAATGCCAGAACACGAAAAGGCCCTCGTAAGATGCAGATCGGGAAAAAGAAATAACTTTTGCCGTGGAATCTGTTTCGGTTAAGCAAGTCAAGCAAATTGGATTGCGCTTCTAGAGGAATCGGCGACGGCTTTTCTAAAGGCTCTCGTGGTCGAGTCCGGAATTCATTGAATTGTTAATGATTCTGCTTTTCAAGATATTCATTTACGGAGAAATCAATGCCGAGAAGGCGAATAGTCAGGAAGAAAAAAGAGAGACGGAATATACCGAGGGGTGTTGCGCATATACAATCCACTTTCAACAACACCATAGTCACTATCACTGATAGTGATGGGAATGTTGTTGCATGGTCATCCTCCGGCACTCAGGGATTTAAGGGGTCAAGAAAGTCTACCCCTTTTGCGGCTCAATTGGCGGCTGAGGATGCGGCTCGTAAAGCCATGGAACATGGAATGCGAAGTGTAGAGGTTTTAATTAATGGTCCGGGCGCTGGTAGGGAAGCAGCCTTACGCTCCTTGCAGGCCATCGGTTTTCAGATAACTCTTATTAAGGATGTCACTCCGGTCCCACACAATGGCTGCAGACCTCCTAAGAGAAGAAGAGTTTAGGAATACTTAGGGATTCACATTTTTTCGATATAAAAGGAGTCTGTGTTGGCGCGATATCGTGAATCAGTATGCAGATTTTGCCGTAGAGAAACTACAAAATTGTTTCTTAAGGGCGACCGGTGTTATTCGGACAAGTGCTCAGTAGAAAGGCGTAATTATCCTCCTGGACAGCACGGTCAGGGCAGAGCCAAATATACTGACTATGGTGTTCAGCTCAGGGAAAAACAGAAAGTTAGAAGAATATACGGTGTTCTTGAAAAACAGTTCAGGAATTATTACGCCTTGGCTGAAAGAAAGAAGGGTGTTACAGGAGAAAATCTGTTAATTCTTCTTGAATCTCGCCTAGATAATATTGTTTACCGCATGGGTTTTGCGTCTTCTCGTACGGAAGCCAGGCAATTAGTTAACCACGGCCATTTTCTGGTAAACGGACGAAAGGTTGATATACCGTCGTTTAGGACCAAGCCGGGTATGACTGTCGAGGTCAAGGAACAAAGCCGTAAAATTAGGGCAATAGAAGAATCTATGGATGCAGTTGGTCGAAGACAAATCCCACAGTGGCTAGAAGTTGATCCTACCAACTTCAAGGGAGAAATAAAGGGGTATCCTACGAGAGAGGAATTGCCTCCAACTATCAAAGAACAGCTTATTGTTGAATTTTACTCCAAGTAACTCGTTCTTTGCTTTTGAACTTGTAGATTCTTTGGTACTGTTCATGGCGTTTGGTCCAGCGTTGTCATCCTTATTCTGTAGCGTTATGACTCGGACGCCTCACTAGTTTTCCGATTCTACGGAATGCTCGAATCACGAGAGGGAATCCATGATCGATCCAGGGCAAACCCTGATGACCCGAAATTGGACCGAGCTCATCTCACCCAAGCCAATTGAGGTGGATAGTTCGACAGAGACCCCTTTTTACGGGAAGTTTGTTTGCGAACCTTTGGAAAGAGGTTTCGGAATTACACTGGGAAACGCCCTTAGGCGTGTCTTGTTATCGTCACTCCGTGGAGCCGCGATCAAAATGGTAAGAATCGAAGGTGTTCTCCATGAGTTCTCGACAATCCCAGGAGTAAAAGAAGATGTAACAGATTTGTTACTTAATTTAAAAAAGGTCCAGCTCAAGCTCAATTCCCTAGGTCCCCGGACTCTTCGTTTAGAGGCCACAGGCGAGGGAGAGGTTTTGGCTGGCGCTATACAGGCTGACGAAACTGTAGAGATTATTAACCCTGAACTGGTATTAGCCACACTCTCCAAAGAAGGGCAATTGGTTGTCTCGATGACTGCTGATTGGGGAAAAGGCTATGCGTCAGCGGAAACCCACCGTTCGGATGAAGAGCCTTTGGGCACTTTGTTTTTGGATGCCGTTTATTCTCCAATCAGAAAAGTTAGTTACAAGATTACGAACACACGGGTTGGTCAACAAACGGACTATGATAAACTCACGATGGAAATCTGGACTAACGGTTCGGTTCATCCGAGAGACGCTTTGGCTCAGGCTGCTCAAATCCTTCGCGAACAATTCAAAGTATTTTTGAATTTTGAGGAAGAAGAAAGACCTGTCTATGAGGAAAAGGTTCAGCATGAACCACAGGTTAATGAAAATCTCCATAGAAGTGTTAATGAGCTTGAGTTGAGCGTTCGATCCGCCAATTGCTTGAAGAATGCTGATATTCGTTTCATCGGGGAGCTAGTTCAGAAAACAGAACAGGAAATGCTTAAGACTAAGAATTTCGGCAGAAAATCCCTGAACGAAATAAAGGAAATTTTGGCAGATATGGGGTTGGTCTTGGGAATGACTATACCCAATTTTCCATCCAGAGAAGAACTTGAAGCTATGCGAAAAGAAAGAGAAAACGCCGTAGGCGAATGATTCGGAGATAAGTTTATGCGTCACAGAAAAGCCAGATATAAATTGGGCATGAGAACATCACATCGTGAAGCCATGTTGCGGAACATGGTGACTTCCTTACTTGAACATGAAAGTATCACTACTACGGATACCCGAGCAAAGGCTGTTCGTTCTCTTGCAGAGCATATGATAACTTTGGGAAAACGTGGCGATTTGCATGCGAGAAGGCAGGCGCTCCAAGTCATCAGATCTCCAAAAGTGGCGCAATCACTTTTCAATGACATCGCGCCTCGTTTCACGAACAGAAACGGTGGCTATACTCGGATCATTAAAAAGGGGTTTAGAGCAGGTGATGGCGCTGAAATGTCGGTGATTGAATTAGTGGAAAGACGGCCACAGGAGTCATCATCGTCCCCTGCCAAAGACGGTAAAATAGCCAGTAAAGCTAAAGGACTAAAGGACAAACTTCTAGATACTATAAAATCAAAATAGTTTTTTGAGATCTTTTGGATTTTAATGCGCCAATGTTTTTGGTCTGTTGACTTAAGGCATTGGCGTTTTTATATTCAGTCAACTCTTTTTAGTAGAGTATTTCCAAATCGCGCCAATTGTACAAATCGGCCATGTTTTTAATTCATGATCAAATTAGACAATATTAGTTTTTCATATAATGATTCCGAGCTGCTATTTCAAGACTTGAATTTACAAATTGAAATAGGGTCTAGTGTTTGCATGGTTGGCCCTGAGGGCGCAGGAAAGAGTACTCTTTTAAAGATAATAAAAGGACTTATTGAACCACAGGCAGGAAGTGTGAGATTCGATTGTTTTTCGCCTTTTCTATCCCACAACATCGGTTACCTAGGTGGAGATCCCGACAATTCTTTTGTGGGAATCACAGTTCAGGAAGAAATCGTGTTTGGACTGGAAAACATAGGGCTATCCAGATCTGAGATTCAAGAACGATTAGA
Organism: uncultured Desulfomonile sp.; assembly: GCA_937930835.1. Classification (GTDB taxonomy): domain Bacteria; phylum Desulfobacterota; class Desulfomonilia; order Desulfomonilales; family Desulfomonilaceae; genus CAITZA01. The sequence continues at coordinate 15,079 of CALGLN010000065.1, forward strand.
TAGGGCTTTAGATTTAGTAGAGCTAAGAGGGTACGAAAATCGTCTGACCTACACCTTATCCGGGGGGGAACAGCAGAAACTTGCACTTGCGGCAGTCTTAGCCATGGATCTGAAGATCCTCCTTCTAGATGATGCCCTGGCAATGATGGATTCTCTTTCTCGTTCCAAACATTGGACTTGGATCAACGGACTAAGACGTCGATTAGGTCTAACAATTTTGTTCACAACCGGGAAACTTGAAGAATTGAATTCCGCTAACAGAATTCTTTTCTTGGAAAAAAATCAACATGATTTTGTTTTTGACGGAAAAACTGCTGATTTCTTGTCTTCGAGGCTTGCTGATGACTGGATTGAATTAGAAAATGGTAGTGAAAAATTTTTGCGCTCGTTGGGTAAGCCTTTCTTAATTGAAAAGATGAAAATGCTAACCACCTATTAGGTCCACATAGTGCTAGCAGTTTACATTCTAAATAAACATATTTAACTATTTTATTGATTTAACAATACAATATTTATATAATATTTGCAACGGAAGGGACCGTTTCTCGTGCTATATCTTAAGGTTTAGAATTAATTAGAATATTCATGCGATATTTAAAATACATTATTCTGATCTCCACTTTGGCTCTAGCAATCACATTTCTGAATGACAACGGTATGATCGCATTGACCGAGTTGCAAGACAAGAGCGCCACACTAGCCAGGGAGAATCATGACCTCCAAATGGACATCGAATCTCTCGAAAGGACAGTAGGGAAGCTTAGAACAGATCCAAGAACGATAGAACTTGCTGCCAACCGAAAATTGGGCATGATCCGACATGACGAAACGATTTATGTATTTAAATCCCACGAAAAAAAACATAATAAGCCTTGGGATCTCGATGGCTCTCATTTAGCTAATTAAAAACATTTTCAGGATTCGAGAATTTACTTAAAGCAGCCGAGTTGACATCCGCCTATTTTAATTTCCATTTCATTGAGCAACTCCCCGACTTTAATTTTTGGCCAGCCTGCTGTTTCAGCTATTTCAAATGCCTGTCGACACGACATCTTGTTGTTTTGAGCTTTTTCCAGAATCAACTTTTGGACCTCATTTTTTTCCATCCAAAAAACCTCCTCTCAATCCGGATTGACCTTAAAATACCAAAAGCCAGTATATGTATACCATAATATTTTTACAAATCTACTGTCGTGTGATTATATAGGTTCACAGATGCATGGAGATTCTATGTAGACGTACCGATGTTTTCACGAATCTTTAGATTGGTGACAGAAACTGAATTGGAATAGACATATGTTTTCAAAAATGAAAGACTTTAAACCAATTGACCTCAATGACAAGGGAGTTTTTGATGACTTTTTTCGGAAAGACCCTCCCCAGGCTTCAGAATATACTTTTACCAATCTTTTCATGTGGAGAAGAAAATATGACACCAGATGGGCTGTAAAGAATAACTGCCTTTTGATTTTTATTCGGGAATCTAATGAATCAATAATAGCTCTGCAGCCAGTTGGAATGGGCGATAAAACTCGAGCCCTAAACACTATTTGTGACATTTTCGAATCAGACGGTTTGACGCCTCGTATAGGCCGTGTCTGCGATGACTTTATAGAATCTTTCGTGGATTGTTCACGATTTGATCTTATTGAAGACCCAGACAACAGTGATTATGTGTACTCGGCTGAGAAACTTATCAAGCTCTCTGGAAATAAGTATCACCGAAAAAAAAATCACCTAAACCGATTTTTTAAGAATTTTGATCATGAATACCGTCCGTTCAGCCCCGGAATAATCGACAATGTCTTGTCATTGCAAGAGGCCTGGTGTGAATTCAAAGATTGTTTAGCCGATGACAATCTTTTTCACGAAGACAGCGCCGTATGTGAAGCCTTATCCAATTATGAGACTTTAGGTTTTACAGGTGGAGCTATTTTCATTGATGGACGGGTGCAAGCTTTTTCGTTCGGCGAAATGCTGAACCCAGATACCGCTGTAATTCACATTGAGAAAGCTAACCCAGAGATAGATGGCTTGTATACTGCGATCAATCAACGTTTTTGCGCGGCTTCTTGGACACACGCAAAATTCATCAATAGAGAGCAGGATTTGGGAGTTGAGGGATTAAGAAAGGCAAAACAATCTTATCATCCGCACCATATGGTAAACAAATTCGTCTTAAATCTTAGAGGATGCACAAATCAAAGGTAGGTGACTTAAGTGCGGCCTGTTGTGGTCTATTGAAATATGTTGGATTAACGTAGTCCAAACGAGACAGAGTTTTTTCCAATGTGATAATGAAATCATACCTAGGCGTAATAATTCTTACCATGGGTTTACAACTTTGTAATAAGTTCAGATAAACTACGAGCTATCACATTAATTTATCATAAAAAATCCTTGACGTCTCAGTTACTCTTTACTATTTTCATAGAGGTTCATTGGGTACGAAATATTCAAGAACAGTCAAGACTTCATAACGGGTTTGGGGTTCAAATTTTCCTGGAAATTCAATTTGAACGTTTTCAGACCTTTTGAATTGTTTTGGGAACTCCGGCGCTGGAATTAAAATAGTTCTGGGCGTCGAGGTTTTTCAGCGCAACTGCGCTTGCTTTTCGCACTACACTCTCCACAATAATATTTTACTTCATGCCTTTCTTTTCAAGAACTTATGTCAGTTGTCAACCTATGGCAACAGTGGAAGGATCTGATGAAATTTCTCAAACGATTAGCTCGACTTATCGATTCAGTGAATGAGTTCGTAGGCAATCTTATTGCTTGGGTAACATTGTTGATGGTGCTCGTAGTTTTCGTGGACGTTGTGATGCGATATGCCTTGAATATCAGCTTTGTTTTTACCCAAGAATTGGAATGGCATCTGTTTTCTGCCGTGTTCTTGCTCGGAGCAGGATACACACTCCTTCATGATGGCCATGTGAGAGTGGACATAATTTATCAAGCTGTGAGTGACAAAGCTCGCGCGTGGATAAATCTGATTGGCGTGATATTTTTTCTGATTCCGGGTTGTTATCTCATAATTTACACTTCCTATAATTTCACTTATGAATCGTGGTCTACATTGGAGGGTTCAGGAGATCCTGGTGGAATTCCGTACAGGTTCTTAATCAAGTCAGCCATCCCTATTGGGTTTGGCTTGCTGCTTATTCAGGGATTTTCTTTGGGTATCAAGAGCTTTCTGATCCTTTGTGGGCAAAGTTTAGAAGAGGGGGAAGAAGTGTGATGGAATATTTGCCTGCATGGATGTTTCTAGCCTTAACGATATTATTGATGGCTGGTTTCCCAGTGACTTTTACCTTATTGGGAACCTCGCTTTGTTTTGGCCTCATCGGTTTTGGATGGGGCTTTTTTAATCTTCTTCCTATTCGAATTTGGGGGGTAATGAACAACGTTACCCTAATGGCTGTGCCTCTATTTGTATTCATGGGGGTCATGTTGGAAAGGTCAGGCTTGGCTGAAGAGTTGCTGGATACCATGGGGTTATTATTTGCAAGGCTTCGTGGTGGATTAGCAATTTCAGTCGTGGCTGTTGGCGCTCTGCTAGGGGCTTCCACGGGCATAGTTGGAGCTACTGTCGTAACTATGGGACTACTTTCTGTACCAACGATGTTACGTCGGGGCTATCAGAAAGAGCTGGTGTGCGGAACTGTATCAGCTTCGGGAACTCTTGGACAGATCATCCCCCCGAGCATTGTATTGGTGCTATTGGGAGATATAGTCGGCGTGCCTGTTGGAGATTTGTTCATGGCTGCTGTGATTCCAGGCTTCCTTCTGGTAGCTTTGTTCATAATCTATATCGCTATTGCAGCACGACTATTTCCGAAGATCGCTCCTAAAATACCGGCAGAGGAATTAGCTGAATTTACAGGCCGAGCAATGTACAAACGAGTGGGCAAAGTGTTATTACCGCCTCTATTCTTGATAATTGCCGTGTTGGGATCAATTTTTGCCGGAGTAGCCTCTCCTACCGAAGCAGCAGGTGTCGGGGCCGTGGGAGCTACGCTCCTTACAATTTTCAACAGAAAATTCAGTTATTCAATTTTAAAGGGAGTCATGATCCAGACCATGAAATTGACCTGCATGGTATTTATAATACTATGCGGCGCCGCAGCGTTTGGATTGGTATTTCGAGGTCTCGGTGGTGACCACTTAGTGAGAGCATTTCTTGGAGGTTTGGCTGCTGAGTATAGTAAGTGGGCCGTTTTGGCTATTGTTATGGGAGTGATTTTTCTTGCCGGATTTTTCTTGGATTTTATTGAGATTACATTCATTCATGTTCCCGTCTTAGCTCCTGTAATGATTGAATTCGGTGTCGATCCTCTGTGGTTGTGCATTCTGATTGCTCTCAACCTACAGACCTCCTTTTTAACCCCACCGTTTGGCTTCTCTTTGTTTTATCTCAAGGCGGTTACGCCGCCGGAAGTTTCTACAGGAAATATTTATCGCGGGATAGTGCCTTTTGTGATTCTCCAAATTATAGGACTGTTGATAGTGGTAGCTTTCCCGACACTGGCCACATGGCTACCTACGGTCATTTTTTAAATTCTTTTTCTTCAATTTAAGATTTGCTAGTCGGACATTGCGGATATTTCGAGGAGGTATGAAATGAAAAGAAGAGACTTTATG
>CALGLN010000066.1 GCA_937930835.1 uncultured Desulfomonile sp.
TTTGGGGAGGAAGCATGGCTGGAGAAAAGACCGTACTGGTCGTTGGGGGCGGTATTAGTGGAATTACATCAGCGGTAGAAGCTGCTGAAGCGGGTTGCAAGGTGATTCTAGTTGAGAGGCAACCCTATTTAGGAGGGAGGGTCGCCCGGATGAACAAGTATTTTCCGAAGCTTTGTCCTCCCACTTGCGGTCTCGAAATAAACTTCAAGAGAATCAGAAAAAATCCCGATATCACTGTATACACCCTCGCCAATGTTGAATCAGTATCCGGAAACGCCGGTAATTACACAGTAACAATAAAAATTAACCCTAGATACGTCGAAGATCACGCAGCGACTTCCAAATGCGTTGAAGATTGTCCTGCTGAGATCTCAAATGAATTTAACTACGGCATGAACAAGTGCAAAGCTGTCAGACTTCCTTACGAGATGGCCTATCCAATGAGCCTGGTGGCTGATGCTGATGCGCTCAGGGCTGTTAATGGCACCGATTTAGGCGCCTTTATGGAGTCGTGCAAGGCAAAAGGAATCCGATTGGATCTAGAGGCCAAGCCAGAAACATTTTCAGTGGATGTTCAATCGATAGTCTGGGCCACAGGCTGGGTTCCATACGACGCTACTAAACTGGACAAGCTTGGCTTTGGCAAGTACCCTAATGTCATTACAAATGTGATGATGGAAAGACTGGCCAACGTGGGTGGTCCCACAGCGGGCGCAATCGTACGACCTTCAGATGGGAAAAAGGTTAATAATCTTGCCTTCGTCCAATGCGCCGGTTCCAGAGATGAAAATCATCTTCCTTACTGCTCATCGATTTGTTGCCTCGCCTCATTGAAGCAGGCTACTTACCTCAGAGACTATAACCCTGATGCGCAAGCTCACATATTCTATATCGACCTTAGAGCATACGGTCGGTTCGAGTTCTTCTTTGACCGGGTCAGGGCCGATGAAAAAATAATTCTGACTAAGGGTAAAATAGTAAATATAACGGAGGATCCTGCTACTAAGGATGTCATAGTTGAGGGCGAAGACATCATGTCGGGTGAAAAGATCCGAAGGACCTTCGACATGGTTGTGTTGGCCACAGGAATGCAGCCAACAACTAGTCTCGAAAAGATTCCTTTTTCCGGAGTGGAATACGACGAATTCGGATTCTTGGTTTCGGACAATGGGATTCATGCCGCAGGGGTTACAAAGCGGCCTATGGACGTGGGCACGTGCTTGCAGGACGCCACTGGAGCTGCTCTAAAAGCCCTTCAAGACACGTTGGGGAGGTAAATTCATGAGTCAGAAAACGGGAGTTTACATAGACACGGGGTATGGTATTGGCGATGCTCTCGACATAGAAGCCCTTTCAAAGGTTGCGACCAAAGAATTTAAAGCGGCTTTGTGTCGTGCGGATTCCTATTGGACGGATCCCGAAAAACTGGCAATAATTCGTAATGACATCGCGGAAGAGGGTCTTACAGCTGTTCTAATCGCAGGACCATCGTCTCGTGTATATCAAAAGGAATTCACTTTTGAGGGTGTAATCACTGAAAGAGTCAACCTTCGTGAACATGTGGTTTGGTGTCATCCCTCTAATGATGAGGATACTCAGATGTTGGCGGAAGATTACATGCGTATGACTCTGACCAAAATCCAAAAGTATGAAGACCGACCTGCTTTTCTAGATCCGAAAGAAAAATCCATACTTGTTATCGGTGGTGGATACACGGGTTTGACTGCTGCGCTTGAGGCCGCTAATGCTGGCTACCAAGTCTACTTGGTTGAAAAGGAAAATCAGCTCGGTGGTTGGGCTACAAAATTTGCCAAAGTTTTTACTGGAAAGCCACCATATGATCAATTGGTGGATTCCCCCATCAATGAGAAGATTCAGGCCGTTCAGGCCAATAAAAACATAAAAACATTTCTGGGCAAACGAGTCTACAGTATTTCCGGAGCGCCAGGAATGTTTGACGTCGTCATCAGACCCGATGGTGAGTGGAATGAACACCTTGTAAAAACGCAGAATGAATGGCTTGCAGCCAAGAAAGCTAAAGAAGGTAAAGGTGAAGAACCTGAAGCTGCAAAGACAAGTGAAGAAGAAATTGCAGTACCAGAGGTCTTTGTTGACGAAGTTGATTTTGAGCATGACAATGTTGCTGTAGGAGCAGTTATCCTAGCTGCTGGCTGGAGGCCAGAAAACCCTCAGAAAGTGGAGCATCTCGGATATGGCAAATATGCGGATGTTATTACCAGCGTTCAGCTTGAGGAACTTGCTCTCAGTGGTAAAATAAAAAGACCTTCTGACGGTAAAGAGGTTAACAGCATTGCTTTCTTGGAATGTATTGGCGACGACATAGAACACCCTTGGCTCTACAGTTCGGCGGTCGGCAGTCTGGTTGCCCTCAAACAAGCTCATTACCTTCGGATGACTAATCCGGAAGGTCGAGCCTATATTTTTTATGACAATATGAGAGCGCCCGGACAATATGAAAAATTCTATCGCTCCATGCAGGATGACCCCGGAGTTTTCCTGTCCAAAGGTATTCCCGTATCTGTGACAAATGGCTCATCAACTCTTTCACTTGAAGTCAGGGATACACTTTTGGGCGAAAAACTGAAAGTGGCTGTAGATCTAGTTGTTTTATCCACAGGTATGATTCCGGCCACGAAGGATGCCGCTATTGTCAATCTCAAATATCGTCAGGGCCCATTCTTGCCGGAAAATCCTTACGGGTTTAATGATTCGCATTTCATCTGCTTCCCCTATGAAACGCAACGAACGGGTATCTATACAGCAGGATGTGTAAGAGGTCCGATGGATTTTCTGTCTTGTGAGACAGATGCCACAGGCGCCGCTCTCAAGGCAATTCAATGCGCAGAACTAGTCTCACAAGGTAAGGCTGTTCATCCGAGGGCCGGAGATGAATCGTTCCCTCAGATATTCACGCAGAGATGTACACAATGCAAGCGGTGCACTGAGGAATGTCCTTTTGGGGCTTATGACGAAAAACCCGATGGAACGCCTCTCCCTAATCCTTCGCGTTGTAGGAGGTGCGCCATCTGTATGGGGTCCTGCCCCGAACGTATCATTTCGTTCAGGGATCATTCGGTAGACATGATTGGTTCTATGGTCAAGTCCATTGACGTTCCTGACGAGTATGCCGAGAAACCAAGAGTTGTATGCTTCATTTGTGAAAACGATGCTTTTCCAGCAATTGATATGGCTGGAATCAACCGTCTTCAATACAGTTCGTTCGTGAGATTCATTCCTTTGAGGTGTCTCGGGAACATCAACATGGTCTGGATAGCCGATTCCCTGTCAAAGGGCATAGATGGGATTATGTTGATTGGATGTAAATACGGGGATGATTATCAGTGCCACTTCGTAAAAGGCAGTGAGCTTGCCCAATATAGAATGGGTAAGATTTCAGAAACCTTGCAAAGGCTGGTGCTTGAGTCGGAACGCATCAGAGTCCATCAGCTTGCAATAGATGAATATGATCAAATTCCGAAATTAATCGATGATTTTATGGAGACACTCTCCGGGTTCGATCCTAATCCATACAAAGGCTTCTAAGGAGGTTCACTTATGGCGAAAGAATTTGTCGCTGAACCTGATCTTCAGTTTACAAAAGATTTAGTAGCAGCCGGAGCGACCGACCTTAAGAAGTGCTACCAATGCGCTACTTGTTCGGTGGCCTGTCGAATTGCGCCCGATAACAATCCTTATCCACGTAAGGAAATGATTTGGGGTCAGTGGGGCTTGCGAGACAGACTCATGAACGATCCTGACGTATGGCTTTGCCATCAATGCAATGATTGTTCGACACAATGTCCTCGTGGAGCTAATCCCGGTGATGTGCTAAAAGCTATACGCAAAATGATAGTTCAGGAAAACTCACGACCGGCTTTTTTAGGGAAGCTGGTCGGCGAAAAATCCATGTTTGTATTAGCCATAGGCCTGCCTATAATCCTTGTAGGCCTCCTGCTATATATTAGCGGCTGGAGTTTCCCCGAAGGTCCCGTAACCTATTCGGCGCATCATCTCACGCCAAAAAAAGACGGTTTCATTTACACTCCAGCTCTTCAGATCATGTTCACAGGCGCATTGGCTTTTGCCGTGATTTCTTTGATAATGAGTCTCAAGGCTTATTGGAAAAATCTTAACGACAACAATCCAATGCCTGCTGGCCGTCAGCCCAAAGCATTTGTTCCAAGTCTGGTAGAGGCGCTGAGCGAAATATTACCACACTCTACGTTCAAGGAATGTGAGGCTAATAATATTCGATACTCATCGCATTTGTTGGCTTTCTGGGGAATGATAGGACTAGCCGTAACAACTGCCATAGTGGCATTCAATGTTGATATTTTGGGGATACTCCCCCCATCTTTAAATGGACCGGGAACTGTACCGATCAAGATTCTTGGAAATGTCAGCGCCGTGGCTTTTATTATTGGATTGTCAATTATGCTTTTGCGTCGTCTGACAGTCCCGGATCAAGCCGGTGGAAGTTCCTATTTTGATTGGTTTTTCATTTACACAATCTTAGGTACCGGCGTCACTGGATTGCTGACTGAGCTCTTTAGATGGGTTGGACTGATAGACGGAACCTACATTGTATACACAATACACCTGATTTTTGTCATGGCCTTGTTGCTTTACCTGCCATTTTCTAAATTTGCGCACCTTGGGTATAGGACAGTGGCAATAGCATGGTCAAAATCGGTTGGAAGAAATCTCAAGACTTCTATTCAGCCCAATTACGTGCCTGCGGCGTCAACTGAAAGCGCCGCTGAATAAAAACAGTGGTTAATGAATGTGAAACTGAGGTCGTATAGAGTAACCTCAGTTTCACATGTTAAACTAGTTGTTTCATTGTCTGGAAAGTAGATCAATGATTTCACATTCTCAACATGATATCCTTCTCTCAAATTTGTCCCAGAGAATCATGGCTACTTCGTCACCACAATCAGCAACTCCAGGATCGAATTGCTTCAAATAGAGGCTCAAGTCGCTAGTCCACCTAGTTCGATCGCAATCCATGTAACGTCTCAAAAAACTGCCATAAAGTCCTTCAACCATGTAGGGTGTAATTCTTTCCAGCTCACGAACGAAGCTTACCGCTTTATCATTAGTCATAGTCAAACGTCCTCCATCCTGTGATAACACGGTCCAATAACTCCTAAACATTTATTTAGTAATTCAACATCAATTAGACAATATGCTCCCGTAAAAGTTTTCGATGTCACACGATTTCAAACTTCGATTGGAAACTTATAACTTTAATTTTACGATAGGCATGAAAACATGATAATGTTAACTGGTTGTACAACTGACCAGGAGGAAAGGATTTTTCATTGATCAAGCGTTACACAAGGGAACAGATGGGACGGATATGGGAGCCATCCAACAGATACCAGAAATGGCTCGATATTGAACTCGCCGTATGCGAGGCATGGACAACTCGAGGCGTCATTCCTACAGAAAGCATGGAAAGGATTCGTTCAAAGGCAGCTTTTGACGTCCAGAGAATTGATGAGATAGAAAAAATTACTCGCCACGATGTGATAGCTTTTACAACTAGTGTCGCAGAATTCGTTGGAGAAGATTCGCGTTTCATTCATAGAGGACTAACTTCATACGATGTTGTTGATACTGCGTTGTCATTGTTGCTTCGTGAGGCCGGCTCAGTGATCCGGGCTGGACTTGTAAAGCTGCTGGCTGCTCTTAAAGAAAGAGCCTACGAACACAAGAAAACTCCTATGGTGGGGCGATCTCATGGAATACATGCGGAACCAGTAACTTTTGGTCTGAAACTGGCTCTGTTCTATAGTGAAATGAAAAGAAATCTGAAACGTTGGGACGCAGCCTTAGATACTATCTCCGTCGGGAAAATTTCTGGAGCAGTTGGGACTTTTGCGCATCTTGATCCAGAAATGGAAGAAGACATTTTGTCCCGACTGGGACTTAAGCCAGCTGAAGTTTCCAACCAAATCATACAACGCGATAGACATGCAGAATACTTCACTTCCCTTGCCTTAATTGCGACCAGTATTGAAAAGATCGCCCTGGAAATTAGAGGTCTACAGAGGACCGAAGTTAGTGAAGTCGAGGAATATTTTCACAAGGGCCAGAAGGGGTCTTCTGCTATGCCTCATAAACGAAACCCAGTGCTCACAGAAAACTTGTGCGGTCTTTCAAGAATCGTCAGAGGAAATGCGCTTGCCGCATTGGAGAATGTTCCACTGTGGCACGAAAGGGATATTTCTCATTCCTCGGTTGAAAGAGTTATAGCGCCTGATTCGACTATTCTTGTTGACTTTATGATAGACCGATTGGCCTTCGTTATAGAAAACATGAGGGTATTTGATACTCAGATGATGAACAATCTGATGAGTGGCAAGGGACTTATTTTTTCAGAATCAATTTTGATTAAACTGGTCGATCGTGGTTTATCTAGAGAGGCTGCATATGCAATAGTTCAGAGAAACGCTATGAACGCCTGGGAAAATAATTTGGAATTTAAAGAAGCGCTGCTCTCGGATGAAGAGTTACTAGGTTATTTGACCAAGGAGGAAATAGAAGGTTCGTTTGATTTAGAACACGCTCTGCGTTGGACCGATCAAATTTTTCAGAGAGTCTTTGCTTGAAAATTCCAGCTCACGATAGCGAAACAAAAGCACTGATTCGGCAAGTCTTGGAGTGCAACCTTTACAAATGCCTGATCTAACCGATTGCCATTACCGAGAAATCTAAAGATTTTTAGAGAAGAGCTGCGGCGTATTGCCGCAGCTGCCCTTGCATTCTGTTGAAGTCCCCTCCAAAAAACCAAAAAATAATCAGCTCTCGAAAATATTTATTAACTTTATATTTGAATCATGCTATTAACTGCCCCTAAGAAGAGACTCAATTAGTCGCTTCATTATAATAAGTTACAGCATAAGACGATATTAAGAAATAAAATGTATCCTTAACATACTGTAATATAATTACAAAACTAAATGCTTGTTTTGCGCTGAGGAACCAAAGCATGGCAAGTGAAGTCTAAGTATCTAGAAACGTTTTCTGATGAAAAATCGTCGTGTCAACTGCGTCTTTTTAAAGGCCCAGTCATTCATCAAAGATTATTAGAGCAATTTGTGCGTGTGTTAACCGTGAAGCGATTTGAATAATGAGAATAAATACACCCAACATCTTAGGAGAATGCCGTGATGAACGTCGGAGAAATCTGGAAGTCCCTGGCGGATAAGGTTAGGCGAAGCGAATATACGATAATGAACAAGGCTCCCTTGAAAGATGCGCCACCTATTCCTGCGCATAAGACCAGACCTCGAGGAGGCTATTCAATCGTAGTCATAGGCCAATCGGGGAAATCTAGGCAGTATGAGCTGTCTGCTACATCGAGCAAGGTCGCAATGGGGTTGGCCATACTTTTATTGTTCTTCTTAACCGTTGGACTGGTAAGTTCTGCAAAATATTTACTGTACGGATCCAGCAAAACGGCCTCAGACTCGTCAATTTCGGAGAAACTAAACGCATTACAAGAAGAGCTTCGAAATAAAGAAGTCGCCTTAGCAGTCCATGAGAGCAGACTTAAAGAACAACAATTGTCTGGAGAGCCCAGTCTGGCTTCTAGAGATTTGGAACAGGCTTCAGGCTCCTCTGATTTGGCGGTTCATGGCGTAGCCGGCAAGGGCTCAATGACTTCTTCTGTAGCCTCATTGAGTCCGAATCATAAATTGGAGGATTTCAATGATTCCTCTGTCTCTGAGTCCGAGAAAAAAGCCCAGAGCAATAAGGCAAACAGCCCGGAAAAGTCAGATACGAACCTGAAAGCTGCTCAGAGTTCAGCTGAAAAGTCAGAAACGAGTTTTCTTCAACAAGATGGCGCTCCTATCGTGAACTTCAATACTCAAGATGTGGCCGTAGCCACGGAATCCCAGGGATCTGGCACGCTTAGTTTCCGACTTGTCAAAGACCACCCAAATCTTCTTTTTTCCGGGTACCTTTTCGTTTTCGTTGAAATGGAGGATAAACGAGGCGAAAACAAGATTTATGTTTATCCTGACAAAACCAGGCTTGGAGAAGGCGACTTGCCTTCGGATTTCAGAGAGGGAGAGAGTATTTCCTTCAAGTATAATTCAAGGGTTGAACTGCCATTCGGAGACATAAGGAGCGGCGCAAGCCTGGCTAGAGTTTCGATACTTCTCTATGGCGAAAATGGACGAATTGTCTTTCAGCGGGGTTTTGACAAGCAAGAGCTCAATATTGCAATTGCGAATTCTAAAAAGACAGACTCTACTCGGCAAAAGACAGCATCAGATAAAAGGCGACCACTCTGAGGCAATGTTTATTCAATGGCCTGAAGAAAAGCTGTAATCAATGTTGGTCTTCAATGAGTAGCTGAAAAAGTATGTTAACTAATTCGTGATATTTTGTTTTGACTGTCCACGAAAATGTTTTTTGAATGATGTTCGCGGCATTCTCGATCTTCCATATGCACGTAGGAACATATTATAACGAGGTCTTTAACGGACACCTTGCGAGCGGCAGCTCCGTTTAAACATATGACTCCGGATCCAGGCTCACCGTTAATTACATATGTTGTGAATCGTTCCCCATTAGACACGTTGTAAATATGAACCTGTTCATATTCAAGCAAATCCGCTTCTCTCATCAGTTCCGAATCAATCGTCACGCTTCCTTCATAATCTACACATGCGCCGGTAACGGTGGCACGATGAATTTTTGATTTTAACATCACGCGTTGCATATCTAGACTCCGTAATCTTCAGTCTGCTGAGTTCCCATAAAAACTAGTTCTCTCAATTAACCAATAGCCAAAAGTTCAGTGTTCCAAAACCATGTTGTCAATTAATCTGGTTTTTCCTATTTTGACCGCTAAGGCAATAACGGTTCCTATCTGGACCTTCTTTACATCTTCTAAAGTTGTGGGATCGACAAGTCTTGCATAGTCTACCGAAGCGTCAGGTTCCCTAGCAATTCGATCGATCATGCTTTTTTGAATAATTTCTGGTGATGCTTCACCTGACCCGAATAACATCTTTGCCAAAACCATGGATTCGTATAGAACCGGCGCCTGAGCCCTTTCTGAATCATTCAAATACGCATTCCGAGAACTCATGGCTAGTCCATCAGGTTCTCTTACAATAGGACAGCTAACAATTTCGGTGCTGACATTGAGATCTCTTACCATCGTCCTTATTACTTGCAATTGTTGAAAGTCCTTCTGCCCGAAATATGCTCTACCAGGGGACACTATATTAAGAAGCTTCAAGACAATGGTTGCGACTCCCCTGAAGTGACCGGGTCGGCTAATTCCACACAACGGCCTGGATATTTCCTCCACATTTACAAACGTCTGAAAGCCAGCGCCGTAAATCTCTGAAGCTTGTGGATAGAACAATACATCTACGCCTGCATTTTCCAGTTTTCGTCGATCTCCCTCATAATCTTGAGGATAACGGCCCAGATCTTCATTTTGGCCGAATTGTGTCGGGTTAACGAAAATACTCACGACGACGCGTTCATTTTCCGTTCTAGCGCACTGCGTCAAACTTAAATGACCGTCGTGAAGGTATCCCATCGTTGGTACGAACCCAATTTCAAGTTTATGAGCTCTTGTATCTGAAGCCCATGCCTTCATTTCAGATATATTTGATATAATGAGCATTTAAACAGGCCTAAAATAAAAAAGCCTTCCGGAAAGAAGGCTATTGATAACGTGCATATTTACCTTCCGTCCCGGTCCAGTTGGATCCAAGCGGCAAAATTTGTGCAAAATGAAAACAAGATTCCGGGTCGTTAAACTCCAGATTCCTATCACTAGTATATCGCTGTTGAGTTTCAGGTCAATCGAATTTAAACCGTACGGTCAAAATTTTTGATCCATTGTTACTATCGACAAAGATGTCGTAAAATCTGTTCATTGAATGGAAATATCCTTTTGTTTGCGCCAGCTTGGAAGTCATCATTTCACGATGCATCAATCACATCAATCTTGATGATACAAACTCCAATCTCATAAATCTTGGATTAGAGTGCTCAATATCACTATTATTCATGTGCCGGAACCCCGAGCAATCACCAAACTCAAACTATTGACCTTATCTTTATGTTATGAGACATGAATAAATTGATAAATAAGGATCCCTAAATAAATTGCTAAAGGACTCATATCAGCGCTTATGAAATCAATTGTATCAATTCGATATTGCGAGGAATATGATCATCAGATTCTCAGGAAATCTGTCGAAAATCTCTTTTCTGATTGCCTTGATGTCAGGAATTTGATCAGTCGCGGACAAAAGATTTTGCTGAAACCTAATCTGTTAAGGTCCGCTAGGCCAGATCAAGCCATTGTGACTCATCCTGCTTTTGTTGAAGTAGTGGCTGAAATTTTGAGTGATTGTGGGGCCAGCCTTTCAATTGGTGATAGCCCACCACTGGGAAATCTTCAAAAAACTCTTGCAAAAAGCGGTTATGAGCCGCTGATGAAAAGGCTCAACGTTAAGCCGATCCCCTTTGTTCACAAAAAGACGATAGAATTTGGAGATGACCGAATATACAAGAGGATAGATCTGGCTCAGGAAGTCTTTGATTTTGACAGAATAATTAATTTGGCGAAGCTCAAGACACACTGCCAGATGACGCTCACCATGGCGGTCAAAAATTTGTTTGGAACGGTTATTGGGACAGATAAGGCTTCATGGCATCTAAGAGCAGGAAAAATCACGGATAACTTCGCCCACGTGTTATTACAGATTTATCAAACAATTAGGCCGGATTTTTCACTCATTGATGGAATTCTGGTAATGCAAGGTAATGGACCTAACAGCGGTGAACCAAGGCATGTGGGAATCGTTGGAGCCAGTCGTGATGCGCTGGCGCTTGATTCAAGCATAACCCGTTTGGTGGGATTTCCATTGGAAAGCGTCAGAACATGCATTATTGGCTCGGAATTGGGTCTCGGAAATACTCTTGCAGAAACCATTGATGTTGTGGGTGATGCTCTAGTGGGCTTCCCCCTCAAAGATTTCAAGGCCCCAAAATCTATGTCAATGGCCTGGAACCTGTCTTATTGGAATCCTATCAGGCGCTTCATGGAAAACCATGTCATAACCAAACCTCAAATTAATTTCGAGGCTTGTCGCAACTGTGGAATTTGCATGAATCACTGCCCTCCCAAGGCAATTTCTGAAGTCAACGGACGTATGATCATAAACAGAAAAAAATGCATCTCGTGTTTTTGTTGCCATGAATTGTGCGGGTCAGACGCAATAAGCATTCGACAGCCTTATGTGGGTAAGCTTCTCTCATCGTGGAGCAGGTAATTTTGGTTAGGCCGCCCATGAGATCTTTAGAGCACAGAATCGCCTGGAATTTCGCTAGAAAGAGTATTGTTGTTATTAGGCGACCATCATCTAGACACAAATAAAATTAGTCATAAGAAACGAGCTCTTACATGAGAGTTCATTTCCGCACATGGAACAGTTCACTTCCTGCCCCAGGGTATATTCTCCTATTTGAAACGGGGATTTGTCCCTGAGGTTTGGGCCATTTTTCAGCAATAGGTTCCGAACCCTCCAAGGCCGTTTCACATGGGCTCCTGTCAACCATTACCGGATTTGAACGAATGTCTTTGTCGGGAAGCGCATAACTAAATTCAACAGGTATATTGTTGGGGTCAAAAGAATAAATCGAATAGATGAAGCCATGGTCCACAACTTCAGAAACCCAAAAGCCAGCAGCCTCAAGTTTGTTTTTCAACTCCCAGAGATCATCTACACTTTCTACCCCAAAAGATATGTGGTCGAAAATTACTTTTCCCTGTGTAGGAGCGCCATGATCTTTTTCTGCGGCTGGTTCAACTCCGTCCCATTCAAAAAAGGCGATTAAATCAGTTTTAGATATTTCGAGAAAATAGTGCCTGTACCCTGGATGACCGATTCCGGCTACTAATCTCATGCCCAAGAGGTCCCTCCAGTATCGTATTGTTGAGTCCATGTCGCCCGTCACCATCGCAATATGGTTGACCCCATTGAAAGTTACCATTTTTTTTTACCTCCATCATCCGCATGTCCATACATTCATTCATCAAAAGCCAAAGTAAACAAGATCTATTAGAATATAAGATCGGTTATCCAAGATTCAAAATAAAAACACTGTTTGCAAACAGTAACGAAATCAAGTTGCTCCGACAATCTTTCATTCATAAAAATACTCAAATCTATTGACAATGACCTCCAGAAAGTATACCCATATAATCTTAAAAAAGTCTTACCGTAACAGCGATTGATCCGCTCGAGGATCAGTATCTAAACACGGGAGAAAAATCTTAAAAGCAGTTTGAGAACGAAGTCGCAGGAGGAGAGGGCTTGGCCTTTGGTATAAGCTGTTCTCATACTCCGGCTAACTTTATTTATCTAATGTGACCTGTTTAGGCTCTCCACTTCTGGGCAAATGTCTTTGAAGATCTAAATTGATTCAAGTATGATGTTTTGCACTTACAAAAAGGATGTTCATTTCTAGGCCTAAGAATGATTGAGTAGCATGGAGAGTCATAATCCGAGAGGATAATCTATCGTCAGATGCTTAAAAACTTGTTGGACAAGAACAAAAAAACCATATTAAAGCGTTGGTCAGAGCTAGTGTTCGCTACTTATTCTCCAGAAACCGCCCAGTTTCTTGCAAAACAATCAAATGAGTTTGCCAATCCTGTAGGAGCTGCAATCACTGGGGCAACTGCAGGGATATTTGACTGGATAATGGACGGAGCTCCTGTTGAAAAGGAGCTTGATGTCCATGCTTTGATTGATGATATTGTTAGAATAAGAGCCGTTCAGCAATTTTCTGCATCAGACGCTGTAAACTTCATCTTCATGTTAAAAAAGGCTATAAGAGAATCTCTTTCCAAAGATATTCGGGATCCGAATCTAGTCACAGAGTTGTATGAGTTAGATTCGACGATTGACCGACTAGCCCTGGCTGCATTTGATATTTACATGAAATGCAGGGAAAAAGTTTTTGAAATAAGGGCCACAGAGTTGAGGAATCGCACGTCTAGAATACTGGAAAGAGCGTGTATGAAATACGGAGCGCCTCACGAATGGTAGCGTTTCGGAAGCAGCAATCACAATAGTGTTAGAGCAATCGAGGTGGTCTAATGAACGCATGGGTTTCCCTATTAACAGC
>CALGLN010000067.1 GCA_937930835.1 uncultured Desulfomonile sp.
AAATCCCGCCTGTTCCAGCATTTCCTTGGCCACTTGCTGGTTGATCTCATTGTCCTCGGCTACAAGCACCCTGGCGCCCTGAACGTTTTTCAGCTCACCAGCTCGATCAACTTTCGGCGACGCGACGGTCTTGCCCGATGGGGAATCATTCGTGAAGGCGGCCATAATAGCGTCGAAAAGCACGGATTGTCCCACCGGCTTAAGGAGAAAACCGTCCAAACCGATTTTTCGGGATTTTTGCATGACCTCTTCACGACCATAGGCCGTCACAATAATAATCTTGGGCTTGTGAGGTAGATCGGGATGCTGCTTTATCAATTCGGAAGCCTTGATGCCGTCCATACCCGGCATTTTCCAGTCCATCACTATGAGCTGATATGGATTGGTTTCGGCTTCCCTCTCCAATTCAGCAATTCCTTCTTCGGCAGATGCTACGACGCTTACCTCAAAGCTCATGGTTTCCAGCAAGGTCTGCAGAATTTCCCGTGAGGACGCATTGTCGTCAATCACCAGGACTCTCATTCCTTTGAGTCCTGATGATGGCTGGAGGCTCTTTCTTGAGATCTTTCTGGCCAAACCGAATTTTGCAGTAAAAATGAAGTTACTCCCCTTCCCGGATTGGCTCTCCACCCATATTTCCCCTCCCATCATATGGACGAGGCGTTTGCAGATGGTGAGACCCAAACCGGTGCCTCCGTATTTCCTGGTCGTGGATGTATCCGCCTGGCTGAACGCAGTGAAGAGTTTGTCCTGCTGCTCTTGTGTCAAACCAATCCCGGTGTCTCGAACAGAAAATTTGAGGGTGACCGTCTGTGAATCTTTTTCAAGCAGCCCGGTCGAAATGACGATATCACCCTTGTGGGTGAACTTCACAGCGTTATTGCAAAGATTGATCAAAATCTGACCGAGTCTTAAAGGATCCCCGACCAGGGACAATGGAACATCCGGTTGAATCTCCATCAGAAATTCTAAATCCTTCTCTTGCGCTTTTACTCCTACCACAGTGGACACATTGTCCAGGACTTCGTCCAGGCTGAAATCCGTGGATTCCATCTTCATCTTGCCGGCTTCGATCTTGGAAAAATCCAGAATGTCGTTGATTATCCCGAGAAGTGAGTTGGCTGATCGTTGTATTTTAGTCAGATAGTCCGCCTGCTTGGGTGTCAGTTCGGTCTGAAGAGCCAGGTGGGCCATACCGATGACAGCATTCATGGGGGTTCTGATTTCATGACTCATGTTGGCCAAAAAATCGGATTTAGCTTTCGTAGCTTCTTCGGCTATTTCCCGTGCGCGACGCACCTGTTCCTCGGCAAGCTTTCGGGCCGTTATATCCCAGAAGGTGATGACAGACCCAACGATGGAGCCGTCCTTATGCACGGGGTTGCTGGAATAGGCCACTGGAAAACTCGTGCCATCTTTTCGCCAGAATACTTCACTATCTAACTGGGTGGCTGTTCCCGTGGAAATGGACTGGTGAAGGGGACAGTCCTTGAGGGGATATGGAGCGCCATCTTCGTGAGCATAGTGGATCAGGCTGCAAAGCTCATTCTGCTGGAAATCATCAGGCGAGTATCCGAGCATCCGACAAGCCGCCGGGTTGATAAAAGTCATTCGGCCCTGCACATCAACGCCTATGATTCCTTCACCTACGGACTCAAGCAGCAGCCTCGTGCGTTCCTCGGAAGCCGCAAGTTCTTCCGTGCGATCCTTGACCAACTGCTCCAGATGGTCCTTATATAACGCAATTTCCCTGCGGGCTATTTCTGCGTCCTCAGCCAGACTCAAAGCTGCAGCTTGACTGGCGCGCAGCTCCTCTGCCCTCCTCTTGAGGTCTTCGGCCGCCTGTGAAGCTCGAATCCGGTCTAATGTAAGCGTGCCCATTATCTTGGCGAAACCTGACAAAAAACCGAGAATGCTGGGCAGTTTTTCCTCGGACATCATTGGCACTTCCTTAATGGAAGCCAGGTAGTCCTCTTCATCGTAACCGAGTTCCTGAGCCTGGCGACGAAAGAACTCCAGATCAGGTTCCTGCAAATGAAACTGTCCAATGAGAATGTTGGCCACGTGCTTGCCGTCTATTATCAATGGCGACGCCGCATCCGTGAGACCATTCTTGCACTTGTAAATAGTGAAGTCCTGGCCTTCTTCGAGCCTGGAACCCAGTATGGAGTCGCTTTCAGCGCAACGCCTGGATGAAACTTCACCTACCCGATGGAATTGGGTGCAGGCTCGGCGAAAGTTGGCGAACGCTATCAGGTTGCCATTAAGGTCGGATATGGCTGAGGCAACCCCTACCGAGTCACAGAAGTTTGAAAGAAGAGTCTGCAGATCATCAATATCCAGGATGTCCGAGACGTGGAGTTCTTTTTGCTCAGCCCCCACCCAGCGCCTTGACTGACCGCTGGTCTGTCGCGGATCATCCAGTCCCCTGTCTGCTTCAATCAGATCCAGTGAATGATAGGGCAGGGGTTTCCCAAGCGCTCTGGCCAGTTCGTTAGCCTCATTCTTGAGGTCAAGGATACGCTGCTCTCTGGCCATGACAAGGCGATTAAGCCGCTCGAATTCCTCGATTCTCTCACGCAGATCAGCTTCTTGAGGACGCTCGTTCAGAAGGACTGTTTCAACGGCTACTGCCAAATCTTCCTCGTGAGCAGGCGGGCGATGGTCGTCAGGCATGCTGAACTCCAAACATTATTCGCAAAGATATATTGTAATTTTTCACATTATGCTCACGGAAACGGCGTTATTTTTTCAGGCTCCTCTTTCAAATCCAAGAAGGCAGAAATCGTGGCCCTTTTTATTTTTAAACTAAATACACACTTACGCCAAAAGCGATTTTTTGTTGATCAAAATTTTTCATTAAGCCCTTTGGGTTAGTGGGCCACTACCGTTTTTTATGGAATACTCGAGCAAATTATTCGATAATGTGAACTTACGTCAACTCATTGAATATCCACAAATCCTTTCATAATACGAGATTCAACCTTGCCGGATGTTACCTGACAGCGATGTTGGTCTTGTTGATTTAAGCCGATTCGAGTCATGAAATGAAAGATATGCGCGAGGATTACTCGGAAGCTCAGTCGGGCGAAAGACAGTCCCTGGGGTCTGCAAGAAACCAGAGGGTGTCCGAGCTTGCCAAGTTTCAGGCATTCTATGACCTGGCGGTGGCTATGACGGCTAATAGAAGCCTGGATGAAAATCTCACTCTGGTAGTGACCAAGGCAGTGGAGCTTCTAAACGGTGACGCATCGTACATAGCTTTACGTGACGATGAGGATCGCAGTGTTTACATGCACACGGTTTTTGGAACTAGAACTGAGGGATTCAAAAATATAAGGATTCCGTTCGGCGCCGGGATTGGTGGCAGGATTGCGACAACCGGCGAACCTTACATTGTGGAGGATTATTTCGAGGAGACCGAGCCTCTTCTTCACGACATAGTTCGAGCTGAGGGTCTGGTTTCGGGTGTCGCCGTCCCGATACAGATAGAAGGCAGGAACTTAGGCGTTTTGTATGTGTTTAACAGGACCAGGAGTTCGTTTACTCAGTCTGATGTCAATACACTCTCTCTGCTGGGCAACCTTGCGGCAGTTGAAATCACCCGTAATCAGACAAAGGCTCAGTTGCAGCAGGCTCGCGATGAACTGGAGGATCGGGTCCGGCTGCGCACAGCTCAACTCCAGGAATCAAAGAGGTTGCTTCGCGTCGAAACTGTCCTCAGGGAATCATTGGAGGAGAAAACCCGTGAACTTAAGGACGCAAACGAACGACTGCTTCGCGAAATATGTGAACGAAGAAAAATTGAGGACGCCCTTAGTGAAAACCAGGAGAAATTCAGGCGCCTTTACGTTGAATCAGTTAGAGCCCAGGAACTTTACAGGTCTTTGTTAGATTCATGCGCAGACGCTATTGTGGTCTACGACATGGATGGAAGAGTAAAATATGTTAGTGATTCATTCACTGCGATGTTCGGTTGGACTTTGGAGGAGCTTGTAGGCAAAAGAATTGATTACGTTCCTGAGTCGGAAGTGGAGATTACGAGGGAACGAATAGACGAGGTGATTGAGAAGGGGATACCGGGCAGCGGATTTGAATCCAAACGTCTGGCAAAAGACGGACGAGTAATTGACGCGAGTCTGAGCGCATCCCGATATCATGACCACAATGGTAAGCCAGCCGGTTTATTGGTAATTCTGAGAGACATAACTGCTCGCAAACGAGCTGAACTAGCGATTGCGCAGTCCGAACGTCAACTGAGGTTACTTTCCGCGCAGCTACTCAAAGCCCAGGAGAATGAACGAAAAAGAGTCGCAAGAGAGTTGCATGATGGTATTGGTCAACTGCTGAC
>CALGLN010000068.1 GCA_937930835.1 uncultured Desulfomonile sp.
CAAGAGCAACCAGGCAAATGACCAAATAATCCAATTACAAACCTCGAAGCCTTCTGAACAATAATTAATTAGAACTTCAGTTATCCTAGTATGTCATGCTCCGAGATGGTCGCAAGAAAAATAATTCAACCTATATTTTTTTGCCATCATCTGGGGCATCCAGAACTTCGCGGATTCTTGCCACCAGTTTGGCTCTCGAAATGGGTTTATGAATAGTTGATCGGATTGCTTCACAGGTAGTGTCAAAGTTGCGACCTACATCACCAAATCCTGTTAACAATATTATCGGAATGTCGTGGCGAATCGAACATATTTCCCTGGCCAACTCGATCCCCGTTATTTTGGGCATCGTCAATTCGGTGATAATTATATCGAAGGATTCGGGCGATTTTTTAAATAGCTCCAGGGCCTCTAAGGGATCTTTCAACGATGTCACCCGAAAACCCGATTTCTCAAGATTTTCCCGCGCCATGCCAATTATCGTCGCATCGTCATCTACCCATAAAACTCTCTCATCTCCCGTCAATTCCTTATCTGTCGCAGAATCATTCTCCACAAACGTTTCTTCAACTGCGGGAAATAGCACTCTAAATGTAGTTCCTTCCCCGACTACGCTCTCGACCGATATTGTCCCACCGTGACTCTCCACTATTCCACGTACAACCGATAAACCAAGCCCCGTGCCCTCTCCAGCAATCTTAGTCGTAAAATAGGGCTCGAATATCCTGTTAACTAATGGCTTAGGTATGCCTTCACCATCGTCCCTCACGATAAGTTCTACATACTTACCCGCTGACAAAGGCGGATTTTGTTCAGCATAATTCTCATCCAGTTCAACTGACCGCAACGTAATTGCAAGTTGACCCTTCTGATCTTTCATGGCATGAACAGCGTTGCTGCACAGGTTGACAAGGACCTGATAAATCTGCGTTGGATTACATTCAATTTGAGGCAATTCGTTCTCCAAACTCTGCTGGATCTGAATTGAAGTAGGAATTGCGCTTCTGAGAAATTTTAATGCCTCTTTGGCAATGGGAGTGATTTTCAGCAATGTCTTTTCCGTTTTTTCCTGACGACTGAAGGTTAGTATTTGCTTGACCATATCCGCTGCCCTGTCACAGGATTTGACAATTTGTTCCAGGTAAGGACGTATGGGACTGTCTTTAGAACTCTTGTCAAAGACCAATTCGGTGAAAGCGCTGATCGCAAAAATCACATTGTTGAAATCATGAGCAATCCCTCCCGCTAATGTGCCCATTGCTTCCATCTTTTGTGACTGCAATAGTTGCTCCTTAAGTCTCAACTCTTTTGAAATATCACGAATTAACGCTACGATATTGGTCAACCGTCCTTCCTCGTCAAACACTGGAATTATGGAACAATGGCAATCGTAATTCTCGCCTCCCTTTCGTTTTCCCTGAAGGACTCCATCCCAGGTTTTCCCTCCTTTTATTTTTCTGAATATTTCTTTTTGCAGATTTTGTTTTTCTCTACCGGATATATTCAGAAATCTGGTTAACCGACCTCTCGCTTCCTCCATCGAATGGCCGGTAACCTTTTGAAAAGATGGATTGGCTACCAGTAGCCTACCCTCAGCGTCGGCTATTACAACTGCTTCCGATGCATTTGTTATCGCGGAATTCAGAATATTCTGGTTTTGCTGGTTTCGCGTCTTCTGGATTCCCAAAGCGTAATAACCTGCGATTTTTTCAATAACTTCAAGATCTTTTTCGTTGTAATCCCGGTCCGAATTTGAGAGCGCTATCTGGCCCACCAGTTCATTGCCGTAAATGACTGGGACAGACATGAACCTGTCCAGGGGCACATGACCCTCGGGGATACCTCTCGAAGATGGATGCCCGCCAGGTTCGTTCGTGAAAAAAGACTGCCGGGTGTTTAACGCATGACCCCACAATGAGCGGTAACTCCCATCTGAGCCTTTGGAAAACCTCGTCTGACCGTGCTGTTTCATTTCACACTCCTTACCGAACATTTTCGTAAGTGTTAGTGAAACCTGGTCTCCGGTCAATTCATCGGTTTCGTTAACATACCCATGCTGGCTATTGGTCAACTTCCTTGCCTTCTCCAGCACAATCATGGCAACATCCGCCAAACTTCGCTCAGGGGACAGCAAAGGCTCCAATATGCTGTTGATGGCATCCTTGACCTCAAGCTCGTAAAGTAGCCTGGACTCGCTTGAACGTAATTCCTCTTGAGCATGCTTGAGTTCTGTAATATCAGTAATCGTTCCCAGCCATTCAACAACACTATTGTCTTCGTCCAGCACTGCAAGGCCCTGACACAGAACCCAAACCACAGCCCCATCCGGCCGAATGAAACGGAAATAAGACCTGTGTGACTGTTTTGTAAGGATCGCATTTTCCCATGTTTCATCAAGCTTTTTGCGGTCCTCTGGATGGACTGCCTTGAGCCAGCCTGATCCAAGAGCATCGTCATTCCTGATTCCTGTGATAAGACTCCAGTTGGGACTCGCATAGGTGAAAGCGCCCTGTGAGTCCGCTACCCAAAAGCCAACTGGCGCAACCTCAATGAAGGTCTTGAACCTGGTTTCGCTCTGCTTGATTGCTGTAATATTTTCATGCGCCAATACTATTCTTGGCTGTTTATTAGAAATGAATCTCGTCCCTCGGACTTCAAAGAACCTTTGCTGCCCAGGACTATGGCAAGGGTACTCCAAAACAAACTCCGGAAGTTTTGCGTCAATAAGCTCCCGAATTAAGACTGCTACTCTGGCCCCCTCATCGCTGTACTGTCCCCGAGCGCTCTCGCAAACACTCAGGTAGTTTAATCCCAAACCGGCGCCCTCAACATTGGCTCCGTTTTCAGTCGCAAATCGTCGCCAGGCCTCGTTAACAAATATTATCGTTCCCTTTTCATCGAGGATTGCAATGTGAGCCTTGAGAGAATCAAGCGCCGCTTGTAAAACTTGGTCGAACTCGTTGGTTGGCATTTCTGATTCTTCACGAGAAATTCTCTGAATTTCCCCACTTCCAGATGGCCTTTTTCTGCCCACCATCATAAACGCCACCCCTGCTAACAGGATCACATAAGACCCAACAACCACAACTATAGAACTAATCCTCTGGCTATTCCCTGAAACCCCTGAACACAACCCTACCATGTCAGCGTTACATCTACAGAAAAACAGATCTTTCCTGATAGCCCCCGATACCCCGTCTGCAATCCCAACAAGATGACTCATACATGACTCACAAACATTAATCCCGAATGACAAACCAATTATCAATGCCCACAGCAATGTGCTCATCAGCGAGTAGATCCTTCGGCGGCCTTTTCTTTGACCAGCAAGAACGAAGTTCATTAACATCTCCTCGAGGGCGCCAGAATTTAGGGGTTCTTCCCCGGAGTCTTGATTCCCATGGTGTCTGCCAATGCCCCTTCAAAAAAAATTGTTGATCTCGCTAGAGGTAAAATCTTCGGGTGATTCCCAAACAAGATTTCCAAAACCTGGAAAAACCCTCTTAACTTATTAATAAAATTATTAATCCTGGGATTTTCGAACCATTTACAAAAAAATTATCCCACGGCCCTTTTGATTACAAATATGTCTATTTCATGAGCCTTAATCTGCTCTGTGGTCCAAAACCTGTTTCATTATGTGTCCAACAAAATCACACGCCGGATAACCAGAATAGCCTGCCTAACACTAACTTAAGCAATTCGGCGATAACACATCCTTCTAAGCAATTTAGGCGCCAAAAGCCGCAATAAAAAACAAAATATCTTTTCTTATATTATTTCAGATAGTTAAACATTGCAAGATTTAAGTTCTTCTTTCCAGGCCAAAAAGAGCTGAATCAAGAGTGTCACAAACACACGACATTTTTGGTCCTAAAAAAGGATTGTCAATCATTATTGGGCGGAAATTGTCTTAATAAAAATACACTTTTGGAGACGGCTGTGGGTTTTTGAAACATATCTATATTCCTCGAAGCCGCCTGTACAGAGCGTCACGCGAAACACCCAGACGTTTGGCCGCCTTCGACTTGTTGCCTTTACAACGGATAACCATCTCTTCACAGAAAGACCTGGAAATTATGGAGGTTATTTCAGAAAGGGAATGGCTTTCGAAATCATCCACGGAAAAAGACCAGCCGGATTTTGTCTCCTGAGTAACAGGTAACTGAATATCCAACCTTCCCCCTTTCCAGAGCATCAGAGATCTTTCCAGCACGTTTCTGAGCTCCCGGACATTGCCTGGCCAATTGTAAGCCGACAACATCCGGTAGTGTTTTCCGTCAAATTCGGGAACTGATTCCATACCGATAACATGTTGAAGCTTGTGAATTAGCTGTCTGCACAATGTCGGTATGTCTTCAAGCCTATCCCTGAGCGGAGGAACAGTTATAGGGAAAACATTTATCCGGTGGAACAAGGGCCCCATGAAACGTCCCTCAGACACTTCTTCCTCCAGATTTCGATGAGTCGCTACAATCAGCCGGCTATCAACAGTGATTGGCTTGGCCCCTCCCACTCTCATGAAAGACTTGGTGTCGATGAATGAAAGCAGTTTCGCCTGTATTGACCCGGATAGTTCTCCAATTTCATTGAGCAGGATTGTTCCGCCCTCGGCAAGCTCCAATAAACCGCGCTTTTGAACTAAGGCTCCTGTAAAGGCTCCCCTTTCATGTCCGAAAAGCTCCGATTCCACCAATGTCTCAGGAAGCACTGCGCAGTTTATAGACACAAAAGGACCTGAGCGTCTCCGTGAGTGGTCATGAATCCACCTCGCAAGATGGTCTTTACCTGAACCGCTCTCTCCTAGCAAACAGACAACTCCCTCTGATTCGGCGGCCGCCAAAGCCATAGCGATAGTCTGACGCATGTGCAGCGACATATAAGTCGATTGCTCGTCTAACTCACTGTCATCTACTTTTTTAAGTCCGCTAATGTTTCTACAAATGCAACAAAGGCCGATTACAGAGCCATCAATATTTTTTAATGGCGCCACGGATTCACTGAAGTTCAGATCGGTCCCGGAGATAGTTCGAGTCTGTTCATATTGGGCTGTCGATCCTGCGAGAACCCGGGAATAAAGAGCCTCGAGTTTGGAACCTATTTCCCGGCCAAAAACCTTTTGAGGGCTGAATCCAACAACCTGCGATTGTGTGAAACCAAACAGGTTCCGGCCCGCTGGGTTAACATGGGTATAATTCAACTTGTTATCCAGAATGAAAATGCCGTCCGCCACGCTATCGAAAACTGCCTGGAACCGCTCCTCAGTCCTGTAAAGCGTTTCGGCTTCCAATCGCTTGAGTTCAGTAATATCGCGGCCAACACCCTGTATTTCCTGAAGTCTTCCGTATTCATCCAGTAGTTTGACTTCGGTCCACTGCTGGTATCTTGGCTCGCCGTCAAGCCCAACGTCTTGCGTCTCAAAAGATTGCACAGAACCGCTATCCCTGATAAAGCCCTGATAAAAAGCAATCTTCCCTAATGTAATTTTAACCTCAGGGAGCCCTGTCTTACTGCCGAGGAGCTGTTCTCTCGATAGACCGTAATATATACAGTATGCATGATTTACATATGTAAGAGTTCCATCGGGTTTATATCGACAAACCAACTCAACCTGGGTTTCGACTAGCGCCCGGTAACGTTGCTCGCTCTCTCTCAGAAGCCTTTCCGTCTCCGCACGTAATAAAGCCATCTCAACATGCATGCGCAATTCCGTTAATCGAAAAGGCTTTAACAAGTATGCGACCGGCTCGGTCCGCTTTGCCCGCTCAACGTAACGCTCATCAACATGAGATGTCAGATATATAATGGGGATTTTTGAACGTGAGCGTATTATGCGGCCGGCCTCTATTCCGTCAATGTCCCCAGCCAACATTATGTCCATGAGGATCAGGTCAAATTCTACCTTTTCAGTCAGCTCAATCGCTTCCTCGCCTGTTGCCACGACGTAATCCGTAAGGAAACCCATCTCTCGCAAACTGGTCTGAAGTATTTTACCTGAAAAAACCTCGTCATCCACGATCAGTATTGATTTCTGCTCTGCCAAAACTTCAGGCTCCCTTCAATTGTCACCTTGAAGATTTGTGATTTAATGCTTTAGCATCCCATATATTATTACAGTAC
>CALGLN010000069.1 GCA_937930835.1 uncultured Desulfomonile sp.
TAAAAGGTTTTGCAGGCTATACGGTTTGGACACCAACCCCATAGCTCCCGATTCGATTGCGCCTTCCTCTGTAAAATTGTCCAGAAGGCCGGTACAAATGAGAGCCTTGACTTTGGGGTTCAGCTTGAGGAGCTCTTTAAGGCAGGTTAAGCCATCCATCTCGGGCATGTTGATATCAAGTAAAACGAGTGAAATCTTCTCGCCGTATTCTTTGTATATTCTCAAAGCTTCCTTGCCGTCGGCTGCTTCAAGACACTGATATCCAGAGCTGGTAAGAATGAGCCGCCCGAGATTACGGATAATCTCATCATCGTCAACCACAAGAATGGTTTGGTTTTCACCCGCTGGAACCGTGAATTGTTCTACTGTCTGCTGATGTTCCTCTCTCTCTATCGCGGGAAAATATATCTTGAAAATGGTCCCTTTGGCTTTTTGGCTTGAACAGGTGACACACCCCTGGTGCTGTTTGACGATACCGTGCACCGTTGCCAGGCCGAGACCCGTGCCTTTGCCCAGCTCCTTGGTGGTAAAGAACGGATCGAAGATACGATCTACGGTCTGCGGGTCCATGCCATGCCCTGTGTCCGTAACAGTTAGCAGCACATACGGACCTGGTTTCACCTCAGGATGCGCACTGCTGAAATCGTCTCCCAGTTCAATGTTTTGCGCCTCAATTGTGAGCACGCCCCCATCGGGCATGGCATCGCGCGCATTCACAGCTAAATTCATGAGAATCTGCCCGATCTGAGATGTATCAGCCATGATCTCTTTCAATTTATCTTCGGAACGAACAACGATCTTGATGTTCTTGGGGATTGTGCGAAAGAAAAGTTTTTCAATCTCAGCTACTTCTTTTTTCAGATCTACGGGACGCAGGTTTGGCTCCAATTTTCTGCTGAAGGTGAGGAGGTTTCTCACGAGATCGGTTCCTCGTTGCGCAGCTGAATGAATTTTTTGGAGTCCATCGCGCTCCGGGTCGTCTGATTTCTTGTTTCCCAGAAGTATCTCACTATATCCCAGGACGACCTGGAGGAGATTGTTGAAGTCGTGCGCAATGCCTCCGGCTAGCGTTCCCAGAGCCTCCATCTTCTGGGCCTGCAGGAGCTGCCTGGACAGTTCCAGTTTTTCTGTAACGTCACGTTTGACCATGACAAAGTTTGCTATCTTCCCCGATTCGTCTACTACTGGCGCAATGGTGGTGTCCGCATGATAAAGACTGCCGTCTTTACGACGATTAGTAAATTGTCCCGACCAAGTGTCTCCTGAAGTGATGATATTCCACAAATTCTCGTAAAAGGCAGGATCTTGTTCTCCGCTTTTGAGAATCGAAGGCTTATTTCCCATAAGTTCCTCGGAACTATATCCCGTCATAGCCTCTATTGCGGGATTTACATACTCAATGTTCCCATCACGGTCTGTTATCATGATGCCGTCAGTCACCTGATAAATTGCCGCAGCCAATCGTCTTTGAGTTTCCTGGGCCTTAAGGCGATCAGTGATATCCACTATAGTTGTAATGAAATGCTGAGCTTTTCCCGACTTATCTCTCCGTATCGCACAACTTACGTCGGCCCAAATATAAGAACCGTCTTTGTGAATGTATCTTTTGTTGAATCGAGCGGAATTCTGGTCTCCTTTCAAAAGTGGGTCCAAAAATTCCTGTATCGTTGCAATATCCTCCGCCGGTGTAAGGTCCTGCCATTTCTTGTTTTTCAGTTCTTCCTGGGTGTACCCGAGAAGATCGCAAAAGGCCTTGTTAACGTTCATCTCACCAGTAGGAAGGGTTACAGATTTTCCAACATTGGCAGATTCAAAAATTTGTTTGAATTTCTCCTCACTCTCCCGAAGAGCCTCTTGCGCCTGTTCATTTTCCGTGATGTCTTGATTCACGCCGTAAATCTTAACCGTTCGACCACCAGAGTCATGGTTTATCAATAAACGCACCGCGAAATAGCCGACCGCTCCATCGGCGTAAAACATTCGATGATGAAATTGCTGACTATAGTCTGGATCGTTTGATTCTTTGGCCTTCCTCAGTTCTTCTGTGATTCCGGGTACGTCATCAGGATGCACGAAGCGCCTGGAGTATTGAGCAAATGACATTTTGTATGAGCCCACCTCATCAACAGTGGTATGAAAGAGCTTATAGAACTGGTCGTTGAACGTGAAAGAATCATTTTTAACGTCGTAGTCCCAGTGCCCCAAACGGGCTATCTTGACGGCGTTGGAAAGTTTATCCTGACTCGTTTCCAATTCACGGGTTCTCTCTTTGACAAGTTGATCCAGAGTCTCGTTTATCTGCCTTATCTCCCTGAACTTTGCCAACAACGAGTCCGCCATCTGTCTAAAATTGCAAATCAGGGAATTCGTCTCCAGCATCATACTATCGGGCCAGACAATGAGACGTTGGGATTCAAGCTTACTTGGCAGATCAAGAGTGATAACCGCCAGCTCTTGTATCGTTGAAACCATTCTGCGACTCAAAAACTCGGCCAGTATCAATAACACAACTACGACGACGAAAAGGACCAGGAATCTGAGCGAATAGCTGTCATAAAGCATTTTCTGGAAAGGCGCCACGGGCTGTTCAACAATCAGTTTCCATTCAGCCAGTTTGCCGACTTGAGATTCAACAACGTAGAATGATTTCCCCCAAAGCTCTATTGTGGACATACCGGTGGTCAATTCCGGAATCCATTGAGCAAGTCTGGAGTCAAGGCGCTGAAGATCCCCATTCCCGAATGAGAACGGCGCCATTACATTTTGATCCTTGCGGCTCGTCAGGATGATGGCCCCGTTCCTGTCTACAAGAGAGAACTTCATGCCGTCCCTGGTAGCATTTGTTTCCAGGATGCTCCTTATACGTTCCAGGTCGAGTATGCCAGCCACATAACCGTTGTAAGCATCGTGTGATATTACAGGGGCGAGCATTATTACGACAGGATCAGGAGTCCCGAATCTTGACTCCATTACCTCGGAGAGCATTGGTTGAAGCTTCTGTTTAAGTGGCGGGATATACGGGCGATCAGCAAAGGATCTCCCTATGGTGCTCGCTCCGCGCGCATCAATCGGTGGAGAGTATGCGATAGAAATCCCTTCCTTATCTACTAGCGCTAACCGTAAGAAACTCTTGTCAGACATCCGTAACTGTTCCAGGATCTGTTGCATCCGGTCGGGTGGAGTCGTAGCTGCCATTCCGGCCAGATTTATTACGGACGACTCTTTATCTTTCAGCCAGTTTTCGATATTTTTGGTCGCTTCCCGGCAAACCATGGTGGCATCTTGACGAATTCTCAGGTCAGCTTCCGAAAAATCACTTCTGCTCACAAAAATCAGTGTGATTAGTCCAGTTGCCAACGCAAAGAATATCATCAGGGTTGAAGCAATCTCGCGAAAAGAAATTATACGTGCATGCGAAGTCCCTGAGTAGCCTACAAAAATGAGTCTGGCCAGAACGCAATTGGCTATTCCGTTTATCGCCTGCTTGCTCATAAGAAACAGGGCGTTGCTAGGGGGCAAGTGGGAGACAAAATAGAAGCAGATAAAACCCACTGGTATTCCGACAGCTACCCAATAGAGGGAGTCTGCGGCAACCATGTCGATTTTCCTATGATTGATGACCCAACCTACAAATGCGACCTCGCCTGTCATGGTCAGGATGCCGAAAGGATGGTTCCATGCAAGAAATGTATAGGAAGAGATGATGGCTGCTGACAAGACGCCACTCCTCAGACCGAGGAGTTGCAGTGTCAGCATTGCAAACACACTGCCGAAGATGAAGTCTGCATTCAGGACGGCAAACTTGAAATAATTACCGGCCAGCCCCAGAGCAACCAGGGCGAGCAAGAGGGAAAAGCTATGTGGAACGGGATTGACGAGGTCTTTTCCGTGTGTTGCGAGGTTCATGCTGTTTCCTCGACAAGGCCAAGATCAGAGACGTCGCTTGATGAATTGAGAAAATTTCCGGTGTGAAATTATTATAACAGAAAACTTAACGCACGGAACGGCATCTTTTTAAACTCTTCTTTCATCCGGTTCGATATCCATGCACGGAACGAAATTGATCTATCTGTCCGGCAGCTCCGTGCCGCGACCCATGATCTCGATATAGTCCGCGTAGCTAAACAGGCGGTTGCGCTTCTGAGCCGTCAGCTCTTTCACTACACCGAGATGTTCCAGATGGACGAGCGCCTTGTTTACGGTAGCCGGAGTAATGCCGGTTTTCTTTACCAGTGAACCCGATGTAGCGATGGGGCGCTCCATCAGCGCCCGATGGACCTTCATGGTGGATGCGGCAGCTCGACCCAGGCCGCTAATTTTGTCGCGGTCCTGATTCGAGAGGTCTAGAAGCTGTCGGGCGGTATTTACAGCCTGGGTGGCGGTGACAATCACCGCCTCGGCAAAGAAATCGAGCCAGGCTTCCCAGTCGCCGGTCATACGCACGTTGTTGAGCAGCTCGTAGTAATACTGGCGGCGCGTTTTGAAATAAAGGCTGAGGTAGAGCATCGGCTCCCGCAGCGCCTTCTGTTCGCACAGGAGCAACGTGATCAACAGACGCCCGAGACGGCCGTTGCCGTCCAGAAACGGGTGAATCGTCTCGAACTGCACGTGAGCCAGCGCAGCCTTGAGCAGCGCCGGGGTGGGTTCCGGCCGGTCGTGGAGAAAGAGCTCCAGCTTGCTCATGCACTCCAGCACATCCTCAGCCGGAGGCGGAACGAATGTCGCTAGGCCCGGCCGGGAACCTCCGATCCAGTTCTGTGTGCGCCGGAACTCGCCTGGGGTTTGATGGCTGCCCCGGCCCTTGGATAACAGCACACCATGGATCTCCCGGAGAAGACGCAACGAGAGCGGCAGTCCCTCCTTCAGGAGGCGCAGCCCATGGTCCAGGGCGGCAACATAGTTGCTGACCTCCCGCACGTCACCCAGCGGGACGCCGGGCTCCTGATCCAATTCGAATAGCAGCAGATCGGACAGCGACGACTGGGTCCCTTCAATCATGGAGGAGAGCACCGCTTCTTTGCGGACGTACACGTAGAGAAACAGCGAGGTGTCCGGCAGCAGGGTCGAGACGCTGTCGAGTCGCCCGAGCGCCAGCAGCGCCTGATCGAACTTGCAGCGCAACTCCGGTGTCCAGTCGATGGGCGGACTCGGCGGCAGCGGCGCTGGCACGAAAGCCCGGGCCTTCTCACTCACCGTTGATATGGTCACGTATCTGCCCTGAAGTCCTCGCTTCATCCTGCCTGCCTTGAACCTAAAATAAGGTTCATCTTTATTTTATTTTTAAGCCATATCCTAAAATAAAGACTCGGAAATGAAAAATCAAGCGTATTTACTGGTTTGACGTTTCGATTTCTCCAGATGAGAGTTCGATGCCGGAACGCAAATGCTAAAGAACTCTTCTTTGGCTTACAGATGCAGCCCGAATTTTTCGGGTAGAGTTTCTTATCGCCTTTGGTTTCGTCGTTCTTTCAGATTCCTAGGTCGATGTGGGTTTGCGTGATTCCATCCTGGATGGAGTGGGTCCCTTCGCGGATTTCTACGGCACGATTGATCTTGAACTCCCTCCGGTCGTCGTACGAAATCATGCTGTCATTTTGCTCACGGATGATTTTCAAGAGATCGTTGACTGGCTTTCCACTGATCCATTAATGATCGATTTTTAGAAGGTAGCCCCCTGCGGAAAGGGTGAAGACCCTGCTTAAAGAAATGGACAGAGGGTTAAAATCACTGTAGAAATTGGAGAAGGCCATTCTCAGTCTTTTACTAAGCGCCAAGATTCCAAAGACATTGCGGCAGAAATCCTTTATGGTTACTGAGAGATCGGCAAGCCTCGAGGATTTG
The DNA here is from genome assembly GCA_937930835.1 of uncultured Desulfomonile sp. Lineage (GTDB taxonomy): Bacteria > Desulfobacterota > Desulfomonilia > Desulfomonilales > Desulfomonilaceae > CAITZA01. The sequence goes on from CALGLN010000069.1 coordinate 5,842, forward strand.
AAATTAAAGACGATGGCGAGACCAGGGGTGGACGTTGGATCTTTTCCTTGGTTCTTGGTTAATCAGGGTGACCAATTTCGGTTGCTTTTCCGGCCTTCACGGCTGAATCTGGGATAAAGTCATGAACCTTTTTGAGAGTAGTATTGGAAAATAGCGAGCAGGTTTCACAATTCAGGCTTAAAAAATTTCATGATTGCACACCTGTTTGCGCTCACCAGATTCTGGCGGATTTAGGCATTATTCAGGAGAACTCATGGATTCATTGATAGAAGATTATCGAGGCCAAATCTTTGCGGGGAGCCAGCCTCCCTGCCTTTCACTCTATCAACCCACTCATCGACATCATCCGGAAAATCTTCAGGACCCGATCCGATTTCGGAACTTGGTGAAGGCCATGGAGGCGTCGCTGCAGCAGAAGTACGTGGATAGCACGGTCCAAAGCCTAGTAGGCCCATTCAAGGCTTTGTCCAACCACCGCGATTTCTGGAGGCATACGCTGGATGGATTGGCGGTATTAGCAGGGCCTGGAATTTTCAGGGCTTATAGGCTTCAACGACCGGTTGCGGAACTGGTTGTAGTGGCTGACAGTTTTCATCTAAAGCCTCTCATGCGCATAGTTCAATCGGCCGACAATTATCAGGTTCTTGGTTTGAACCGGCGAGAGGTGAAGCTCTTCGAAGGCAACCGGGATGCGCTCGATCAAATCGACTTGGCCTCAGGCGTCCCCCCCACGATTACCGAAGCCTTAGGAGCCGAGCTGACCGAACCTCATCTGACTGTGGCATCCTATGGGAAGGGCGCAGGAGGAGTGGCGATGCGCCATGGGCACGGGTCAAAGAAAGATGAATTGGACATAGACATCCAAAGGTTTTTCCGTGAGATCGACCGTGCCATCCTGGAACACCATTCACGTCCATCGGGGCTACCGTTAATTCTGGCTGCGTTGCCCGAATACCAGGGTTTGTTCCGTCAGATCAGTGTGAATCCATTTTTGGCTCCAGACGGGATCGACGTACATCCAGACGCCGTTTCGATCGAAGCGCTTCGTGACCTGGCGTGGCAGGTTGTCGAACCTCAGTATCTTGCTCGCCTGGAAAAGCTCGTCGACGAGTTCAGGAGCGCATTGTCCAAAGGGTTCGGATCAGATAACCTGGCTGAGGTAGCCGAAGCTACTGTAGCAGGACGCGTCCACACGCTGCTTGTAGAAGCTGATAGGCACATTCCTGGTAGGATTGAGGCAGGGACCGGCCGGGTGGAACTGGATGACCTGGCCAATCCGGAGGTTGATGACCTGCTTGATGATTTGGGTGAGGCGGTCCTCAAGATGAGTGGCCAAGTTGTCGTGGTTCCTTCTGATCGTATGCCGACAGTAACAGGATTGGCCGCAATTTATCGTTATTGAGGCGGCGTCTCAAAGGCAAGGGATCTGTTGGCGACTATCGTTGGTTAGGCAGAAATCATGTCCCAGTTTATTTTTCAACCAGATATGCGCTTGCGCGAAGATCTACCACGACGACCATTATGAGTGAAATTAAACAGTTATAGACATTCATAATAATGGCGAAAATAGAAATTGTGACGACAGGACAATTAGCTGGTGGAGGCGGCGGGAATCGAACATTGCTGTAATAACGATAACCTATTGCAATCCTGACTTTGACATTTGTTTGCAAAAACACTGATATATTAGTATGTTGACTTTTAACTGGGGCACTACATTCCA
>CALGLN010000070.1 GCA_937930835.1 uncultured Desulfomonile sp.
AAACAAGGTCCAGTCAAATTCTCTCATGAAAAGCACAAAGCCACAAAGTGCGAAGACTGCCACCATGATTATAAGGATGGCAAAAACGTCTGGAAAGAGGGAATGGAAGTCAAGAAATGTGGCGCATGTCACAAGCTTGAGGCCGAAGGCAAGGTATTAAAACTGGAAAAGGCATATCATGACAGTTGTATAAATTGTCACAAAAAATTGAAAGGCGAAAACAAACCCACCGGACCGGTCGCTTGCGCCAAATGTCACGAGAAAAAAGCAAAATAATATCTAAATAGATTTTCAGTTAACAGATGTTATAAAGCCCCAGTTTCTTATGGGGCTTTTTTTATTGCAAATAGCTTGACCTTTTTCAGGCGCCAAGTGTATTAATTATTAAAAATTCCTTATTAGAGCCAACTACGACTCAACATATTATTCCTCAAAAATAGCTGTTCTCGTTCAAGGAGCTGATTATGAAACTCAAGACTCAAGGCTCGAAGACTTGGATTTGGCTAATTCTTTTGTTTATCGGTGTTTTTTGCGTTGGCGGGTTTTTGCACTATTCTTCAGTTCACTCTAATGCGCAGGAATCCAGTCAAACTGCAGCTGAAAAGGCTCCAGATGCCAAGCCTGCAGAGCAGACGAAACCCCAGACTACTCCAAAAGAAGAGCCCAAATCTGAAGCCAAATCATCAGAAGCTGACGATCAGTCATGCATCGCTTGTCACAACCCCGACATACTCAAAATGACAAAAGAGGAACTCGCAGACCAGGTTAACGTTGGCGACAAACCTGCCGAACCTAAAAAGAGACCCCCTTTTGTATTCGGAGACTTGAATCTGTCCATCGACGAGGCGAAATATGCTGAAAGCATTCACAAAGACATTACCTGTGTGGGATGTCACAAGGATGCCACTGAAGCGCCTCATAACCAAAGGTTAGCGCCTGTAGATTGTAAAGAATGTCACGATGACTCAGTCACATCGATTATGGCAAGCGCACACGGTGAAAAACTAGGACCAAAAGCGCCTCCCTGTTATGGTTGCCACGATGTTCACTATGGTAAAGAGCAGTCGACATTCGACCAAGACTTCAAGAAAAAAGCCTGCCTCGATTGTCATAAGGCCTATGGTATTGATAACAATAAAGTCCATGCTGGCCTGGATGCTTTCTCAAGCCACATGAAACTGGATTGTATGCTCTGCCATAGAGGTGAAAAGCCCGGCGTGCACAACATCCCGCCTGGAAAGAATGGCATCATAGCTTGTGTTAAGTGTCATCAAAGGGATACAATTCTTTCAGAGAAGAAAACCCCTCCGGTTGACCTCTTCAGCTACATAGCCCAAACATCCTTTATCAACAGTGAACTTTTTCAAAAATTCAGCTATGTAATCGGAGCTCATAGAATACCGGCCCTTGACACGCTTTTGATTCTGGTCGTCTTGGGAACTTTCGGTCTGCCCTTACTTCATGGTGGAATTAGAATCCTAACCAGACGTAAAGGACCGATACACGTCTCTGATGAGAAAATATATCTCCACCCGGTATTTGAGAGAATATGGCACTGGTTCCAGGCTTTATGCATAATCATGCTCATAATAACGGGAATCATGATTCACTGGCCAGAGTACTTTCCTAACTGGTTCCAGTGGGGGATAGGGGTCCATAACTGGTTTGGCTGGGCAGCTGTAATCTCTTTCGTGGCGTGGATTATCTACGTCATATTTTCAGGCAGAATTTCCCATTATTTTCCCAAAAAGGGCGAAATTCCTGGAGGTATGATAAAACAGGCAAAATTCTATGGTTATGGTATTTTCAAACACGAACCACATCCATACGCGCCTTCTGAGGATAATAAATTCAATCCATTGCAGAAGATCGCCTACTTGCAGTTCCAGTTGCTTTTCCTGCCATTGCTGCTGGTAAGTGGACTTCTCTACATGTATCCTGATTGTTTTTCAGGAATTGTTGCCGCACTTGGTGGGTTGAAGATCGTAGCGATCATACATCTAATCCTTGGGGCACTTTTTGCAGCCTTCCTCATTGCTCACATGTATCTGGCGACAACAGGTGAGACGGTGAGCGAAAACTTCAAAGCCATGATTTTCGGATATGGGACCAAGGAAGATCATCATGAGCACAAATAAATCATGACCTTTAATTAATTTATTGAGGCGGTTTCATCACGAAACCGCCTTTTCTTTTTTTTGACTGGGTACTGGGAGTAAGTCTTGATGTAATACGCTATTTATAATACTGGCGACAGACAATGGCATGAAATTATATTCAGTTTTGACCAAAGGCCCCCGAGATTAGTTCAGACCAATCGTCATTACCGGGTTTAGGCGGTTTGTTTATGTGAGGGCGCTGTTTCAATTCATTCTTCCTGCTAAGCCCAAACAGGAGGCTCACTTCCGTGGTCACAGGAGTATCCCGCCAATCTATTAGACGCAGGAATCGACCCAGATTCAAATCCCACCAGTCATTCCTTACGGGAATAATTTCCGGAACCTTCAGGTAACTGCCCTTTTCTAAATCCCACGAATATTCCGCAAAAGGCCAGAACCTATATTTGGCGTAAACCAAGTGTCCCTTTCGGTAGCGCTTTTGAATACGACTGAAAAACAGGAATCTCTGTTCAGTCATGACTTCATCCTGGCTCACAGAAATATAGCCGTCACCGCTTCCCCCGTATTCCAAGCCCTTGTTCTTGTCCTTTTTGTAACTGTATACATAAAAAAGATTTAATTCCTCGATACCTCCACCTGTTCCGTAAGTGACAAATGGTCTAAGGCTGTAACGCTTATGGCCAGATCTAAAATGGTGATAATAGCTAAAGAACGGCCACATTACGTCCAAATTCTTTGAATAGGCAGTTTCGTAAGTCATATAAAAAGGAAACGGCATCGCCCTGAATGAAGTGAACTGCTCTGTACAGGGGTATTTGTCTGTAGCCTGGAAGAAAGGCCAAAGAACGAATGTATTGTGGTAATCGTTTCTTATGGAATCTGAGCCGAATACTGGCCAAATCTTAAAAGTTTTTCTAGCCGGGCTGTCTGAATAGGTTCCAATAGGCCACAAGAACCTTCTCGTGAAGGCTCCATCATCCTCGCTTTCGTAATATAACGGAAAAAGAATGAATCGATTAGAATCAACACCAAACCTTCTGAAAGAAAATCCGTATAGAGGAAAAATTCCCCAATATTCCTGCCCCATGTCTGAACGTCCCTTATACATAGTAAGAAAACGTGTATAATAGTCAAATGGGGCTATCTTTGACCACCAGGAATCATAGATCGGCATAATTCGGATTTTTTTCTGAAAGTTGGACTCCTCCCTGAAACCGATGGGGTACATTATGTCCAGACGATCGAATTTTCCTGGGATCTTACTTCGAAAAAATAGCGGTGGAAATCCCCAACCTTCGCCAATAGTCCAAATGTGACTATCAGCCTTCGGATCGACCCTTCTAATTGTGAAATCAGGATCAATGGCGAAAAATGTTCCAGGAGTTGAAACTCTGAGGAAGCTGTAAATGGAAGCAGTGCAATCGGTATTCCACACAAGAAGAATCAAAAACAATAATAATGGTTTTATGGGGAGCGAAGCTCCGTTGAATGATTTCGAAAACGCATTACTAGCCTCCGAATCTTCAGTCTTAAGTTCCAGTCTTGTTTGTAAGGCTGGAACCGATAATTCTTTGTGTTTGTTTATTACTGCCGGTATCATTTTCCGGCGACCCCTTACCTGAATATTGAACCAAGGATAATGGCCAACGTGCTTATTGGGGTAACCTCAGACACTTCCTCGGCAGTTTTGTTCATGTTGCGAATCGCTCGACGAGCTTCAAAATAAATCTCTGGATCGTTTATAAGCCTTCCTACAGTTCCAGGCCCATTCTGCACTCTATTGGATAACCCTCTAAAATCACGAATTAAACCTTGAGCGTCTCTATGTAGTGATTCATCAGTAATGAGTTTTCCAAGAGTGCCCTTACCGGATTTCACGTCCCGGGTAAGGCTGTCAAGATCTGAAGCTAACCTGTCAAACTTCGTGCCTGTTTTATCCAGGTTTTTAGAGAAGCTCTCCATGTCATCGACCGATTTATTAACCTTGGGTTTGTTTCTCTCCACTACCTCATTTATGCCTTTCATGGCACTGTCAGCATTGCTCACTGTCTGATTTATTTTCTGTTTGTTCGTTGCAATTATTTCCAGAGCGTCCTTGGTAAAGGAATCCGTGTTATTGAGAATTCTGTCAACTTTCTGGGCTCCTTTTTCATCTACGATCTGCCTTCGAGTTTCGGCAGTAATTACCTGCAGATCCTGGGAAACAACAGCCAGACTCTCCAGAACTTTCTGGGTATCTGTTGGTTCATTAACCAATTTTATCTCTTCTCCCTGCTTAAGTTTTCGGGCATTAGGCTTTCCAGGCTCTATGACTAAGAATCGGTCTCCAAGAAGACCACGTGTTTTGACCATTAATCGAGAGCCCTCAGGGATCAGATCCCTGTAGGACTCGTTTAGACTCAACGAAACCACGGCTCGCCCAGTGTCCGGCTCGAAAGTAATGTCTTTTACAGATCCTACTTTTATTCCAGCTATCTGAACCTGACTCCCCGGTGAGATCCCCTCGACTGACCTGAATTTGGCTTTCAATAAAAAGCCATTGGGGCTACCTAAATCTAAGACCTTGAACCAGACGTAGGCTATGATTCCTAGCGCTATAAGGAAAAATATCCCCACTCGGAGCTCAAGAGAAAATTTGTTCATTTATCGAAGCCTTTCTCAATCAATTTTGATAG
>CALGLN010000071.1 GCA_937930835.1 uncultured Desulfomonile sp.
AGACCAGCAATAATTAATAGGCTAGCAAATCATCTCAGACAATTATTCCAGACTCGACGCTCGCACTGACACATTGTGTCCTGTCGCATAGTCCCCAAGTTCCAGAATCTTCTTCAGAACCTCAAGGAACTCCGCTTTCTCAGGCTCAGAAAAACAACTCAAAAACTCCTCAACATTCTGTTCCTGCAAATGCCTGATGTTGGATACCACCTCAAGTCCTTTGCTGGTAACCTTGAGGATGGTCTTCCTATCATCCTTCTGATCGGAAAGCCGGGCTACAAACCCAGACTTGTCCAGTCTTTTGGCGATACCCGACATATTCGGTGTAGACACCAGCAAACGCTTGGATACCTGAGTAATCGACAGACTGCCTTTCGGAGCCGTCTCCAAAAGCCTCAGCACATTATATTGAGAAAACGATAATCCATGATTGTGGAAAATAGTAGATGATCTGCGCTTAAAAAGCTCCGCTACGCGCACCAGAGCTATCACAACTTTTTCGTTAAGGTTAAGAGCTCCTCCCTTAATCATTTTTACGCCTTTCATTTCACTATTATCTCTATTATCTTTTACTGTCCTAGCCTTGGTATAGTCAATCAATTATTAACCTCCCCTCCCGAAACCTCATTTTCTGCTTAACATATTATTAATTAATATATAAGATGCCTGTCAAGCTTTTGATGCATGGTAACCCAAAAATATTTGGGACCCAAATCATTGGCCATCGGGCCAATATTTGTTAACACTACAATTTTGCCAAACAATTTTCAATACCTGGCCGTAGTGAAATTCCATAAACCATCAGGGAGGGTCTTTGCCGTGGAGATGTCATCATTTGTAGTCAGTTGGTCACCCGTAATTTTCTTGACCATCCTCGCGGTATTTTTTGGGACGTCAGCTTTTCAACTATCTATCTATGGTCTTTTGTTCTCAATGGCCGTATCGGTTTTCTATTTCAATACACCATTGTGGGCGATATTTCTAGCGGCGATTGACGGCTCTCTCACAACGTTCCCATTGTTGCTTGTCATAATGGCCGGGATTTTCTTGTCGAGCCTATTGATACTTACCGGCTCAATATCCCGGATTGTGCAGTGGTTTGAACAAGGTGTGGGCGATGCGTTCAGGCGGAATTTGTTGATCACGTTTGGCCTGGGTAATTTCATGGAGGGCTCTGGGGTAATAGCGGAACCGGTGGTAGCCCCCATGCTCAAGGAATCCGGTGTATCAGCCCATGGTTCGGCAGCGCTGTCAATCGTAGGCTACGCGGGATTGATGACTCTCGAACTTGGGGGAATTATCGTAACGGTTCTCGCCATGGTTACGGGCCTGCCGATAGATGAGCTTGGTGTGGCTTCAGCCTGGCTGTCGATTCCAGCGACAATAACCATGGCTATATGCGCCATTACTTTTTTGCCTCGTCCCGCAGGTGGCTGGAACGTGGGCAAATTCATGTTAGTGGTCACGGTAGGCGCCGTGTTGGGATTTGTATCCCTGGCTGCCGTCGTGACTATAGGTGTTCCGATGTCCGCCGTAGTGGCCGGCTCACTGATCATCCTGGCATTTACTGTCCTTGGCTCGGGAAAACTTCAATTTGACCCCGAAATCATAAAAGACATGGCCCCCTTCATCTTCATGCTCTCTTGCATGCTCTGCGTTAATACAGTCCCATATTTGTACCAGCTTACTTATGAAAAGCTCATAGTTAAGATTAGCCTGATTCCTATCCACACCATAACCTTTCGGCCATTTTTTTCTGCTTATATTTACCTTTTTCTCGCTTTCGTGATTTCCACCATCCTTTTGAGAATCTCTGGCGAAATGTTCGTGACGATTGTTAGGAACGGTTTGAACAAGGCTTGGCGCTCTCCTGACAGGTTATGGAGTCGCCTCACTTCTCGTAGGGTTATTGCTATATGTAACTATTTGCGCCTAAGCGCCATTAAAGAATAATTCTAGTTGTAACCAGTTGTTTTCTTCTTTACATTTATTGAGGACTTTGGAACATTGTTTTGTTAGTTGAAGGTTTTCAGACGTTGGATTTCGTTACTCGCGCAGTGTGATGACTCTCTGAGTTCGGCGGTCTATCTGAAGGACTCTTCTCCGATTGTTCTCACCGCGGTGATGGTTTACTCAACCCCTCAAGATTTTTCAAAAATACCTTTCCCCTGTCACAGACAGGAAATTTTCAGTTCAGGTCCGTGAGAAGTTTGATATGCGATACCAAGATCTGACCCGTGATCAACTCATAGAAGAACTCGAAGATTTGAAAATGCAGTTGACTGAGTTGAAAGAGTCAAACAGTCGTTTGATTGATGCGGAAAAGAACATTCGCGCCATATTCGACGCTTCGTCTGAATCATTTTTCCTGATGAAAGCTGACGGGGAAACCCTGTCTGTCAACAAGGTCTTCACCCAGCGCATGAGATTAAACGAAGAGGATATTATCGGCAAAAACATTTACGACCTCTTAAGGCTGGAAGTCGCTGAAAGACGTAAGAAATGGGTACAGACCGTTCTGGAAACAGGCCGCCCGTTTCACGCCGTTGACGAAAGGGACGGAATTTTACAACACCATCATTTACAGCCTATTTTTGATGATTCGGGCAAAGTCGACAGACTGGTTGCCTATGTATCTAATATTACTGAACAACACTCCACACAGAAGGATCTGGCGCAATCAAGAAGAAATTACAGGCTGTTGTTTCAGAACATGATCGAAGGTCTCGCATATTGCCAGATGCTTTATGACAAAGGACAGCCAACGGATTTTGTTTACCTGGATGTCAATGACTCCTTTGAAAAGCTCACAGGTCTGAAAAATGTAATAGGTAAAAGGGTTTCCCAGATAATTCCTGGCATAATTGATTTGGACTACCCACTATTAGAGATTTACGATCGGGTCATATCCACTGGAATTCCCGAGAGATTCGAATTTTATCTGGAATCGATGGGAATATGGTTCAGCGTTTCAGCTTATGGGGTGGGAAACGACAAGTTCGTTGCCGTATTCGACAACATAACTGACCGAAAGCTTGCTCAAAAGGAGTTGCAGGAGAGCGAGAAAAAGTTCAGGCGCCTTATTGAGACGGCAAACGAAGGCATCTGTGTAATAGATGAGCATCACAGAACGACATTCATAAACCGGAAGATGCTAGACATGCTGGGCTATTCGGAACATGAGATCATTGGTGTTCCGTGTGAAAACTTTTTGTTTGAAGAAGACTTGGTTGAACAGAAACAACGGATGTGCGCGCGGCATGAGGGAAAGAATGATTCTTATGAAATACGCATTAGACGTAAAGATGGTCAGGCTATTTGGGCGCTGGTATGCAGTACGGCCATATTAGATGATGAAGGAGGGTTTCGTGGCTCTGTCGGTATGCTTACTGATATCACGGAAATGAAAAAATCTGTTGAAGCCCTTTCAGAAAGTGAACAGCGCTTCAAGGCAGTAGTGGATAACATAGAGATTGGCATTTCCCTTCTGAATAGCAATCTGGAGATAGTTGAAGTAAATAAAGCATTTAAAACCTATTTCCCCCATGTCAAACCCGGCTCCGGCCAGTTATGTTATGAGCATTTCAACGATCCACCTCTTTCATCTCCTTGCGAACATTGCCCTTGTGCCCTCACCCTTCAGGATGGAAAAGTTCATGAGGTTGTCACCGACACCCCGGCGGGCACAGAAATAAGAAATTATCGCTTAGTGGCTTCTCCAATCAAAAACAACCAGGGAGAGATCACTCACGTCATTGAACTTACTGAAGATATTACGGATTCCCTCAGGGCCGCGGAGAAACTGAAAACCGAAAAGGATCAACTCAAGAATATCCTGGACAATATGAATGACGGTGTCTACATCGTCGACAGGAACTATGACATTGAATATGTCAATCCTGTCCTTGAAGCCGAATTCGGCCCCAGCCAAGGCAAGAAATGCTACTCATATTTTCATGAACGCAGTGAACCATGCACGTGGTGTCCCAACCATGAGGTCTTTCAAGGAAAAACGGTTAATTGGGAATGGACATCACCCAAGACGGGCAAGGTCTATGAACTGTTTGACACACCTATAATTAACGCCGATGGAACAGTTTCGAAACTAGAAATTTTTCATGAAATTACCGAGCGAAAGAAAACAGAGGAGAAACTGCTTCAAAGCGAGGAAAAATTAAGGCTTAAACTGGATTCCATTTTGAGACCTGAATCTGAGTTAACCAGTGAAGAGCTCAGCAACTTCCTCGATACAGATCACATTAAGCTATTATTAGATGCTTTTTCCAAACTTACGCAAACGCCTGTAACAATTGTCGACCTCGAAGAAAACGTTATCATGGCTTCAGGATGGCAGGACGTTTGTTCTGCCTTCCACAGAAAACACCCACTATCGCTGAAGAATTGCGTGGAAAGCAATCCGGGATGTTTCAAACAGATGAAACCGGAAGAAATCCTGTCCTACAGGTGCAACAATAATTTAAACCACTTATCGGCGCCGTTATATTTAGCTGACAAAATAGTTGGAACTATCCACATAGGCCAATTCCTTTATGATGATCAAACGGATCTGGAACCTTTCCAATACCAGGCTGAACAATTCGGTTTTGATAAGAACGCCTACATGGCGGCTTTGGCTAAAGTTCCTCGTTTTAGTCGTGAGCAGGCGAGAACAATTATGACCTATCTGCTCAAATTCACTACACTCATCTCCAGATTGAGTGTTGCGAACCTCGAGTTGGCCAGAGCTATTTCAACCCAAAAACAAAATGAAGAACAAATCAGGAAAAACCAGGATGAACTCAGGCTCATCGTTGAAAATGTCCCAGTAATCGTATTTAACTCAAGTGGGGACGTACTGGAAACACCATACGTCAACAGTAAATTTACTGAGATTTTAGGCTATGATTTGAACGAGTTGAAACAGGCCGATAATTGGTGGGCTCTGGCGTATCCTGACGAAAATTACAGGAAACAGGTTATGAGGGAATGGAATTCGAGAGTTCAAGTCGCCATTTCCAAGAAAACTTCGATTAGGCCACTGGAGGTTAAAGTCAGATGCAAGGATGGCACAGACAAAATAATTGAATGGGGGTTTGTTTCTACCGGTGATATGAACCTGGGCTTCGGTGTTGACCTAACCCAGCGCAAGCTTGATGAAGCCGAAAAAACCTCGCTCCAGGAGAAATTTTTGCAGGCCCAGAAAATGGAAGCCATCGGAAACCTATCCGGCGGGATTGCCCACGATTTTAACAATCTGCTCCAGGTTATTATAGGTTATTCGGAATTGATGCTTCAGCAAGAAGACCTGCCCAAAAAATTCAAAAACGACGTCGAAAAAGTGTTTCGCGCATCCTTAGATGGGGCTGATCTGGTTAAACAATTGCTATTGTTTAGTAGAAAAAGCCCTATCGCTGTGACGCCTATCAACCTCAATCAAAAAATCTTACGGATAAGAAAGCTGCTCTTTAGAACAATCCCAAAAATGATCGACATCGACTTGAAGCTCGCTGATGATTTACCCACAATAAAGGCCGACAAGACCCAACTTGAGCAGGTTCTGATCAATCTGGCGATAAACGCTCGCGATGCAATGCCTAATGGTGGCAAACTCATAATCGAAACTTCCCTCATTAGACTTGAAGAGAATTCCTTACCGGATCAATTGGTTTCAAGACCGGGAGATTATGTCAGGCTTGGGGTGTCAGATACCGGGACCGGCATTGAAAGAGAATTGCTGAAACGGATTTTCGAGCCGTTCTTCACGACCAAGGAAGTCGGCAAAGGCACAGGACTTGGACTGGCGGTTGTTTACGGAATAGTCCATCAGCACGGTGGTTACATGTCATGCTCTAGTGAACCAGGTCATGGAACCACTTTCGATATATACTTCCCCGTGACTAACGGTGATGTCTGCGCAACCGAGTCAAGAATGCCACAACGGCTGGCGCCGGTCGGCTGCAATGAAACAATATTGATTGTTGATGATGATGAGACGGTGCGCTCCCTTGCCGCAAGATTGCTCAAGTTATCAGGATACGACATCTTAGAGGCGGAAGATGGCGTGAAAGCCATGGATATCTATCGGCGAATGGGCCAAAACATAGACCTTGTAATCCTTGACCTGGTCATGCCCAACATGGGTGGCATGGAATGCATGGAAAAACTCCTTGAAATCAATCCCGATACCCGTATTCTGATCGCCACCGGATATTCAGAAGAGGGATCTGAACACAAATTGCTGGACAAAGGGGCAAAAGATGTCATCACGAAGCCTTACAGCAAATTTGACCTTCTAGAAAACATTAGATCAGTCCTGGATTCTTGAACCGTCCAAGGAATGATCTTGACTTATTTGCCACGCAGTTGATAAATTTTTTATCCTGAGCATTAGCGCATATCTTTTAAAACCCTACTCCAACATTCGAATGCTATGCAGGGGTTTGTCGCATAATTGCTTGAACGTCTAATTACGTCTTTGGAGTCACTATAATGGAAATGGATACATTCGCTAAGGATCTTAATCGCTTAAACCTCACCATCAAGAAATTGGGGACGGCCAAAGTTCTTAGTGACTACGATAAAATTGTCATACTGCAAAAGGCTCATGATCAAGCTCAGGCTGTTTCATTCGGCGAACTGAGTTCCGAAGTGGCAAAACTTATAGAGGAAACTCAGGCGAGGATTGACGCCGCTCTGGAGAAAAGGCGTGAGACATTACTCACCGAAGCTAGGAACAGCGGCTTAGTAGCCAAACGTTTCGGCGATTACGACAGGATAGATGTTTTCAAGGTTTCCTATAAAGGCAAAAAGATCAGGCTTGAAGTGGGCAGCGAGCTTGTAGAAGAATTTGTTGAGTCCGACGGTTCCAAAGCCCTTCAAAGGATTCAGAACGAACGAGGCAAGTTGGACGAAACCCCTTTCAAGAGGGAGAGGTTTTTCAAACTGCTCCATTATAGCTGCTTTTTGTCTCAGCGAGAATTGGGGGCGGCCGATCAATGGGTCCCTGTTCGAACGGTTTACGCATATTTGACCCTGTTAAGAAATCTCGATTCGGCAAGTTTCGTCAAGGCGCCGAGTCAGAAGAAATTCAGCCCTTATTCTACGGCACAGTTTGTTTTTGACCTGGCCCGTTTCGGACAGTCCGGGTGGACTTGCGAAAACTACGTGGTTCGATCACAAACTCCTAATATGTCCACTGTGGCAGCCAAGAAAGCCGTCACATTACCTGACCTGATCAGTCCTGACAAATTGGGTCCGCAGCTAGCCGTTTTGAAAATCGTCAAATCGGATGGATAAATGGAACCTTATGAAATTCTGGCCCGATTAGCCGAGCACGGTGTCCCCCCGGAGGGTGAGGCAGTCATGAATATGTCCGTGGGCCTGGAAGACACACTGCAACGTTTCCGCGAAGAAACCTTGCCATTCGTTTCTGGAGGCGGCGCTGAGTTGCGCTTCTGCTATGGGCCTTACGGACGCGGAAAAACCCATCTACTCAAAACATTTCAAGCCATGGCTAGCTCCATGGGTTTCGTAACCTCATATATTGACTGCCGCTCAGGAAATTCACCTTTCTCATCCCTGGAAGAAACCTACCGCATGATCACCATCAACATGCGCCCTCCCAACATGAATGCGGATATAGGGATCGAGTCAGTGATTCGGCAGAGTTTGGAAAACTGCCCGGATCAGGAAGCCCTCATCAATCGTCTTCGGTCTGAAAGAAAGCTCGAATTGGGCTTCAAGAACCTGATCATAGCCTATATCCAGTCTCTTGTTGAAAACAGTCATGTGGACCTGAACAACGACCTGCGGCTGCTACTCAATGCGGATGTGAGTCATCGCTTCAATATGCAGACCTTTTATCAGAAACATAAGATCGCTTTACGGCCCCTGGGAAAACTCTCCAAAAGAAACTCGAATCTCTGGGTCCGCTCAATAGCCGCATTGCCGCGCGTCCTTAATTATCCCGGTGTGGTCATTCTCTTCGATGAAACTGAAAGAAGCCAGCAGGCTTCACGGACCATGACCCGAAAGACACGCCAGGACCTCGTGAATATAAGAAACCTGGTTGACCATGTCGCTGTGGGAAATTTTAGCGGCTGTGTGTTTTGCTTCGCCGTTGTCGAGGACTTCATTGAAATGGCGAACACAAGCCTCGGGGCCCTTGCTCAAAGGATACAACGTATGCGACCGGAGTACAGGAACCCCCGAGCCGTTTGGACAAGCCTGGATGAACTCACCTCACCGGCTCCTGACGATTTTGAATTCTATAGGCGCCTCGGCGACAAAGTAATTGCTCTAGCTGTCATGGCAGGAATGAACGAAATCTCGATTGGATCTCTCGAAAAAGAGTTTGCCCAATTAGGGCAGATGTCCGCCAACGATCTTTCGAGCGGCGCAGTCAGGCAGTTTGTAAAGACAGCCGCCTCAAAAGCCGCTCAACTCATGGACAATTAGCGAGGATGTCTCGATGTCTAATGACAAGGCCTTTGAACTTTGGGCTCGACTCGGAGAGGAAGGCAAACCCCCAACGGAACTCAGCAAGGCCGGTGATGCTGTAAACATTTATTCTGTCGGAATAGACCCGTGGATCGAACGGTTGTCCCAGACTTACCTCGATAGACTATGCAGGTCAAACGCCCACTTCAAGCTCGTAATAGCCCCATACGGCGGTGGAAAAACCCACTTCCTCGTTTCACTCGGCGCAAAAGCCCTCAACAGGAATTACGCTGTTTCTTATGTGGGATGTTCCGAAAACATACGTTTTGACAATTCCTTAGAGGTATATCGCTCATTCATTTCAGGCCTGACTCTGCCGGGGATTGACGGCGCAGGCCTTTCTGTTCTCTTACAGGATTGGATAGCGCCGTATGCTTTAGGGAAAATACGCGAAAATGCGCCTGACCCGGAAGCGGCAACGGATATGTGGATAAACCATCTGTACAGGAAAGAATATCCCGAACCGACTTTCGCGAGAGTATCGGCCACGGCAATCAGCGAAATAATTGATCCTGACCGCGTTAAAACAGGCGACGCCGCATTTCGATGGCTACGAGGCGAAATTGATACTCTCACCAGGGACGAAAGATCTTTAATAAGGGTAGCCCCCGTGCCCCCAAAAGAACAAAATGAATTCGGACGACGTATGCTGCTCTCAATGTGCAAGTTCATCAAGGAATTTGGCTTGCATGGCTCGGTGATATTATTTGATGAGGTTGAAACACTTTTCAACGCCAAAGGCAAGGCGCTTCTTCGAGTGCTATCCGCCATGCGAGTTCTGATAGATTTGCCCGTTGGCGTTTCCGGAGGTGTTCCACTCCTGGCGGTATTTTCGGCGGTTCCTGACGTGATCGAGCAATTGGGTAAATACCCTGCCCTGCAACAACGGCTCGCTGTGGTGGGCGCTTCATTTCGTGAAGACAATAATTTCGCTCCACAAATAGACCTAAGTGAATTGGGTTCACAGAGAGAATTCCTCAATGCCCTTGGAGCCAAGCTCATCAAGCTTGGGGAATTAGCCCTCGGACATTCGTTTAACCATAACCTTCAATCCCTGAACATAGCCAGGCTGGCCGATGTTGCGACAAACACCGACCTCGATGTAAATGCCCGCAGGCTGTTCGTCAAGGCTTGCGTCAGTATTCTGAATCAACAGCTCACCCTCGGAGAAAAAGAATTTTCGGAATCCGAATTAAACGAACGATACAGGGGGTCCTTCAATTCAATAAGGTCATCCGAAACAGAGGAATTCGAACTGTGAAAGACGGATGGAGAAATTTTAGTCTCAAGGAATGGTTGAAAAACATTTTTGGTCCCGTGGATGTGCCGCCAATCGGGACAAAAGTCTTTCATCCAATCTACGGTTATGGAGTTATTCATCAAACGAGAGGAGCAAGAGTCACCCGACGGGTTACCGTCGATTTTGGATACGCCAGAACTGCCATGCCCCTGACTGAGCTTATCCTCCACAAGGATCCCTCAAGGCAAGACAAACCTCAGGCCCCTGGAGTCCATGATCTAGCTGAAACAACCCAATTCACATCAAATGATCAGACTCATCCGATAGAACCGGCTCAGGTAGACCTCCAACAATCCCAACACACCACAACTGATTATCAGGCATCCTCAGAAACTGAAGTCTCCCAGCCAACATCCCGGACTGAGCCTGAAAAAGCTCTCAATCAACACGTATCGGTAGATGAAATATCACCGTTGCCTGACGCTCATTCCAAAGATCCGGCCTATCATGAAGAAATTGAGGAAGAAGAACTTCCGGATGATGTATCAGTTGAACCACTTTCAGATCAAGCGCCCCAAACCAATGCCATAGTCGTTCCTCCGGCGAGTGTCATTGACGCCAGAAAAGCATTGATGGCCTTGAGATTGGGACAGGCGCTTGAGTCAAAGGTATTGGAATTGAGTGTTGGGACAGCCGAGCTCGAATCGGAACTGAGGAAGGCTGTTTCGGAGGCTATTGATGGCAGGACACAGTTTTTGCTCATTGACGCGGCATGGGGGGCCGGAAAGACTCATGCGCTCACAATGCTACAGGCTCTGGCCCGTCAAAAACGCATGGCCACATCAAGTGTCGTGATGGACGGGATTTCCGCTTCCTTGACGTTGCCCATGGAATTACTCGGCGAAATCATGTCGTGCCTACGCTTTTCAGATGATCCGATGTCCTGCGATCTATCCTATCAGTTAGCCAAGGCCCGCTCTCAGAATCTCATGAGCTATCTGGAAAGGCAGGGAGCCAGTTTTATCCCGGATACTCTTTCATCACTGCCTTTCGAAGCTTTCCAGGACCATGAGGTCATGGACACGGTATGTGATTACCTGTCACTTAAAAAGACAGCCACCGACACGAACAAGCAACTCCAGAAGCTTTCATACAGCGTGAAATTAAAAAGTGTAAAAGCCTCAAAGGTTGACGAAAGGGCCGACCGCTTCGCCAAGTTACTCATGGAATGGTCCATTTTCGCTTCCGCTATGGGATGTAACGGACTGTTGCTTGTGGTTGATGAACTTGATGTTGAATATGAGCATACCAAATCCGGATCGGCTTCTGACAGGGATTTCCGAATGCGCAGAAGCGCTTTGCTCGACAGGCTGAGTCAACTCAAGAAGGCGCCTCTTGTCGTGGCTTTCGCCGCTGCCCCCGGAGCGTTTGACGAACTGGAAGAAAACGATCCCGTGATGGACATCAAAAACCGATTAGGCGCAAGCGTCAAACACCTGAGAATTCCTACACCAACTAAAGTCGATTTCCGGCTCCTTCTGGATCGATTGCTCAACCTGTACGCCGACGCTTACGGACTGGACAAGACCAATTTTCACCCTAAAATGGTGGATCTGGTCTTTGAAGAGCTATTCGAAGATTACCAGCGCGATCCCAACGCTGTGATCAGACGTTTTGTCAGAAGCGCAATCGAACAAATGGACATATCATTCATACAAAATCAGCAGACAATTACTCCACTCTCCGATGAACCTAAAGGAGCCGTTTTTTGATCTCCGATAGGGAAATCCTCAAACTCTTGGGATCGTGCGCTGACCCTTTTTTCGGGAGTTTCAAGTCACTAACCGAGGTTCAAAGAAAATCCATTCCACCCATCCTTGAAGGAAAGGATGTCCTGATAGCCTCGGCTACAGCTTCGGGAAAAACCGAAGCGATAGTCGCTCCGATGATACGTCGGCTACGGCTATCGCTCGGACCTTCAGACAATCCTGCGATTATGATGCTGGTCGTGGCGCCTACAAGAGCGCTGGTAAATGACCTCTACAAGCGCCTGAAATGGCCTCTAGCCTCATTAGGATGGAAATGCGGCCGCCAAACGTCCGACTACTCCGAAAAAAGATATAAACCGCATGTTCTGATCACTACCCCTGAATCATTCGATTCAATGCTGGCTCACGATGTTGACCGTAAAGGTATGGATCCGGTTGGCCACATACTTGATCATGTCCAGGCGCTGTTCCTCGATGAAGCCCATCTGTATGAAAATTCCGCCCGTGGCGAACATGTGGCATGGCTTGTCGCCAGGATCAAACGTCTCAGGAAATTCGCATTTCTCAAAGGATGGACCACAAACCAATCCATTCAAATCTGCGCGGGCACAGCAACCGTTTCACAATCCTCAGACCTGTCTCGACGGCTTCTCGGGCCTCAGGCTGAAGTGATACGAGTTGAGGGGTCACGTGAAATGAGTCTATATACGCCCCAACTTAAGCGGCGTTGGACTTCGCTGGCGTCAGTAGGAAATCTGAGTGACATGCTGGATTTGATCAAGGGCGCCGTGGCCACCGAAGAGGACCTGCCGGATATCGTCTGGGGATCGATTAGCATGCCCGAACAAGACGGTACACGTAAGGCGCTGATCTTCGTTCCCTCACGCCGACTGTCGGACCTTGTGTCAGCCTCAATATCGGCCTTCCTGGCCGGCCGCAGAAACATTTTCGTGGCGGGACATCACGGAAGTCTGGACAAATCACAAAGAGAAGACGCTGAAAAAATGTTTTCCGACCGGCGTGACGCTGTGCTTGTCGCCACATCCACCCTGGAAGTAGGCATCGACATTGGAGATGTGGACATCATTGTTCTTTACGGGGCTCCTGCTGACACATCCGCGTTTCTCCAACGCATCGGTCGCGCAGGCAGGCGTTCGGGTTTGATAAAGCTGGTGGTTATTGCTCAAAATGAAATAGAGGTCTTCGCCTTTGCCAGCATGATCTTTTTCGCATGTAGGGGAATTATTGAAAAAAGTCCGCCAAGCAAGAGATGGTCTGTCCTGGTTCAGCAAATTGTAAGCTTGATAATGCAATCCGGTGGCAAGGGCCGCAAGATGACGGACATAATGGAACTTGTGGAAACCGTCTGGGGTTCCTCCTCCCTGGAAACTGCAAGGATCATTATCGACCATCTAATACACGAGAACTTGATTTTCATTACAGGAAACAGACTGAGATTGGGCGAAAAATTCTCTGATGACATGCTTGTCAACCGTTCCTATTACCACTGTAATTTTGATACAGGCGCAAACACCCTTCCGGTAGTCGATCAACTCACAGGACAAACAATAGGACATGTTAGGCCAGAACTTCTCAAGTCAACACATGTGGCAATCGGCGGACGTTCGGTTGATGTGGTTCATTCAGGCGACCAGATCCTCGTTCGAACTCAACGAAATCAAGCCTCCACTACCTTTAGATATGACGCCAGAAGACCGGCGGTATCAAAATCATTTGCCGAACATGTAAGAACTGGCCTGGGATTTGAGGATAACGAGACTCTTGTTGTGGAATCTCCTGACTTGGGCCCGGTATGGTTTCACTTCGCCGGCGAAATGTACGAATGGATCTTATGTAAAATACTCGAAGCCTATCCCTGCTCCCACTTCAAACAGCGTGGACTCGCCCTGCTTGGAAGACCTACGGAAGATGGCCTGAGAAACATGAATTCCAGAATAAGTGAAATAAGGGAATCTCTATCCGAAATAGACAAACTTGTGGAAAGATTAATGGGTGTTGGACGTTTCCATAAATACTTGCCGGATCATGTCAAAACTGAAGTTACTACGACTATGTTCGATGTCGACTCTTTCATACAATGGTCCATGTCCCGTAAAATCAGGCCCATCCATCACGGCTCTCCACTCTGGCCTGAAACAAACCGCCTGCTTCAGCAAATCTGCCGCTCAAATCATCCCGAGCCGACAGAGGCCAACCCCGTAACCCCCTGAATAATAAAAATCTAATCTCGCTTTTAGAGAGCTAGCCGCTCCCTGATCTGGTGTCTCCATGTCATGTTTACAACGATTGACTTGTTTAAGAATTTTATCTACGTTCTTGGACCAGATGAACAGTTTAGGCCCTTTTCTTCGAACTTGGGGTTAAATGTGATCCAAAGCTTTAATCTGGTATTTCTGGAACGTGCTCAGAAGAATCTCATCAAGTATCAAAGCATGTCGCGTCAGTTTG
>CALGLN010000072.1 GCA_937930835.1 uncultured Desulfomonile sp.
GCAGTTAGACCCTGAATAGAATTTTACCCTTTCCCGATCTGAGACAGGACGATTAGCGCTTCCCAGTAACTTGATTTCCACATTCAATATCCTGGATGAAGTCACACATCCAGGCGCCACTAGCTGCATTCCAACTCTAGCCTCATCAACCGATATTCTGTTGAGATTTATTCCGACTCGCTGCCCGGCTATTGCTTCATCCAGCCTGCGGTGATGAGATTCAAGAAATTTTACTTTTGCCTCCTTTCCAGATGGCATCAACTGGACAATGTCATTGACTCTTAGCCTACCTGAAAAAATTGTCCCGCTGACCACGGTCCCGAAACCAGGGATGCTTCGGCTTTGATCGATCCATAAGCGAAAGAATCCTTCCTCACTTTTCAGCCGAACATTTCGAACCTGTGTATCCAACACCCTCAGGATTTGATCTCCCCCCGCCCCGGTCACGCCTGAAAACGCAATCACTGGCGTGCCTTGCAGAAAAGAGCCTGCCGTCAATTCATTAACCTCCAGCGACGCAAGTTCAAGGGTTTCTTCATCAACCAGGTCCGACTTACTCAGAACTACCATTCCTGAAGAGGCGTTCATCAAATCAAGAACACTCAAATGATCCACTGTCTGTGGCATTACACCGTCATCAGCAGCTACCACCAGAATAGCTAGATCAACACTGCAAAGACCTCGTATAGCGTTTTTTAGAAAATCCCGATGACCCGGGACATCTATAAGGGATACTTGAACACCTGAGGGCAGAGTCAGTAGAGCCACCCCTGGTTCTATGGACAATCCCCTCCTTTTTTCTTCAGGTATTCTGTCAGTATCCACATTCGTCAGATGACGAACCAGTCGTGTCTTGCCGTGATCGACATGCCCCGC
This sequence comes from uncultured Desulfomonile sp., assembly GCA_937930835.1. GTDB lineage: Bacteria > Desulfobacterota > Desulfomonilia > Desulfomonilales > Desulfomonilaceae > CAITZA01. The sequence continues at coordinate 877 of CALGLN010000072.1, forward strand.
AACACCTATTGTAACGTATCTGTCCAATCCAAACTATCTCACTATGGAGAGGGCAAGGGGAATCGAACCTCCTCCAAGTTTCTTAGACTTGGTCAACGGGTTTGCAGCCCGTGAGGCGCCCAGCGCCATTGCCCTCCCTGAAAAAATGATTATAGCTTGAACCAGACTAATAAAATGATTTCGGCCAAATAGATCTTATCGAAGAGTTTATTCTGGAGTCTGGTTCAAGACATACCATCCCGGGTAGACAAGAAAATGACTACTCAGGTGAAGCCTAATAGAACCAGTCTGTTGAAGAGGCAAAAGTCAAAAGAAATCATGGTAACCCTAAAAAGAGGATTCCTGTTCCCGTGAAGAAACATGGCTTTTGGTTCGAACAAAATCCTCCCAGCATCTCAAAATATAACTCCCATGTTTACAATATTATGAATCCGGAGGAAAGAATACATTGAATATTACTATAAGTCAAATAGGTTTTTCTAATGAATGACCACTTGAGGTGTTGCCGCAGGAGCCTAGTAAAAGTCACTTTGCTATGTTCTTTCTGGTACCCTGAAATTTGTATATAGCGAAAGTAGCGGCTCCAAGAGCCCCTACCATTTCTGGAAACTCGTCAACAAAAACGGACGACTTTAGTTCGTCCTCCAGCATTTTTACGACACATCGGTTTTTTGCAACTCCCCCTGAGAATACAAATGGGCCTACGTCGGAGACCCTCCTCAACATAGACAAAGACCTTTTCACAACGGAAAGATGTAGGGCCAAGGCAATATCTTCACTGGGGATGCCTTTCGCCATCAGTGAGGTGGCTTCAGATTCGGCAAAGACCGTACACATGCTGTTAATAGCCAATCCGGGTTGTCCTTTAAGGGCAAAATCTCCAAATTTTTCGATAGGAATTTGAAAGCTGGTGGCCATGAATTCCAGAAATTTACCCGTTCCAGCGGCACAACGGTCATTCATCTCAAATTTCCCTACTTGACCGTTTTTCTCCAGTGATATGGCTTTGGTGTCCTGACCGCCAATATCCAATACACTGTTGGCTTCCGGAAACAGACTTTTGGCTCCCGTAGCATGGGCAAGTATTTCTGTTATAGCTTCACAACCACACACATCTTGCACAAGTTTTCTTCCGTAACCAGTGGAAATATAGACATCTGAATTTAGTCCATCCATGACTTTCAAAATTTGTTCCTTAGGGTTGAAAGTGGTTTCTGTTTTCTTCATATTGACCACACTTAAAGTGCTGGAATCCATCTGTACAATTTTAATGGCTCTTGATCCCACATCTATTCCGGTGACAACCATTTTCACTCTCTATTCGTAATATTTTAGGCCCGATTTAACTAGCGCCTGACAAAAAGGGGGGCGTTGAACGGCAGGTTCATAAGACAAGTCCTGCTGCCAAACGCCCCTATTCCTAGCCAGTACATGGCTTCATCAAGAAATCACTTGATTCGCTCTATGAAAGCTTCGATTCTCGTCTTGAGCTGTCCGACATCTTCCATGCTGTAATCTGTGTCTACTCTCAGTGTTGGAACAGACATCTGCTCTAATGTTTTTTCTACAGGGATCGATTCGATCTGATAGGGCTGGCAGAACTGTAAACCGTAATGAATAACCCCATCGGCGCCGTATTCGCTTTTCATGGCTTTTATGTCATCCAATCTGCCAGGGTTTGGAGTATAAATAGCGCAATTGATGTCAAAATACCTGTCTACCAGGGCTTCAATCATGCCCTCAATCGATTCCGAAGTGGTTTCTACGAGGTTTCTGGTTCCTCGTTCACCAATACAGGATTCTTCACCCACAATCACAGCGCCCGAACTTTCTATTATCCAGGGCAGCTTCCAGTTTGGAACCGCCATTGGACAACCTGAAAGTAGAATTCTCGGCGCTCCTTCGGGAAAGACTCCATTCCTGGCCGCTATTCTCTCTTCTATTTCATCGCATAGCTTGTGTACGGAAGACGTAAATCTCGCTGGATCATCATAGAAGTAAATCTGGTTTATCAATAAGGAGTCCAGACCAGAAATTGGAGCCGGATCCGAATTCCTGAGCCTCGACAATCTGTGAACAGCCTCACGTTTGGCATTAACCGCATCGATGCCCTTTTTCAACCGCTCAGCGTCAATTTTTACACCGGATAGCAGCTCCATTTCTTCTTTGAAACGCCAGTATTCCGATCTGAGAACTTCCCGGCCTTTTTCAGATTTGACCTGCGGTAAATCCATGACGTAAAGGTTTTTGACCAAAGGGCCCAATAACTCGTAAGATTTTTTCTTTCCATCACATGTGTTTTCGCCAACTATCATGTCGGCTGCCTCTAGGTATGGGCACACTTTTCCCAGCTTGAAGCCAAATGCCGATTTAATTAGCGCACAGGTGTTGCGAGGTAAGAGCTTTTCGACCTCGTCGGTAGCAAAATCTGCTCCAGCGCACAAGCCCACACAAACTCCGTCGGCTGCCAGGACAATTTCCTCGGGCACAAAAACACAGTAAGAACCAACCACCTTTCGGCCTTGCCTCTTGGCGTCCATCAACTCCTGGATTCGCAGACCGTGAACTTCACTGACTACAAAGTTGAAGTAATCCATTCCCGTCGGTCGGTTTGCCTGACTCAAGAATATGTCATGGTATCCTTGTGCCAGAACCTTTAATAGCGCATCGTGGGCCGTCAGATCTAGCCCAAGCTCCCTCCACATTGATTCGTATTGCTGACTCATCCAAACTCCTTTCGAGCGCCTATAAATAAGGTTTTTGTCTCCTGGCGCATAGTATTTCTCTATACATTACATCACATTTGTCTATGCAAATCAACTTGGAAGAACATGGATAACCGGTGGTAAAACTCCTTAACGTTGGGCAGGTTTGGGAATGTCGCTGGTCCATGGTGTAGTAAGAAGAGACCAAGGCGTTTAGACAATTGATAGTCAACCAGGCGCTGGAACCACCATTAACGTCTGTTTTCAACTGCTTTATCAGATTAGACATGTGGACAAAGGCGATGAATAAAGCTGAAGTCGTTGTGGCATCTTACACGGGAAAATTTCCTCGGATTATGACATTGTCTGCACTGTTTGTGGATGACAAGAAATCGTGCCGGATTTGGTTATGGTCCAATTTCAGCATTTGGATTGCGAGATTTTTTCCCATGAACGGCATGAAAGCTCTGATGGTTTTCGGCGAGAACCTTTAAATAGATTTGGCAATTCTCGGTGTGGTTATACCTCCTGACTTTGACACTTTTTTTGCAAAAACATTGGCATATCGGCCTGTTGAGTTTTGGCTGGGGCACTACCGTACCCTTTTCTCTTAATAGTTACGTCATCCGACCGAGTACATCTAAAACGCTTTAATCCAAGGATGTGATAGAGCTTTTTCTATAGTGTTTCGCGATCACTTTCGAGAAACGCTATAGTTCTACATTTGGAAGCTTTATAAAAAATTAGCTAGCGTGCAGGAATCATACAGCGCAGATGCTGGCTCTACTGCGGGTATTCAAGGTTATTTCAGTAATGCTTTCGCTATTTTTGGTGGCAGTGCAAAAACTGGAATGGGAGACGGTCGATAAAAAATGTACTCTTAGGGATGCATGGATGAGGGCGCAATCGGGAACTGTCTGATTAAGGACTAGGTTCTGGTGGATGGGATTGTCCGAAAAACCTAATAAAATATGGTGCCTGAGGACGGACTCGAACCGTCACG
>CALGLN010000073.1 GCA_937930835.1 uncultured Desulfomonile sp.
AGATTTGAACGATGTTTTTCGGCGGTTTTTACGCTGATACCCATGAAATCAGCTATTTCCCTGTTCTTTGCTCCTTCTGCGATAAGCTTGAGTGTTTCCCTTTCCCTTCCGGTCAGGGTATCGTAGGCTGACTTGACCTCTCCACTTTTTTTTCCCTTCAAATAACCATCTAATATTATTTCAGATATGGCAGGACTTAGATACGGTTTCCCGGCGAGAACCGTCTTGATTGCGTCAATCAGTTCGACATAAGACGCCTGCTTCAGAACATATCCATTGGCTCCGGCCTGAAGCGTGGCGGCAACGTATTCATCAGTATTGTGAACGGTCAGGACAACAATTTTCGTGATTGGACTTATCTTTCTGATTTCCCTGATTGCCTCCAAGCCGTGAACCTTGGGCATTGAAAGATCCATAAGAATTACATCGGGGCGGCATGTTTCAGCTAATTTAATGGCTTCCTTCCCGTTTTGGGCTTCTCCAACCACAGTCAGGTCAGCATCAGAAGACAACAGCGCTTTGAGTCCTTCACGCAATATCGTATGGTCCTCAGCTATTACGACGCGGTATTGTTTCCTCATGTCCTTCCCCTGATGTTTGGGATAGAAACTCCCCGTTGATAGTGTAAGCGCACGAGCTTGGGATTATAGCAAAATACTGTTCCCGTTGGACAAAAAGTAATGTGTTCGCCCCATTTCATTTTTTATGCGCCTCGCTGAAGATGTGACTGTAGCCGGGCATTGCACCCCATGCGGACTGTGAAAAGTTTCAATTGTCTCGCTGGACACTAAGAGATGGCCAAAAACAAGGTTTTCGACACCCTGATTGTAGAGGACAACGCGACGTTTCGGAAATCCCTGTCCGAAATGCTTACTGAGAGGTTTGATGACATGAGGGTTAGCGAGGCGTCTGACAGTGGGGAGGCTCAAGAGATCATTTCCTCAAATACTCCGGACCTTATTCTTATGGATGTTCGATTACCCGGGGAAAGCGGTCTGGAATTAACCAGGAGAATAAAGCGGGATCATCCGGAGATTACTGTAATCATGTTGACCAACTATGATCTTGAGGAATACAGGGACGCAGCTCGCAATTACGGCGCGGATTTTTTCATGCCCAAAGGAACGTCCAGCTGGGAAGAAATTATCGAGCTTGTTGAAACAGTGAGATCGAAAGAGTAGTGGCGTGGTTCAGGGCGAAAAATCGGTCGATCACGCAGAATACAGTAATTTGCGAGTTTAAATACAGTGTTCACCCCATTTTGGATTCTCTGGAGCCAATGCAATCTGGAATAGTTTTTTTGTGGATTTTTTCAGTGACACTTTCAAGGACCGATTAGTGGAGATTGGCCGTGGATATATTGTTGCAGATCATAGTGAGTGGCTTTGCCGCCGGGGGCGTCTACGGGCTCATTGCGCTGGGTTTTGTGCTCATTTACAAGGCCACTAGCGTTTTGAATCTTGCTACCGGAGAATTTATGACTCTCGGGGCATTCGTTTGTCTTACGGTTCTAACACAGGCTTCAGCGCCTTTTTGGATAGCTCTGCCAGCCACTATGCTGTTCGCAGGCCTGTTGGGCGTGATTGTGGAAAGATTGGTTTTAAGGCCGTTGATCGGGGAACCAATAATAGCGGTCATTATGGTAACAATAGGTCTGGGTAGTATTCTCAGGGGCCTGACCCATTTAGTCTGGTCACCGGAGTATCGCTCATTTCCTCAGATATTTCCGCCTCAGCCGCTGGACCTTGGTTTTGCCATAGTCCCTTCAGGACTTCTGTGGGGTTTCATATTTGCGCTAGTCTGCACTGCAATTTTTACTTTCATTTTCAAGTTTACCAGGACTGGTCTGGCGATGAGGGCGACAGCGGCTAATCAGCAGGCTGCGCTTTCGATGGGTATAAGCGTAAAAGGAGTTTTTGCGCTGTCCTGGAGTTTTGCCGCCATCACTGCGGCGGTGGGTGGAATCATAATCGGTAACATCAGTGGGATTAGCATACACCTTGGTCATATTGGGCTGAAGGTTCTGGCGGTGATCATTCTCGGCGGACTGGACAGCATTGTCGGAGCAATTATCGGCGGATTCATCATCGGGATTCTGGAAAACCTTGCAGGCGTTTATCTTGATGCTTTTTTCGGGGGCGGTGTCAAGGAAGTGGTTCCTTTCGTCGTGCTCGTAATAATTATGATGATACGGCCCTACGGAATGTTTGGCAGACCTATCATAGAGCGTGTCTAGAGTTGCTCGAGGTTTTTAAAAGGATTTCACATGCGTTGTGGAGACTTCAAAGAGTCCTATCTGGAAGATGAAAAAATCTTTCAGACCTATTGGGTCAAGTTTTGGCTCTTTATCCTGCTGTTAATATTATTGGTTTTACCATTATATACCAACGCCTATGTACTTTACGTAGCAAATATAATAGGTTTTGCCATAATTGGGGCGGTTGGACTGAATATCCTCACTGGTTTTACCGGACAAATATCTCTGGGTCATGCGGCTTTCATTGGAGTCGGGGGTTATGCGACAGCCATACTGGTTACAAGACTAGGCATACCATTCTGGATCGCCATGCCCATGGCCGGCTTTGTGGCTGCAGCCACCGGCATGTTCATAGGTATTCCATCGCTGAGGGTAAAGGGGCTTTATCTTGTTATAGCCACCCTCGCCGCTCAATTCATACTTGAATATGTTTTCGTTCACTGGGAGTCAATGACTCACGGTATACGGGGAATAAATGTTCCTGCCCCGAGTTTCATGGGATTTGTCTTCGATACGGAAGACAAATTTTATTACCTGACGCTTGCGATGGTTCTGCTCTCCGTGGGATTTGCCCGCAACGTTGTCAGGAGCAAATGGGGGAGAGCTTTTGTGGCCATAAGGGACAGGGACCTCGCCGCCGAAATCATGGGAATAAACCTTTTCAGGTACAAGCTGGTAGCTTTTGGTCTGAGTTCTTTTTACGCGGGAAT
>CALGLN010000074.1 GCA_937930835.1 uncultured Desulfomonile sp.
GAAATATGCCGTTAAATTACAAAGGCACACTATTCATTGCTAAATATCTCGATGCTGTATTCCTTAAGTTTGTTTTGCAAAGTTCTTCTGGTGATCCCTAAGTCTATCGAGGCCCTGGTTCTATTTCCATTATTTCGTTTGAGTGTCCTGATAATGTGTGTCTTTTCCATTTCATGAAGCGTCATTCCGGACCAAGCTTCTAACTGCACTTCGCTTCTGCCAAATCCGTCCGACAGCGTCTTGACATTGTCAGGAATTGCACTTAACTGAATCTGATCACCTTGGGTCAGAATCACCGATCGTTCGACGACGTTCATCAATTCATTTGTATTTCCTGGCCAAGAGTATCTTTCTAAGGCGTTCATTACATCTGCATTAAATCCCTGAACACAACGATTGTTCTTGCCATTATAATACCTTAGGAAATAGTGGGCGAGTGGAAAAATATCCTCCCTGCGATTTCTTAACGGAGGAATTTCAATTTGTACCACATTTAGGCGGTGCAGTAGGTCCTTCCTGAAAGAACCCTTATTTATTTCATTAATCAGGGCGTTTTCATTTGAAGCCACAAATCTTGCATTCAAGACCACTTTTTTTCTTGTGTCACTACACCAATACTGGTTTTCTTTGATTGCTTGTAAGAGTTTTGTTTGAGTGGTTAATGGCATTTTCCCAATTTCATCCAGACACAACGTACCTTTACCAACCAATTCCAATTTGCCCGGCTTGCTCTTCGATGAACGATCACGGCACTCACTTTCCTGACCAAAGAGTTCGTTTTCCAGTCCCGATTCCGAAAATGCTGAACAGTTGACTCTTAAGAGTTTCTCATTATTCCGGTTTGAGATTTTATGCAGTGCCTCCGCGATGAGTTCCTTCTCTGTCCCTTGCTCGCCAACGATTAACACTGATGCCTCTGCTGGAGCTACAGAGACTAGAATTTGAAAAATTTGCATCATCTTTGTCGATCGTGCCACTGTAAGCGAACCGTCCAGAAACTTGATCAAAGATGGAGCAATCTGAAAATCATTTTTCGAAAAATGAAATCGTTCAAAAATTTGTTTTAACGTTAAATTTAGCTCTTCAATGCTTGATGGTTTTCGAATGTAATCAATTGCGCCGCTTCTAAAGGCCTCAATTGCGCTATCTATCGTACCGCATTCTTCAGCGATCACAATCTGAACCCCCGGGCAGAGATCTTTGAACTTTCTAATTAGTCGAGTGCCATCCATCTTATGAGGGTCATTTCCCAGGATTATTAGATCGAAATGTTCTTTCGAGAGTAATTCTAATGCCGCAGTTGGATCTGTGGTATCCAGACATTGACACCCATTAGCTTTGGCGATGTCATTTATGTGGCACATCATAATTGACGAGTGATCTACGATTAGTATTCTAGCACTATCCGGAAGCATGCGATTTCACCCATGAGCTTGGTTTGCCGTGCATCAAAATCGGTGCAGCAATAGACCAAAACCATCTTTGTTTCTTGAATCAGAAACGTGTTCAACTGTCACGTATTGACACTAAAGTCAGAGGAGGTGGAAATACGTTAAGAATTGACACATCTCTCTGCAACATTGGATTTTTATCAAATCCTATGGACCTTTTTTCTCCAGCCTTTCAAGACAAGTAGCTGGTTCAGAACGTGCAAAACCACCAGACCTGACCTGGAGAAATAAAGCAAGCTCAGAATCCGGAATGCCAGCACTAAGTTCATTGACTGATTTAATTGCCTTTTTATAATATTCAACGGCCTTCTGATAATTGTTCAATCCCTCAAATGACTTTGCCATACCAGTGTAAACGACAAACATTGCTTCTAAATCATGTGAGTCCTCTGCCCATTCAAGATTTTTCTGGTATGACTCTAGTGAGAGGACAAAGTCATTTTTCATCAAGGCCAATCTGCCGTTTGTAGAGGCAAGACTACACCGATCCGCAGGAGAATTGATTTTGGAAAGGTCATCGATGTTGATGAGACTTTCGGCTTTGATCAAATCTCCACGATCAAGATAAACATTTGCGAGAGTGTCAGTAAGCCTGATCGTTGATCCGCCAATTCCCTGGTATATTGAAATGGCCTCTTGAATGGCTTGTTCGGCGTCATCGTACCTTTTCAAGGCACAGTAAACGTTTGCCAAACCACTAAGGGCTGAGCCTTCTCCATGAACATTATTAATCCTCCTATTCAAGAGCAAGCTTTTCTCATAGAGTTCCGATGCCTTCTGTTGTTGACCCAACAAGCGGTAAACACTTGCCAGAACCGAAAATCCTCCGGCCTGATTTCTAATATCACCAAGTTTCTCACTCGCCGCTTGAGCACTCTGAAAAAGTTGCAGAGCTTTTTGATATTGACCCATTGACAAATAAATAGCTCCCAAATTGAACAACATGTGCGGCCGAGTCTTCGCATCCCCCGTTTTTTTGTTCGCATCTAGCGCTTTATCGAGGTATTCTAAAGCCTTTGAATACTGGCCCATGGATCTTGAGACAGACCCTAGTTCCTCAAGTATAACCTCTTGTGTTTTGCTGTCTTTAGTCTTTTTTGCTACAAATAGGGCTTTTTGTAGGTACTCTAAGGCCTTGTTATAGTTGGCCAAGTAATGGTACACAGTCCCAATATTTCTTAGTGTTTGCGCTTCATCCTGAACATCACCTAATTCGTATTTGATTTTAAGAGATCTCTCATACAATTCGACTGACTTTTGGAATTGGCCCATGGCGCCGTATGCAGTTCCCATGTTGTTTAGGGATGCAGCCTCGCTTTTTCGATCTCCGAGCTCAGCGCTTATATCAACGGATTTCTGGAAGTATTCTAGAGCCTTGGGATATTGGCCCAAAGAGAAAAAAACTCCGGCCATTTCGTTCAAGACAACCCCCTTGGGTTGATTCGCGCCAATATTCTCGAATATTCTTAAAGCCTCTTCATATTTCTTAAGAGCTTTTTCTAAGTCATCCTTAGATTTGGCCTTGGCAAAGACATTTTGCCCTTGTTTCAGAATGACGTTAGCCTCATATTCGGATTCCGCAAATGAATTCAGAGAAAACAGGGCAATGATTAAGTACGCCCCAGCAATGATCAACAACCTCTTGTGCATTTCAATTGCCTCAATCTCTTAAAGTTTTTCTCTGGACATGAATATTAAAAAGTTGAATATCCATTTCCAATGTAGACAGATTGCATGAACAGAGATATCTCTTTACCCTCAAAATCTCCATTTTTAGTTAACTAATACGCTTCTCCCACCAAAACGAAAGCGCTCCAGAAGAATGGATGCTTGTAGCCGGCGGCCCTAATATCATTTCTGGCGGCATGGAGGGCATCCAACTTGCTCTTTCCGGTCTTCAGATGTTGGAAGAATTTTTCGGTGAGCAATGCAGACCCTGCTTCTGACACAGACCAAAGACTCATTAGCACAGATTTGGCTCCAGCGTATTGAAATGCCCTCCCCATACTCATTACGCCTTCTCCCGACAAGTCCTTTCCGAGACCTGTTTGGCACGCTGTAAGGGCTACTATCTCTGCATTCATTTTCAGAGACATCACGTCAGACATCTTCAGAAACCCATCAGTCCCTGGAGGAATCATCGTCAAAGCCAAGAATGGTTCCATCAAGCCCGGAACGTGAGTAGAAATGACCCCGTGAGTAGCAAATACGACGTCAGAGTAGCGCTCTAGATCGGGCGCTATTTTTGTTAAGAAATCAGATTTGTTGGCCTTCAATCCAGTCAAAGACAAACAATTTTCTCCATACATTTGCTGAAATTGTCCAGCCATTTCAGTAGTTTTACTCAGACGTTTTAGCCTGAATCTCCCCTGACTTGCATCTTCTATCGTTTGCATAAGAGTTACATCGTTGGTCTTATCTTGTTCGAGCGGTTTCATGTGGCTAATACCCTGGATCCGTTGGTCACTCATATCAAAAACAGGGTCTGCCATCACCAGCAGTTTCTTATTTTCTTTATTTTTAGTATTTGTAGCCCTTGCTAGTGTGAGAGCCGTTATAGACTGATAATAACTAATGGGATGAACATCCCCCAAAAAAGTCAGACCGTCAGGGTAATCCTTTAAAGAGTCCGGCCATTCTGTGTCGATCTTTTTCCAAGTAGGGTTGCCATCTACGACGAGGGCTTCAAAAGGAAGCGTGGCTAGTATTCCATCTGGAATGATGATTAGAGGCACACCCGCTGGTAGGTGATCAATGACAGGTGACAACAGTCGTTTATAGAGGGCATTGCCGAGGTCAGGATCAAATTCCGTCAGCTTTAACTGCTCAAGAGGTTGCCTGAAGTTGGTGACATCTCTTTCAAGTTCTTCAGACTTCCAATCAGTATAAAATGTCTGGGTTATTTGCTTATCTTTTATTAATTTAACTCCCACACCCTCTGTAGATACGTCGAACACCACTATCTGTTCATCAGATCCCAGTTTTGACTCTCTGAGTGTAACCGGTCTGGGATACTTTACCGCGGCATACGGCGGATACTTGGACCAAAGATCCTCTATGAAAGAATTCAGATCTGACTGTGCTGATTGAATCTCTGAATTCAGGTTTTGAAATCGATCAGCCTGCTTTTCTCTGTCAGTCTTGGCCAACTCCTTTTTTAAAGAAGCCACTTTCGACACTAAGGCGTTTTCCTTTCCCAATATTTCTTTTGGTATTCCAGAGACACTGCCTTCAGACCTTGAAGATATGACATCGGAAAACGCCCTGGCTCTTGTCATTTCACTGGGCTCTATACTCTCATATGGCCTGTTAAGTTTCATCCTGATACGAGTCAGTCCCTTAGCCGGTTCATTCCGATAAAAGCCTCCAATTTTGACTTCAAAAAAGTTTTTCCTCTCCGATGGCAATAGTCTCGATCTTAGTTCTTCTGTCAGTACCATTGCTTTTTGGTAGTATTCTTCGGATTTGTTGTAATCATTCAAAGCCTCACAAACTTTACCGAGACCGGTGTATGCAATGAAGAGGTTGTCGGCGTTTTGATTCTTCTCGGCTAACGCTAAAACTTTTTCATAGCGGCCTCTAGCAAGCTCATAGTCCGATCTCAGAAGGTAGAATCTAGCGTAAGACCTGAGGTCTTTGGATTTTTCCAGGTAAGACTCTGCTTTATCTGATTCTCCTCTATCCATATATAGATTCCCAATTGAGTCGATAACCAAGGCCGTAGGAGCGCCAATTTTAGAGAATACGTCTTGAGCGAACTGATAATTAATCAGCGCATCATCAAACTTACCAAGCTGGGTGTAGATTGAGCCCATGCGATAAAATGTATTTGCTTCTAAATGTGCGTTTCCAATCTTTTGGCTTATTGTCAAACATCTTTCAAGATTTTCTAGTGCTTTTTGATACTGCCCCATGTTGGTGTAAATATTTTCTATGTTTCCCAGAGTCATGGCCTCGCCGAGGACATCGCCTATCTTTTGCTCCATAACCAACGATTTTTCACAATGAACAAGCGCTTTTTGATACTGCCCCAAATAGTTATAAATCATCCCAATTCTTCCGAGAGTCCTAGCTTCTCCGGCAGCATCGCCAACCTTTTGCTCAATGCGTAATGCTTTTTCATACAGATCAAGCGCCTGTTGATACTGGCCTAGTTCGGAGTATACCAATCCAATGCGCCCAAGAATGCCAGCTTCTTCAGCAACATCACCTATCTCTTGAACTATGGCCAGTGATTTTTTGTAATAATCAAACGACTTTTTATGCTGCCCCAAGTTTGCGTGTACTGCTCCGATGTTGACAAGAGTACTGGCTTC
>CALGLN010000075.1 GCA_937930835.1 uncultured Desulfomonile sp.
TCACCTTGAAGATTTGTGATTTAATGCTTTAGCATCCCATATATTATTACAGTACTCAGTAATTGCCCTATCAGAAGAAAATTTACCCATTCGAGCGGTATTAAGAATTGACATTTTCGTCCATCGGCTCTTGTCCCTGAAAGCGTTTGCCACTTCGTCCTGGCAGTCCAGATAAGACCTAAAATCCGCAAATACCATGTATTCGTCATGATGTAACAATGAATCAAGCAATGGACGAAAAAGAGACCTGTCTCCCCGGGAAAACAAACCGGAAGAGATCTGGTCTATGGCCAGCCTTAACTCTTCATCTTGGTCATAATATCCACGAGGATAATATCCACGGGTCTTCTTCTCCAAAACCTGATCTGCAGTTAAACCAAACAGGAAGAAATTCTCGGCGCCTACCTCTTCCCTGATCTCTATGTTAGCCCCATCAAGCGTCCCTATTGTCAAGGCGCCGTTCATGGCGAATTTCATGTTACCCGTTCCTGACGCTTCCTTACCCGCCGTTGATATCTGCTCGGAAAGATCAGCCGCGGGATAAATCCTCTGACCATTCTTGACATTAAAATTTGGTATAAAAACAACTTTTATCAGACCACGAATGTCAGTGTCACTGTTTATAACATCCGCAATGGAATTTATGAGCTTTATGATCAGCTTGGCCATGAAATATGACGGAGCGGCTTTCCCGCCAAAGATGAATGTTCTCGGAGTGAAAGTCCCGTTAGGATTATTTTTTATCCTGTTATATAAGGCGATAATGTGTAAAGCGTTCAGGTGCTGCCTTTTGTACTCGTGAATCCTCTTGACCTGAACATCAAAAAGAGATTCCGGATCAACCTCGATGTTGAGCCTCTTTTTGATGTAAGCGGCCAGCTTGTCCTTTGCGCCTTTTTGAATCCGCCGCCAATCGTCCTGAAAGCTGGTGTCTTCAGCAAATTTTTCGAGTTTGGCCAGGTTGGAGTCAGTATCCTTGATCCAGCCATTTCCTATCCTGTCGCTAATCAATGAGGCCAGATCAGGATTGCACAAAGCCATCCAGCGCCTTGGAGTAACCCCATTGGTAATGTTGTGGAACTTTTCGGGCCACAATTCATAGAAATCCCTGAGGGTCTGGCTCTTGAGTAATTCGGTGTGAAGCGCCGCCACACCGTTTATGGCATGACCACCAATGCAGGCAAGATTAGCCATCCTCACATACTTCTCGCCGTGCTCATCTATTATTGATAAATTTGCTATCTTCCACGGATCATTCGGATATTTTTCGCGAAGCCAATCCAGAAAACGCTGATTGATCTCGTAAATTATCTCCAAATGCCTCGGCAACAGGCTACGAAATAAGGGCAGCGCCCATTTTTCCAGCGCTTCAGGTAATAAGGTGTGGTTAGTGTAGGCAAAAGTCTTTGTGGTTACTTCCCAGGCCGTATCCCAATCAAGAAAATGCTCATCAACCAGTATTCTCATCAACTCCGCCACCGCTATGGCTGGATGAGTATCGTTCAGTTGTATGGCAAAGCTGCGATGAAACTCCCTCAACGGAATATCAAGCTCAATGCACAAATTGATCAGATTCTGCAAGGTGCATGAAACAAAAAAATACTGCTGCGATAACCTGAGCCTTTTACCCTGATACGGCTCATCATTTGGATAAAGCACTTTGGTTATTGTTTCGGAAAAAACCTTCTCATCAACCGCTCCATAATAATCTCCCACATTGAACGCCTGGAAATCGAATGATTCACACGCTTCGGCCTTCCATAGCCTAAGAAAATTGACAACGCTTGATTTATAACCAGGAACTGGGGTGTCACACGCCACTCCACGCACTAACAAATCAGGCCGCCAGACCACCCGGTAGTTACCCTCAACATCGTGATAAGACTCCGTATGACCACCCAGGCCTACGTTGAACGATATCTCAGGTCTCAAGATTTCCCAGGGATTGCCAAATCGAAGCCATTTGTCCGTTCGCTCTACTTGCCATCCATCTCGTATCAACTGATCGAATATGCCGAATTCATAACGAATTCCAAAACCAAATGCCGGAATTTCAAGTGTAGCCAGAGAATCAAGGTAACAGGCCGCCAGACGACCTAACCCACCATTGCCAAGGCCAGGCTCCAATTCACATTCCAAAACCTCATCAAAATCAAGACCCAATGTCTCCATGGAATCCCGCACTTCATCCATGATGTCAAGGTCCAGCACCGCATTGCCTAACTGAGGTCCCATGAGAAATTCAGCCGATAAATAACACACAACCTTGAGATCCGGACGCATTAATATGTTCCGGGAAGTGTTGATCCATCTTTCCGCCAAACGATCCCTCACAGCGCTAGCCAATGCTACATACCAGTCATTGGGGGTAGCAAATTCAGGAAGACGAGCTTGCTGATAATACAAATGATCTAAAACACCTCGAGCCAGACCATGACTCGTGTAACTTATCCGGGCGTCCTCCATCGGAGTCTCATCACATTCAGCTACTTTCTTTTCCCTATCTTCAGTCATCAATGCCACCTCTAGCTTCCTGACCCATCAGTCCTTCAGCAATTGTCCAATCAGAACATGGATGAATTTATTTTTTCCAATACCTCTAGAAGCTCCCTAACCTTGACCGGTTTTGACAGGTAGTCGTCCATACCAGCCTCTATGCACTTCTCTCGGTCCCCTTTCATCGCATTTGCAGTCATTGCGACTATGGGAATATGTACGCCGGATTCCTTCTGGTACTGACGAATCCTGGATGTGGCCTCAAAACCATCCATCTCAGGCATCTGAACATCCATGAGCACCAAATCAAAGGATTCTCTGTTTATCGCGTCCACGGCCTGCCTACCATCGGTCACACTCGTAATGACGTGCCCCGCCTTCTTCAATGCGACCTGAACAAATTTCTGGTTAATAGGGTTGTCCTCCGCCACAAGAATCTTCATTGGCCTTGAAGGACTTGGCACGTCAGAAAGTGAGGCAGAGTTAATGCCTTTTTCTTGAGCCTTCTTCATGCCAAGGACAGAATTTATCTCTTCTAGCAATTGGCTCCTTCTTACGGGCTTTGTAAGATATCCGGCTATAGCGAGGTCCTTGCATCTCCTCGCGTCATCAGGAGAATGAGAGGAAGTCATTATAACTGTTGGACCATCGTAAATACCGGGATTCCTTGCAAGATATTCCGCGAATTCAAACCCATCCATTCCCGGCATCTGAACATCAAGCATCATCAACTCAAAAGGATCTCCCTCTTTTTTAGCCTGATCAAGTAAGTCCAGAGCGTCCTCTGAATTTGCCGCGGCATTAGGCCTCATGAGCCACTGTGAAAAAGTCTGTATTAGAATCAGCCTGTTAATGGGATTATCGTCAACAATCAGCGCCCTCGTATTTTGAAGGTTTTCTATCCTTTCCGGGTTCCTTTTCAAAGACGAGTCTTTTCCAATTCCAAACGGAACGGTGAAATAAAAATTACTGCCTTTTCCCGGAGAACTTTCCACCCATATTTTGCCATTCATCAGTTCAAGCAAACGTGCCACTATCGTCAAGCCTAAGCCTGTACCCCCATACTTCCTTGTAGTAGAGCTATCCGCCTGTTCAAAAGGCTTAAAGATTGATTCCACCTTGTCTGGAGCAATCCCGATCCCTGTGTCACTAAAACAGAACAATAGCGTTGCGCTGCCTTCCGAAGATGATTCCAGGCCTACAGTAACATTTATGAAGCCATGCTCGGTGAACTTGATAGAATTCCCCACCAGGTTAGTGATTATCTGACGTAGTCTGACCGGATCTCCCACAACATTTTCAGGCACATCACTGTTTATGAGAAAAGATATCTCAACCTGGCTCCCCTTCTGCGGGCTCGCAGCCAATGTTGCAGTAGTCTCTTCAATTAATTCGTAAATATTGAATTCGGTTTTCGACAGTTCAATTTTTCCCGCTTCAATCTTTGAAAAATCCAGGATATCATTGATAATGATCATCATGGATTCCGCGGACGTAAGAACCGCCTCTAGGTATTCGCGTTGCTCGTTAGTAAGGTTTGTATTCAAAGCCACTTCGGTCATACCGATGATACCGTTCATCGGAGTTCGTATCTCGTGGCTCATGTTGGCCAGAAATTCACTCTTCGCCGCATTCGCCTTGGCCGCTTCAGCAGCCAGTTCATTAGCTCTAGCGTTGGCCTCTTCCAGGTTGCGGTTTGTCTGGATCAACTCTTCCTCAACCTTTTTCCGAGCCGTTATGTCCAAATCAGAGCCTCGATAACCCTTCAATGTTCCATCAGGATTTAACATCGGAACCCCATTGGTTATCACCGTCACATGGGCCCCATTCTTGGCTACTACAACATTCTCTAAATTCTTGAAAAAGCTTCTTTCTCTGAAAACCCCAAAAGCGGCTTGCTTGAACTCCTCACGATTTTCAACAGGATGAAGATCATAAAAACTCATCTTCCCAATCATCTCTTCAGCGCGATAACCGAAGAGAGTCTCACAGGCCTGGCTGACATAGGTGTAAACACCGTGAGCGTTTACCTCCCAAATCATCTCCCCACTAACTTCCGCTATCTGAGCAAAACGTTCATCGCTAGCCCTTAACTCCTCACGTCGATGATACTCCTCGGTAACATCCCTGAAAACAAGAACCGCGCCTGTAACTCTTCCGTTCACATCACGAATCGGAGCGCAACTATCATCAATCTGCCTCTGACTCCCATCACGGGATATCAGAACAGTATGGTCAGGGATATGGACCGTGTAGCCATTATGTAGCGTGAGCTTAACAGGGGATTCGACTTCCTCACGTGTTCGAACATCAATAATGTGGAATATTTCATCAACCGATCTACCAATGGCCTGGTCAGATTTCCAACCAGTGAGATCCTCAGCTACGGCGTTGATTCTAGTGATTCGAGCATTTGATCCGGAACTGATGACACCGTCTCCTATCGAATGAAGAGTCGCTGCCAGATGACTCTCACTCTCACGTAACTCCTCATTCATCCGGTTCATCGGCTCTACAACCGCCTTCGGAATTACCAGCAGACCATTGGTTAGCGTCACAGCCACAAGTAAAATGGCCGCAAAACACATCATCACGTTTAGAGTCTGCAACAGAATCCTCTGCTTCGACTCCATCTGATTGGTAATCATCAAAAGACTTGTATCAAGAACCAATTGCAGGTCTCGAACGACATCCATGACCTCATCCGCGTCTTTTCTTTGGCCTGAATGAAGCAATGCTACAGCTTTGGAGAGTTTCTGATGAAGCTCCGCATAAACGTCCGCCAGATGCTTTCCGCTAGATCCAAAATGGTGTTCGAGCCTTCCTATGTCGTATTCTACCCTCTGTGAAACTCTCAACGCCGAACTAAAGTCATCCTGATCACCCGTTGTTACACCTTGGAGCATATAGGCTATTATTGATTCAACCTTTCTTGTTATTTCCTCCATTCGCTCCGGAAGTCTAACCGCGTTCGAAACCTGGGTGTTCTGGTAGTAAATCAACGCCACGAATACCAGTAACGTCAAACCCGCCACCATAAGCGTCGGAAGCCAAAGCATTCGAAATGTGTTACTTTGCTTCATTAAAATACCAGGCTATAACTTCGAATTCCAACACAAAGCCGACACCGCCTTCACTGTTCCAGATGTCCACGGTAACCCGCTCCAGACGTTTCCAACCGCCGCACCGCATACCACATGCTCCCTAAAACAAACAACAGAACGAGCAACAACCCAACGTGAAATATGACCCAGGTCAGGACCTCCCATTTCCATGTGCTGGCATTTATGTCCATCCCCAAGGCCCCAACCACCTCGCCCGTCGATGGGTCAATCAATGGAACAATGGCCGTAACCCATGATCCCCATCTGTCACTAACCGGGCCTATGACGTCGGATTTTCCCGTAGTAAATACATCGTGAAACGATGCCGCTGCCTCATCATATGTCTGTCCCGGAGGAGATTCATCCTCCGATCCCGGCGGCTCCGAATCAACGTAAAAAAATAACGGACCCTCTTGACGCTTGCCCAAAATATATAAAAACCGGCATCGAGGATTCGCCTGACGCAAATGAAAAAGCTGTTGTTTTAATTTCACATAGTTCGGGTCCGTCTCCTCACTCTTGACTCCCTCCAACGACGTAACCCGTGACAATTCTATGGAATTGGCCACTATTTCCGCCTGCTCCACCAGGTCTTCTCGCATCGACAAATCTGTCGCCCACCACGTCCAGCATGCCAGAAAAAAAATTACCACAACAACAATTACCAAAGGCAGAGTCACAGAATTACTAAAATGTGTCCTCTGAAACACGGCCTTGGTCATGCTTGCTTCTCTCCCATCATAACAACCTGAATCGCCATCTTCATATTTTAATTGAAATTACGCTTTTTTCAAAACATTAAGTTGATTCTCAAATTAAATCGTAATTGATTACAGATCATTTTCCCGCTTTTCTCAACGACTATGTAGTCCAATTTTTCAAAAACAACCCTGATCACTTCTAAAAACTATACAATTTCATGACCTCTTGGCGCTTAGATATTGACAAAAATAGTAGTAAACCTTATTGTCACGTACAGAAGATTATTGGCTAATAAGACCTTGGAAGACTGTAAACAGAACACCCAGAGAAACAAGCGCTTGAACAAACTATATAAGATCATACTTTTAATATTTGTTTACCAGATCTCTTTGGTCGCCAGCATCGTCCCCGGGTTCTGTAATGAACACGAACCCTGTCATAGCGATCATATTTCTCAGCAGCATTCCCATAGCGCCTTGACCTACAAGTCCATTCTGCATAATCCTGGCGCATTATTTCATCAACCACCTCCAACATCCCAGAAGGAACATTGCGCTTGTAAGTGTCCGGACTTACATAAGGAAAACTCAGAAAATCTCCTCCAGGCAATCCCTATAAATAAATACGCCCATCCCATCCCATTAAAACCAATTCTTGGGTCAACAATACCTGAGAAATTCATGGAAAGACATACCTCATTTCGCCCCCTCACTCAAAATTCTGACCATTTATTCGTCTACGGGACTGGCGCCCTCCAGACTGTCCAGCTCTTAATCTAAATCGTTCAGCGTTCCGCTGCGTTCTATTTTCACAGAAAACTAAACAACTAATCGTTTTAAACATTCAGGATTATAGACCGGGGTTTTATTCCTCGCTAATACAATGGTCCTGGCCCTTAACGGAGGGAAACAGATGCCGAAGAAAGAAATTATCGGGGTGATTGCCGTGATCCTTTTAGGCATGGCTATTTCGGCAAAAATCCTTTTTAGCGATAGACCCACCGCTGCATCGATTGATGCTCATGGTCACAGCCATGGGGATAATCACAAGCACGAATCCGATAGAGGAAAACACGGTGGGAAAATGCTGACTGAAGGCGACTTTGAGGTTGAACTGGTAACGTTCGACAACGGTCACAATTCCCATTTTCGGGTCTATCCTTACTACAAACACAAACCCGTTGACCCAAGTCAGGTCAGTGTAACTATGGAAACCGAGCTGCTTGACACTAGCCTTAAAACTTACGCCTTCAAGCCTCTGGACAATTTCCTGGTGTCAGAACTTGAAATCGATGGTCCGAAGTCATTTTTCATCAAATTAACAGCCAAATGGAAGGACAACGACTACGAGTGGGAATTTTCTCAGTATGAAGGTCGGTTGAGTATGGCTTCCGAACTTGTCAAACGCATGGGAATCGACTCGGACCTGGCCCAAAGTAAACAAATCAGGACCACCCTGACCTTGCCGGGAGAACTAGTCCTGAATACGGACAAAGCTTCCCGCATCGTTCCGCGAGTTTCAGGATACGTGCGCCAATCCCTCAAAAACCTCGGCGACCCTGTAAAAAAGGATGAAATTATCACCTGGATAGACAGCAGGGAACTTGGTGAAGCCAAAAGCCAATATCTTTTGGCGCTCGAACGTGAAAAGCTGGCCCGATACAATTACGAAAGGTCCCAGCAACTATGGGAAAAACAGACTGTGCCGGAAAAAGAATTTCTTACATCCAAGAAGATGTTTCTTGAAGAAAAGATCGGCCTTACCTCCGCCACACGTAAACTCATAGCCCTGGGCCTCACTGAAGAAGAGATACAAAAACTCGAAGAAGGCTCTCTGAAGGACTTGACACACTACCCTATCAGGGCGCCATTCGACGGAGTAATAGTGAAGAAAAACGTCGCTAATGGCGATTGGCTCAAGGATGACGCGGAAATTTATGTTGTCGCCGACCTTTCTACGGTATGGGCGGAAATCATTGTCTATCCCTCGGATCTCGAGTCGGTGCGTCTGGGTCAAAAGGCCATAATTAAAGCTACCTCCTCAGACATGGTCACAAACGGCCAGGTCTCTTACATCGATTCTGTTATTGGCGATGAAAGCAGGACAGCTCGGGCTCGTGTAGTGTTGGAAAACCCCGATGGCAAATGGCGACCAGGTCTGTTCGTCAAAGTCGAAATAATCAAGGAAGAACAGACTGTTCCCGTGGCGGTCAGAAATGATGCCATCCAGAACTATCATGACAAACCTGTGGTCTTTGTCCGTTATGAAGATACCTTCGAAGCTCGTCCAATAAAACTCGGCCGCTCAGATGGACACTTTACCCAGATAATAGCGGGACTGTCCCCCGGAGAATCCTATGTGACAAAGAATAGTTACATACTTAAATCCGAACTCGGCAAATCGTCAATGTCCCACCAGCACTAGGAACGGCGCATGATTTCGCAAATACTTCGATTCTCCATAACCCATAGATGGATAATTCTTGCCCTGACCCTTGTGATGGCGGGTTTCGGGTTTTATAACCTGTACCGTGTCAACATCGACGCTGTGCCCGATATCACAAACGTTCAGGTCCAGGTGACAGCACAGGCTAAAGGCCTATCACCATTGGAAATAGAACAACGGATAACGTTTCCTCTCGAAACAGGAATGGCCGGGCTTCCAAATCTCGTCAAAACCCGATCCCTCTCTCAATACGGCATCGCCCTCATCACCATCATTTTCGAAGACGGAGTGGACGTTTATTTCGCCAGACGTGTCGTTAGCGAAAGGCTTCAAGAACTAAGAGGAAAGCTCCCTCCGAACGTTGAGCCTGTTCTGGGTCCCATATCCACCGGTCTCGGCGAAATCTTCATGTGGACGGTTGAGGCGGAAAAAGACGCCAGAAAACCCGACGGATCACCTTATACCATCACCGATTTACGGACCATTCAGGACTGGATAATTAGGCCACAGTTGCGCAACACCCCCGGCGTTACTGAAATAAACACTATCGGCGGTTATGACAAGCAGTTTCACATTACGCCCGATCCATACAAACTTATTGCAAACGGTCTGACTTTCGCCGACGTGATGACCTCCCTGACATTGAACAACTCCAATGTAGGCGCTGGATATATTGAAGGAAGCCACGGACAGTTTCTGGTTCGCGCGCCAGCTCAGGTTGCGGATCTTGAGGACATATCAAACATAATTGTGAAAAACGTACGAGGCATCCCCATACTCGTCAGGGATGTCGCAGAAGTCAGCCTTGGCAAGGAGCTCAGAACCGGCGCTGCCACGAAAGATGGTCATGAAACCGTGTTAGGAACGGTTTTCATGCTGATGGGTGAAAATAGCCGTGTCGTGGCCCAGAGAGCCCAGCAAAAACTGGCCGAAATCAATAAGACCCTGCCAGAAGGCGTTACAGCAAAACCAATTTATGACCGAACTGTCCTCGTGGACAAAACCATCAATACCGTTTGGACGAGCCTTAGCGAAGGCGCCATACTGGTGATCGTGATCCTTTTCCTGTTCCTGGGCAATTTCAGGGCTGCGCTCATAACTGCCGCGGTAATACCCCTATCCATGCTTTTCACGGCAACAGGTATGGTCGCTAACAAACTTACGGCGAATCTCATGAGTCTCGGAGCCATAGACTTCGGGATAATTGTCGATGGAGCGGTTGTAATTGTCGAAAACTGTTCCCGTAAGCTGTCAGAAGCCCAGCGGCTCGCTAACGGACCCCTGAGCCTTAGAGACAGAATTTCAATAATTCATGAGGCCTCGCAGGAAGTCAGACGCCCCATGCTCTTCGGTGAATTGATCATCATGATCGTCTACATTCCCGTTTTGACTCTGACAGGGGTAGAAGGCAAGATGTTCATACCAATGGCTCTAACAATGCTGCTTGCCTTGACAGGAGCCCTGATCCTGTCATTCACCTTCGTGCCTGCCGCTGTGACAGTCTTCCTGTCAAAAAATAAATCTGAAGGGGAAAACTTTATAAGCAAAATCGCGAAGCGCATTTATACACCGGCCTTAAGCTTTTCGCTCAATCACAAGCCGCTGGTCCTGACTTCAGCCGTTGTCCTTATCGTCATCAGCGTCCTGACTGTTTCACGAATGGGACGTGAATTTATTCCGAGTCTGGATGAAGGCGACATCGCCATACATACCCTGCGTATCCCTGAAACAAGCCTATCTCAGGCCGTAGAGATGCAATCACTTGTAGCGAAGACTATCCTGGAGAAATTCCCGCAAGTCCAAACCGTATCGGGCCGCCTCGGAACATCGGAAATAGCTACCGAGCCACACCCACCAAGCATAGGCGATAAAACGGTAATACTAAAACCACGTTCACAGTGGCCTGATCCGAACCTGCCAAAAGTTGATCTCGTCAAGCAGATGGAAAAAGCGGTGAACGAATTGCCCGGCACAAACTTTGAGTTCAGCCAGCCGATACGTATGCGTTTCAACCACCTTCTTGCCGGAGTGCTGAGCGACGTGGCGATCAAGGTTTTCGGCGATGACATGTCCGTAATGCTCGCCAAGGCCGAAGAAGTCTCGGAGATTATTAACGGTATCCCCGGGGCCACTCACGTACGGGTGGAACAGGTCACCGGATTGCCCATCCTTACCGTCAAAATGAAGCGGTCTGAGATGGCAAGATACGGACTCAACGTCAGTGATGTCCAGGACATCATAGAAATTGCCATCGGTGGTAAAAGCGCCGGACTTCTCTTCGAGGGAGACCGCCGCTTCGATATAGTGGTAAGACTCCCTGAAAACATGAGGACCAACATCGAAGCCCTCAGGAGATTACCTATCCCAATCCCGCAAAAAGAGCCTACCCGTAATCCTTTGTTGGTGTCCTACGAAATCACTGACGCGAAAAAACAGCGATACTTTGTTGAATTGGATTCAATAGCGGAATTAGCTGTTGTAACAGGCCCCAATCAGATCAGTAGGGAGGACGGCAAGAGACGTGTGGTGGTTACCGCGAATGTTCGCGATCGAGATCTTGGCTCATTCATCGAAGAATCCCAGAAGCAGATAAATGAGAAGGTAAAACTTCCATCAGGATACTGGATCACCTGGGGTGGAGAATTCGAACAACTTCTCTCAGCCTCTAAGCGACTCAAAATAGTTGTCCCAATAGTCCTTTTGCTTATTTTAGGTCTACTTTTCGTCGCTTTTGGCTCTGCAAGGCACGCTCTGCTCGTCTTCTCAGGTGTGCCACTGGCTATGTCAGGAGGAATTGCGGCCCTCTGGTTGAGAGACATACCGCTTTCCATTTCGGCTTCAGTCGGTTTTATCGCCCTTTCCGGAGTAGCTGTCCTAAACGGCCTCGTGATGGTGACATTTATCAATAAGTTGATCAATGAAGGGGTTGACCTTGAGGAGGCTATTACACAAGGCGCCTTGACACGGCTCCGGCCCGTTCTGATGACAGCTTTGGTCGCCTCCCTGGGGTTCTTGCCTATGGCCATTTCTACCGGAACAGGCGCTGAAGTGCAAAAACCTCTGGCTACCGTTGTCATCGGCGGCTTGATCTCAAGCACGATTCTTACACTGTTGGTCTTACCGGCCCTGTTTTCTACCGTAGAAAGGAGATTTGCAAATCCGAACAGAAATGAACCGGCATGACACGGTTCATGAAAACACCCATTGAGAGTTAAAATTTCGAACACTAAAGGAGAACATTGATGAAAAAACTGTTTCTAATTCTTGGAGCGCTGATTTTGATCGGTTTACCAGGCGCAAACGCTCACGAAGCCTCAAAAAGCAAAGACCCGAGGGTTTACTGTTGTCACGACAAGAACAACTGCGATAATCTCCACACAAAGGCCGATTGTGAAAAGGAAGGAGGCAAGGTGGTTAGCAGTTGTAGGGAATGCAAGTAACCTCAGACACGGGGCGCCTTAAAAAAGTTTTGAAATAAACTGTTTTGAGACATTGTTTTTGTTCTTTGGTATACTAAAGTTTTACTTATTAGGGCCAATTGCCCACAACTGGACAGAACAATGCCAAACCGAATATTATTACCAGAGGCGGTGTCCGAAACAATTGAAAAGGCGCCCAGCATTTTCCGGCCTTTACTTAATCAGAAATTCTCTATCCTCGATTTTACTCCGGGTGAAATAATTTCAAGCGGAGAGGAAGGAAAACAGCGAATCCTGTGCCTTCTTTCAGGCAAAGCCGAGCTATCGATGGAATATCGGGCGGCCCAGGATGTGGTGCTCGACCGCCTCGAACCCGGTGACGTCTTCGGAGACCTGGCGTTCCTTACTGGAAGGGCATGGCCCACTGGAGCCACCCTCATCGCCACCGAAGAATCCCGCTTCCTCGAAATCTCCACCGACCGTTTTCAAAGAATCCTGAGGGAAATCCCCGAATTCACTGTTGAACTTCTTAAATCTCTTGGAAAAAAGACCGTCAAGGTTGATAGAGACGATTTCGCGTCCCCGGCCAAGACATTGGACCCGAACGTCCCTGCCACATGCGCTTATCCCACCCATCCCGGACTGCCTCAGGAAGTTCAGTCGCGCTTTTGTGATCTAGCCTATTCCAGTGAGTCAGTCGTCATCGTTGGCGATAAAGGTGTGGGAAAAGACATACTCGCCTACGCAATCTTTGACGCTGCGGATAAGTACAAAGAAGTCCTGGTTCCGGTCGACGCTCGCAAAATGGGACGGGATTCTTTTTTTATGGCCCGCCGCGGAGCTATGGACACTGAAGACCAATCCCGCACTACCGAACAAATCAAGTTCCTTTTCGGATACCATAAAGTTACCCAAAAAGGTATCGTAAGAAAATTAAACGGTTATATTGAATTGGCCAGGGACGGGGCGCTTTTCATCAGAGGAGCCCATCACCTGACTCCTGTCACCCAGCAAAAATTGCTGGACACTTTAAAAACCGGTTTCTATTGCCCCCTGGGGAGCGATGAACCCGTTCAGATAGATTTCAGGCTTATCTGTCACACCAATCTCCATCCTTCGAAATATGACCCAGACTCGAATCCCCTCCTGTACGAATTGAGTCGGAATGCGTTGGTGATACCGCCCCTCAGGGACAGACGCGAACTTATTCCTTCACTGGCTCAAAGCTATCTTGAACACTACGCCAGGGAAATGAACACCAGGATCCCCCGTTTGGCAGATCTTACACTAAAGGCTATGATTGATTATTCATGGCCGGGAAACGATCTGGAGCTGGCCAATGCCATGAGGCGAGCGGTTCTTGTCGCCCCGGGAGAACTGGTCAGAAGGCAGGATCTCACACTCGATACAAAGCAACCCGAATTTTCCCTCAAATACGATTTACTGAACATAAAACCAATCAAACAGGCTGTAACAAGCCCTCTTTTCCCAGCTATACTTCAAAGCGCCTTCGTTCCCATTTTCATCACTATAGTCCTGATGTTGTTTCTTGGCCCACCGGATCCTTCGAAAAACCTTGCCGCAATGGTTATGTGGTCTTTGGCCTGGCCGGGCATGATAGTCGGCGCCCTGTTCGGAGCAAGAATACTCTGTAGCGTTTGCGCCATCGGGGCCTTGAGCAAGCTCGCCAAGAAAATTATTTCACTGGAAATCCCTTTCCCAGCGGCGCTAACAACACGGAGTGATTTTTTAATCGCAGGAGGCATTCTCTTCATAATATGGATAGAATGCGCCACTGATATTAGAAGCTCTCCCTTCAACCTCGGCCTGCTGCTTCTAAGCATGTTCCTGATAGCGTTTGTCCTCAACACTATATGGGCTCGGCAGGCCTGGTGCCGCTACATCTGTCCCCTCGGTGGAATGAACGGTTTGCTCGCAAGAATCTCCATGCTCGAATTGAGAGCCGACAACACCGTCTGTCTTTCAAGCTGTAACACTCAGGAATGCTATTTTGGGGGACAAAAGACCGAAGGATGTCCGTTTGGACAGGTTGTCGCTACTCTTCATAGTAACCAATTCTGTAAATTATGCGGCAATTGTGTGAAGAATTGCCCGCATTCCGCCATAAGGCTGAACTTGCGTATCCCTGGATATGAACTGGGTGAAGTGCGTTACGTGCGAGCCGGAACCGGATTTCTCGTTCTCGGACTCATCGGAGGCTTGCTAAGTGACATGCTGACTCGAGGCTCATGGTTCGACGGCATGTTTTTATGGGCGTCCGACAACTTCATGTTACGCTTCACCATCCTTTTTGTGGGGTTGATTGCATCTGTAAATATAGTGTCTATGATTGCCGTAGCGCTTTCTCATCGAATGTTCAAGGAACGCTTCTGGGAGAACTATTCGCGTTTCGCCCTCGCGTTGCTTCCCTTGACTGCGCTGTCTTTCCTGGCGTTCCACGCTTTTTATCTGTTCAGTATGGGACCGCAAATTCTGGGATTGCTCGCTCAATACCTCGGGATTGACGGAACCCCTATTCCGACAGGAAACGTCGTTTCAACATCAACGATATTCTTCTTTCAGATGATTTTCATAATCACCGGTCTTGTGTGGACACTAATTACTATATATCGCCTCGGGATTGCCGCTCCCGTGTCAGCGTTCTCCCGAAATATCGGCATATTGCCTCATGTGATATTCGCAGTCCTGGTGGCCGCTACTTTCACGGCGGTAATTCAAAACGTCATCCTCAATTCTTAACGGGTAATGGAAAAGGAGCGCCTTTTAATTCCCACTGAATCGGCGCGCGACCAAATAACCGTGTATATGACGCAATATATAGCTCTCAAGAATTTCAGGCTCGTTTGTTAACGAGGCAAATGCCTGTGCCTACAAGCGCCAGAGCTATCAGCAAGGAAATAGTTATCGGTTCATTAAGGATGATTCCTCCCGCCAGAACCCCGAACAGGGGTGTCAGGAACGTGAACGACGCAAGCTTATATGCCGGATAATGGGTTATTAGCCAGAACCAGGCCAAATACGTAATGGTGGCTATCCAGATTGTCTGGTAAACCAGGCTCCCGATTATGAGCGGCGTCACCTTCGTGATACCCGGCTCATTCCACAAGAAGAAACTTCCCATAAGAGCCACGGCTGAAATAGCGAGCTGGTACAGCAGCGTTTTGGCCGGAGAGATGGAGGCCAGAGGTCCTGCCTTGATCAACACCGTGGTAGCCCCCCAGAATATTGCCGCCAAAACTATCATTGCGTCTCCGATGAGCATCGTATAAGTCGGAAGCCTCATGGATTCACTGAACGCCACCACTATTCCAGTAAAAGCGCAAATCAGGCCTAACACCTGTATAAACCTCAGGTTCTCACCGGGGATGAACAGCTGAGCGCCTAACGCGACAACAAATGGAGAAAGATACAGAAAGATGACAGACCGCGATGCGTTGGTGTATTCAAGACCTAAATAAATTAATAAAAACTCGGCGGCAAAAAGAAAACCTGCCGCCAGCCCCCACCACAATGTCCCATCACGCTCAAATATCGGATTCTTACGTAATAACATCCAGACGCCGACAAGAATCGTCGCCCCCACGGAACGCAGGCCCGATTGCAATACCGGTGAAATCCCCTCACTAGCAATCTTGATCGCAACTTGTTGAAGACCCCAACTCGCGCAAAGAATGACGAGCGTCAACATTGCCCTCAAATCCAGATCGTCGCTTCTGTTGGCTATGGCTCACCTTCCTGAATAAAAAACTCAAGATTTATTCATCTCAATATACAAACAAATTTCAAAATTACTTCAAATTTTTTCGTGCGCCCTTTTTGCTCCAATTCGTACCTCTAACCAAAAACCTCTTTCAACATGAAAAGCTTTGCGGCCGACGATCGTCTTTGATAAACTGAAACCTCCAAAAGCTTCCTCGTCTAGCTGTCTGTTAGGAGGATTGATTTGGATTTCCATACTTTTGAAATTATCGTCTGGATTTTCTTAGCAGCCCTAGCCATAGGCGCCCTCCTCTTCTTCCTCAGAAAGCTGATCCTTATCCAACGCTATTGCGAAAAGTGTGGCGAAATAACACCGCACATTGTTCAATATGGATATGGCCGGCGTTTTAGTTATTTCATGACATTCATGACGCTTGGATGGCGCACGATGATGATGCAATACTATCCACTGGAGTGTCTGAATTGCGGGAATACCTTCAAAACCCCCAAGAAAGATACTGATCTCGATATCAAGAAACCTAAACGTTGGTATGACGCATCAGACTGGAACGCTTTCGGTGGCCCTAAGAACTGGAATCAATTGAGGCTGTCTCAGCGGATCTTCATGATTCTAATGATTTCCATGGGCGTTTTCATCACAATCATGTACCTTTTTGGCAGACCAATCATAGCTCTCATCGAAGGACTCATCAATTAACGCATTTCAACATGTTCATCACGGCCCAGACGGTATACTGGAATGCAAGAAAGTCGTTCTAAAACACTTCTTATGTGATACTATGATAAAATCCGGTGGTTAAGTCCTCTGAATTGGAGTTCAGTCATGGAATCATGGTGGGCGGGGATATCTGCGATAAACAAGGTTTTTGTGTGCTCTGCCG
The DNA here is from genome assembly GCA_937930835.1 of uncultured Desulfomonile sp. Lineage (GTDB taxonomy): Bacteria > Desulfobacterota > Desulfomonilia > Desulfomonilales > Desulfomonilaceae > CAITZA01. The sequence continues at coordinate 16,789 of CALGLN010000075.1, forward strand.
TGGTTTTCACTTTGTTATTCGTATGGCAGATCATTATGACTCTTGTTGGCGCTGATTCACATAGCCCTGGACACTTTGGTGATTCCGACGTCTACGGTGACCTTAACGCCCCCATACATTACGAAGCGCACGAATATAACGTAGAAGGCTTTACAATAATTTCCGTGAGATCGGTTCTGGCTTTTGCCACAATTTTCAGTTGGTCGGGAACCCTTTATCTTTCAGAAGGGACGCCAATAATTTTAGCGCTACTGTACAGTTTTTTATGGGGCGCTGCCGCAATGATCGCTGTCGCGTTAGTATTGCATCTGCTTCTAAGGATGCAGGAACAGGGCAATGTCTCTGCGGCCTGGGCGATAGGTGAAGAGGGATCTGTCTATATCAGCATTCCAGCCGATGGCACTGGTAAGATTAGGATAATGGTCAGGGGCGTAATTTCAGTGATTAACGCCAGAGGTAAGAATGGCGCCGCAATCGAGGCTGGAACGAGAGTCAAGGTAGTCAACATCATTAACCAGAACACTGTGGAAGTCATTCAATTATGGAATTTGGAGGTTCAATAGCCATGACTACAGCGCTGATCATGAGTATAGCCATAGCTGTGATGTTAATATCCATTGTCTGGGCTTTGAGCACCCGTTACCAGCGTTGCCCGGCCAACCGCATACTGGTTATTTTTGGAAAAACGGGGAAAGGCGCCGCCAAATGCATTCACGGTGGAGCCGCTTTTGTCTGGCCTCTGTTTCAGGATTACGCATGGCTGGAACTTGAACCGTTTGTGGTGCCGATCGATCTCAACAATGCGCTTTCTCAGGAAAACATAAGAGTCACCGTTCCGACCACAGTGACAATAGCGGTGAGCACTGAGGAAGGCGTCATGCAGAACGCCGCCATCCGCTTGCTGGGACAGGGAATTGAGGAAGTTCAGGCCCAGGCTCAAAGTGTTATTCTCGGCCAGATGAGGCAAGTAATGGCCACCATGCGCATTGAGGAAATAAACCGCGACCGTCAGGCCTTTATGACAAAAGTTAACGAATCGCTCTCTGTTGAGCTTGAAAAAATAGGACTCACTGTAATCAATGTTAACATCAAGGACATTGAAGACGACAGCGGCTACATAAAGGCCCTGGGCAGAAAGGCCGCCGCTGAGGCCGTGAATCAGGCCATGGTTGATGTGGCGGAACAGGAAAAGAACGGAACAATCGGTGTTGCCGAAAGACAGCGTGACCAGAAACGGGCTGTCGCCGCTGCTAATGCCGCCGCGTCCGTGGGTGAGGCGGAAGCGGAAAGGGATCGAAGAAAAGCCCTGGCCGCGGCTGACGCTGAAGCGTCCATCGGTGAGGCCGAAGCCGCTCGCGATCGACGACAAAAGGTCTCCATGCTGGAAGCTGAGGCTGTTGACATAGAAGCTCAAGCCAGCGCCTCAGTGGCAAACTCTCAAGCCATCCGAAAGGTCGCAGAAGAAGAGGCTCGTTCGAAAGGCCAGGTGGCTTCCGTTCAGGCGGACGGATCAATACGGGTAGCCGAACAGGACGCCCAGCGTCAGGCTGAAGAGGCTCGGGCTCAGAGAGAACAGGCTCGACTCAAAGCCGAATTGGTTGTTTTTGCCGAGGCTGAAAAACAAAAGGCCATCCTCGAAGCAGAGGCGCAAAGGCAAAAAAGTGTATTGATTGCCAAAGGAGAAGCTGAAGGCATTCTCGCAAAAATGCAGGCGGAAGCCGAGGGCGTAAAGTCTCAGCTTGATTCCAAAGCCCAGGGATACAAGGCGCTGGTTGAAGCCTGTCAGTCGGACGCACAATTGACTTCAGCCCTGCTAATCATTGAGAAACTCACCGATCTGGCCCATATTCAGGCCGACACAGTCAAGAATCTGCCACTGGAAAAGATAATAGTATGGGATGGTGGCGGCTCAGGAGGCATGAGCGATCTAGGTAAGAGATTAATGGGAGTCTTACCGCCAATGCATGAATTAGCCAGAGTGGCCGGTCTTGAACTACCGGAATTCCTGGGTAAAGCCACCTCGCAGACAAATTCCGAAACCCCTCCTGAAAAAGAAGGGACGAGCAAATAGCTTTCGGGCAATTTACCTGAAGCGATAATTTTAATTCCTGTAGGTTAGGAGAAATCATGCAGCCGATAAAAATCATGCCATGCCTTGACATGAAAAATGGACGAGTAGTCAAGGGAATCCATTTTGTTGACATCAAGGACGCCGGGGATCCTGTGGAATGCGCCGCCATTTATCAGAAAGAAGGCGCCGACGAACTTGCCATGCTCGATATTGCAGCCACACTTGAAAATCGTAAGACTCGACTGGAATGGGTGAAAAACGTTTCTTCAGTCATAACGATTCCGCTCACGGTAGGTGGAGGAATTGCGAGCCTTGAAGATATAGAGCTTGTCCTTGGAGCTGGAGCCAATAAGGTTTCAATGAACAGCGCAGCGGTTAACGATCCTTCCCTGATAGAAAAAGCGGCAAAGAAATTCGGATCCTCCAGTGTGACCGTGGCTATTGACGCCAAACGAAACTCGGCAATGCCATCAGGTTTTGAATTGGTAGTGTCCGGTGGGACAAAAGCCATTGGAAAGGACGCCATCGAGTGGGCCAAACAATGCGAGTCCTTGGGCGCCGGAGTTATATTGCCCACAAGCATGGATGGAGATGGAACTCAGGCAGGATATGACATAGATTTCACAAAAGCTATTTCGGACGTAGTATCCGTTCCTGTCGTGGCGTCAGGTGGAGCCGGAAAACTGGAAGACTTTTATGAGGTTGCCACGAAAACAGGAGCCACGGTCCTCCTGGCCGCTTCCGTATTTCATTACCGGTTACTGACCGTCAGACAGGTCAAGGAATTCCTCCGCGACAAAAACATCCCGGTGATTCTTTAATTCTTAAGTCCCTGGTGACCGCCTCTTTAGAAGAATTTTCTCAAGCCAGACGGCGGTCGCCAGCGAATTGCCTTAGCATCATCAGTTTTGGTCATCATCTATCGAGCCGACCTTGTCCTCGCTCGTTTCCTTATCAAAGGCCGCCCAGAATTTCCTGTCACATTCCTGCCTGCAACTGAAACATGCCGCCTCCATACCCCTGGAGTCACAACCGCACGTGGAATAACAAGCGTTTCTGTCGAACTCCTGCACGACAATCCCATCAGCAGGACTTGAATAAGGAGCCATCACAATTGATGCGACCACAAACATAGCCAATGTAATTATTTTTACTGTATTCATTTTCTAAACCTCATTCAGGTAAACATTCACTTCTAGCTGTAACGATAAGACGTGTGATCTCCAAACGCCAGCCTATTACTCTAATTAAGAGTTATAGCATGTTCCGGACACATCTCCTGGCAGCAGAAGCACGTAATGCATTTCTCAGCGTCTACCTCCGGAATGACTGAACCCATTGACAAGGCTGACACAGGACATTGCTCTATACACGTTCCGCACGCCGTGCAAAGATCAGGATCGGCTTTAGGCCTCAGAGTAATTTTCTGAGTCATTACCTCCTGAATCTTCAGATTGCTGAAAATAGCCTCGCCGCTCAATGGGGGTAGCTTGAAATTCTGTATGGGGACTAGCTCACCTATGATCTGAATTTTTTCAGGACTAAAATCCCCCAGCCCTTCTCGTTTGGATCTCTGTAAAAAGGGTAACTGAGACGGATCACAACCCATCAAAGTGGCGATGACCGAATCAAGCGCCACGGCGTTATCTGAAGCAAGCACGAGACCTATATCTCTCAGATCCGGACTCGCAGGGCCATTTCCTTCCATCCCCACTACTGCGTCTACAATAAATAGATCAGGAGGTCGAATTTTGAATACCTCCACTATGACCTCATGGAATGTAGCAGGGTTACCCGCCGCCTTGTGTAATGCCGCCTTCTGAGCGCCGGGCATTATGCCGTAGCTGTTTTTTATTGCCCCGGTGAGCACCGTCAACCCATGGGTCTTGAATTTCGGGAGACTAATTATGATATTCGCATCCATCACCGCTCGAGAAACACTAACAGAGCTCATGAACCTCGGGTTGAATTTTACTTCCGTTGATTGATTTCCTATGTTCAAATAATAACCTTTAGCCGCCTCCATGAGTCCGGTTCTCTGAAAACTCTCCTCATTCGCCCCGTAACTCATCAAGCCCGGATTATCTCCGACTATCAACGAAGAGGGCTCCAGGGATTCAACCTTCTCCACAACCGCCCTGAGTAAAGCCGGATTTGTTACAATGCCTTCATTTACATCTGAAGATCTCAGGACATTTGGCTTTATCAAAACCTTTTTCCCTTTGATCTTTAGGGGAAACAGTTCAAAAGCGTGTTCAACCGCATTGGATATGTCTTCGTATTTCGATGGGTGTATCATTACTCTATACATCTGAAACCCCTCACAATTTTTTCATCAGAAACATTTGGTATTTTTCAGGAAACAATGTAATTATTTGTCATACTTAAATGAGTATGTAAAGAGTCTTTACGCAAGTAGATCCTTAGCGATCTCTAGGGTTTTCTGAAGGATCCTCGATGACTTCAGGACAGGCCTCAATGGTCAGTTGCAGCGACAGGAGCAACCATCATGAAAAATACCCCTAAAACCCCCTCGGGGTCCGACTTTTCTTCTAGACGATTCGTTCTCAAGACATTGGCTGCGGCTCCCATTCTTGCATTGACGAACTTAGGGATCACTAAAGTGTTCGCCTCCCCTAGAACCTCGGCGGACCTGGTCCTTAAAAACGGCAATTTAGTCACCATGGACGACAAAAGGCCTACTGCTAAGGCTATGGCCGTAAAAGGTGATACCATCCTTGCTATAGGCCAAAATGAGGAAATGTCAGGCCTAATTGACAAAAGAACCCGAGTAATTGATCTCAACAATGACTGCGTCAGCCCGGGTATTATAGACGCTCACAGTCATCTAGTCGCTTTCGGGCAAATGCAGCTGATGTTCGTTATACTCAGACCGCCTGAGATTAACTCCTTTGAGACACTTCAGAAGGCTCTGGCAAAAGCTGCACGCGATAAGGAAAAAGGTCAATGGATCGTTGGACGGGGCTTCGGGAATTTTAAAGAAGGACGATTTCCTACACGTAAAGAGCTTGATGAAGCTGTCCCTGATAATCCGATGTTAATTATTCACTGGAGTGGGCAGTTCGGGGTCGCCAATACCATGGCGCTCAAAAAGGCTGATCTTTTGAGGACTGACATCCAGGATCCCTACGGGGCTTCTTACCTGAGAGGAAAAGATAAACTACCCAACGGAATTCTGGTTCATTACCCTGCCATTTATTCCGTATACACTCCACCGATGAATGACATTCAACAGATTGACGCCGCCGCATGGGCCATGAAGCTTTTTGCCGAACAAGGCGTAACCTGTGTTCACGACAACTTTATTCCAGCCCAGAAAGCAATTACTTATGTAGAGTTGGAAAAGCGTTCGCAATTGCCTATCAGAGTGAGGGTATATCCTTACGTTCCTAACCTCGAAAAATGTAAGACCATGCTTTCCAGGGTCAAGCGCTACCAATCCCCGATGTTACGTCTCCAAGGCGTCAAATTGGCCATAGATGGATACCCGCTCATGTATAAGCCTTTGGATAACCGAAGAGAACATCTAGTCAAACCCATGCATCCAAAGGATCAATTCGAAGCAATAGTCAAGAGCATTCATGACGCCGGTTATCAGGTGGATGTCCATGCTGTTGGAGACAGAGCTGTGGACCTGACCCTGGACGCTTTTCTCAAGGTTTGCTCAAGCCCTGCGGAATGCCGACGTAGACGCCACCGAATCGAGCACTTCGCTTTTCGCAATCTGGACTCCATAAAACGTTCATCGGAATACGGAACACCCGTATGCTCGCAACCTGAGATGATTGTGGTTCGTGGTGACGAACTCCTCGAGAAGACCGACAGGAAAGTTGTAAACTACATCACGCCCATCGGCAGCTTTTTTAGAGAAGAAGCCAATATTTGCTTTGGAGCAGATGTTCCTGCGTTTCCCTCACACAGCCCTATAGACAGCATCCGCACTGCAATGACCAGGAAAACTGAAAAAGGGAAACAGTTGGACAAATCTGAGGCCATCACTTTCCAACAGGGACTAAGATGTCATACAATGAATGCCGCCTTTGCCAGCTTCGATGAAAAGGAACTAGGATCCCTGGAAATCGGCAAAAAGGCGGACTTCGTAATTTGGAACAAGGATCTAAACAAGATCTCCTCTGCGTCTGAATTGTCCCAACTGAAATCCAAAACCACTTTTGTTGGTGGTAAAATAATATTTGAGGCTTCCTCCGGCGTCTGACTCGTCATGGGGAGCTTGTCTAAAAACCTGACTCTGACTATTTGCCGAATCAGGGTCTGAATTATAGAAATGTGTTCAAAAAACCAGGAAGGATTAGCATGATGCGTGAGGGTTCATCCCCTACAACAACCAAATACCTGCAACCCAATATTGCAACCATAAACCCGTCAATATTGCTAAGAACCCTATTTATCTGCTTTTTGACGTGTCTGTCTGTCGGCTTTTCCCTTGCGCCTTCTTCTGCATCCCTAAAAGAAAATCCTAGAATTGTAATCATCGATTCATACCATCACGGATATGAGTGGTCGACCCAGGAATTGGAAGGGATTGTTTCAAGATTGAGGGAATCATACCCTACTATCGATCCCCAAATTGAACATCTCGACGCCAAACGCTATCCCGACCGCGACAGGACCAATCACATCAAAATGGTTTTGAAGGAAAAATATGCTGACGAAAAAATTGATGTTGTTGTCGCTCTTGATAATCGAGCCCTTGAACTACTTTTGGAATCAAGAAATGAAATATTCAAAGATACGCCTATAGTTTTTGGGGGAATAAACGATTTCAACCTTGAGATGTTAAAGGGACAAAAAAATATCACGGGCGTAGCCCAGGTCATGAATATTCAGGACACCCTCGAAACTGCATTAAAACTGCACCCGGAGACAAAAAAGGTTTTTATGCTGCATGATTTCACCACCTCCGGCCTTGCTATGCGTCGCGAGACAGAAAGGTTAGTACCCCTCTTTTCAAATAGGATCACAATCCGTTTCGCTAATCCACTTACTTTCGGTGAGGCTGTAGAAGAAATTCGTAGCCTTCCTGATGATTCGATAGGGCTCATATTGGCTTTCGCCAGCGACCGGCACGGCGTTACCACCTCATTGGCGCAAAGCACAAAGAATCTCACCTCCGTTGCTGAGCGCCCCATATATTCAGTTCATTTTAATACTATAGGCCACGGAGTCGTAGGAGGACACGTAATCAAAGGAAGTGATCATGGACAACGCGTTGCGGATGTAGTCGTGAGAGTCCTTGCCGGCGAAGAACCTGACAAGATCCCTGTAGAAATTCCTCAAGAATCAAAACCTATGTTCGATTATTTTCTACTCGAAAAATTCCGCTTAAACCCTGATGATTTGCCTCAAGGCAGCATTATCATCAACAAGCCCATGTCGTTCTACGAACAATATAAATCATTAACGATAGGATCAATAATCTTTGGCCTTCTTCTAATAGGCGCCATAGTAGTTCTTCTAATTTCTTTTTCAAAACTCCTCAAATCACACCGCGAACTCAACAGCACCAAGAACTCCCTGGCTCGATCATTGAGGGAAGTAGAAATTAGAAATCAGTTAAACACAATCCTACTCAAGTATTCCGACGACCAGATGTTCGATGAGGTTTTGAAATTCATACTTGAGATCATGAAATGTGAAT
>CALGLN010000076.1 GCA_937930835.1 uncultured Desulfomonile sp.
GCATTCCAACATCTTATATGGATCAGTCTCAGAAAAGTGTCAAAGTCAGGAGGTCTCCGGTGATGCCGTCGTTGTTCATCATTGGAATTTTGTGGTTCTGGGGGGATGTACTCAAGGCAAATACCACTGCTCTAAATGTTCGTTTTGGAAGTATATAGTCTCGCATGAACGCTTAATCTTGCGTTTAGTATCCTTACTCAACCGTTCTGATGTAATAACCTGTCGTAATCTCTCATTATCGAGAATCCTAGACAATGCTTCACACTGTCTAAGGTCTTTCTCTCGCTTTTCTTCTCTCTGCCTTCTTTGAGCTATAATCAACTTATGAAAAAAGAAAGCCTCTGGAGTGGGGATACGAATATAGAAGTTTTCTGAGCAAACTTTTTGTGTATTTTCAAGTAATAATCTTATGAAAGGCACTGGTTGAGCGTTTATATTCCACTCCGGAATTTTAATAACATCTGGTTCTTTTTTCAGCCGCCTATCGTGGACAAGAAATTCAACATCGTATCCTAAGTGAACGAATTTCTGTAATCCCCCCGTAACCAAATGCGTTACATATCCCAATCTCTTTAAAACCTCTTCCAAGTCTACCTTTACAACGGGTTTTTTCTTGACTGCAAGTTGGACAGCAAAATCAATATCCGATGTGTATGCTTGTGGTATGATTTTATAAATGGCTCTATAAAAAGTTATAGCCCATGTTCCAATAAGGACTGATTTCTGAAAAAATCCAACCGAGCATAATTCCGCAAAAAGTTCATGGATATGGTCAGGAAGAGGTATCTTTCCCGGTATGTTTATTTCTGGAAATTCCAAGTATTTTCTCTATGTATCGAATACGATTTTGATAAGGTTTTATCTCATGAATAAGTTTATTACGGAGTTCCAGCTTTTCTTTCAATTCAGGCAATTTGTCTTTTTTTATGTATACCCTCTCTACTCTTGGACCCTTACGGAAAATCAGATAAGGGTAGGTATAAGTCCTACCATTGATCGTCCTCTTTTGGATATGTAGAGCCCCTTTAGGACAATCCGAAATGGTTTTTAAAAGCTCTCCTAGCATCTCCTGGCAATGGTTATACTCATCCATAAGTATGGAGACTATCATGCTATCTTTTTCTTCTACATTCATGATGATATTATAATTTTGTATAAGACAAAATCAATATTCTTTTTCGAGTTAAAAGGTATTGTTTTTCAGGAAGCTTGATTCTCTCGTTTTTGAGTAGGCGCTAATTGGCATAATGCATTTCTAGCTGTCGGCTGTTTGCCTTAGGATTTCGTTTTCGGCGGAGTCGATACTTTTCCCCTTGTGACGATACCGCCACCGCAATCGTCACTCATAATGTGCCGTATTTAAAGCAGAATAACAATAGTTACGGCAGTGACGATTAATTCCCATATTTTTACGGTTTCTGTTGAATGATTTCTTTTCTGCGGGGATGGGCGGTTCATAACATTGAAGATCGAAAAATTAAGTGAACTGTATATTTGTGCGCCCTGACAAGATACAGTTACATAACATTCCTAAAGCATTACATGAACTCAATTTGCCGACAACTTTTGGGACCATTCCTGATAATGATTTCAATTGCTTACTGGTGGAGGCGGCGGGAATCGAACCCGCGTCCGAAGATCTTCAGCCGAAGATATCTACATGCTTGTTTCGAGATTTAATTCTCGTCCATCAGGACCCGCTCGAACACGGTTCCTTTTGGACCAGCCCGCTAATTATTTCGCCTCATTTCCAACAGGCACGGAAACTTGGCTATCCTGCTAGCCTCGCCCCTTCCATTCCCGCAGGAGAGAAACAGAGGGACGCTAGCCTACGCGGCTAGAGCGTACTCGTGATTATCGGCGAGTATATTTATTTCCAGCGGATTAACGAGTCACCGGAGAGCTCGACATGCAATCTTGACCTCAACTATCCCCGTCGAAACCAGGTCGCCCCCTTTCGATAAGATGTTCGATCCTAAACCAAAAGACATTAGAATGGAAGATTAGTTTCCTGAAATTTGGTTATTCCAGAAAAAAATCCCGTCTCTTACTTGATTGAAAAGTCCCTATTTCCGAGGATTGTAAAGACTAACTTTGTTGATGAAATCATTTTTAAGACAAGTTCTATTGTGAGTTGGTCTGCGGCGAGAAATTAGCGTTGCTTGAATTTCATCATACGTTCAAGTTCTCTTCTTTGGTCTTTTTTCTTGATAGATTCTCTTTTGTCGTAGTTTTTCTTTCCTCTGGCAAGACCGATCTCGACCTTTACTTTCCCATTCTTGAAATACATCCGTAGGGGAATCAAGGAATATCCGCGTTCCGCCACCTTGCCTGTAAGTTTTTTTATTTCACCTTTGTGGAGCAGTAGCTTGCGATCTCTCAGGGGTTCATGATTTTCCCTGTTTGATTGAGCGTAAGGGGAAATATGGCAATCGACGAGGAATACTTCGCCGTTACGTATTTTCCCATAAGAATCGGAAAGATTTGCCTTGCCTGAGCGCAATGACTTGACTTCAGAGCCCATCAGCGAGATTCCCGCTTCAAAGGTATCTTCTACTTCAAAATTGAAGAAGGCCTTTCGGTTCTTACAAATTATCTTAACGTGTTCGTCTTTGTTCATGGACATTCTAGGACTGGCTAAGGAAATAGTCTTTAGGAAATCTCTCAGTTATCCATGATTCCAGGAAAGTATGAATTTGAGAGGCCTGGTGCATCTGGAACGCCTGATTTGTGAGTTCCAAACATTCTTCAAGGGTAATTGATCGTATCAACTTCTTGACTATAGGAATAGACAGGGAGTTCATGGACAATTCGTTGATCCCGAGTCCAACGAGAATAGGGACATTAACGGGATCACCGGCCATTTCGCCGCACATTGAGACGTCAATACCTCGAGCCTGTCCTGCGTTAACCACGTGTTTGATGAGTCTCAGCACGGCAGGATGCAATGTGTCGTAAAGATAGTTGACGTGTTCGTTGACGCGATCAATAGCCAGAGCGTACTGTATGAGATCGTTGGTGCCGATACTGAAGAAATCCACTTCTCGGGCCAGCAGGTCAGCGATAGCGACTGCAGACGGCACTTCAACCAGCAGGCCTAGTTTTACGTTGTCAGAGAATTCAATGCCCTCGGATCGCAAGTCCTCTTTGACTCCGTTGATAAGATTCTTAGTCGCAACGATTTCGCCCATGCACGAGATCATGGGGATCATCATCCGGCAATTCCCGTGATAGGCGGCTCTGAGGATTGCTCGCAGCTGAGTCTGGAACAATTCTTTGAAGTTGAGGCAGAGTCTGATAGCTCTGAGGCCCATAGCGGGGTTTGTTTCCTGTGGCATATTGAGGCTGGTGGCGATTTTGTCGCCGCCAACGTCAAGAGTCCTTATTGTAACCGGACGTGGGCGGTTGCGTTCTATTACCCGGCGATAAGCCTCATACTGTTCTTCTTCGGATGGTAGATCTTCCCGTCCCAGGAAGAGGTATTCAGTCCTGAAGAGCCCGATTCCTTCGGAGCCGTGAGTAAGGGCTATTTCTATTTCATCGACCAATTCGATATTGGCCATTATCCTGATTGATCGATTACCGTCTCTTGTGACTGCCGGCAGTTGGCCAAAAGCCATGAGGGATTGCTGGTAGTTACGGAATATATCCTGGCGTTGCCGGTATCTGAAAATCATTTCCGGGTCGGGATTCAGAATAACGATACCGGTGCTTCCATCAACGACTATGGTGTCGCCTGTCTGAACCATTCTGGAGATTTTTTCCATACCGGTTACAGCGGGGATTTTCAGGGACCGGGCCATAATGGCAGTGTGGGAGGTTCTTCCTCCTACGTCCGTGGCGAATCCGAGGACATCTTCACGTTTTATCTGGGCAGCGTCAGCAGGAGACAGGTCATGCGCTACTATGATGGAATTGGGGGGGAGTTGATGGATTTTTTTTTCTGTCGAGATACCCATCAGGATTCGCAGGACACGTTCCCCGACGAAGTGGACATCGCGAGCTCTTTCCTTGAGGTACTCGTCGTCGATCGTGTCAAAAGCCGATGTGATCTTCATCATTACTTCGGACAAAGCCCATTCGGCGTTCTGGCGTTCTTCATCGATTATCTTTTTGGTTCCCTCATAGAGCATACGATCATGCAACAACATGATATGAGTATCTAGAATATACGCGTGATCTCCGAGGGGGTGGTCCGAATCGATGTGCCCCTTGATTGTCTTGAGTCGCTCGGCGGCTTTCTGAACTGCGTTTTCAAACCTCTGAATTTCGTCAGGCACTTCTTCAGGACGGAGCACGTAACATGGGCAAATATCTGAGGCTACGCGTTCGATGAGAACTACCTGTCCGATGCCTACTCCTCCAGATACACCAACCCCCTTTATTATAGTGTTTACATGGGTATCCTTAGAGATAGGCATTAATTTGGTGAAACCTCATTCAGAAATCGTCGTTCTCGTCTATTTCTATCAGTTTACAAATACTATCTACAGCGCTTTTTGAGTCCGGTCCATTTCCTTTTATAATAATTTCGCTACCGGGAGTAGCTGCGAGCAAGAGTAGACCCAATACACTCCTTGCGTCAACCTCCATGCCGTCCTTGGCCAGGGTGACTTGGCACTCATAGTTCCTCATTGTCTGCACGACAACTGTGGCCACACGCGCATGAAGCCCCATTTGGTTGCCAACAATTACTGTTTTCTGCACAAAGTCTTCAGTCAAGATTACCAAATTCCGATCCAGTTTTTAGAGATCAAAAAAATGGATATTGCCGCCAAAGCGACCGGCAATGCAACCCTTCCAAGTGTGAAGCCCGACCGGATTAGCAAGAACGCGACTAAACCGGACACGAACAGGATAAAAATCGACAGTTTTGCCGAAGTGGCCCCATATAGTCCATAAATATCCTGATAGCATTGCCAAAAGACCAAGCCAGTAATGATTCCGAGGCACAGGCTCAAAGCCGATCGAACATAAACCAGTGTTTTATCGGTTTTCTGGATTTTAAATCGTTCAAGGGCGCTAACGCCTTCATTGTATCCCCAATCGAATCCAAATGCTCGAATATAAATATTTGGGACATTATAAACCAAAAATGTCAAAACCGGTCCCACAAATGAGTTTGGAAAACACAACAGTCCAAGCACCCCGAAAGCGGCTGCCAAGGGTTTGATATTTCCCCAGAAGATATGATCACCCTGAGCGGCGAGAGTGGTCATTATCCTTCGTCTGTAAAGGCTGAGATTGCTGACCTTATGGTCTGTTTCCAGCCTGGTGACGATTCCGGCCAGCATCGGTCCCATGGTCGGATGTGTATTGGCCGATTCCAACTGACGCTTTAAGGCTTCCTCGAACTTTTCTTCCTTCTTTATAAATGCTTTCAAAGCAGGGTAAATGCAATGGGTAAAACCGATGTTCTGCATCCGAGGGTAGTTCCACAATGTTTCCAGAAAAAAAGACCTCAAGAAAACGGTTCTGCCCAGCCCCGACTTTGAAGAAGAAAATGATTTGCCAATATTCAGCATGGAACATTAAACCAGTTCACAAAATGTGTCAATGAGCTCAAGATACCTATAATTCCAAAAATGTTAAACAATTAAGTATATAAACAAATGTTATTTTGAATCCATGGCGCTAGTAGCGGATTTGTCATTGCTTTCTAAATTCCCAGGGAGGTTGTGGTTTCTTCTGTGACCAAATGTTGATCCGTTTCTCACGGGCCTCTTTCTCCAGGAGCCTCAGTTCGGTCTCATGAGGCGCAAAATAGACATAATGCCATGCAAGCCCGTTTTTTACCAGTTCCTTGTTGAGGCATTCATCCCCGATATAAACCCATCCCACGACCCTACCATACTTGTCCTCCTGAACCGGAACAACTTCCACCTGCTTGCCAAAAGCCTTGTCAGACGTGAAGCTCCTCGCCTTTTGGTAGAACGGTTGACTGATTTCAGGACAATCAATGCCGTAGAGTCGCACCTTTTCAGTCTTAGTTCCCTTGAGGACCTTGACGGTGTCGCCGTCGTAAACTCCCACGACCTTACCACTCCAGGCGAATGAATCAGATGTAAGCAACAGTAAGATGGCAAAAACGAAAAATGGAGTTCGGCTTCTCAGGTTAACCTCCCGAAAATCATTTTATCGAATTTTAATCCGAGATTCTGAAAGTAACAAGATATTAAATATGGGCGCCTGGTGGTTGATCTAGCTTTATTTAATTAAGATAACAGTCTGATAATAATAGCACATTTGCACCTTAAAATATTGACAAAATTGATACATATCTGTTATAGTTATTAAATACTAAAGAGTTACAGTCTTTAAAAATGAACGGATTTATAAACAAAACATATCTTCCTGTAATAGCTATAATATTATGCATAGCTATGAGTAGTTGCGCATCGCGTTCTTCGATATTACAGGAGAATATAGCCAGTTCGTACAAGATAAATGGTAAGACGTATCACACGATGAAGTCGGTGAATGTTGGTCATGAGCAGGCGGGGGTGGCGTCATGGTATGGTCCGGGTTTTAATGGTAAGAAGACGGCCTCCGGGGAAGTGTATGACATGTTCGACATGACGGCGGCACACAGTTCGCTGCCATTGGACACGGTGGTGCAGGTCAAGAACATGAAAAACAACAAGGAGGTAATAGTTCGAATTAATGACAGGGGTCCATTTGTTGGTGATCGTGTGATAGACCTTTCTTTTACGGCTGCGCGCGAGCTTGGTATGGTAGGTCCCGGGACGGCGCCGGTTAGTTTGAAGGTGATTAAACCGGGTGAAACTAGGCTTGCGTCGAAATCTTCTTCCAAACGTCTAGCGAAGGCCAAAGAGCCAATACCCAATCCATTCTTTTCCACGAAGGGGCTCTGGTTGCTTGCCTGGGGTAGAGATTAGGGTTTTATAGACAAGCGCCTTTCAATCTACTATTCTCTGAAAACTGACAATTTTAATTGGGGTAACTGGTTTAACGCAAATGGGAATAACCGTTATAGGGGCAGGTCTGGCTGGGTGTGAAGCTGCATGGGTCATTTCGTGTTTTGGCCTGGAAGTCAGGCTTATTGAGATGAAACCGTTGAAGTATTCGCCTGCTCACAATTCATCGGGGTTTGCTGAGCTGGTCTGTTCAAATTCTTTGAGGTCAGCGGACTTGACATCTGCGGTAGGTTTGCTCAAGGAGGAGTTGCGCCTGCTTGGGTCGTTGATAATTAAGGCTGCTGATTCGACTTCTGTGCCGGCAGGCCGGGCTCTTGCGGTAGACCGGGATCTTTTTTCAAAATTTATCACTGATTCGATTGAATCGAATAATTTGATCACTATTGAGCGTCGTGAGGTCACATCTATTCCTGACGCCTCAGGTGGTTTTGTTATAGTTTCGACGGGTCCTCTGACATCGAGTGGGCTTGCTGAGAGTATATCTGATCTTGTAGGGTCTGACAGCCTCTCGTTTTATGACGCCATAGCGCCTATCGTTTCGGCTGAGAGTCTGGACATGAGCAAATTGTTCAAGGCGTCCAGATATGAAGAGGGGGAAGGGGCATATTTGAATGCTCCGATGGATGAGGAATCATATAATCGATTTGTCAGGGAGATCGTTGAAGCGGAGAAGGTAAATCCTCATCCTTTTGAGGACATAAGCCATTTTGAGGGTTGTCTGCCTATAGAGGAGCTAGCCCGAAGGGGTCCTCAAACGTTGTGTTTTGGTCCGATGAAACCGGTGGGATTAATTGATCCGAAGACAGGCAAGAGGCCGTATGCTGTAGTCCAGCTTAGAGCGGAGAACGTTCAGGGGTCTCTTTACAACCTTGTGGGGTTTCAGACCAAGATGACCTATGCTGAGCAGAACAGGATTTTCCGGATGATACCGGGGTTGGAGGAGGCTGAGTTTCAACGTCTCGGATCGGTCCACCGTAATACTTATATAGACGCTCCTAATGTTCTGGATAGTTATTCACGCTCGATAAAAGCGCCTAATGTTTTTTTCGCCGGTCAGATAACGGGCGTCGAGGGTTATGTTGAGTCGACCGCATCGGGTCACATAGTGGGTCTTTATGCTGCGCTGTTATCCAGGGGTATTGAACCGGCGGCGCCTCCTTCGAACACGTCCATCGGGGCGTTGATAAAGCATACAAGACAGACGCCGGTGAAAAAGTACGAGCCGATGAACGTTAATTTTGGCATGATGGACGAGGTTTCGACTCGTTCCCGTAAGCAAAAAAAAGAGATGAGGTCAAGGATAGCCCTGGAATCCATAAGTGAATGGAAGGGGCAGATAGAGCTATTATGTGAGCAATTATAGAGACAAGGTTAATCATGGAGTTACCATCCAGAAAAATCTACAGCGTTTCTGAGCTGACCGATCAGATAAGGTCATTACTGGAATCGAATTTTTCATCGGTATGGCTCAAAGGTGAGATATCCAACTTCAAGAAGGCTCCTTCGGGACACGCCTATTTCACGCTTAAGGATGACTCATCGCAGATAAGAAGCGTGATGTTCAAGCTTCAGAGTCGTTTTGTAAAATTCAAGCTTGAGGATGGCCTTCAGGTGTTGGCGTGGGGCAGGGTAAGTGTTTACGGTCCTCGTGGTGACTATCAATTTATTGTTGACACAATAGAGCCTGCGGGTCTCGGTAGCCTCATGCTTTCATTTGAGCAGCTAAAAATGAAGCTCGCGGCGGAGGGGCTATTTGATCAGTCTCTAAAAAGGCCTATCCCTAAATTCCCGAAGACGGTCGGTGTAGTGACTTCAGCTTCGGGGGCTGCCGTAAGGGACATAATAAAAATCATTCATAGAAGGTCGCCAAACATCAACATTGTGGTTAGTCCGGCTTTAGTGCAGGGAGACAAGGCTCCCCAGGAAATCGTAAACGCTCTTCGCCGGATTTGCATGCTTGACGAGGTTGATGTGATTATTGTTGGTAGGGGAGGCGGGTCAGTAGAGGACCTGTGGGCGTTCAATGCCGAGGAGGTGGTGAGGGAAGTAGCTTTGTGTCCCAAGCCGATTGTGAGCGCTGTGGGGCATGAGACTGATTTTACGCTCACGGATTTTGCCTCGGACGTTCGAGCTTCTACGCCTTCAGCGGCGGCTGAACTTGTGGCGCCTGATGTGATGGAACTTGAGATATCGGTTCATGGACTATTAGCAAGGCTCAAAAGCGCCATGTTCAATAGCCTGGAAAGAAGATCCACTTCTCTGCAGGATTGGTACAAGAGATTATACGATCCACGCCGTTCCATACTGCAAAAACGTCAGCAGCTCGATGAGTTGGTCATGCGATTGCGTAATTCGATGATCCGGAGCCTCGACATCCGAAGGGAAAATTTCAATGATATTAACAGGCGGCTGAGAATAGAGCTTTTACAACGGAAGCTCAATTCGACATCTGATGAAACCCTGGCGCTTGTGACGCGACTTGGCAGGGCTATAAATGGACGGTTGGCTGAGGCCAGGAGCAATTTGACGGCAGTGGCCGGTAAAATAGACAATCTGAGTCCCTTGAAAGTTTTAGCCAGAGGCTATTCAATTACGTTCAGGCTCATTGACGGAAAAACTGTTACCGACGCTGACGCAGTTAGTTTGGGCGAGAAGCTGAAAGTGAGGCTGGCCAAGGGTGAGTTGGTGACAGAAGTTACTGAAAAGAGATAAAGATGTTTTTGAAATCGTTGATTGACGTTGGGTAAACAGATCATGAACAGGGAAATTGATTTTGGCGAAATAACGGATTTCATGCTGGGCACTGCTGAGATGGCCGGTAAAATCCTCATGTCCCATTTCAGGCAGGAGCTGACTATAGAGTCCAAGGATCATCGTGTCGGTGGCATTGACATAGTGACCAATGCTGACAAGGAAGCGGAAGAGGCGATAATTGGGGCTATAAGGCAAAATTTTCCTGACCATGACATACTTGCGGAGGAGACATCGGGTCAGTTGGAGGGGTCGGAGTTTTTGTGGGTGGTTGATCCTTTGGACGGGACGGTGAACTTCGCTCATAACTATCCGCATTTTGCGATTTCTATAGCTCTTGAGCATAAGGGTTCAATCGTAGCAGGTATCGTTAGTAATCCGGTGGGAAAGGAAAATTTTTACGCTGTAAAGGGTGGAGGAGCTTACCTGAACGGGAATGAAATAAGTGTTTCGAAGGCGGCCATTCTCAACCGTAGTATTGTTGGCACGGGATTTCCGTATGACAAGGCTTTTTC
Organism: uncultured Desulfomonile sp.; assembly: GCA_937930835.1. GTDB lineage: Bacteria > Desulfobacterota > Desulfomonilia > Desulfomonilales > Desulfomonilaceae > CAITZA01. The sequence goes on from CALGLN010000076.1 coordinate 10,205, forward strand.
CGATGAGAACAACTTGAAGGAATTTTCAAGGGTATTGCTGAAAGTCCAGGGAATGCGGAGGCTTGGTTCTGCGGCGCTTGACCTGGCTTATGTTGGCTGCGGCCGTCTGGACGGATTTTGGGAGCTTAAACTTAAGCCCTGGGATGTGGCCGCCGGTATTTTAGTTGTTGCGGAAGCTTCAGGAGTGGTAAGTGACAGATTTGGCAAGAAATTTGATCTTTATAGTCCCAGTATACTCGCTACTAACGGCTTGATTCACTCCGCAATGATTGAAGTTCTCAACAGCTAGTTTTGATTCTGGGATTCGATGCGTTTTATAAGAAGGAAAATACCGGGAGATTGTTTTGGGTGCAAGGTTTTGGACTAATACATGGACTAGATTAGATTAATTGGGACGAAATTTTCAGTTTAGTTAGGGAGTCAGGTTTTGGATAATAGAGAATTAAAAGGTTTTGCTCGTGACATGGGAGCTGATTTGGTTGGGGTTGCTGACGTGGCGTTGCTTGAGGGGATTCAGACTGAGCCGAAAGACCTTCTCAAGAACTTCAAGCGTGCAATTAGCATAGGGGTGCGTCTTTCTGACGGAATAATAAATCCCATCGATGACAGACCGACTCCGCTTTATCAACAACATTACCTTAAGGTAAACGCCTTGCTCGATGACATAGCGTTGAGGGTTTCTCAATTCATTCAGGACTGCAAGTCTGTGGCATTACCTATTCCGGCTTCACAAGTTTTAAACAAGGAACAATGGTATTCTTATATTTCTCACAAGGCTGTCGCAATTGCGGCGGGGGTAGGATGGCAGGGCAAGAGCTTGTTGGTGGTAAGTCCGGACTATGGTCCACGCATAAGGCTGGTCACGATTCTGACCGACATGTCTTTGAGGCCTGATAAGCCGATCAGGAACCGATGCGGCAAATGCGCTGCCTGTACGGATGCGTGTCCGGTTCAGGCCATCAAAGGTGTCAACACCACGAGGCACTATTCGGAAAGGGATGAGGCGTTGTTTTTTGAGAAGTGCGTTGAAAGGGTTACCGGTAATGCCAGGGATCTGCCTTTCATTGAGAGCCCCATATGTGGTGTGTGCATACGGGCGTGTCCCTGGGGGGCCAGTAAAAAGGGGCGTAGAATGAATCTCAGGAATATTGATGAGTGATGTTTAACGGAAGAGACTGCGCGGCATCTTTGATGCAGGGGCTGACAGTTCGTTTGGATCAATTGATATTTGGAAGAAAAGGCCGGACAGGATGAAATCTGAAAATGGAGATAATCTGAGTTGGGAATTGGTGGAGACATCGCAAATTTATTCGTATAACATTTTTTCCGTGCACATAAACAGGAGCCGTTCACCCAGGACAGGGAAGATTCATGAATTTCAGGTATTAGGATCGCCCGACTGGGTTGCTGTGATAGCTTTGACCAAGGCCAAAGAGGTTATTCTGGTAAATCAGTATCGTCACGGAGTGTCGAAGCTGTCTCTGGAGCTGCCCGGTGGATTGGTTAAAGGTGGTCAGAAGCCTGAGCGCAGCGCTCGAGAAGAGCTGGAGGAAGAAACCGGTTATTTGGCTCTGAATTTTGAGTACCTCGGTTGGATGTATCCATTGCCAGCCATTTTCAAGAACAAATTTCATGTCTATTTTGCTGAAAATGCTGAGCCCACCGGAAATTTTCATCCTGATGAGACGGAAGAACTTGAGACGGTGTTGGTTCCTGCTGCACAAATAAGAGATTATATTCGTAGCGGGAAAATCAACTGCGGGGTGATGATTGCTGCGATTGCTCTTGGTATGGACAGGCTTTAAGGGATCCAAGAGCCTGTTTTTTGTTGCTGATAAGACGATTGGTTTTTCTTTAGTCCTTTAACTGTGAATGGAATTAATATCTTGATTTAGGCGGAAGAAAGATAGATTAGTCTCTCGAGTTGGATGCTATTATGCACGATGGATAGATGAAGGATTAGAGAGGAGAGGAAATGGCGATCAAGCGGTCCGCCATGGGTGGCCTCGGTGGGAGGTGGTCCCTGCAGACCAAGTTCTGCGTGGGAATCGTACTTTTACTCGCCCTGTTCACGAGCCTCATGTCCTTCGGAATGTATATGCAATTAACTGATAGCATGTACAATAGTGTTTACGAGAAATCGGAGATCATACTGGGCGAGCTTGAGGCGACCCGGAAATATGTCGCCAGTATTTTACGGCCGAGGGTGTCATCTCTGGTTTCCCAGGATGAATTCGTGCTCGAGGCTATGTCTACAGCTTATGTGTCTCGGGAAATAATGGGAACATTTCAAAAAATGTTCCCTGATTTCACTTATAAAAGGGCAGCGCTAAATCCGCGTGAACCTCGAAATCAGGCTGACGCTTTCGAGCAGGAGATTATTTCCCGATTCCAAAAAGATCGCTCCCTGAAGGAGTGGCACGGCATTGTAACGAGGGATGACCAACGTTTTTTTGTTCGTATGGTTCCGATCAAAACGGAGAATGCCTGTCTGCGTTGCCATGGGGAGCCAGACGACGCTCCGGCCAAACTCATATCACTGTATGGTCCTCAGAACGGTTTTAAGCGCAATCCGGATGAAATAAGCGGATTGGACGTGCTTTCTTTTCCTGTGGAAAGCGCCATGGATCAGATATGGCGTCAGGCCATGGGATTGCTGGGTCCTGGCCTACTCGCAATAATCGCCTCGATGATAATGGTAATAGCCCTTTTCAGATCACTCGTGGTCAATAGAATAGAAAAAGTTAAAAATTTTTTCGCCGATTTCGTTTCTGACGGTGGTGATCTCAGCCGACGAATCGAATTCAAGCAGAAAGACGAAATTGGAGAGCTTTGCCGTTCTTTCAACACCATGGCTGATCGTCTGAACGGGATAATGGAAGAGCGTGACGAACTGCTCGTGGAGTCAGACAGGCAACGTCAGAAAATGGCTTCCATTTTTGATGGCATTACAGACAAGCTAATGCTGATATCCCCGGACAAATCCGTGATAATGGCCAACGCTGCTTCTCTCGAGGGTATTACTGAAAAAACTGAAAACCTGAAATGCTTTCAGTTGATTCATGGGATGTCCGAGGCCTGTCCAGGATGTTTATTGCAGCAGGCCCTTAATGAAAAGGTCCCAATATTCGGTGAGGTCTGTCAGGACAACAAGGAAGTCTATCTTGCTCATTTCTATCCAATCATCAGCAAGACCGACGGTTCGGTGGAGAGCGTCGTGCATTATTGCAAGTCGATTACCGAGAAAAAAAGACTTGAAGAGAGCATGGTGCAAGCTGAGAAACTTGCGTCACTTGGCCAGCTCGTGGCCGGCGTGGCTCATGAACTGAACAATCCACTAGGTCTTGTCCTGTTCTATGCGGAACTCATCAAGAAGGAACTTCCCCCGGGATCTGAACATTTGATGGACCTTGAAGTCATTGAAAAACACACCCGGATCTGCAAAACGGTGGTGCGTGATCTGCTGAAGTTTGCGGGAAGCTCGCGGAGCATGCCTATTCCGGGAAACCTTAACGAATCCATCGAAGAAGTTGTGTCGGTCCTTGAAAAGCAGTTTTCCAAGGATGGGATCAAAATAGACAGAAACTTCGATCCGGGCATTCCGCTGATCGATTTCGACAGGAACAGGCTGAAACAGGTTTGGATGAATCTGCTGTTGAATTCAAGGCAGGCCATAACTACGTCTGACGGGCGAATAACAGTGAGCACTTCGATTGTCAGGGATACTGGGGCCGTGCATGTTACGGTATCTGATAACGGTCTTGGGATACCGTACGATATTCAAAGAAAAATATTCGACCCATTTTTCACTACCAAGAAGACCGGGGAGGGTACGGGCCTGGGTCTGTCTGTAAGTTACGGCATAGTCAGGGAGCATGGTGGGGAGATAATTGTTGAGAGCCAACCGGGCCGGGGTTCCACATTCACTGTAATTCTGAACGAAAGGACGGGAATTTTAACGTATGGTTGACCGCCTGGAATTTGAAGATTCGACTCCAGTCATGCTGGTCGTGGATGATGAGCCCGACTTTCTCAGAGGTCTTGCCAGAAGCATTCCCAAAGAATTACCCATTAGGGTTCTCACCTCACAGTCGGCAGCGGGCGCTCTACGTCTGCTGGAAGACAACCCCGTTGAACTTGTCCTGACAGACATACGAATGCCTGACATGAATGGGCTTGAGTTGCTCAAACAGATAAAGAGCCATGACCCTTGGATCACCGTCCTGGTCATGACAGCTTACGGAACCATAGAAACAGCGATAGAAGCGATCAAAAACGGCGCCTACGACTTCGTACAAAAACCCTTCACCCCAGACGAGATCAACCGCTTGATCAAGAAAGCCTTGGAGCGCAGCAATTTGCTCAGGGAAAATATTCGGTTGAAGAACCGTCTTTGCGGCGAATCAGGGATTGACATGTTCCTTGACGGTGGACCTCACCTCAGGAAACTGCGTCGAACTATTACTACCGTGGCTGGTCTTAAGGTGACGGTTTTGATCAGGGGAGAATCTGGCACTGGTAAAGATATGGCGGCAAGGCAGATTCACATGCTCAGTCCCAGGGCCAACCGCCGCATGGTGACGGTAAACTGCCCGACTCTTCCTGAATCCCTTCTGGAATCAGAACTTTTCGGATATGTGAAGGGAGCTTTTACCGGGGCTGATTCGAACAAGAAAGGGCTCATTCAGGAGGCTGATGGGAGCACGCTTTTCCTCGATGAAATCGGCGACATCTCTCCATCTCTTCAGACAAAACTCCTCAGGCTTATCCAGGAAAAGGAAATCAAACCGCTCGGCAGTTCATTATCCCAATCGGTGGACGTCCGGATAATAGCTTCCACCAACAGTGATCTGGAAGCCAAAATCATTGATAAATCTTTCAGGGAAGATCTTTTTTACAGACTTAATGTAGTAACCATATTCATGCCGCCATTGAGAGAAATTCCTGAAGAAATTCCGGTGCTCGCTCACCGGTTTGTTAACGAGGCTTCAAAAGAGTTTAACATCCCGCCCAAGACAATTTCTGATGAAGTGATGAAATATCTCATGAGCCAGACCTGGCCTGGCAATATCAGACAGCTCAAGAACACGATTCAAAAGGCCATGATTTTCAGTAAGGGTCCCGAGCTGGAACTCAACGAAGCAATTGACAGACCTCAATGGAAGAATGGCGCGGTAGAGAGGCAGTCATCCCCGGAGATGACATTCCGGGCTGCCAGGGATCTGCTGGTAGAGGATTTTACCAGAAGATATCTATTGGACGCCTTGTCCAGGCACGCTGGAAACATTTCGGCCGCTGCGCGCCAAAGCGGACTGGAACGCCAGCATTTTCAAAAACTCATGAGGAAATGCCAAATCAACGCGGATACCTTTCGGAAGGACCGCACCTGACAGTTGCCCTGCAACCATTAGTTGCGTATTCCCTCAATTTGCTTGTAGCTTGCCCGGGGAGATCTTCGACGTCGCAACATTAATGTGAGCCATCCGTTTTTCTCATTTTTTCAAGTCTTGAAGCGTCAGTATCCTACAATATAACCGATGGTCATCATTGCCACTTTTGTTTCTGCACGTTCATGGCATGGATAATGCTCTTGATGTTTCCACTCAAGGGAATAGAGAGCCGAGCGCTCCAATTCTCCAACTGGTTTTAAATATCGCATTAGGGGGTTTACCTGTTCCGACTAACATGAGGAAAGGAAGTGACAATGTCAGTGGAAGCATCAGCGATCTATGGACAAGAAAAGGTCCTAAAAAGTGAAGACTGGTGGGCCGTTTGGCTTGGTCTAGTAGTCTTCTTTCTAGGACTGGCGCCCATTTACGGGATCGACGCTCTGGGATGGGTTTTCAAGAATAGCGTTTGGACGGATGTGGCCAAATCGGTTAGCCCTGTTTCAGCCACATACAAGTCTCTTTCAGGACTTACTTCCGTCATATTGACCTACCTGTTCATGCTGGGGTTGACCACGGTGGGAGCCGTGGCCATGGGGAAGAATCTTGTGAAATTCGTCATAGGATTTTCCGTTATTTTCTGGATAGTTTTCGCCTGCAGTATCCTTGGTCATTACGCCTATATAGCGGCAACGCCTGACAAGCAGGCCGCTTTCAAGATTCCCTGGTCTCTGAGTCTGGGAGAGATGGGCTATGTTTTTGCCATGATAATAGGGCTCATAATAGGGAATTTCTTTCCCGCTGTTGCCAGGTTCTTGGAGGACGCTGCAAAGCCTGAATGGTATATCAAAACCGGTATCGTAATCCTCGGGGCGGCTATCGGGATCAAGGCGGTCGGAGCGCTTGGGTTGGCCAGCACTGTCATAGTCAGGGGCATCTGCGCTGTGGCCGAAGCGTATCTGATTTATTGGCCTGTAGTGTATTTCATATCTCGAAGGTATTTCGGGTTCACACCAGAATGGGCAGCGCCTCTTGCTTCCGGGATATCAATTTGCGGGGTTTCGGCCGCCATCGCCACAGGAGGCGCTATACGAGCTCGTCCTGTGGTGCCGGTCGTACTGTCCGCGGTCATCATTGTGTTTGTGGCGGTGGAGCTGCTTTTCCTCCCCTGGCTGGCTCAGGCCTTCCTGTACAAGGAGCCGATGGTGGCTGGCGCATGGATGGGGCTTGCGGTCAAGAGTGATGGAGGCGCGGTGGCCAGTGGAGCGATAACAGATTCCCTGATCAGAGCCAAGGCGCTGACCGACCTCGGAATTAAGTATGAAGAGGGTTGGATGCTGATGGCCGCCACGACTACCAAGGTTTTCATTGACGTTTTCATCGGCGTTTGGGCCTTCATTCTCGCAATTATCTGGTCCGTCTACAGACTGGATAAGATTGGTTCGACTTGCGAGGTCACCAAAGCCAAGGTTTCGCCCATTGAAATATGGCAAAGGTTCCCGAAGTTTGTTATCGGGTTCACAATTACATTCCTACTCCTGCTCATCCTGGGGTTGCACGACCCAACCATAGTGAAGGCTGCTGAAAAAGGGGCCGGAGAGGCCAATCTCATTAGGACTCTGTTCTTTGCCCTGTGTTTCTTCTCTATCGGAATGGTGACAAACGTGCGAAAGCTTTGGGCAGAAGGTATGGGGCGAATAGTCGCGGTTTACTCAGTATGCCTGTTTGGTTTCATCCTGTGGGTGGGCCTTGTTATTTCGTGGCTCTTCTACAAAGGCATTATGCCTCCGATTGTTTCAAGCTAGCAAAAACTTTCCAGGAAAGGTGTGGAATATCATGTCTCAACAAACCTCAAACGCATCTCAAGATTCGAATTATGTTGAGGAGTGGTGCGATCTTCAACCAGTTGAAAAGAAGCTTGTGTACACTTCCTTCACATTGGGAATCGTTCTTCTAGTCGTGTTTATCTTTGCTTTCGGCGTGTTTCATTAACACGTAACCCAATAGACAGGGGTTCTTGCCGACTGTGGCATCGACCCCTGTCTTATCTTACCGTAATTGGTGAACCCAACATTTTCATGCGTTCACCTGTTGTCAGCATTGTCCCCGATGTCCTGGAATTCCTCCCTGCCACGATCGTAGAAGCCTGAAACAAAGTCCCTGAACATTACTCTACTCAACAATTCCTTTTATTTGCTTCACAGATGCCGATCCCGGTTTCTACTGACTATCGTTGGTAGAAATCGAAATTGGATCGGTCAGGAAGGCGGAGCCTCACTACGGTCAGAAGTGGAAATCTTGCTAGTCGGTAAGCATTGAGTAAACGCTTGAGTCCCGGAATTCTTTCTGGGGTTTTGAAGGGTAAGAATTGGAATTGAGTTGACGTACAAATTCGTTAATTGTCTCAAGGGTCCCACAGACCAGGGGTATAACATAATTAACTGGGGGATATTGCTGAATCGGCTTCACGGAATTAGGTTTTGGGTGTCTTCTTTTCCGCCTCAGTCTTTTCAACGGATTCGTCTAATGTTTTTAATTTTGCTTCGGGGATTGTTTCAACTTTTTTGTCGGCGGTTTTTGGGTCGTCTTCGACGGAGTTTTCCAATAATTCGGCATAAAAATCGGGCCCGGATTTTTCTCCAGCAAGGTTAAGGGAATCCTTGGTGGGGGTTTTTTCGGTAGTGTCGGTTTGCGGGGTTGGGGGAGGCGCCGGTGGTTCATGCTTCTTTTTAGGAATTGGAGCGTCCAGGTCGATGCTATCCTTTACGTCGATAGCCATGCGTTGAATTTCTCTAAACAGTCTGCCCACAACTCTAGCCGTTTCAGTTAGCTGACGCGGTCCCAGAAAAATCAGCCCTACCAGAATGATCAGGGCCATTTCCCACATCGATATTCCAAACACTCGATTTCTCCAAGAAACTTCGTTTGAACTCGTCAAACCTTAGTATACATTGATATTATTCTAAATTATAAGACGTTTCAAAACAAGGGTCATTAAAAAAGCAGTCAAAATTTGGTCAATTCGAGAAGCAAGTAGTGTCTAAGGCCAAATTTCTATCTTGATTCACCGGCTTATTCGAACTTAGCTACAGCTCGCCTTCCGTGCTAAAGACCTTGTCGACTGTGAAGAGGTCCACGTAATAGGGGCCACCGCCCCAGCTTTCGATGAGCAACGACACGTTGCCGATAAGAGCGTCCAGGCGGTTATCGAGCGATGTAAAACCGGTTTCAAGGTCAATCAGTTTTTCCATCCAGTCCAGCGCTTCTGATCTGAGGCATATTTTTACTTCGAACCCCTGTCCAGCCTTGATAAGTATAACCTGTCCGCAATGGTCGTCATCCGCGATTGAGTCAGGATGCTTGATGTCATAAAGTTCAACGTCATAACCGCGAATAACCCGTATTAATTCAACCCTTCTCATTTCCTTGTTGAACAATTGTTCGGAGAGTTCAAGGCATTCCGGACAGAACATAGGCTCTTCATCGGGAAATGTGGCATCAGTTATCCCACAGACTTTGCAGACGTGTTTGGCCTGATCGTCAGACATGTTTGATCTCCTTTTCTGGAAAAGGACGCGTTAGTTTTGTGATAGTGGCCTTTAGAAGTTTTCCATAATCTACTTGATAATGATGCGTGGGGCTATATAATTCACATGCCTGACATCCACAGAGCTGACAAGTAATCCGATACGTCGATCAGCGTTATAGATTGAGATGCCAAGCCTCGATAATACAAAATAATTTTATCATTTCATTTAGACCCTGAAAAGGAGAACATTTTGTTTAGAGCTATGTTTTATATTGTTCTGGCGGCTTTAGCGATGATTCCGACAGTCGTGACTGGAGCGGATGGACCAAGGATAGAATTTGAGAAATTGACACATGATTACGGGCAAATTCGCTACGGAGAGAAGGTTACGGCCGAATTCGCGTTCACCAATAAAGGGAATCAGACTCTTGTGATAAAGAATTTGCACGCTACGTGCGGTTGCACCAAGGTTATAGAGGGCAGCCGCGAGATTCCTCCGAATGGATCGAGCAAAATAATATCGTCATTTGAAACGGATGGTTTGAAAGCCGGTCGCAAGCAAAAGAGCATAATGGTGAGCACGAACGATCCGGTGAATCCGGTGGTAAAGCTCAATCTTCTGGCCGATGTGATCAGGGATATTACGATTGATCCCGGGACCCTGGGAAAAAAAATTGATTCGCAATCAGAAGCCGTAAGTTTCACTGTCAAAGTGTCAAATTCTTCGGAAAACACTTATAACATCACAGGTGTCAAGACGGAACCCGGAGAACCAAAGGCAACCATCCAGCCTGAAAAAATAACCGTTGGACCTCACAAGGAGGTTCCGTTCCAGATAAACCTGAAGCTGGAACCGGAACCGAACAGATCCTACTATTCCGGAAAGGTTGATTTACTTACAGACCATCCCAAAGAGACGGATTACGAGGTGAGATACCTGGTTCAAACGGAGAAGGCGAAATAATATTCCGTTGGAAAAGTGCTGATTATAGGCGTGGAGATGATCTGCACGCCTATAATCAATATCATTCATGGGCGGCCAGGCTTATTGCCGTTGGACGAATGAAGTTTTCAGGGGCATTGTTATTGGTGGATTCCTGTTCAGAACAAGCCTCTGAAGGACGTGATCGAAGGTTGTTGATAAACTTCAGCGTCTGCTCAATACCGTATTTCCATGCCACTATGATTATCGCCGACGATAATGCCAGGCCCATAATGGTCAGGGTTAAAAGGATGTAGCCTATCCATTTGCCTCCGATGCTTTCCGATGATAGCGGCAAAACCAGCAGAACAAGCAAAAAGAAAGATTTGGGCAATGGTCCAAGGTTGGATAATAGCGTCTGAATGCAGTCAAGAAACTTCATCAACAGGCTGAATATCGCCCAGATTATTCCAATCCCAAATATTACCAGGGTAGTCAAGCGAGCCATCAGGACCACGGTTGACGAAACTTCCAGGCCCGAAAACAGGAAATTGAGCTGGAAAAAACGTTCTAACTGTCCCATTAGTTCCCATACTACTTGCATAACTGACACCTTATCTTTGGTTATTTGTCATAATTCCAAGTGATTTAGTGAGTATATCGAGAAGATATACTGTAAATATAAAGTTATTTGTACATATTATGATTAAATAATCAAGACATTCGTCATAACACATGTATTTCGGTAATTAAAAAATTATATGTTTCCTGGCGAGCTGTTGACAAACAATGCATATGGCCCTAGAATTTAACGTAAGTTAGTTGAGTTACGTAATTTTTTGGCAGGACTGACCATTGATGATGTCTAATATGAAACGTGTTTGGGTTATATTTTCGGGGCTAATATTGACCGGGGCGCTTATGATTGGCGTGATTTCGTGTGGGCAGGATCAGTCAAAGCCGACGGTTGAGGGCGCGAAGCGTCTTTTTGAGCAGGGCAAGATTCATCCTGCCTTGGAGATGCTCGACGCATTGGCCAATCAGGTGACGCCTGGCCGGGATTTGCTGAGTTTAAGGGCGAAAGTGCGGGAGAGGGCTTTTGATCTTGAAGGGGCGGTGGCTGATTATGACAGTATTCTGGAGAGAGACGCCAATGATGTCGACACGTTGGAGTTGAGAGGAAAAGTAAAGATAAAGCTTAGGGATTTTGAAGGCGCACAGGAGGATCTTTCATTAGCGCGGGAGAAGCGGCCGGATTCTTCTTCGATACTTTCGTCATTGGGTCTTGTTCAATTTTACAAAACCGATTTTGATGGGGCTCGCAGGCTTTTTGATTTAAGTGGTCAGTTGGACGGTCGTAATGACGGTCCTTATTTCGGTCGTGCGGCGATAAACATTGAGGAGGGGGATTATGAGTCGGCGATCGAGGAAATGAACAACTTGTTGAAGCTTTATCCGAAGAGCGGTCAGGCGCTTTTACGAAGGGGTTTTTCTTTTTTGAAGAATGGGGATGCGAGCAAGGCTCTTGGGGATTTTAACAAGGCGCTTGAGTATGATCCGGAGCTTAACGAGATATATTGGTATCGTGCCGAGGCTTACCGTTGTTTAGGCGAGCCTGAGATGGCGCTCAAGGATTATGAAAAGGCAGAGAGCGTTGACCCTAACGATTCGATACTATTTCTCAATCAGGGCAACGTATTGGTCATGTTGGGGCGTCACAATGAAGCCCTTGAGAAGTTGAGGCGCTCAATAGTGCTTGATCCGGACAATCCTCTTCCTTATATAAACCGCGCAGCCTTGCAATTGCAGACCGGCAATATACTTGCTTCGCTGACGGATGTTAACAAGGCTTTGGAGTTACGGAATGACGATCCTCAATTACTGACCAAGCGGGCCTATATATTCAAGTTGATGGCTCGTCAGGACAGGGCTCTGGAGGATTTGGACGAGGCTTTAAGTCAAGATCCTCACAACCTTGAAAGCCTGTTACTTCGGGGTAGCCTGTATTTCAATGATCAGCAGCTCGAGAGGTCGATTTCCGATCTTCAAAGGGCCATAGAGCTTTTTCCGGATGAACCTTCAGCCTATCAATTGCTTGCGGAGGCCTTCTTGAGAAAGGGGGATTCGCAAAAGGCGATGCAATTTGTGGAGACGGCACTGAAAAAGGATTCTTCGTATGTTCCGGCATTGGTGACCATGGGGGACATATTGATGTCGAGCGCTCAGACGGACCGTGCGATTGAGTCGTATTCGAAGGCTTTGAGTATTGATCAAAACCACTTTGAGGCGAGACTGAAGCGCGCCAAACAGTTTTTAGAGCTTGAAAACCATACTCTGGCGCTTGCGGACCTTGAATATGCGGCAAAGGTTTATCCGTATAGTGGAGAGGTTTATCAGTTAAGAGCGGTTTGTTACGAAGTGCTTGGTGAGCATGAAAAGGCTCGTCAGGACAGTTGGAAGGTTCGTGTATTTGTTCACCGCTAAACAGGTCCAGCCATGAATTTTTTGGGCGTAGCGGCCATGAAAACCGTTACGCCCAAAAAAATGTTCAAAAGAATTGTCTCAGACTCTTACAGATTTCGTTCGTCGATAATCCTTTTTGCTTTTCCGATGCTTCTTTCGATGCTGTCAGGAGGCAGGATCGAAACAGGGACATTAATACCGATTACCTGATGTATACGGTCAGAAATCTTTTTCGCTACGGCCTGTATTTTCTCCTGGCCTTCTCCGTAAACAGCGGCTTTGAGTTCGGTTTCGACTGAAATGTTATCGATGTAGCCTTTCTTTCGCAGCCGGATCTGATATTGAGGCTCAACTTCGTTGAACTCCATCAGGACGGTTTCTATCTGCGAGGGGAAGACGTTTACGCCGCTGATGATCATCATATCGTCCGATCGTCCGAGGATTTTGTCCATGGTGACGAGGGTGCGGCCGCATTGACATCTTTGTCTCTTGAGGGCGCAGATATCTCTGGTTCGGTATCTGATCATCGGCATGGCTCTTCTTTGAAGGGCCGTGAATATGAGTTCGCCTTCTTCGCCTTCGGCAACGGGTTCCATGGTGGACGGGTCGACGATTTCGGGGTAAACGTGATCTTCATTGATATGTATGTTGTAGTATTCGCAGGTGAATGACACCCCTGGTCCCATAAGTTCGGTTAGTCCGTAGTGTTCATACGCGTGAATTCCACCACGTTGTTCTATGTCGGTGCGCATTTCGACGCTCCAGGGTTCAGCCCCGAAATGTCCCGTCTTAAGAGTCGAATTCTTGATATCCACCCCCATCCTCTCGGCTTTTTCTATTATGGTCATGCAGTAAGACGGGGTGCAGCACAACGCTGTGGTTCCGAAGTCCTGAATGAGCATGATTTGTCTTTCAGTCATACCGGCGCCTGAAGGAACTACTGCGCATCCGATGCGAATGGCGCCTTGCAGAAAACCAAGTCCGCCAGTGAAAAGACCCATTCCATAAGCGTTTTGCAGGATGCTATCCGGTCTGACTTCTTGAGCCCAGAGTCCGCGAGCCATACATTCTGTCCATTGGTCCAGGTCAGCGGCTGTGTAAGGGCCAGTAATCGGTTTTCCCGTTGTGCCTGATGACGCATGAATTCTAACCACTTCAGACATGGGCACCGCGCACAGACCAAAAGGATAGTTGTCGCGAAGGTCCGTTTTCACCGTAAAAGGGAATTTCGCGATATCTTCAATGTTCTGTAAGTCAGACGGTTTTACTCCCTTTTCATCGAAGGCTTTTTTGTAAAATGGAATTCTGTCGTAAACCCATTTAACTGTCTCTTTCAGCTTTTCCAACTGAAAGGCCTTCATTGCGCTGTCGTTCATGGTTTCGAATTTTTCGTCCCAGTACTTTTTTGACATGCCGGTCCTCCTAAATGACAGGGGTGTTTTTGTGTATGTTAGAAATAATTCAGGAAAGCCGTTAAGGATAAATAAATTATTAATCTAATTTTCCATGTAATGTCAAAAGGAAAGTGTCGCATGGCAGGAAAAAAGGAAATTGCTGCATGGCTGAAACTTCAGTAGAGTGAAAGTACAAGGCTGAGTCAAGTTCTGCTTAACTTCAGATTACTCAAGGCCAATCAATCCTCAATCCATTCTAGTCTAAAGTTTAAGGCTATGCCTGAGAGGCATTTATCCGATTTTTTGGCAGACGGCTCAATTTACCAGGGCCTTGAGTTTGTTGGCGGTGTTTGCGTCCAGACTATTTTCAAGTATTGGAGTGACACTCGGGCCACCGGTGTTTCCAGCCACCTTGAAAATGAGATTGACCGGAACTTTGGCGGAATTGGCCTGCTGGTTTTCCGCCGGTTTTGAATCGCCTGAGTCTATGCCCAGTTTCTTAAGTTCCTTATCAAGGCCTACTATCTTTAGAAGTCCCTCACTCTTCTTGACCAATTCTTTTACCGCCGGGATCTTGCCTAACTGATCAGGCGGATGGATCATAGCCTTGGCTGCCAGAATAGCGTTCACAGTCTGATTCTTGAGGTCGATTGAACCGACGATTGCTGATTTGAGATCTCCTCCAACCTGTTTGAGGTTGTCAGTGTGGGCAACGCCTCGCGAAATCCTGAAGTCGCCCTTGATATAACTAAATTCAGGTGACGCGATGTTGGGATTATTAAGAAGCGCCAGTCCGAGGGCGCCGATGATGGGTTGAGATTTTGCGATAGTGCCCTTGAAGTTCTGAAACCTGATCACACCCTTTCCCATGTCGGCTGAAAGGTTCCCGGCGATATTTTCAACGGCGTTTACATTCTGAAGCTGACCGGAGAGCTTGACTGGAGCCTCCACGAATCCTTTAACCCTACCGTCGAGGTTTATTTCGTCGAGATTGGTTCCCTTGAGTTTTACCGATCCGGATATTCCATCGAAGAAGACCATTGACTTATTGGGCCTGTAATTGACTGAATCGAGTCGGACGTCACCAGATGGGACCCAGTTGGTTTTTTCATTTCGCAGGGTTATCTGGGCTCTGCATTTTCCTGAGAGATTGTCGTCCGCCATTTCCGGAACAAGGGATGAGAGTTTTTTCAAGTCCATTTCAGCGATTTTCAGGCTTATCTGGGATGGATTGTTTTTAGTGTCTGAAATGGTTCCTGCGGCGTCAAGCGACACTCCGGGCAAGGAAAGTAAGACAGAGCGCAAGTTTGTCAGATTTTTCGAACATACTCCGGTGACGCTCATAGAACCGTCAATCCCCGCTTTTTTCCTGAATAACTTTTCATAGGAGATATCCAGAGCTTTTAGGGGAGATTCCAGAGAGAAAGAATACGAATTCCCGGATTGATTTACTTTGGTGTTAATTGAAAGCGGTCCCTCAATCTTCAAGGTTCCGGAGTTATCGAGGCCGAGGGCGGTGACTAATTGCGTATCCAGGTTAGCATTGATGTTGGCGACTGATTTCAATGAATCTGTCATCAGTCCACTGGCGCTACCACGAATAGTCGCCACAGGTTTTGATGCGCCTTCACGCCGGAGATGAATGTCAAAATCCTTAAATTCGAGGTTTTTTCGTGTGAAAAGCAGGCCGGATTTTCCCGAAATATTCAGATTGTTCAGGGCCTGAGAGTTCTGTGAGGTCAATAGGCTTGCGCCATTCAAATCAAGGCTACAGATCGCGTCGATTCCTAAAGATGGGTTTTTTGGAGGGCTGGATTGTGAGAAGTTTCCCTTGAGCCACAGGCTGGCTTTTTTACCCGGGGCTTTGGTCAATTGCTTATAGATGTTGATTGCGGATTGATTCGCGTCAGCATGCATTTCAAAGGAGGCCTTGTTTGGCGTGCCTTTTAGCCAACCTTCTATCCTTATGGGGCCTTTTAATGTCAAGGAGTCCGGCGCAGAGAAATATGCCAGGGCCTGTTCCGCGGATTTCAGCAGACAATCAGCTTTTAGGTCAAGCTGTCGGTTTTCTTCAAACGGTTTAACAATTCTTCCCGCCAAATCAAGGCTACCGATTTGATCTTGAATCTCTAACTGCTGTATTTGAGCTTCATCCGATGTGCCGGCTACTTTTAAGTTGATGGCAGGGTTATTGATCGGTATGCCTAAGTCGTTAAATATCTTGAGGTTTTGCGTCTGTAGTTCGGCCACTGTTGACAGTTGACCGGTTTCATTGAGTTTCACCAGAAATTTTCCGCTAAACTTACCTTCGGGGGAGAGTTGAGCTTTGTTGTTCAATGGCTGTAACAGTATTGCTAGCGGTGTATTTTGAGCTTCACCGCCAAGTTCTAATGATTCGACACCAGCTATGTCATCGGAAAGATTGGCTTTGGCTTTAAGTTTCAGTGGGGCGGAGTTGTCGGAGTCGTGAAAAACAGAGCCGTCAAAAGAAACTATTGGTCCTTGAGGGGGCTTGTATTTCAGATCCATGGCGCTTTTGGAAAGGCTCAGTTTGTCAACAAATTGAGCTAAATCAGGTTTGAGGGCGCTCAGGATGGCCATGTCAGCATGATCCAGGTTGAGCCTGAAATCTAGAGTTTCGATTCCATCTAGTGATTTATTTAATTTTACCGGTCCTGAGCCAGAGAATTTCAGGGCGTTTTGTTTATTCTTCACATGGCCTCTTCCGCTGATATCGACGCTGAAAGCCTCGGGAGAGCCGGACTGTTTCAAGTCTAGATTCGAAAGTTCGAAAACAATTGTTGTGTCTTGCTTCGAGCCGCCTCTGAGATCGGTGAATTCCACAGTTACATCACGGGCTCTCACTGATTCGATGGACAATGAAAAGCCCGATGGTGTTTGAGCCGATTCGGTTGTTTTTGAGGGTGTTTGAGTTTCTTGAGGCGCTTTTTGAGCCTGTTGTTGATGTTGGAGTGTTTTAGTGGTTTCGAGAGTTACGGGAACGGGCACGAAAGGATAATCAACAGACCCATCGGAGAGGATGGTTATGTGATTTTTTACACCTTGAAGGTTGATGGAAGAAATGGTTATGCGGCCTTGGATTATGCTCATCAGGGAGGGTTTCATCTCGATTGTTTCTACCAGAAGGTTTTCCCGACCGGATGTTCCTGACACCTTGAGATTTTTGGCCACGACTTTTATCGGCCCCGGAAAATCCAGGCCAAAGGAAATGTCATCAAACTTCACCTGAGTGTTAGTGGCTTCAGATATTTTGGTCTCGATATTATTCTTGATCCATTCATTTGAAGGAAGAAGTAGCCAAAGGGCTACCAGACCTACGATGGAAACCAGCGCTCCGCCGGCTAGGACAAAGGCAATTATTTTTTTCATACTAGACATGATAAATTCTTAATGCGCGTATTCCTGTAAAGTCAGTCGTGGGACTGTTTTCTGGTTTTGTTGGGTTGGCGCTACTTTTTCCAACCAAGAACTTTTATGAACCAATCATCGAGTATTTGAAGGCATTGCTGATTGTTCCTGAGCCGGTGTTCGCCACCGGGGATTATCTTGATTTCAGTGATGCCCGCGGGGGCCTTAGAGTACAGGTCCTGGGCCTGGGACACCGGAATCAGATCGTCAGCGTCTCCATGTATTATCAACAAGTGTTTACCTTTGAAGTACGAAATCCATTTTAGCGGTTCGATTTCAGAGAACGAGTCTTTCCATTGGTTGATGTTCGATGGAAAACCCGGGGTTTTGATCAAGCCTCTCTGTCTGAAGTCATCGATTATTTCATCCGGGTCCTTGTCAAATATCGTGAAGGTTGAGGGTGAGCTGACCGAAGCAAGGGCGAATATGTCCGGGTTATCAGCCGCGACGCATATGGCTGATGCTCCTCCTCCACTGAATCCGAGCAGGATGATACGAGTGGGGTCGACATGTGGTGTGTTGGATATTTTGTCTATGACTGCCCGTAAGTCTCTGGTCCAGCCCATCATGTCGAAATCGCCACCAGAATCTCCGCAGCCACGGAAATTGAAAAAGACGGACGCCATCCCCAATCCTGAAAATCTCTTTACCAGGCTTTCATATCCGGGATCATCAGCGGGGCGTTCAGCGCCACTTCCTGGTATCCCATGACAAATTATAAGGGCCGGGTATTGCATGGCGGGCCTGGCGGCCGGAAATTCGACGAACCCCTTTATATTGATGCCGTCGGACTGAACAGTAAAATGATCAACCTTTCTGTCTATCTCCAAATCAATTCCGAAATCCCTCGGGTTCGGTTTGTCAAACCGCAGGGCTTTTAGAAGCTTGCCAAACATAATTCTGATGAGATTCTGCTCCATTTGGTCTCTCTTTTTAAGTAACATTTTGGCTTAGAAAAGTTCCAGGCCTTCAGGGCGCCCCCAATTGAATATGATGAATATCACATATTTGTCATGAATAGAATTGCGCAAATGATTCCTTGTGTAGTATCTTTCCGAAAGTGTTAGAGCATAGTAATGTAAGTAGTCATATTTATACGGTTATTGTTAAGAATTAATTGTGCGTTGTGTAGTTGGGAATGGCCAAGCGATGAATTGGTTAAATAAATCAGGCTATGTAGCTTTTATAATAGTATATAGTATTGTCGCAGCCTCAATAGTCCTGAGCGCGGAACCCGACAAGAGTCAGCAGGCCAGGGCTGATATCTGCAGGCCAAAGCTTTCGGCATCTCAAATAATAGAGATGGGCCATTCAGGTATTTTTAGCTGGACATGTGATGAGACCAAAGGTAAGGGGGCGGGGTATTACATTGTTTTCATCAGGCCGGCTGGAACTTACGTGCTTCTCAAAGTCCCTATCGGAAAAAATTCATTCGAGTTCACACCTGACGCTTCAGGAGTCTGGCGATGGATGGTCATTAACACTGATCCGGACCGTTCAAAACCTGATGTAGAATCCGAGCCAGGACATTTCCAGGTAATTCAGACAGAACAATAATTGTGGCGTAAAAACCTCATTTGATGTATCTGACTTTGCGCCTTTTTTGGTATAGGCGCGTATAAGGGCTTAGAGAGAGCCATGGAGAATTCTTTTGTCAGAAAAAAGCTTATCGGACTCTTTTGTGAATGATGGCGGCATGTTGGATGCAAGTATGGCGCCTTTATAACGAGATGCTAACAAAAAAGAAAAATAAAATCGGAACTCAAAATAAGTGTGAATGTCATCAAAGGAAGGACAACAAGACCCACTAGTGGGTAACTCCAAAATAACCTATTGAATGAAAAGGAGAAAATTCAATGAGAGGAAGCCTATCCAGGGCGAAGACCAAAACTTTCTCGGTAGTGGCGGCATTGTTTTTTATTATTGCGACTTTCTCGACCAATGCTATTTCCGCTCCTCCCGCGTTATTAAAACAATTGGATGAATCTTTTGTGCAGGTAGCGGACAAGGTAACCCCCGCAGTAGTAAACATCAATTCGACCAAGAAGGAGACTGCCACTGGTGGGGCTGATATGGACCAGTTTTTCAAGAATCATCCGTTCAAGGAATTTTTCGGTGATGAATTTTTCAAGAAGTTCAAGAAAGGTCCCGGAGAGGGGCGCGGTGAGATGCGTCCTCAGGGTATGGGATCAGGAGTGATAATATCGTCAGACGGACTGATACTTACCAACTCGCACGTAGTTAAAGACGCGGATGAAATAAAGGTCAATCTTTCGGACAAGAGATCATTCACGGCCAAGATAATAGGAGCTGATCCCGAAAGTGACATAGCTCTGGTAAAGATAGACGCCAAGGATCTTCCGACAGCGGAGCTTGGTGATTCTGACAAGCTTAGAGTAGGCGAGATCGTATTTGCTATTGGAAACCCGTTTGGTCTTAACAGGACGGTGACATCAGGTATTGTAAGCGCCACAGGGCGAACCAATGTCGGCATCATTGACTATGAGGATTTTATCCAGACAGACGCGGCCATCAACCCGGGTAATTCCGGCGGACCACTGGTAAACATTGAAGGCAAGGTAATTGGTATCAATACGGCTATAGCATCACGCAGCGGTGGCTACCAGGGGATAGGTTTTGCGATTCCTTCGAATTCGGCCAAGCTGATTATGGATGATTTGCAGAAGGGCGGAAAGGTTCGCCGAGGTCTTCTCGGGGTTAATATTCAGGACCTGAATGACTCGCTGGCAAAATCATTTGGCAGAAATGACGCTGAGGGCGCTCTGGTGTCACAGGTCATAGAGGGAAGTCCTGCGGAAAAAGCCGGTGTCAAGTCTGGCGACATCATTCTGAAGTTCAACGGCCAGCCCGTGACCGGCGCTGCTCATCTGAAGAACCTTGTTGGTCGCGAGAAACCCGGAGCCGACTCAAAGCTCACGATTTTCCGTGACAAAAAGACAATGGATCTCAACGTGAAGATTGCGGAGAGGACACAGAAAGCCGTAGCGGCGGCTACACAGAACTCTACGGGTGAAACATCGAATGAACTTGGTCTTGAAATAGAGAAGGTTCCAGGGGCTATGGCGAGCAAGCTTGAACTCAAGGAAGGCGAAGGCCTGCTAGTGAAGGATGTAAGCGCTGACGGGGCCGGAGCGAAGATCGGAATCAGGTCAGGAGATGTCATTCTTGAAGTGGATGGAGTAGCTACAAACGATGTGGCGGCTTTCAGTAAAGCGGTTTCGGAAGCCAAGAAGAACAAGATTATAAGACTAAAGGTTCAGAGAAATAACGGGAAGATATTCCTGGCAGGTTCTCTCAGCTAAAATCCTTCATGCTTGAACTCCATGGCGATATGGAGTTCAAGCTCATCTTTCCTCCCCCAAAACTCTTCCACAAATAATTTCATGAAAATTCTATAACGATGGCGTAGCCGAGTGGTTCGAGGGATTTCTGGAGTAATCTGGCTGCTGTTAGGAAAAGTGTCTTGTGTTCATTGGCGCAACCGTAACGCGTAGTCTGGTTAGGAGAAAGTCTGCTGTCTGTCTTAAATGTCCAGCTGTTGAAGTATTCATCGAGCGCTTGGGGCCAATAATCTTGAATGTTCCTGGGTTCCGTCTCATCTATTTCAAGGCTTATACGGGACTTCGAGTAGTGTCTGTCTACCTTGATATCCACCAGAAAGCCAGGTTCATACCTGCTTTGAGCCACTTTCTTGTCGCCATGCCTTATGGTCATAGTTATTGCCATCACATTCAACCTTCCCAATTGATCCGCCGGTGAAGAAGATACCTCTAATATAACTAGGTAAGCTAAACTCCGGAACAGTTTCCAGGCACTTGACAAATTGGAAATATAAGTTTAATGAAACCTAAATTTGGACGAGCGCAATTTTTAATCGTCGAATGGTTAATGAAATTATGTAATTTAAATCCAACTGAGTGAATAAAACAATTACATGTTATTAATAAAATGGATTAAAAAAACATTATTGCAGTTGGTTTTAATTTGGAATTTGGTAGGATGTATAAATTGTAGTTTTTATGGCCCAGGCATTTTGAAGGTTTTCGTTGTTCTTGTTGTGGGCTTTCTTATTTCAGGTATTGTTGGGAGGTTTTTGGAATCATGGAACCTTGTCCTGTGCTAGTGAAAGGAAACCGTGAATCAGACAGGCCTTATCGCAAGGTAGACTGTGACCATTACGGAGAGTGTTTGAACACGGCGCTCAAGAGTAGGTGGTCGGATTTTTCGTGCAATGAGTGCAGAGCCTATTCCCGGACCAGATTCATAGAGCAAGCCACTGGATCGGATGATTATTGGTAAACGTCCGATTGATCCTCATAAAATATTTTGATATAATCTAAAGGTTTATGGCCCGTTGGAACTGTCTGTCGTGATTTTTACGACTGAGCCGGATCCGTAACGGGTCTAAAATTATTAATAGCGGCTTCACGGAGCACGGAGGATTTATGGGAACGGCGCCGGCTAAGAAACTTTCCGAAAAGGGATATGACGAGAACAAACTGGGATTTGGCGATATTTTCACGGACCACATATTGATGATCAGGTACTCAGCGGCCGATGGAGGCTGGCAGGCGCCGCAGATCAAGACTCTTTCGAATTTAGAGCTTCATCCTTCGGCGATGGTCCTTCATTATGGCCAGCAGGTTTTTGAAGGGCTAAAAGCTTTTGCCGGAGAGAACGGGGATGACATCTATCTTTTCCGTCCGGACATGAATATTGCCAGATTTAACAAGTCATGTGTAAGGCTGTGTATACCGACATTGGATCCTAAGGTATTTATGGATCAGATGGTGGAATTGATCAGGGCTGATCGTGACTGGATACCTCGCACTCCTGGAACTTCACTTTACATTCGTCCCACTGTAATAGCGACTGATCCTCATTTAGGGGTTCGTCCGTCAAAGACTTACCTGTTTTACATAATACTTTCACCGGTTGGGGCTTATTATCCGGAGGGTTTTGAACCGGTAAAGATCATGGTTACGGACAAATATGTCCGGGCAGCCATCGGTGGTGTAGGTGAGGCAAAGACAGCGGCTAATTACGCGGCGTCTCTTTTGGCGGCTGAAGAGGCTCATGCTGCTGGCTTCACGCAGGTGTTATGGCTCAATGCGGTGGACAAGTCTTCTATTGAAGAAGTTGGGACGATGAACATATTCTTCAAGATATCCGGTGAGATAGTGACACCGGCATTAGGCGGGACCATTCTTCCGGGTGTGACCCGTGATTCGGTTATTACATTGTGTAAGGACATGGGTATGAAGGTATCGGAGAGGTCCGTGACAATTGACGAGGTCGTAAAGGCTGCCCAGAGTGGGGCTCTGGAAGAGGTTTTCGGATCTGGGACAGCAGCTGTAATATCTCCGGTGAGTCAATTCCGTTTCCAGAACAAGGATTATATGGTTGCCGATGGCAAGACGGGCCCAACGGCTCACAGGCTTTTTGACGAAATAACTGGAATGCAGTTGGGCAAGAAGCCTGACAAGTTCGGTTGGGTGGTTAACATAGGAAAGTGATCATTCGATAATATTTTTTCGACAGGAATTCATTCAAAGGGACGCCTCGACAGGGCGTCTTTTTTTATTCCTATCCCCGGGGATGGAACTTTGAATGGATTTGTTTGAGTCTTTTTTGAGCCACATGGGTGTAGATCTCCGTGGTGGAAATGTCGGCGTGTCCCAGCATTGCCTGGACTGAACGCAGGTCCGCGTCATTCTGGACCATGTGCGTGGCAAAGGAATGGCGAAGGGTATGAGGGGATATTTCTTTTGTAATACATGCGGCGATAGCGGTTTTTTTAATGATTTTCCAGAAGGCCTGTCTTGTCATGGGTTTTCCCCGACGTGTCACAAAAAGCGCTTCGCTTCTCTTGTGGCCGATTAGAGCCGGTCTTACAAAGTCGAGGTATTGAAGAATTGCTTTTGCGGCTGGGGCTCCCATGGGTGTGACTCGTTCTCTTGATCCTTTTCCTAAAACAGTTACGCAGCCAATTTCAAGGTCGACGCGGTAAGTTTCGAGGTTTACCAGTTCAGAGACCCTTAGACCGGTAGCGTACAGTAGTTCGAGCATTGTAGCGTCACGCTTGCCTTCGAAGGTTGTCTGATCGACAGCGGCCAAGAGTCTGTTAACTTCTTCCTCTTCAAGATACTGGGGAATTTTCTTTGCCAGTTTTGGGGAATCAATATACTCGGTTGGGTTATTTTTGATCTGTCCGGTTTCCAGGAGGTATTTGAAAAATGTTTTGACGCAGGAAATCTTCCTGGCTGTGGACTTCGGAGCGTAACTCTTTTGGTACAGGGCTTCGAGGAAGGATAGGATATCCTCTCTGTTAATTTGTTTTAAGCTCTTTTGTCCCCTGTTTTCGAGATGATTCGAGAAGCCTTTGAGGTCTGCATGATAGGATTGGACTGTAAGGTTGGCCAATCCCCTTTCCACGATGAGGTAGTCAAGAAAACCGTCAATTATTAAATCCCAGTTGGCGTGCTCAGGCTTCGACATACGCCTTCTCAATGGCTTCCAGATGGTCATGAAGCTGTTCTTTGATGTAATCCAACTTGTCGAAGTCCGTTATTTTCTCTGCATTGGAATCAACAACGTAGAAGATATCGGCTGCCTGATCAACTTCGGTAGATATCTTGGCCAGGGAGAGGTTTAGTTCGAGTTCGGTAATTTTGCGTGTGATATCATAGAGAAGTCCCGGTCTGTCATGTGCGTAAACTTCTATGATTGTGGCGGAATCCGAAGTTGAATTATCAATTTCAACTTTGAGTGGAAATCTCGGGCTGTAGGGGGCCTGAAAAATGCCGCGGGACATTCGCCGAGCTTCCACGAGACGGTCTACATCTTCCTGAGACGTTATCACCTTTATGAAATCAGTCTTGAAATGTTCCCAACGTTCACGGTCCTCAAGGTGTCCTTCCGGTATGTCATTAACATGGAACGTGGCTATGGCGACGTTACCGACAGAATGAGTCCAGGCGCTTAGGATGTTGATCCGATTGGCTGACAGGGTCCCGGCGATTTTATAGAAGAGTCCTGACCTGTCCTTGACAATTAAGGTGATGGAGCTGTATCCGGGCTTGCGATGATCCGTCTTGCTTGCAATTACATGATCTTCGGCGAAATCACCGGTTGTTGATTCCAGGTGTTTCTGGATATCAATGAAATGATCTGCGATTACCCCGGGGTAGAAATCGAGGAAATAGCGAGGTGAAGCCTCGGCCAAGAAACGATCAAGGTTTGGGCCATGATATTGAGCAGGGACAAGTTCTCTCACGACCGCCCTTATCTGCCTGATCCAGTCTGACAAGCTTTCGCCGTTCGAATCTTCTCCTTCAATTACATCCAGGGTCCGATAGTAAAGCTCCTCAAGCAACATGCCCTTCCACGAATTTAGAGCCGTGGGGCCTACCGCCTTCAAATCAGCGTGTGTAAGGAGCATCAGGAGATCAAGTCTTGTCCGATCCATGACATTTTCAGCGAATCTATGAATCAGGGCTTCGTCGTGGAGATCTTTTTTGAAGGCCAAATGAGTCATCGACAAATGGTTTCTGATCAGGAAGAGGATGTCTTCTATTTCATCGGGAGGAACTCCAAGGCGTTTTAATATTGGCCGGGCGGTTTGTTCGCCCCTGATTTCATGACCGGACCCCTGTCCCTTGGAGATGTCGTGAAATAGTCCGGCGAGGTATATTGTTTCGGGGTTCTTGAGCTTTGAAAAAATTTGCCGCAAGAACAAATCTTCTGACGGGTTACGGTTGAGGTCGAGCGATTCGAGGTTTTCAAGGACAGCGATAGTATGAAGGTCGACGGTGTACTGGTGATAGACATCATGCTGTGGCAGGAACCTGATGCGAGCGAATTCCGGTATGAACAGCTCCAGGAAGCCAACCTTCATCATACTGTTCATCGCTCTGGCTATGTGGCCTTTTTTTCTGAATATTTCAAGGAATAGACGGTTTGCTTCGGGACTGGACTTCATGTTCTCATCTACACTGGAAAACCTCGAACGGATCAAATCCACCAGGCGAATATCCAGATCGCATCCGGTTTGCGCAATCTTGGAAAACGCCAGGATAATATCATTAGGATTATCCCCGAAAGTCTGGAGGTTCCGATTATTTATGCCTCCAGAGCCTATGTAGAACGAGTCCCCAATATCCAGGCGTTTGATTCCATCGGCCAGTTTCGGCCGCAGGAAAATGCGCGACTTGGCCAGTAATTGGCGACCGAAAAAGTCTATAGTCGAGGCATGCCTGTAATAGTCACGCATAAAACTTTCAACCCCTTGACGTAAGGGAGTGTCTCGATACCCCATTTGCTCAGCAATTGCGGCCTGATTGTCGAACTTCAGCCTGTCATCACGCCTGCCTTCAATGAAGTGGAGCCTTGCCCGGACCTCTGATAGGAATTTCTCCCCGTCATGAATTTCCTTGAGTGATTGTTCGCTACAGAGGCCGGCCGCGGGAAGATCGTTAAGGTTCTTGCATCCGAAAATCATTTTAGCCAGCCACGTCAGGAGCTGAATATATCTGAGCGACCCAGGTCCTTCCTTTAAATGCGGCTCAAGCAGATATATGGTGTGTCCAAATCTCTCTGAGGACCTTCTTATTTCTCCTTCAATGCGCAGATAAAGATCGAGAGGATCAGTTTCGGCAATTAATCCGCCACGTTCCATGAGCAATTTTCTAAAAATGCCCGAATCGCCCCATATAATCCGAACATCCAGCAAGGATGTAAGCACTGCAAGATCTTTGTCCGCCTCCTGCTTGCATTCAGTAATAGTGCGAACCGAGTGACCCAGTTCGATCCTGGCGTCCCAAAGCAAATACAGTATGCTTCTGATTCCTCTGTATATACCCTCGGGCGCTTCATCGGGCCTCAGAAAGAGAAGGTCTATGTCCGAATAAGGGCTCATCTCTTCCCTACCGTAACCGCCAAGTCCCAAAAGCGCTATGTCCTCTTTCCAAAAACCAAGGAAATGGTCGCAAAGCTGGACCAAGAGCTGATCATAAACCGAACTCATGTGAAAACTGTCCAGATCGGTCTTTCCAGCTTCTCTATACTCCGACAGACCATCACGTATTTTCTTCAACTGCTCAGCGCGGTCTGCTGTTGAGAAGATGAACCTCATCGGATGTTTACCCCTGTAATATTAGCCGCATTCACTTAACTGGATGATCAGCGGCTTGCCATTGATAATAGCAGCAATCTACAGAAACTGAAGAAAACTCGGGCCCAAAAAATTCAGTCTTAGCAAATGGTATATTAAAAACCATTATAATGCAATAAGTTAAACAAAATACATAAAGTATAATGATATTAATACTTAATGTTTATTTCGCGTTGACAGACCATAGTCCTTATGTTATTGTGAAATCGTTCCAATAACATTCTAAAAGTTTAGCCATTTTAAGTCTTTGTGAGTTTCAAAGAGACGATACGGTTTCTGCGCTCATTGAGGGCCGGGCTGAGGCTGGATGAGGAAGGTCCTACGAGATTCGGTGGGCTTTCGCCGGAGGGGTTTGGCTCGGGATTGGCAATAATTTTCAAGGGAATGGTATGTCGTTAAAAGCAAGGATAATTGTTATTTTAATAAGTGTGACTTTTTTGGTTTCACCGAATAACACATTCGGTTTTCAGGGTGTTGATCAGTTTATTGATACGGTGTCGGATGTGGCGTCGAAGCTTGGAACACCGCAGTCGAGGTATGCGGTGGGTTTCAAGAAGTTTTTCAATTCCTTTACGTCTTATCAATTCCCTAACCCGTTTCCTCCGGGTCAGGATCCTCTCAGCCGGTTGGAATTTCCGATAGATCAGTGGTTTTTTGGATCCAGGTATACATATGAAGCGCCTCATTGGACGGTATTATTTGACAGTTACGTGAATTTGAATCGTGATTCGGGATTGTATATGCAGGACAGTGACTGGGAGCAGGAGAACCAGCCTTTCCGGAAGACGGTATTCAGTGAATCCAGATGCAGGCTTAATCGTAGCTGGTTACTGGACCTTGGATTGAACCTGCATCCTGATTGGGCTGTTTTTAAGGAGATAAGCCCGATAACGGGTTTGAGATATCAATATTTCTATTTTACCACTCACGATGGTTATCAGGTCACATTGGATGGAGATCACGCGGACCTCAAGGGTGATGGCATAGATTTCGAGCAGACATTTTATCATTGGTATATTGGTGGGTTATTCTCGACGACGATCAACACGTCCGGTATATGGCGATCGATTCCTCAGACGAGTTTGACGTGTCAGTTCGACTATGCTCTTGCGACGGCCAAGAATGAGGATCTTCATCTTTTGAGAGCGGGGCACAGGATAACCCGTGACAATACCAGCGGGCATTGTTGGCATTTGAACGCCACGGTAGCCATGGACATGCGGCATAACCTCAAGGCGAAATTCGACGTGGATTTCAAGCGCATGGTCACGCATGGAGATCATGAGTTATCGAACAGTTTCTATAATATTTACTTTTCATTTTCCGGAGCAAAGGTCTGGTCGGACCAATTTGCGCTCACAGGCCTGGTTGAGTTTAATTTCTAATATCTTGATTTAATGGTATATTATGTCTGTTGTCTAAAAAAGCTCCGGTTTGTTTTGAAAATCAGTCTATCAAAAAGTATAATTAATTTAATGACTATCGTCCGAAAATTTTCGGATTGAGCTAATTATTTATCTTACCCTTTATTTCCGGGCTGTGATTCTTGCCGATAGTCATCCAAGCTTATTTCTTTTTCATATTGCCTGAGAAATGACACCGTTACGAGTCTTGGGGAGCATGCGTTCCGTTTGGTGGTAAGTAATGGTCCTGATGGCTTGCGCTGGGAGTATCAATGAAGTGGGGTTTTTTGTATAAGAGACTTTATCTTGCGGGGGATACCGTAGGTGATTGGATAGCGCGTCCTTTTCAGACATTCGTTTCAATTCAGGCGGCCGGTGGTATCATGATGATAGTGATGACCACAGCGGCGATGGTCATGACTAATTCGTCCTTGAACGAACTGTATAACAAGATACTTCACATCAATGTGTCCTTTGGTTTTGATTCATTCATTTTTTCCAGATCAATTCATTTCTGGATAAATGAAGGATTGATGACGTGTTTTTTCCTGGTTGTTGGGCTAGAGATCAAGCGAGAGGCTCTTGTTGGAGAGCTGGCGTCATTCAGGCAGGCCATTCTTCCGGCGGCAGGGGCTTTTGGGGGCGTTTTATTTCCTGCGTTAATCTACTGGTATTTCAATGTGGGCACGATGTCCGAATCGGGTTGGGGTGTTCCCATGGCGACGGACATAGCGTTCGTGCTTGGAGCTCTGACCATGTTGGGTTCGCGTGTTCCATCATCATTGACTATCTTCCTGGTGAGTTTGGCGATTGTGGACGATCTTGTGGCTGTGGTGGTAATAGCTCTGTTCTATAGCCAGGCGCTTGAGTTTGTTTATCTTGGCATGGCGTTGTTGGTTGTTGGAGTGTTGATAGTCATGAACATCCTTGGGACCAGGGCTCCGGGGCCCTACATTCTGGTTGGCGTTGTGCTTTGGGCTCTTATATACGCCTCAGGAGTTCATGCAACGGTGGCGGGAGTTATAGTAGCGCTTACTATTCCGGCACGTTCGGCCAGGGACACGCATGGTTTCGTGGATGAAGCCAAAACGCTCATAAAGGAGTTCCAGAATCAACGACCTAGGGATTACCTGATATATTTGCGTCATGAAAACCAGCGGGTTCTAAGACAGCTCGAAAATATGTTCAGGCAGGTGGAGCCGCCTCTACAGAGGCTTGAGTACGTCCTTCACCCCTGGGTGATTTTTGGGATAATGCCTATCTTCGCGCTGGCTAACGCAGGCGTGGTCCTGGAATCGAGCCTGCTGGTGAAGTCTGTTACCTCAAGTCAGTCTCTCGGAATAATCCTGGGCCTGTTCATCGGAAAACAGGTGGGAATTTTTACAGCTACATGGCTTGCTCTAAGGCTGCGTATAGCCACATTGCCGGAGGGGGTTAATCTCAAGCATATATATGGTGGATCAGTGCTTTGCGGCATCGGCTTCACGATGTCCCTGTTCATAGCAGAGCTTTCTTTCATGGACCGTCCGGATCTTCTCGATGAAGCGAAAGTATCGATCCTGATAGGATCTCTTGTGTCGGGAATTATTGGAGCAACAATATTATACTTCGTAGGAGCTTCCAACAAAGTATTGCCCGAAAGAAGGGCTGCGGTTGAATTATAAATGAATTGATCTTTGGAGGAGGGAACTAGAAATAGACACCAAAGTCGATTCCCCAGATGTTCCAGCAGAAATCCGCTTCCCACTGGTCATCTTCAGGTCGATCCTTTGTGCTGAACTTGAGGAACTGCCTGTCGAATTTCAAACGTGCAGACAGATCAAAGCGGTAAATCTGGGGCCTGAAAACCAAGGCGCCGCCGTAACTCGTCCAACTGGATCCACTAAGTGGAAAATAATAGTGACCCTCAACATGAACCGGAAAATTCAGAATTTCCGGTGGAGTGTATCGCAGGTAGAATCCGATATTAGACGGAGAGTTACCGGAAAAATCGGTGAGGTAATTTGGGGTCGGTTGGCCATCTGGTGGATTTTGAGACCCTACTGGAAGCCTACCCCCAGCCAGGGTTGTGTCTTTCCATGTAAATCTGGGATTGGTGGAAAAATAATTCGCAGCGACTCCAATAGCGACCCATTCGTTATAGACGGCATCTACCTCCGCCCCTAGCAAGAGTCCGTTAAAAAATAGGCCATCTTCTGAAGATCTTCGGCTCCTGGTATCGAGAGTCACGTATGAAGCATTGAAAGCCAGTCGCCAGATACGCATTTTGGCGTAGAATTCATAGAAACTCGGAGCGCTGTCGAGGGACCTTTGCACTGCCAATGTTTCTGACTGAGACCCATCGGGATATGTATATTGGTAATCTGGAGTCAGTCGGAGATCAAAGTCGCCGTATTTCTTACTCCTGATCCATGCTCTTTCCAATGACGCCAAGCCGCCACCGAATCCCAGTTCACTTCTGAACGTGCTTGAGAGTCCGTTTG
>CALGLN010000077.1 GCA_937930835.1 uncultured Desulfomonile sp.
GTCGCAATCCCCTCTAATCGGGTCAATCGTTCCTACCCTCTACCTGTAACATATCAGTTTTACTTGTCAATATTAAACAAAAGCGAGGACCTGCCAAGACCGGGAACAAAAGTTGTTTACTCCAACTGTCAAGAATAGACTTTACCTTACGATTACAATTAGTTATGAACGCGAACACCTCCTGGATGGCTGCCAATAAAATCAAGGACATAGACGTAAATCGCATTTTTGCCATCTGCCTCGCGAATCTGGACTTATTTAGGTCATACAACAACTACGTCATCCTCTTCCCGAACGAAGCCCACCCCACTGATGTTGATGTTTTTAACACAAGCTGAGCACAGCGAATAATATCGGACGCTGTCTTCTTCCCAATCAATAATTTTTTCAATTTCCTGTTTCATCTTCAGAAAACGTCGATCATCAAGACGGCATTCAAAGACGCTTTTCTGGACTCGTTCTCCAAAGTTTTTCATTAGCTTGGCTATTTGTAGACGTTTCCTGTCGTCAACTATATCGTAAGATACGATCATGAACACTATTGTCACCTCATCATGAATGAGCTATATGCCGATTCTTCCATGACACACCTTGAAAACATACGGACCTGCTCCAGGATTATATCGCGGTAAGTCAAGCGAAGGCCTCTATTAGGATAGAGCGTTTTTCTGTTGAGCTGATCTTCAAATATGGTCACAAACTTCTTCATGCCTTCATGTTTCAGGAAAATAGGGTATTCGTCCCTGACTGGGTCGGGATCGGCAAAATCAAATGCCGCGGGTTCTTTTTCTGCCGTTACGTAAAAATCCGTGTTCTTGATAATGCCGGAATTGATCAAGTAAAGAACGGTCGAATCGACTAGTACTGGACGAAATTCTTCCATCAAATCCAGGACCAGGGATGGGCGACCGTATTCGGGAGTGTGCAGACAACCAAGATAAGGATCCAGGCCCACCACGTTTACTTGAGTGTGAATGGTATTTGCCAGAAGAGTGTAGCCGAGGCTGAGTAAAACATTTATGGGATCTTTCGGAGGCCTTCGGTTCCTACCTTCAAATTTTATATCCCTGACTTTAACCAGTGCGCCAAAGCATCCGAAATAAGCTGCAGCGCCTGCTCCTTCGATACCCATCAGCTGTTCGTTATCTGAAGCCGAATCAACCTGTTCCGCAAACCGCCTCAAGCGGTTGAGAGCAGCCGTTATTTTTTCACTACCCAGATCGCGGTTCCGCCTTCTTAGCAATACCCTGCAATTGTTCAGTTTGCCTCTAACATATGATCGAGCCATGTTTAATCTGAATATTGCGTCATCTATCTTCTTGAACTGATTCCGGCGCAATTCGACATTTTTCCCCAGTTCAGCTACCAGACGGCCACGATATTTTCCATAGTATGATAGAAATACCGTGTCTATACCTTCGCGCAGAAGAAACGCAATCATTTGCGGAGACAAGCTAACGTTACCCATCAGGGCAATTTGTTGAACCTTAAAAGCATGAGTCCAGTGTAAGGTGGCGCCCTTCTTGACCACCAGGATGCGGTCCCCTTGCTTTACCAGCGATGAACCCTGCTCTGTGACGTATAGAATGCCCAAATCGGGGCTCCACAGCACACGAATAATAATGCCAGCCGAACTTGATTTCGATGGCGAATTAGAATTTACAGCACTAAATTTCCAGACTAAATGAGGTTTTTATTCCCGGTTCCTTACGCATTTTTATTTCACCCAGTGGCGTCTGAGCCGAGTTTATGCCTGCCTCATCGAAGAACTCCTCAAGTTTCGCTTCATATTTGGTCAACAACAGCTGCGTCTCTCTGAGCTGTTTGCGCAGTTTTATATAATCCTGAACCAGGTTTTGAAACTGAAGTGAATCTACTGTTATGCCCAGAGGGGTCATCTTTGCGCTGCCTGAGAGACCCCTGATATGAATGACCGGTGTTGGATAGAGATTTACCGCCATGTCAAATGCGCAATTACATGGAAGCGCTGAAGTCACGTCGGGGATCCTGAGGCGGATTTTCGGGCAACTTACAGGGTTTCCCTTGAGTTGAGATTTCATGAACAGGGAGGCATCAGCATTTATGCATCTCTGAAAGATAGAATTGACTGCTTGAGGCCCTTGTTTGAGATGACCGACCGTGTGTATCAAAACGAGGGTTTCGTCTTTAGAAAGTAGTCCGGTCTGATTTACCTTATCCACTATATGCTTAATCACCGGGCACTTGAGCATGAGTAGCTGGAATTCCGGATCTCGATCCATATCATAAGGTTGCTCAATTTCGCGTGGCAGACGCCCATGAGCCGAAACATTATTCATTTCATCAGGATCGAATGGGACATCATCCACAGATGGAGAATGCTTCGGGACTCTTGGCGGAACCCCGGACGGAGCGTTAAGCCTTTGAATGGTAGCATATATTGAACGTTTGGGAGCCTTCTGGACAGACTGAAGAACAGCCAACTGATCAGTATAAGGTTCGGCGTTGGGCGATACAAATAACGATCTTTTTCCGGTTTTCCTGTGGATACCCAGCGGGAGTTTTATCAGATTTCCCAGGCCACCCGATTTCACAGTGGTTTGTTTGGGGAAGACTTCAACGGTAATGTCCTGGGGCATGGGATTAATTTGAGCGATAAGCAGATCACCGCATTTTTTGGCGACCCCTGCCGGAACCGGAGACTCCATAAATACCCAAACGTGGTAACCCTTGAAACCGGAATCTTCCAGGTAAGCCGGAATATCATTCGAGGCGCAAATATCAAGCAGCCTGCATCCAAGAGCCAGAACACGCCTCATTAGGTTGGCCCAAAGCCTTTCACTGGTGATGGCCTTTTTCAAGGCAAATTTTGCCACATCAAAATCAAAAGCCATGAAATTAACAGTATTGTCCAATCGGACAGGATATGAACCGATGGTAAAATTGCCCAAGATATGGTTTTCCGCAACTTTTATGTTGAGAGGTTCGTTTACAGGGGTATATCCCGATTCACCAGTAGGGCTCAACCATTGCCGAGCATAAACCCCTTCCCTGGAGGCAAAAAGGTTACAGAAAGTTATGAGATCATGTTTAGACGGGACTATTGATTCAACGGAGGCTTTATCATCAACTTCAGATTCATCCTGAGTCTCGACAAAACTCATATCACGGATAAACGCCTTGAAACGGTTATCCTGTGTCCGTTCCAGAGCATTCTGATAGACCTGAAGCGCATGGTCAAACTCTCTGGCTTCCTTGAAAGCATTCGCAAGTTGCTCGTAGAATTCAGGCCTATCGGGGTACCGTTCTACCAATCGGCTTAGAGTCTTTGCCGCCCTCGATGCCTGCCCCATGTCAAGATATATTTCAGAGAGCTTTTGGTAGGTATCGGCCCTTTGTGGAGCGTCCCTAATGGCCAGATTTAGCTCTAAGGCGGCCTGATCGGGTAACCCCAGATCTTCCAGCACATTCGCCCACCCCAGGTGAAGATTAACGTTTGCTATTTCGCGAGTTTC
>CALGLN010000078.1 GCA_937930835.1 uncultured Desulfomonile sp.
CAAATTTTGGGCATCCGACCATGAGAGCCTTGCCTGCCAGCAATTCGCTGTGAAAACCCGCATAGGCGTATGCGGTGCAGTCTGCGGCGACCAGCAGATCGGCGTTTTTGAGGAACGGAGCGTTCGCTGGCACCAGTTTGATCTGAACCGGCCAGTGGCTCAAGGCTGAAACCTGGCTCACGTGCTGTTTGGGTTCATTTGCGCAAGCGCATGCTGAAGCTGCGGGCGCAAAGGTTTGAATATGAGTTGATGGGCAACCGCAGGCCATAACTCCTGGAGTCTCCTCAGGTTTCTTTTCGGAGATTTCGGCGAGTCGATGTTCCACGGCTTCTTCATCAAAATCATCAGCTTCCCGCTGGATAACTTTCAGAGCCCCAGTGGGACATTCCCCTAAACATGCTCCAAGGCCGTCACAGTATTTTTCAGCTACGAGGCGAGCTTTACCATCAACTATTTCCAAGGCCCCCTCTGCGCAGGATATTATGCAATTTCCGCAGCCGTTGCAGAGTTCTTCATCTATCTCAATTATATTTCTCGTTCTTTTCATTGTGTTATGTCCTTTCCCGAATTATTTGTCAGACAGACTCAAGTCTGCTTATTTTCAGTGTTTAAGTTGTCGAGCGTTAATTCAAATTCTCGATGATTTCGTTACCGATGGCTTTGCCTGAATCGGTCAGCAAGCGCTCTTCAAAGATTTTTTTTGCTTCATCTGCCGTAATTGCGGATTTCTTGAGTTTCTCCTGAACATTGGCCAGGATGTCCGAATCGTAAACGGTCTTGAAGTTAGCGCTTTCATCCTCTCGAGGGTGATGATGATGAGATATTATGTCGCAGACCTCATCAATCATTTCGGGTTTGGCGTCAAGCCTCTCGAGAATTTCTCTTGCGACAGCCGGTCCTTCCTGTTCCTGATATTCAGGGGCGTCACTGTTAAATTTTTTCATGGCTTCGACGGCGCCAATATCATGGAGGTAAGCAGCCGTCAGAACCACTGGGGGAGCGGCGTTTTCCTTTAGAGCGAGTTTTTCAGCGATACTCGCCACTCTGGCTGAATGACCAATACGTTTGAAGTCATTCTTAAAATACAGTTTCATTTGAACTGCGACTTTGTCTTTGAACAGGTCCTCTTTTTGTTTAATTAACTCAGGCGGCAAATCACCAAAGCATTGTTCGGCGAATTTGCAGTGAGCAGCGCAACCAAAATCCATTTTGGGGTTGAGGACCTGATGCCCGCAGTTTTTACATCTACGTCTGGTTTCATCTTTGAAGAATTCGACCGTAGCGCCACATTTCGGGCATGAGGCGTCAAAAATTGCGTCAAATTTCCAATATCTGGGATCTTGTCCTGGGCATTTCATGGTCCGCCTCCTCGATAGCCTGTCAGGGACAAGCCTATCCTTTGGGCGCCTGATCCTCTTTAGGGGATTCAGGCGCCGTTTTGCGACAACATTTTATTCAATTAGATAATTAGTTAGTGACTTTGATTCAGCAATTCGATAAGTGACTTACTTGAAATTGGCCATTTACCACATGCCTATTTATCAATTTGCGCCTAAAATTGCTTTTAGGTCCTCATCCGGGGTTGATATGGGTTTAATGTCAAAAGTTTTTACCAGCACATCCAGCACATTCGGAGTGATGAAGGCGGGCAGGCTCGGGCCTAAGCGAATGCCCTTGATTCCGAGGTGCAGGAGTGTCAGGAGAATTGCGACAGCTTTTTGCTCATACCATGACAATACCAGTGATAGAGGCAGTTCGTTAACGCTGCAGTTGAAGGCGTTGGCTAGCGCTACAGCTATCTGTATTGCGGAATAAGCGTCGTTACACTGTCCGATGTCAAGTAGTCTCGGGATACCACCAATATTTCCCAAATCTTTGTCAAAGAATCTGAACTTACCGCAAGCTAGGGTGAGGACTACAGTGTCTTTCGGTGTTTTCTCGACGAATTCCGTATAGTAATTCCTCCCTGGTTTTGCTCCATCGCAACCGGCGACCAGGAAGAAATGCTTGATTGCTCCACTCTTAACAGCGTCAATAACCGTTCCTGCCACTGACATGACGGCGTTGCGTCCGAACCCGCACATGACGGCCTTACCGTTAGAGTCCGCCGTGAAACCGGGCATTTCCAGAGCCTTATTTATAACCGGTGTAAAATCCTTGTTAGCTATATGTTTAACGCCAGGCCATCCAACCAGTCCTGTGGTGAAAATGTTGTCCTTGTAGGAGTCCGCCGGTCTCTGAATACAGTTTGTGGTCATCAGGATAGCGCCGGGGAATTCCGCAAATTCTTTCTTCTGGTTCTGCCACGCTGTGCCATAGTGTCCATAGAAATGCTGATACTTCTTTAGTTCAGGATATCCATGAGTAGGCAACATTTCACCGTGGGTGTAGATATAGATTCCTTTGCCTTCAGTCTGCTTCAGAAGAAGTTCCAGATCCTTCAGGTCATGACCGGAAACCAGAATTGCCTTGCCTGCTTTTGCGCCCAGAGGAACTTTTGTGGGAACCGGATGACCGT
>CALGLN010000079.1 GCA_937930835.1 uncultured Desulfomonile sp.
CGTGATCTGAAGGTGTAAATCTAGCATGACACGCAATGACTAGCCATAAATTTCAGGCGCAGCCCGACATATTAGTTAAACTAATATGTTGACAATTCCCTGGGTGTCTTGTTTAGAATGTTATTCT
Source organism: uncultured Desulfomonile sp. (assembly GCA_937930835.1). Classification (GTDB taxonomy): domain Bacteria; phylum Desulfobacterota; class Desulfomonilia; order Desulfomonilales; family Desulfomonilaceae; genus CAITZA01. The sequence continues at coordinate 128 of CALGLN010000079.1, forward strand.
GAGAGAGAGTCACGGCCCATTTTACATTTCTGGAATGAATGTTAAGAGGGATCAGGTTAGTGTTATACCTGGTTTTTGAGCGGAAGTTTCTGTTTAGAAGCAAGTAGAGGCGGTTGTTATGTTTTCAGGTAACGGCAAAATACGGATTCTAATGATTGGGGATAATGATGGGGTTTCGGACGTAACATGCCAGCTTCTACAGGAAAAGGGTTTTGAAACAAGAAGGGTATCCTCTGGGACCGATGGATTGCAATTGGCAAGGGAGTTAAGGCCGGAACTTATCCTTATGGATGTCGTTCTTCCTGACATGACCGGCTATGAGGTTTGCAGTCTCGTCAAGAATGATCCCAATTTGAAGGATATCTACATCATATTGGTATCCAGCCTGATTATAGACTCGGATTCTCAAGCCACAGGACTGGAAATAGGGGCGGATGACTATATTTTTTCTCCGATACCGGATAGGGAATTGTTGGCTCGCGTCGAGGCGCTTATTCGTTTAAAAAGGGCTGAGATGGCCCTGAAAGAGAGTGAAATAAAGTTCAAGACGATAGCTGATTACGCTAATGCATGGGAGTATTGGTTGAGGCCTGATGGGGCTTTGGAATATGTTTCTCCGGCCTGTGAGAGAATTTCCGGATACAGTCGTGAAAATTTCATTGAAAACCCTGAATTGTTGCTTGAACTGGTTTTTGAAGAGGACCGGGAGGTTGCGCAGAAGCATCTTGAGGATTCATCCGACAAGAATGCGGATCAGGCGGAATTCCGGATAGTCACCAAGGATGGCGAGACTCTATGGGTTCAACATGTCTATCAACATGTTTGTGGGCCTGGCGGAGAATATCTTGGCAAGAGGGGGAGTATTCGTGACATTTCGAGCCAGAAATTGGCCGAAGAAAAGCTCATAAAACAGCAAGAAAACCTTGAGCGTATTGTTGAACAGCGCACCCAAGAACTTCAGAACAGCGAGGAAATGTTCCGGTCTCTTTTTGAAAACACGCTCGATGGGATCATGTTTACAGCCCCGGATGGGTCGATTTTTATGAGCAACCCGTCAGCTTGCAGAATACTTGGCCTTTCCCAGGAAGAAATTAGCCGTTTGGGTAGGGACAAATTAGTCGATCAGACAGACGGCAGATTGGGCCCGTTGTTGGAGATCAGGCGAAGCACTGGCAGAGTCAGGGGCGAGGTCAACTACATTCACAAGGATGGGCATTTAATCCCGGCAGAAGTTACATCCAGCATTTTCTATTATTCGGATGGAAGCGAGAAGGCTGTTGTCGCTTTCAGGGATATGACAGAGCGCAGGAAGATGGAGTCGGCTCTGCGTGAAACCCGAGACAACCTTGTGACATTTTTTGAAACGCTGGATGATCTTGTTCTGGTGGCGTCTTTTGAAAAGGAAATAATTTTTAGCAACCTGGCCGTTTCGGTGAAGCTTGGTTACGACCCAAGCGAACTGGAATCCATGACCATATTGGAGTTGCATCCTCCAACGCAAAAAGAGGAAGCCGAAAGAATATTTGCGGAAATACTGGAGGGCAAACGAAAAGATTGTCCGTTACCACTCCAGAAAAAGAACGGGGACTATCTTCCGACAGAGACAAGAGCATGGTTCGGTAAATGGAGCGGCAAGGACTGCGTGTTTGCGGTTTGTAAAGATCTGAGCAATGAGCAGGAGGCTCTGCAGAAGTTTGACAGGCTGTTCAGTCTGAATCCGGCTCCTATGGTTGTTTCGAGCATGCCGGAGCGGAAAATTACTGATGTCAACGATGCGTTCGTTTCAGCGTTTGGTTTTTCCAGAGAAGAAATAATAGGCAGAACGGGCAAAGATCTGGGCCTGTTTGTCGATGAAGAAGATCATCACCTCATATCACAAATGCTGCTCGAAGAGGGCGGGATAAAGAATCTGGAACTCCAGCTCAAACGTAAGGATGGCTCTATCATTGATGGGCTGGTTTGGGGAGAAATGATAGAGAGTCAGAGCAAGAAAAGCTTTCTGGCCGTGATGATGGATGTCACAGAACAGAAAAAAACAGAAGGCGCCATAAAAGAGAGCGAACGAAGATTCAGGGACATGGCTGAACTATTGCCTCAGGCCGCCTTTGAAATAGGCGCCGACTTCAAATTCACTTTTATGAACACAGCGGGTATTAATCTTTTCGGTTACACAATGGAAGAGTTCATGGGAGATCTCACGCCACTACCGCTGGTAGCCGATGAAGACCGTGAACGGTTAGCCCAAACGATCAGTGCTCAGCTCAATGGTGGGTCTGTTGAAGGCGCCCCTTACAGGGCCATCAAAAAAGATGGTTCCGAGTTTCCGGTACTGATCTATTCGGCCCCTATAGTTAAGGATGGCGTCATAGAGGGAATCCGGGGCATAGTGGTTGATATTAGCCGCATCAAGGAAGCAGAGGAACAAAGGGACAGGCTGAGAGAACAGCTTTACTGGTCCCAGAAGATGGAAGCCCTTGGCACGTTAGTAGCTGGGATGGCTCATGACTTCAACAATATGCTCCAGGCAATAATCGGTTACGCTGAACTGCTTCAGGCTGAAGATCAAGCGGGCTCCCCGGGTTATATACGTTTACAGAACATAATCGATACGGGCCAGAGTGGGGCAGAGCTGGTCAGAAAGCTGTTGGCTTTCAGTCAACAAACGAGGGTATCGCCCACCAGGATTGACCTAAACGATCATATCGAGCAGTTCGTGTCGCTAATTTCGCGCACTATGCCTTCAATAACAGATATTGAACTGGATCTTGCTAAAGAGCCGCTTGCTGTAATAGGTGATCAAGGGGCTATTAATCAGGCGTTGATCAATTTGGCCATCAATGCTGCGGAAGCCATGAAGGACGGAGGCAGTCTCCATATTTCCACACGCCGGGTCCGACTTGATGAAGAATACTGTGGCCGGCATATTGAAGCCAAACCGGGCCTTTATGCGGTGATATCGGTGCGAGATACCGGAGCGGGGATGAGTGAGGAAGTTTTGAAAAGGATCTTCGATCCCTTCTTTTCCACCAAGGAGCGAGGCAACGCGCGGGGAACCGGTCTGGGGCTATCGGTGGTAAGGGGAATAATCCAGCAGCACGGCGGGCATATTACCTGCGAAAGCGAGCTGGAAAAGGGAACGGAGTTCAAGGTATGCCTTCCATTAATAGATGCCGATTTAATCGAAAATAAACAAACATCCGCCTCAAGTAAGTCTATGGGGCAGACGATTCTGATCGTTGAAGACAACCGTTTTGTAGCAGACTTTGCAGAAACTGTTCTGTCCAGCGCAGGTTATAGCGTGATAGTTAGTTACAGTTCGTTGGAGGCGATTGAAATTTTCAGAAACAGATATCACGAACTATCACTGGTGATCATGGATCTTGTGATGCCGGAAATGTCAGGCAAGGATTGCATCAAGGCCATGTTGGAAATTGATCCTAAAGTAAATGTGCTGGTTTTTAGCGGATACAACCCCGAGGATCTTCTGGCCGAAGGAATAAGGTCTCAAACAGCCGGATATCTTTCGAAGCCCTGCAACCAACAAAGTTTGTTGGAAGCTGTTGATCGAGTCATGAAAAAGAAGGTTTTGCACTCCTAGTGACAGCCAAGAGTTACATAGCGACAACCCTTGCAGAAAAGAGCCACTAATTCCACTTCCAATTAATTGAGCTTTGTAAATTAATAAGGTACAATACTTTTCCGCAGCGTATGTACCAAGATCAACAGGCGTAAAATTTTTTTGGGGAATCATTAGTTTTCAGGTAAATGTTTTTTTGAGAAAGCCCAAACTTGCGCTTCAGTAGAAAGGGGACTCCCTAATGTCGCAAAAGGCCGACCGGCCTAGAGGCTATCCAAATAAATCCATCAATATTTTCGGCATACGCCTGTTCATGCCTCTTGCTTTCGGGATAGTAGCTCTAATCGCTGCTGCGCTATCAATTGTAGCTGTAAGTTACGGGGTGCCCCTCACGTCATTTCATGGCACGAGCGCTATTGAGCGCGAAACCATGCTCAACGATCTGGGCATAGCGGCAGATTATAATAAGAACAATATCCTGAAGGAATTTCAAGCTATTAGAGTTCATGTTTTTGATCTGTCCAGATCTGATTCACTTAAGGAATTGGCAGGTCTGAATTGTGAGTTATTGGAGTATGGAGAAAATAGCGGCGTCAAAACGGATCATGAACCAAAAAACATTGACGCCAGAGCGCCTATGGAAATGCAATGGCGATCATTGACAGATTTGGCGAGTGGTCACAGAGGGTTTCAAAAAATACAGCTAGTCGACGTTAATACCGGTAAGATTTTACAGTCGAGCGCTCCAGTTGAAGTGGGCGCCAAGATCAGTGACTCAACGGTTATAAAGCGGGCGCTGGAGTTCCCTCACAAGGTTTCGATGGTTTTAGAGGAGGCGGGGTTATCAGCCAAGGATTTCAGCCTCGTTTTTTCGACAATCGTCAGTCGGACCGGTTCTGATTCATCAAGGGACTGTCATTTCGCATTCCTGGTTTACTATCATTTGGATACCTGTTTGAGAGAGTCGCTATTTGTGCCTGGAATACTTGGAGAGACGACTGAAATATTATTGGCCGGCAATGGATCTCATTGGCTGACTATCCAGAGCCCATCGAAGAAACGGACTGATCAGGCGTCTTCGAGTGAGGAAACATACAAGGCTCTTTTTTTGAATCTTAGGAATGTTCAAGGTAAAGAGGATGATGGCCTGGTTGTCCCGGTGGGCGCCCAAAGATATCTGGTAGCTGTTCGGCACATACCTTTAACGGCTGATTTGAATTTGCAATTGATTGTCAAGCAGGATGAGGAAGAAGCCCTGGCTGGTGTCCACGAGAAAATGAGGCAGGCTATTTTAGTCGCGTCAGTCGGATTGATGTTTGGTGGATTGCTGGCCTTGGGGGTGGCAGGTTTTATCTCCAGACCCATAAATGACTTGACCAAGGCGGTAATGGCCATTCAGGCAGGGGACCCTACCGTCAGGGTACCGGGATCGGCTTTGCCGGATCTAAATTTCCTGGCTGAATCATTCAACTCCATGGTGGATGAAATCCAGGAGTCAAAGAGGCAACTTGAATCCAGGGTTCAGAAGCGAACCGAGCTTCTTCAAAAACTCAATTTGGAATTAGAGGAAGAGATAGTCAGGCGAAAGCAGACCGAGGAAGAGCTTCGTGAACGAGAGAGCTTCTTGCTGCAGGCTCAGAATATTGCGCATTTTGGAACCTGGGTGCTGGACCCTAGGTCAGGCGACATTTCATGGTCCTCTGAAGTTTATCGAATCTTCGGTTTTTCCGAAGTGGATTTTCCTGTCAATTTGGAGTTTTTTAAACAGCTGGTCTACCCTGACGACCTGGATTATGTGGATCGATCCGTTGCGGAGTCGTTGGAAAACAAGACTACGTTAAACCTGGACTACCGCATTGTCACCCCTAACGGTGAAATAAGGCACATTTACGCTCGAGGCGCTACGTATGTGGATCCGACGGGCGTTGTGACCAGGATGCTTGGCACTTGTTATGATGTAACGGATATAAAACACAGGGAGATAGAATTACAAGCTTACATAGAGGAGATTGAGGATCTTTATAACAGTGCTCCCTGTGGATATCATTCGGTAGACGGAGATGGAATTTTCGTGAGAATGAATGACACGGAATTGAACTGGCTCGGCTACTCTCGTGATGAAGTTATCAATAAGATGGGCCTGAGTGATTTGATATCCAAAAGTTTCATCGAAGAGTATGGAGAACTTTTCGCTGAATTTAAGCAAAGAGGATTTTTTAATGATTTCGAATGCGAACTCAGACGCAAAGACGGGACGGTTCTTCCGGTGACTATCAGCGCCACCGCAGTTAGGGATTCAGCCGGAAATTTTGTGATGAGTCGATCGACCGTTTTTGATATTACCGAACGTAAGCTAGCTGAAAACATTCTCAGAGAGAGCGAACAGCGTTTCAAAAGGCTTTCAGAGGCTTCTTTTGAGGGCATATTGATCAGTAGACAGGGGACGATTGTCGACGCAAACGAAAATATAGCTGAAATGCTAAAATGCGACGTTTCAGAATTAATCGGCAAGCCACAGTTGTCATTTGTCCACGAAGATTTCAAAGATCTAGTCATGTATCAGATTTATCTGGACAAAGAAGAGCCGTACGAAGCTCAACTTGTGGCAAAGGACGGTTCTGTCATCACGGTTACTGTCAGGGGCCGCACTACTTTTCTTGACGGAGCTCCCGTCAGGCTCACCTCCATTCGGGATATAACCCTCCAGAAAAATGCGGAAAAGGAAAATGAGGAATTAAGGAGCCAGCTCTTCGAGTCACAGAAGATGGAAGCGATAGGCACTCTAGCCGGCGGCATAGCTCACGATTTCAACAATATTCTTACGGCCATAATGGGCTACACGGAGTTGGCCTTACACAGCACATTGAGTCAAGAAAAGCAGCAGTCCTATCTGGAGAAGGTCTATCAGGCTGGAAATAGGGCCCGGGATCTCGTCCAGCAGATTTTGACGTTTAGCAGGCATTCGGAACAGACTTTGGTGGATCTTCAGGTCGGGCCTATAATAAAGGAAACAGTAAAATTCCTGAGAGCTTCAATTCCGGCTACCATAGAGATACGCAGCAAAATTCAGGGGGAGCTTGGGTTGGTCAAGGCCGATCCAACTCAGTTGCACCAGGTATTGATGAACCTGTGCACGAATGCGTCGCACGCAATGCGGAAAGGTGGTGGTGTGCTGGGCATAGAGGTGACTGAGGAGCAAATAGACCAGGCATTTCCGGGGTTGGGTCATGAAATGCCTCCCGGGAAATACATAAGGCTGGTAGTTAGCGACACAGGCGTAGGCATTCCTCCGGATGTATTGGAACGGATTTTCGAGCCGTATTTCACCACAAAGCCCGCCGGTGAAGGGACAGGATTAGGCCTGGCTGTTGTCCATGGAATAGTAAAGAAGATGGGTGGTTCACTTAGAGTATCTTCAAAAGTGGGCGTCGGCGCGACTTTCGAGGTTTATTTCCCAATAGTTGAAGGGCTGAAAAAACCCGAACAGGTGGCTGAAGAAACTGCGCTACCTATCGGAAATGAACGGATCCTTTTTGTTGATGATGAGCCCATGGTTGTGGAGGTTATAAAAGGCTTGCTTGAACCGCTGGGATATAGGTTGGAGATGAAAACAAGCAGTCTTGAGGCATGGGAATTGTTCGAATCAAAACCACACGACTTCGACCTCGTGATAACTGACATGACCATGCCGCAACTGACAGGGCCTGAATTAGCATCCAGAATCAGGGAAATAAGGCCCGAGACGCCAATCATTCTATGCACCGGATATGGCACTGATATTACGGAGGAAAGACTGCAAGAGTTGGGTTTGAGCGCCCTGATAATGAAGCCTGTCAATTCGAGGGATATGGCAATCAAGGTCAGGATGGTATTAGACCAATCGGCTCACTTGGACGCCTAGACTGCCGACCGATTGACGCTTGATGATAAAAGGTTGCCCGAAGCTTAGCCTTAAAAACTTATAAGTCTGTTCAATACCCAAACGGCTGTCTAGAAATGACGAGATCAGGACAGCCGCTCCAAGGTTATGCGCGTGGAGCGGCTGGATAACGTTATTTTTTGAAGCGAACGGCCAGTTCGGCTACTCTCTTGCCCAGCAGGGATGCTGTTTCGAGGTCATTGGCCGGTGGGACAACATCAGGTCCCTGATCGACGTTAGATTGCGCCATCGCTCCCATCCATGCGCCGAGGCGGTTGATGTCGTTTACGCTTCCTTTGGAGGAGTTATTTCCCGGAAGAAGCCCGAGGGACACCCAGATCATTGATTGCTGAGCTGCGAAGATAGCCAATTGAACGAGGGTGTTGAGCTTGTCCCCGCTCTGACTGCCGGAATTAGTGAATCCTGCCGCCAGCTTGTCTTTCCACGTCTGCTGGGTCCAGAATTTTGCTGTCAATTCTATGAACTTCTTGAATTCTGCCGAGCCGCTTCCCATGTAGGTGGGGCAGCCGAAAATTATGGCATCAGCCTCATGCAATAATTTCCAGTTGTTTTCGATCTCAGTTACCTTAATTAACGCAACCTCGACTCCTTCCACTTGCTCGACTCCCCGTTTAACAGCCTCGGCCTGAGCGGCCGTGTGCCCATAAGTGCTATGATAAGCGATTGCTACTTTAACCATCTTGAACCTCTTTCTTTATGAAAATTGATCAAGCTTTCGATCTTGATCTTGACTTTATCGCCTACAGCGACGCCGCCGGAATCAAGGTTCTGGTTCTGCATTATGCCGACATCCGTCCCTTTTATAGCACACTTATATTACCTTCTCATCATTTCAGTAAGGATATGTTTTCCAGGGATTATCAAGGCGAGACGGCTCAATTGATTGACATCGTTAAGTTACAATATGCTATGATCTTCCACATCTATCACAGGCGGTATACGAAGCAATGATGGACAAGAAGGCGCCAGAACCCGAATATTCAAGGTTGGTGATCCCCAATGATTCTGGATACTCGCAGATGGTTGGGGGGTATGCCGAGGCTTTTGCAAGGAAACTGGGATTTGATGAAGCTGAGTCCCGGAGTATATCACAGGGGGTAAGCCAGGCGGTCGAGATTTCCTTGAAATATTGCTTTGACCGGGAGGACAGGTCTTTCATAGACGTAACTTTTCAGCGTGAAGGCGACAGTCTGAAAGTCTCAGTTCACCAAAAAGGTTTGCCGATCAATCCCGTGGATATTTATCCAGATCTGTCGTGTGTTCCGGTTGTTGCGGGAGACACTGATCCGCTAAGGTTTCAATGCCTGACCACTTTGATGGACAGTTTCGAGTTCAGAAATCTTGGCCCGGAGGGAACAGAAGCCATACTTGTCAAAAAGATTCCTTCCATGGATCTGACAGAACGATTGGCGCCGGAGGAACTTGAGCCTTTTCCTCAAATAAACGCTGAAAATCGCCTTGAGCTCCAGCCTGTAATCACCATAAGGCGTATGAAGCCCGACGAAGCCATAAAGGTGGCTCAGGCCGTATACAGGACTTACGGTCATTCTTACAGTTATGATCATGTCTATTTTCCGGAAAAGCTTTCCGAACTCAACCTGTCTGGCAAGATCGTGACGGCGGTTGCTGTAGATGATTCCGGAGATGTAGTGGGGACGGTTTCTATTCTGAAATGGGATCAGACGCCTAATGTGGCTGAGCTGGCGCAGGGGTTAGTGATTCCGACTCATCGCAATTACGGCATATTCTCTCGCCTTCATAGCTTCCTGAAGGAGGAGGGGCGTCACATGGGCCTTGAGGGCTTTTTCGCTCTTGCAACTACAAGGCATTTGTTTTCCCAAAAAACGGCCTTAAAGGATGGCAGTCGTCAGTGCGCAGCGCTTTTGAACTTTTTCGAGTCCACACTTCAATACAAGGGTTTTGAGGAGCCCTTGAAAGGCCGTGTCGCCGTGGTGGTTCATTACGATGAACTAATTCCTCGTACTCCAAAAGCGATCTATGCCCCATCCAGACATGCCGACTTCATTCAAGAAATATATCAACATCTTGGAATACCTGTTGTTATCCAGGGTGATCAACAAAACCCGGATAGCGGCGCTTATGAGGAACTGAGATCGAACCTGACCGCTCGACCCAGGCAAAAATACGCCAGAATAAATGTAAAGAGCTGCGGACCGAATTTCATGAACTATCTGAAGAATACTGTCCGTGATCTGCTTTTTCATGATTTCGAGGTCATAAACCTCTTTTTGAGCCTGTATGACCCCAAGACCATGGATTTATGTCCGCAGATAGAACAGTTAGGCTTCTTTTTCGCGGGAGTGGTTCCTGGCGCCGCAATGGGTGATGACGCCCTGGTTCTGCAATATCTCAAAAACGTTCCCGTCGATTATGATGAAATTAGGATTGGATCATCATTCGGAAAACACATATTGGATTACGTAAGGAAGAACGACCCGAACTGGCAGTAGGCTTTTAAACTGTAACTGTAATTGACGGACATTAATAACAGGTTTTGACGAGTCGGTAACCTTTCTAGAAAAGGTCAGTGTTAGAAAAAACTTGAGCGTCATGTAATTGGGGGCGCCGAAATCTTAATGTCAAACAGCCTTCCGTCACCTCTAAGGCGCTGAAATAATTATGTGTGACAGGTGGACAGTAAAAAACCTCTCGAAGTTTTCCCTGACAAGCTCTAAAATAATCACCCTGTCAAATATTAACTCGAATGGGTAATTTGTTGCTCGTACAAGTTTGCTTATGAAAATGCTCTTATTCATATGCGCACACGGTGAATTATGAAAATTTTCGGGCATTTTTACTGTCCACCTGTCATCTTTAAATATTTCAACGTGTTGGCGAGGCCAGCAGGGGGTGGAGTCCGCCGGCGCCTTTGGAGAAGCGGGAGGGTTGAATGTTAGAGTTGTTATTCCAAAAGGTTAATTCTCGTTCAGGAGGTCTATTCCTATCCTTGTCGGATCGTAGATCAGCTTACGCAGGCGTTTCTGATTTGTTTTGAGGTCTGAAATGAAAACACCGTTGGAATTCAGTGATTCAGCGATGTAATTGATTCTTTTTGACAGAACTCCTGCCGAGGCTGGCCAGGATTTTTTCCATGGCTGGTTGTTAACATCAGCGTACTTGCTCAGGCTGTCGAACAATTCGGTTGGTTGTCCGACCCAGTTTTTTTGTTCCTTGATGAATTGAATGATCGTTTGCGCAACGACATCGTGTTCCAATGTTTGTGAGGTTTGTTTATCCTGATTGATGTTCCACAGAGTGTCGATTTGAGCGGCACTCATTTCGAGGGGTTCGGCCATGGCCAGGCAACTGCGATGAGCGTCTGCGAGCCTCTGGAATCCGCTCGTGCGAATGTCATTTTGATTTCGAAGGAAATGGCGAGCGCATTCGAAGAGTCGAGCCTGTATCCCGGGCCTTATCCGGTCGAATATTTCATTTAGCTCCAATTCGTCTTTTCTTTTTTGTGCAGGTATGGGGCGCATTTCCACTATAAAAGACCTTGAAAGGAAGTCCGCCATAGCTCCCGGGAGGCTTACTCCGGTGAGCATCCATTGTCTTTTGAGATGCCAGCGTATCGTATCCGAATCGGTATGGAGTTTTCTTTTTTCAAAACAGATCCCTGTTACGGCCTGGCACAGGCAGTCGCTCTCATCGGCATCCAACCTGTTGAGATTGTCAAAGGTTGGGATATGGTTTTTGAACAGGGTGAGTTTGAGGTTTTCTATGTCACGGGGAAATCCTATGAGCGGGTTGGAACATGGGTCGACGATCTGTCGTATGATTTGAGCGCAGAAGGACTTACCTGATCCGGGTGGTCCATTTATTATCAGGCCTGGTTTTGGTATGCCGGGTATCATGGTAAGAGCCATCCACATTTTGATGAGGCCCTGAGATTGGGGGTCATCGACTGAAATGACCTGAAAAAGATCATCCCATGAGCCGCAAGCGCCAGATTCAGTTACATCGTAGGCTCGAGAGTTGGGTTCCCTTTTGAATGGGCTGTTTTTAGTTTGTTGGAGCTCGTAACCGCCTGAGGTGATCCTAATAATGGACCAGTCATCACGGCCGCTATCCACCAGAATGGAACCGTCGTTTTTGTCATGCGTTATCCTGTATTCGATGTTTCTGGCAGGTATGTGGCCATTGATATCGCCTTTAATGGCTCCTATTACCTGTCTGATGACATCCTTGCTGACTCCGTCGCTGAAAATTGCCTTGAACTGAGCCCGGACCATGTCATTAAAACGGCCTGAATTGACATAAACATTCTCGTGATGATCGCCTATCGTAATTGAAGCCCACAATTCGCCAAACTGGTCGATGAAGAAATCCCAGTCGATAATTTGAAACATTTCGTCAAGTAATTGGAATTTGGTTCGCCTTGTCCTTCCGGGTTTGTCGGGCGTAAGGACAGACGACTGCTCGTGAGCCGATTGGGAGGGTTCATAGAAGTGGGCCCTGGATCCGGCTTCATCTATCATCCTTGCGGCTTCATCGCCAAACTTTTCGATCAAGTCAGACGCATCCTTGACATCATCCCCCGGCAGCTCAAACACCTTGACTTCGGGGCAGAAACCGTGGAGCGTGTTGGCGACGTTTATGGCCATTGTCCGGCCGGGGTTGTCCTTGTCGGGGATCACCCACACACGTTTTCCGGATAGTGGCAGTTGAATCGAATGATTTTGGACGAGACTTTTCCAGCCTCTGGCTGAACCTGACGTGGTGGCCAGATAGCCGAGCCTTTTTAGAGAATCAACGTCCTTCTCGCCCTCCACGAACAGGACTAAGGCGCCAGGCTCACTGACGGAAATCTCGGGAAGGTTATAGAGGATTCTGGTTACGCCATTAAGGTTGTACTGATATTGCCCTGAGCTATCAACCCTGCGCCACATGAAAGACTTAGGCTCATAGCGGAGCTTTTCGTATATCAGTTGGCCGCCCTGATCCTTGTATTGATAGACTTTTACTAATTGTCGCATTCTTCCCAATCCAGGTTCGCTATAAAGTCCACAAGTTCGTCCAAGAGCTTCAATAGCTCCACTTGTACTGGTGTTAAATTTTTCCCGGTAAAGATCGATAACACTGTAGCGTCGTGATTTACCGGAGGGGGCGCATCCGGCGTGACAGTATCCGTAGCGCTCTCCGACATAGAAAGAAGGGTTCTTGTCATCATGAAAAGGGCAATGTGAAGCGCCTCTTTCCCGATATCTTTCCGGATATAACTCCCTAAAAAGTCCTTTGAATGAAATCCATCGAATAATTCGTTCAATTTTGTCCTCCATCATCTCGTCCTATGAACGTAAGTACAGGGTTTGCGCAAACAGATTAAACGGGCTGTTTGTGTAGCTGTCATGGTCCCGCCCCCTTGAGGCGCTAAAAAGGTAGTGGATGAGAAAAACTTCTAAGTGATAATCCGGTGATGGATCATAGTTTAGGAGGGCCGCGCAAACTCGTCAAGCGCTCATTGAAAAAGCCTCATAACATATTAATATTTCATACTGTTGTGCAATCTGGCGGCTGTTTATCTTTTTATGGAACCATTCGCTAAAATAATCTTGCAAAAATTGAAACTCGGAAAGAAATGGATAGTCGCATTTGTAAGGTCAGTCTATTTTCAACAATATTCACAACCGGTTACCAAATAGAGATGTATCCTTAGGCCGGATGGATCGCTGAGAGAGGCGCCGACTCATGCGACAGATAGAGTTGCCTTCCAACAATGGAGTATGGTTTAAAAAAACTGATCGAAATTGTGTGGCCAAACTCAAAAGCTCGAATCAAACGGCGCCCTATTTCTCAAAAAGCGTTTCCACGCCTGTCCAGTTTGGTGGGACTCCATTTACCATGTAATTGGCGCATCGTTTCAGATAGATTCGGGCGGCCAGATCAGCGGGATTGTTCTCCAAAACCTGGTTAAAATGGACACTGGCTTCCGAAAACTTCTTTCCGTAATATAGCCAAACGCCGGTTTCAAATGCAGGTTTCGTAGTCTCTTTATGTTCAGCAAGACCGACGGGATCGCCTTCGAAAATTTCGTAAACAGTTACGGGACATTCTTTTCCTTTGACCAGAACCTTGTCCATGAAGCGATACCTGTATCGATCAGGCTCTTCCATCCCAGAGAGAGTCTCTTCGCTCAAGGCGATATAAGATCCGTACATCCTGTTTAGGCCTTCAATTCTTGCGGCAAGGTTCACTGCGTCGGCCACCACTGCTCCCTGCATGCGATCTTCACTTCCTATAATGCCCAGCATCAGGTCGTCACAGTGCAGTCCTATTCCAATTTCGATCGCTTCAAACCCCTCTTCTTCACGTTCCCTGTTGTATGAATTTACTGCCGCTTGCATCATGATCGCTGCGTTCACCGCATCATCCGGGGCGCCGGGGAAAAGGGCCATCACGCCGTCTCCGTAATATTGATCTATGAATCCGTTGCAGTCTTTTATTATTGGGCTCACTCGCCTGAGATAGGCGTTGATGAAGCTGAAAGCTTCCTGGGGACTCATCTTTTCCAGTAGAGTGGTCCATTTACGTATATCCGCAAACATGACAGTCATTTTTCTGCTGATCTGGTCTCCAAGATTGATCTCGAGGATACTTCCCTTCTCAAGTAAATCAATGAACTCCCTAGGAACAAATCGTTCATACATGTCGCTCAGGCAGGCCAGCTCTGCAGTTCGTTGCTTTACCCTTTCTTCCAGAGTTTCGTTGTAAAGACTCAATTGCGCATTTTTTTCAGCGAGGCTCTTTTCGAGGCGACTAATGGTGAGATGAGTGTTCACTCTCACCTGAACTTCCTCAGGTTGAAAGGGCTTGGAGATGTAATCCACAGCCCCTGCGGCGAACCCCTTTAATTTGCTGCTGGTATCGTCCATAGCAGACAGAAAGATGACAGGGATGTTTCGAGTCTTTGGATCAGATTTAAGACGGGAGCAGACTTCGAACCCGTCCATACCCGGCATCATGATGTCGAGAAGAATGAGATCGGGCCTGGGATCTGCTGACGCGATACTTAGAGCCTTCTCCCCATTAATGGCAGCCACTATGGTGTATTGGTCCTTCAATGTTCCCATGAGGATCTGAATGTTTTCCGGAGTATCATCCACAATTAGGACTTTTGATTTTTTGTTATTTTCAATCATCCCGGGGTCTCCTTAGTGTCCACGTCCGTTTGAAGTCAGGGCGCTTTTTTTTGTCTCGAAGAAACATGAGATTAAATCCAAGATGCCGGAACGTCAGGTACTATGAGCCCGTTAGAGCGCCTTGGAGCGTTCGCTCAGAAAATCCTTATCTCCAGGACGGAGAAATCATCTTCAAGGTTCTCTGAACAGGAGACATGCTGTACATGTTTCCACAAATTGTCCATGGTAGATTTTTCAATAGCGGCAGACTCGCAGAGATAATCCTTGAGGCCATCAAATCCCCAATAGGCTCCATTTTCATTCATGATCTCATAGACGCCATCGCTAAAGATACAAAGTCTTGCCCCCGGGTTGATTTCAACCTCATCAACCTTAAAATCAGTGTGACCAAGGCCTATGATCAGATTTTCCGTCCACAATTCCTGAACTCCTGGTATTTCTCCAGAGACCTGCTCTATCAGAAGCGCTGCCGGATGTCCGCCGCTTGAGTAGGCCAACAGGCGAGACTTACGATTATATACTCCGTACCAGATAGTAAAATACATGTCACGGTGACATTCCATGGGAAAAACCTTGTCGAGTCCAGCAAGAACCTGCTCCGGCCTCCTAAAATCTGTATCTGGAAGGTTCCCGGAACGTAGGGCATTCAGCACGGACACTGAATGAAGCGCTGCCCCCACTCCGTGTCCGCATACATCAAGAAGGTAAATTGCGAACGAATCTTCGTCCAGCCAATGATACCCAAGCCCATCTCCACCGAGAGCTGCAGACGGAATGAATCGCCAGTCTGCCATGAGCGGGCCCTCTGTAACCGGCTGAGGCAAGATGGACTTAACGTAATCTGCGGCCTCTCCAAGTTCATTGTTCAGCTTTTTAAGTACGCTTTCCAGTTCTGCTCGTTGAGTCACTTCGAGGTCCCGTAATCTCTTCAAATCCATGTGAGCCTTGACTCTAGCCTTGACCACAGGAATGCTGAACGGCTTGGTAATATAGTCAACGGCCCCCAGCTCAAAGCCTAAGGTTTCGTCTTCTACCTCCGATTTTGCGGTTACAAAAATGACTGGTATATTCTTAGTTGGCTCCTGGGATTTAAGCCTGCGGCACACCTCGTAGCCATCCATTTCCGGCATCATGATATCCAGTAGAATGAGATCCGGCAGTGGTTCAGCCAGCGCCAATTTAAGGGCCTTTTCGCCGTTGATGGCCGCTACGATGGTGTACTGATCCTTTAAGGTTTCCATGAGAACCTGGATGTTTGCGGGGGTATCATCGACGACTAGCACTTTGGGTTTTCGAATGACTTCCACAAATTTCTTCTTTCCTAAAGCTTGATGTTTAACTTCTGAGCGATAGTCTGGACACTATTCATGGCGCTGTCTGTATCAAAGCCTTCAACCTGTTTTTCCAGCTGTTGAAAGTCTTGACAAACCGATGAATTCATCAGGTGTGGCTTAAGGGCTTCCAGACGGTTCATAGCCTCAATCAGGTCGCTTTCCAGGAGTTGCGCCATTTCCTGGAGCAGCGGTTTGACGGCTTCAACGTCTGTCTCAACTATTGGCATAGTTTCATGACGGATTGGAGAAGTTACCCTGCTTTGCTCAAACTCTTCTATGCCATCCATGACCACTTTCAGTTGGCGACTGAACTCGGCCAGCAGGTTATCCAGATTGTCGCTCTTGTCCCTTATGGCGTTTTCCAGATCGGCGGCGGCATGGTAGAGGTCCTCCGCCCCAAGATTTCCTGAAACACCCTTGACAGTGTGAGCGAGTCTGGTTGCAGTCATTGAATCTCCGGATCGAAGCGCCTGTGTTATCTTTTCTAATGCCGCTTCCTGACCCAATCTGAATTGAGCCAGGAGTTTTACGTAAAGTTTCTTGTTTCCTCCAACTCTACGCAAACCAGAGTCCAGTACAATCCCTGGGATTGCAGACGGTAAGACGTCATCTGTCTCCGTGTCCTTATCCTTCGCGTCGACTGTGGACGCCTTTCGTTCAACCGGTTTGAGCCATCTCATCAGAGTAGTCAGTAACCGATCAGGATCGATTGGCTTTGTCACATGATCATTCATGCCAGCCTCGAGACTCTTCTCATAGTCACCGACCATGGCGTGGGCAGTCATGGCAATAATTGGCAGATCTTTGAAGCGTTGATCTTTCCTGATCTTGCGTGTAGCTTCAAATCCTCCCAGGACGGGCATCTGTATGTCCATGAGAACAAGTTCGAAATTTCCCGTCTTAACCATTTCCACGGCTTGTCTCCCATCGTTGGCGATCTCAACGACAAATCCCGCCTGTTCCAGCATTTCCTTGGCCACTTGCTGGTTGATCTCATTGTCC
>CALGLN010000080.1 GCA_937930835.1 uncultured Desulfomonile sp.
GCGGCCCGTGGCCGCCATCGGCGGGGAAGCCGCTCGGGGTGGGTAATAGCAAATGGGAGATATCGAGTCACACTTCAAAACTCAACTGTTATGTCACTCTGGAAGGCGATCAGAGGATCAATGTTCCTGCCTAGACCTGTCATAGCCCCAGTCTGATCTTTTGGGGCTTGCGGAACTGTTCCTCCATTTCTTCGATAGATTTCAGATGTATTGGGATAGGCGTAAGACCACCACGATCCGGGCTGCCATAAGGCAAAGACGCTATTCCATGTTACATTTTCAATGATTTTCCAGTTAATCCCGAAATCAATCTCCCAGCCAACAAAACTGGCGTTATCCGGGACAGCCCGGAGCCCAGATACAGGCGCATCAAAGCCTGCCAATCCTTTCTGACTGGCTACTGTATTGTTGTTGAATCTCTGGAGGGTATGCGAGTAGTCGCCAGCCGTTATATAGGCATTGGCTTGATCACGCCATGCCCACGAATTTACAGCGAAAAGATTTAGATTAGAGGCTACGGCGTAATCCAGACGAGCCCCGAGGTGATGCAGATTGGTCGGTTGACCGTTTCCGGCAGCGTTCCAGTTCGTTCCACTCCCGTACATATAGTACATCAAGAAAGCCCAATGCCTCATGACACAATCATTGAGCCCCGTTGACCCCCTTGCCGAATCTTCATCATCCTTTCTGGTGGCAGGATCGTCACCGGTCGATCGGGCATAAGAGACCGACAGCTTGGCGGGTCCGGCTACGAATCCGGTTTCCAAACCATAAATCCAGGCTTTCACATCTGAATCAAGACGCTCATACCTTGTGCCTCCATGGATTGCCGTAGCGCCCAGACCTGATCTGTAATGTGAGTAATAGTTAGCTTCAGCATTGAAAAAGAAACTCTGCTTGAAATACTTTACTCCTAGAGTCAACTCATAGACTAAACGATCCGCCTCAGGTGTAATTACAGTTGTAAGAGCCCCAGGAGCGCCTGATGCCTCGCGATTATCTACTGGCTGGTTGGATTCTACCTTGTATGCGGTTGAACTCAGGTCGATAGCCACGGAAGCGCTACGATACTGTATGTCGCCATAAAAGCCTCCAAGATAATTGCGATCATCATCCTTTCTATATGTGGCCGTAGATCCTGAGGTTCTGGATGTTTGGTTCCAGTTTGTAGCTGTGCGTCCTAGGTATGGGCCGAAGGCAAAATTCAGCGGGCCGTAGGGGACGGAAAAGCCTATGGAAGTAGACGATCGTTGACAGGGGCTTTTCCATAATCCCATAGCTAGAGAACTCGGACGGTATCCGATAACCAAATTGAAAACCGGAAATCTGAAATTCAGACGCCACCACTGAACCGTAACCATTGTATTAGGAACATCGATTGCGGAAGGCCTGTTGCTGATAGGCACAGCCATCTGGTTGAACTGTCCTGGCGTATCCCATTGGCCAAGAGGTCGGCCCCCGGAATGAAGCCCAAGCGATGTTAAATTCACCGACCCTTCCATCGAGACGGCATTGTTGACAACTATTTTGGGATAGAGTGTTACCCGCATGTCGGTAAAATTCATGTCCGACCCAAAACGGTTCTCTCCGGCTAACACCCCGAAGCCTGAAAGCGCTGGATTATCTCTCAATGGGGAAGGATATGTCAAAAGATGGTTCACGCCTAAATAGACGTTGGAATTCATCAGGCCAAAAATATCGTTTGCGCCGGTCCTTGCCCAGTAGCGGTAACGAATGACACTCTCACCCTTCATGTTGAATTCCCAGGCAAGCAAGCTGTGAGGTATCAGCATAAAAAGGGCGGTGAAAAAAAATGCGCGACTAATTCGTTGCATTTCATTTCCTCCCCGGGGATCATCAGTTTAATGCGATCAGCGTCAACACTATATG
Organism: uncultured Desulfomonile sp.; assembly: GCA_937930835.1. Classification (GTDB taxonomy): domain Bacteria; phylum Desulfobacterota; class Desulfomonilia; order Desulfomonilales; family Desulfomonilaceae; genus CAITZA01. Next base: position 1,891 of record CALGLN010000080.1, read on the forward strand.
CCCACTATCGACAAAAAACCATGATCTTCGTCGGAGGTTTTGAATGTGCCTCATCCACGTTTTAGCCAATTTCCACATAAAAGTGCTTCATAGCGCCCCCCTGAGCCCTTGAGGCCTACTCAGCTAAACGTCTCAACTCAATTGTGACAAGATTGTGCTTGTCCATGCAATCAAGCTCTATGACGTTTGGATCACCCCACTCAGGTGGAAATCCACCCCCAAACTGCAACATGATTATATATGGGAAGATCTGATGATAGAGAAAACCGCAAATTCCTCCGGTGTCGTGACCGCTTATGGGTATTGTCTGACCGACTGTGTGTCCGGCGCTGCAATGCCCCTTAACACCCTTTATAATTCCTACAACTTTGTGACCGACCTGAGGCGTTTCGTGTGTCGACATATCCGTTTGGCTCCTTTCATGGCGATTTTACAAAAAACAGCATGAAACAACCCTATAATGCGTGATCCCCTGCGTGTTGGCCTTTTGTTGGACACGGCACGACATACGTAATCAACAGCTTTTTCAGAAACGCTGAATTTAATTTGCCGGAAATTTCATTAATACATGTACGGAGGATTTCTCGGCTTGTCTATTTTCTCCCAGGTCAAACCAAGACGCTGATTGAAAAAATTCCCGAGACGGTCAAAAAGCCTTTTCCAGTGGCTCCGTCCCTCATTCAATCCATCAAAGATCTCAATGACATGTTCCTTGATGTTCGCCAATTCCTGCTTGGGCAAAAAAGACACCGCCCCCAACTGAAGAGCCTTGTTCACGCTGTCAACAGTAATACTGTGAGCAGTCAGCATCGCAGCGGGTACGCCCTTCTCCCGGCATTTCTCAAGGAGCTGAAAACCGTTGACTCCCATAATATCCAAAAGAGCCAGATCAAATGAACCTTCGGATATCAGCCCTAAAGCCTCTTCATAGCTCTTGGCCGTGGTAATTTCATAAGGTTCAAACTGCTCGGCCAACGTGTCAAGGATGTCCTCCTCATCATCTACCGCTAAAATCCTCTTTCCTTTGAGCAAGTCTTTGTCGATCATGCTTTTTTCCTAAATAAATATAATATTAGTTCTAGACCCTTTGTCTCTTGATCGTATCAAGGCCAAGTTCCTCGCGATACTTCTGCTCCATCTCAATCATTATCTCACCGAACTCAATGGCATGCTTCCTCATGGCCTCAGCCGCCTGCTCAGCATCTCCACGAATTACCGCCTCAACGATAGGACGGTGCATTCCCGCAGGATGCATCGACAACGTGTTCGGATTGACCTCCTCTATCACTTTTCGCGTCACACGCATCAAAGATTTCACGAGCGCCTCAAGGAAACGGTTTCCACAAATCTCCGCAAGCACACCGTGGGCAAGAGTCTTCACATCTATGTCATCAGATAGTGACTTAACCGGCTCGTCTTCCAGCTCAAGTATGTCATTGAGCTTTTTCTTATATTCATCGGTTATGTTTTCAGCCGCCAGCCTCGCCACCTCAGGCTCAATTAGCAACCTGACATTGCATAACTCAGGTATGGATATCTTGTCCGCCAGGAATAAATCCAAAAACGCATGAGTAAGATTCTCAAACGATAACTCAATAACAAAAGCCCCACCACTAGCGCCCTGCCTGGTTTCAATAAAACCGGACTTCTCAAGGAATCTCAAAGCCTCTCGCACCGCAACTCGAGATACCTGAAACTCCTCCATAAGCTCTCGCTCCGACGGTAACTTGTCTCCGGACCTGAATTCCCCGGATAAAATCGACTGCTTGAGCTGTTCAGCTACCTCTTCTGAAACTCTAGTCTGTTTTATGGGCTTAAATTTGAGCATGGAGCCTCCATTTAGGATTCTAACGGAAACGATCCCGAATTTAAACAAATAATTTTTGAAATAGCTAATTTTTCTTGACTGCAAATAATATAATAGTTAAACATTAGACCAATAGTCCTCCGCAGAAAATGTTCCCCCTATCACACTCATCGAGGGACATCACAACATGAACGTATCTAATGTTTTGAGCCGATCAGCCCTTTTTTTCCCCGATCATCCAGCCGTAAGCGCGGACAGCATTGAACTAACCTACCGAAACTTAAATACATTAACTAATCGCGTCGCCAGCGCGCTCTGCTATCATGGAATCAAGCCCGGGGATTATGTTGGGATCTGCGCGCCCAACAGTCCTGAGTGGCTAGCCATGTATTTTGGAATAATACGAGCCGGGGCGGTAGCGGTGACCTTTTCGTATGCCCTTCAATCAGAAGAGCTTGCGCTGTTGGTGGGACACGCCAGACCAAAGCTGGTTTTCACAAATCAGTCAAAGCTGCCTCAATTCGAAAATATCAAGGACCAGGCGGGGATTGAGACTTTGGTGAGTGATGGGACGGCTTTGTCCTTCGAGGTTTTTCTGGAAAAGGGCCGTGATGATTTCCTCACGGTAGAGTGTGAACGTTCCGATCCGGCCGCGGTGCTTTACACAGGTGGAACTAGCGGGACACCCAAAGGGGTTGCATTATCACACGAAAATATACTAACAAGCGCTCATAACGTTTCATATTCGGAGCGTTCCACCCAGACCGATCGAGCCCTCTGCTTCCTGCCTCTTAACCACGTATTCGGACAGATACACATCATGAACGCCACCATTTTTAGTTGCGGATGTGTTGAACTTCTCCCTTCGTATGACATGGACAGGGTTCTGTCCTTGACATCATCTGGCAAGGTTACAAAGCTATATGCGGTCCCCACTATATATGGCCGCCTTCTGACTCTTCCTGATCTTAGGGAAAAGCTGGGAAAGGTCCAGTACTGCTTTTCCGCTGCAGCCAGCATGGCCTCTGAAATCGTCCGTCAGTGGAAGGATCAGACCGGTCTTACAATATACGAAGGATATGGAATGACCGAATCGGCTTCAGCGGTAACGTACAACCACTACTTCGAGCATGTCGTTGGATCGGTTGGCACGACTGTTCCGGGTATTGAGGTAGAAATTCGCAATTCGGAAGGTATACCTGTAGCAGTGGGTAAAGAGGGCGAGATATGCATTCGTGGCCGCAACATCATGAACGGATACCTGCGCAACCCTGAAGAAACGCATCGCGCCTTCTGGGATGGCGGATGGTTCAGGTCCGGGGATGTTGGAATCCTCGACGAAAAAGGTTATCTTTTCATAGTCGATCGCCTCAAGGACATGATCATAACCGGTGGAGAAAATGTGTATCCTCGTGAAGTGGAAGAAATAATCTTCACGATTCCCGAAGTGCAGGAATGCGCTGTGGTTGGGATTCCCGACAAGGAATGGGGCGAGAAAGTAATAGCTCTAGTTATTCCCCGCGCCGGCAAGAACCTCAACCCCTCAGATTTGAAAAACTATCTCAAACAAAGGCTATCAGCGTTCAAGGTCCCTAAGGAGTTCAGGATTGTTGATGAACTCCCTAAAAATTCAACTGGCAAGATACTTAAGAGAGAAATCAGAAAACAGTTTACCTAAACTGCCCCTTAATGAGGCTCACCACACCTACCTAGAAAAAGGAGATTGAAATGAAAAGGTTTGTTTTCTTCTCATGCCTGATCCTGATGTTAGCTTTTGTCATGGGATCATCAGCGCCGTGCATGGCTCAGGAAAAAGTTATCAAGCTCAAATACTCCAATTTTTTCCCTCCTTCACACAAGAACAGCATCCTTTCCGAGCAATGGGGCAAGGAGATTGAAAAGCGAACCAATGGTCGAGTGAAGATCACTTACTTTGCCGGCAACACATTAACTCCTCCTACTCAGACCTATGACAGCGTTGTAAAAGGCATAGCGGATATAGGCCAGAGCCTCGTAGGTTACTCTCCCGGACGTTTCCCGCTGACGGAAGTCCTCGCTCTTCCACTGGGCTATTCAAGCGGAACCCAGGCTACCAATCTCACAAATGAATTCTACAAGAAATTCAAGCCCAAAGAATTTGATGACACGCAGGTGATGTATTTCCACGGTCACGGCCCGGGTCTTTTCAATACAAAGAAAGTCATTTCATCACTCGATGACGTAAAAGGCATGAGGATCAAGGCTAACGCTGAAAACGCCGCAATAGTCTCAGCCGTTGGAGGCGCTCCGGTGAGCCTGCCGATTACGGAAACCTATGACGGCCTTCAGAAAGGGCTTATCGACGGCGTCCTGCTTCCCATCGAGCCCATTAAAGGCTGGAAGTTCTATGAAATGATCAAGACAATAGTCGAAAACTATGCCATGTCATACACCGCCCCGATCTTTGTGGTCATGAACAAGGATAAATGGAATTCGCTGCCAAAAGACATTCAGGACATAATCGTGCAGGTCAACGCCGAGTGGATTGGAAAACAGGGCACACAATGGACTGAACTGGACAAGGAATCCAAGGAATTCTGCATCGGCAAAGGCATCAAGATGGCTGTAGCCACACCTGAGCAACAGGCGGCAACGGCAGAAAAGATGAAACCGATCCTTGCCGAATACGTGGCCAACATGAAAGCCAAGGGTCTTCCCGGAGAAGAAGCCCTGCAATTCTGCCAGGAATTCATCAAAAATAACAAATAATCGGAAAAAAGTTATTAACAACCGCTTACGCGAACCTCGTTCCAACAGGGGAACTTCATCATGAACAAATTTATGTCCACCATTTTAAAGGTTGATTTCAGCCTGTTCGTAATCGCCGGTTTTGCCCTGGCGACTATGATGCTGGTTACGCTTGTGGACGTCACGATGCGGTCTCTAGGGAGCCCAATAATGGGCAGCGTGGAATTGATCTCATTCTGTGGCGCTCTGGCCATAGGTCTGTCGATTCCTTACACCACATGGACAAAAGGCCACATACTGGTCGATTTTGCAGTCCAGGCCATGGGTAAAAGGCTGCGCAAGTTTACATTGTCCCTGACGAGGATAGCGGGCATCGTTCTGTTCGTAATATGCGCCGTTAATTTTGTGCTTTTCGGATTTGACATGATTAAATCCAACCAGATTAGCGGCGCCTTAAAATTGCCATTATATCCTATAGCTTTTGGGCTGGCCGTCAGTTGTTTCCTTCAGGCGGCCACCCTTATTTGTGATCTGGTAAAAGTCCTACGTGGAGACGCCCATGAGTGAAATCGAAGTAGGAGTATTGGCCCTATTTGTCCTGATCTTCATGTTCTTGACGGGTTTTGAATTGGCCTTCGCCATGGCGTTGCTCGGCTTTGTCGGTTTCGGATACCTTGTTTCGTTCAGCGCTGCTTCCAACCTTCTGGTGAAAGACTTCTTCGATACTTTCTCTTCCTACGGATTCACGGTAATTCCATTATTCGTGTTGATGGGACAGGTCGCGTCTAATTCCAATATAGCCAAGAGGCTTTACCTTGCGACTCATAAGTTCGTGGGACATATCCCCGGCGGTATAGCAATGACCACCGTCGCAGGCGCAACCCTTTTCAAGGCTATGTGCGGCTCAACACTCGCCACAGCGGCCACTTTCGCGGGAATAGCGATTCCTGAAATGGACCGATATGGCTACGACAAGAAGCTCTCTACGGGCGTTGTGGCCTCTGTCGGCACACTGGGCATGCTCATCCCCCCAAGTATAGTGCTGATCATTTATTCCATTATTGTCGAGGAATCTATCGGCAAGATGTTTCTGGCCGGAATAATCCCCGGATTACTCATCTCAAGCTTCTTCATGCTTGTGATATACGGCTGGGTGAAGATAAATCCGTCCATAGCGCCACGCGCCGAAAAATCCTCATGGTCTGATCGTTTCAAGACCTTACCTGAATTCGTCTGGGTAGCCATCATATTCATAGCGGTGGTTGGCGGCCTGATGTGGGGAATATTTTCCCCGACCGAAGCCGGTAGTATGGGCACTTTTGCCGTCCTGGCCCTTGCCGCTGTCAGAAAGGAACTCACCATTCGCGGGTTCCTCAAGTCCATCGACGAATCTCTTCGCACGGCCTGCATGGTTCTGCTGCTCATCGGCGGCTCTACCGTATTGGGACATTTCCTTGCAGTTACCGAAATTCCATTTGTCGCAGCAGACTGGATAACGAGTCTGCCACTTCATCCTTCGCTGATCATGGCCCTGATAATACTGGTCTACCTCATCGGAGGCTCGTTCATTGACGATTTGGCTTTTATGATCCTGGCCACTCCTATTTTCTACCCCGCCGTCATTAAGCTGGGATACGATCCTATATGGTTCGGTATCATGATAGCCATCACGGTAATGATCGGGGTTATTATCCCACCGGTGGCCATTTGCGTATTCGTGGTCAAAAGCATAACATCAGTCCCGATGAGCATTATCTATAAAGGCTGCCTGCCTTTTCTATTAAGCCTGTTCGGTTGCGCAATATTATTATTTCTATTCCCTAAACTTGTTCTTTTCTTACCCTCATATTTCATGGGCGGATAATTGATGGAATTATCAGGCTTCTAAATTGTTTATTTTGAGATTTTAACGAGAGGATATCATGCAGACACAGGAACGTTTTGGATTCACGGATGAGGAAAAGCTCTTACAGCAAACCGCCAGAAGGATCGCACGCGAAAAAGTGGCCCCGGGCGCGGCCCAAAGGGATCTGGATGGCGAGTTCCCATACGATATGCTCGAATTGATGAGGGAAAACGGATTGCTGGGCATTGACTTCCCGTCTGAATACGGCGGAATGGAAGCCGGCCTGCTTTCTTTGTGCATCGTTATTGAAGAGCTCGCCAAAGTCGACGCCGCAACCTCAATGATGCCGTCCACTCAGGAACTCGGCAGCATGCCAATTATTCTCGCCGGGAATCACGAACAGAAGACCAAATACCTCGAACCACTGGCCACCGGTGAAAAACTGTCAGCATTTGCCCTTACCGAATCCAAAGGCGGATCCGATGTGGCCGCCCTCAGAACCAGAGCAAAACTCGACGGCGATAAATATATCCTCAACGGAAACAAAACCTTCATCACCAATGGTGGTGTGGCCGATATCCTCACCGTTTACGCCGTAACCAACCCTGACCTGCCTCCTCATAAGGCCGCAAGCGTCTTTATACTCGAAAAAGGAACCCCCGGTTTTCAGGTCGGTAAAAAAGAAAGCAAAATGGGCATCAGGTCTTCTGAAACTCGTGAGCTGATTTTCGACAATGTTGAAATACCGGTGGAAAACCGGCTCGGCAATGAAGGCGATGGCTTCCATATCATGATGAAAACCCTCGACTTCACACGGCCCGCAGTCGCCGCTCAGGCCATTGGTATAGCTCAAGGCGCTTTCGAATTCGCCCTACAATACGCCAAGGAACGCGAAGCCTTTGGAAAACCCATAATAAAACATCAGGCCATCAGCTCAAAACTCGCTGATATGGCGATGAGAATTACCGCCGGCCGACAATTGCTATATAAGACATGTGATTTACTGCAAGCCTATGCTAAAAAAGACTTGTCAAAAGTTTCTCCCGAAATAATGAGACATTCTTCAATGTCCAAGGCCTACTGTTCGGATGTAGCCATGTGGACCACTACGGAAGCCGTTCAAATCCTCGGAGGATACGGATACTGCACGGAATATCCGGTCGAACGCTTCATGCGTGACGCAAAAATTACACAGATATATGAAGGGACAAACGAAATACAACGTGTCGTCATCTCGTCGACCTTGTAAACAAAATTGTTTCATTTTGTCTCTAGCATCAGCCTTTTTAATGAGTTGGTATTGACTCAAGCAAATTTGACGATTTATTTTGTAAAGATTAAATCTCGTTTGACCCTTGGATGGGTAATCGCCTCGAGGTGAATAGTAATGAAACACAACATCAAATTTCGGGTTAACGGTGATGATTATTCATTGGCCGTGGAACCCTGGAGGACCCTAAACGAAATGCTTAGGGAAGACCTTAACCTTACCGGAACCAAGCTTGGATGCGGCACGGGTGATTGTGGCGCATGCACGGTCCTGGTCGACGGAAAGGCTGTAAGTTCATGTTTGACCTTGGCGGTAAGCGTTGATGGCAAGTCTGTCATGACGGTCGAGGGTCTTGCGGAATCAGGAGAGAAGCTTCATCCGATTCAGGAGTCTTTTATAAAAACTGGCGCTATCCAATGCGGATTCTGCACATCCGGAATGGAAATGGCGGCTTATAATTTGTTGAGTGTGAATCCTTCTCCTACAGAGCAAGAGATCCGCAAGGAATTGGCGGGCCATCTTTGCAGGTGCACAGGTTATAATCAGATTGTTGAAGCCATATCTGTGGCCGCAGAAGAGATGAAGAATCTCCGACCCGAAGAGGAAAAATCATGAGGCTCCCCAGATTTGAATATTTCGCTCCGAAAAGCCTTCCTGAGGCTTTGACGTTATTGGAAGAAAAGACGGACGGCGTTCATGTGATGGCGGGTGGGACCGATATGATGGTTAAGATGAGCCACGGCCGCCTGACGCCTAAAACAATTGTAAACATAAAAGAAATACCTGATCTGAGATACATAAGGTTCAGCCCCGATAAGGGCCTGGAAATTGGATCAACAGCGCTGCTTTCGGATGTTTTGAAGGACTCGTACATAAATGCTTATTACCCGGCGCTAATCCAGGCGGTCCAGACAATGGCCAACACGGAAGTCCGTAATATGGCTACTCTCGCCGGTAACCTTTGCAACGCTGCCCCTTCGGCCGATAGCGCCCCGCCCTTGATGGTCATGGGCGCTCAGATTAGTCTTTTAAGCGCAAAAGGTGAAAGACGCCTGCCGTTAATGGATTTTTTCAAGGGCCCGGGCATTACCGTCAAAGCCCCGACGGAAATTATGACCGCAATACATGTCCCCTCGCCCCAAAGCAATTCCGGAGCCTCTTATAAAAGAATATCCGCTCGATGCGGCGTCGATATCGCTGCGGTAGGATCCGGGGCCTGGGTAAAGATTGAAGCCAATAAATTCACTGGGGCCCGGATTGTCCTCGGAGCCGTTGCGCCGGTTCCACTAAGGGCCGTTGAAACCGAAGCCGCTCTCATCGGCGCCCCCTTCCATGATGAAACAGTTATTAATGCCGCCAGGATAGCTTCCAACGAGGCAAAACCGATTTCTGATGTCAGGGCGACGGCGCATTACAGGAAACGAATGGTTGAAGTAATGACAAAACGAGCGATCTTCGAAGCCTGCGAACGCTCTCACGCGCGTCAATCTTAGGTGAAAGGTAGACTCATGAAAGAATACAGCATTATAGGAAAAGACGTGCCAAGGACTGACGCTGAAGCCAAAGCCAGGGGTTCAGCCCTGTACACCGACGACATGAAACTGCCGGGTATGCTCCATGGCCGTATACTAAGAAGCCCTATCGCTCATGGTAAAATAAAGAATATCGACATCAGCAAAGCCCTCAAGCTGCCAGGCGTCAAAAGCGTAATAACCGCTGAAGACACACCCAAGATCAAATACGGCAACTGGAGGCTTTTCCCGGAAACACAGGATGAATACCCGCTGGCCGTGGACAAGGTGCGCTTCATAGGAGATGAAGTCGCAGCAGTGGCCGCCGTCGATCGGGATACTGCCGAAGAAGCTCTCGAGCTTATCCATGTTGAATATGAAGAACTCCCTGCCGTGTTTGATGTTGAATCAGCGCGAGCAGAAGGGGCCCCGATCCTTCATGATTACTGCCCAACTAACATCAGCGTAAACAGGAAGATTAAATACGGCGACATAGAGAAAGGCTTTGCGGAATCCGATTACATCCGCGAGGACACTTTCACATTCCCGGGCATAAGCCACGCATATATGGAGCCCTGCTCCGCTCTGGCGCAGGTGGAGCTTGATGGCAGAATAACACTGTGGACATCCACTCAAGTTCCATACATCGTGCAATGCCTCCTGGCCTCCACACTTGGAATGAGAGAAAACGACATAAGGATAATCAAACCCTATGTCGGCGGCGGTTTCGGTGGCAAGATGGAACTCAGGACATGGGAGTTCTGCGCAGCCCTCATGGCCAAGAAAACAGGCCGCCCGGTGAAGTTCACCCTCACACGGCAGGAGGAATTCCTTGCCGGTAGACGTCGCCATCCCATGACAATCCATTCCAAGGTCGGCTTCAAAAAGGATGGAACCCTCGTAGCCAAAGACCTGAGGATACAGTTGGACGGCGGAGCCTATAACGCCATGGGTCCGACCGCCACATTCCTGTGCGGTAACTTCGGCGCCATGCTGTACCGCTATCCGAATTACCGTTTCCTCGGTGAACATATCTACACCAACAAGCCACCGGCTAGCGCCATGAGAGGCTTCGGCGCTCCTCAATCCCTTTACGCCTCGGAAGCTCAAATGAACATAGCGGCCGAAGAGCTTGGGATCGATCCGGTCGAAATTCGCCTGAAAAACGCCCAGGTCAGCGGCGATCAAATCCCCGACGTGGCCACAATATCGAGCTGCGGTTTCTCGGAATCGATCAAGGCCGTGGCTGAAATGAGTGATTGGAAAGAAAAACGCAAGAACCTCAAACCCGGACAGGGCATAGGCATCGGTTGCTACAGCTTTATTTCCGGTGGAGTCTTCAACTGGTTCAACACCCAGTATCCCTTCTCGGCGGCTGAAGTCCGGGTATTCTCGGACGGGACTGCTCACCTCCTGACAATGGCCTCCGACATCGGCCAGGGATGCGATACCGCCCTGAAGCAGATACTCGCTGAAGAACTCGGTCTACGGATGGAGGATATACGCCTCACTGCCGCTGATACCGCCATGACACCTCAAGGCGATCTGGGAACCTGGGGAAGCAGAGTCACCCTCATGGCCGGGAACGCTGTTATCGACGCTGCAAGAAAAATCAAGGAACAACTCTTCGGAGCCGTTTCTGCCCGCTTTAACCTGAATGTCATCCATGACGTCCAGTGCAAGGACGGCAGGGTTTTCGCCACTGCCCGGCCCGATTACGGAATGTCCTTCGGCGAAGCTGTCGCCATGGTCCAGAAAATGAACAGAGGCGTGCCTCTTGTAGCCAGAGGAGCCTACACACCTAGAGGTAAAGGGCTCGTCACACCGGCTTTCGGATTCGGCGCCCAGATAGCGGAAATAGAAGTCGATAAGGAAACCGGAAAAGTAACAGTCAAGAACATGTGGACCGCTCATGACTGCGGGACCGTCATCAATCCAAGGAGCGTTGAAGGACAACTCGCCGGATCAATTCAGATGGGTCTGGGTTACGCCCTTTCAGAACAAATGATCATGGACGGCGGAAAGACCCTCAACCTGGACTTTGCCGATTACAAGATGCCTTCAGCGATGGATATGCCACCAAGTGAAGTCGTTCACGTCGACACTTACGAACCCGAAGGCCCAATGGGCGCAAAAGAAACCGGCGAAGGACTCGCTTCTCCGACAGCCCCGGCAATCTGCGAGGCCGTCTACCACGCGACAGGCTTTAGATGTAAGGACCTGCCAATCACCCCCGAAAAAATTCTGAACTTCCTTGAAAAATAACTACGAAAGGCCCGATCACTTCGGGCCTTTTCTCTTTGT
>CALGLN010000081.1 GCA_937930835.1 uncultured Desulfomonile sp.
CAATTCCTGGGTGATCATATATCTTGTCATGCCAACGTCGGGCCCCAGGTTCCGGGAACTTAGCATCAGCGCATCGATTATCTGACCTGTTCTTTCTTCATGGTGATCAAGGAGCTCTTTAATACGATGTCGGTAAGTTTCGAACGGGCGTCCATGCCCCGGCATCACTTTGTTCACCAGCAAGGATTCCATCATGGTGAGAGTGTTTTTGAACACTTCCAGACTTCGGTAACCCTGGTTATCCCTGGATGGGTTTACTTCTACCACCGGATTGGAAGTGATCTTTTCCAAAAGGGTGTCGCCGGAAAAAAACGTTCCGCTATCCTTATCCAGCATGCATATTGATCCCGGAGAATGTCCCGGGGTGGATATTATCTCAAGCTCAAAGTCGTCAAATGAAAACAATTCAGATCCATTGAGGACATTGAGTTGTTCGAAACATCTGAAATATCTTTTTAGTCTATTGAAAAGAGCCCCCAGGAATTCTTCCGTGAGATCCTCCGGCGCTCCGCTTTCTAAAAAGAAGAGTCTGTACTTGCTCCTGAGAATTTCTCTTCCTTCTTCTCCCGAATCAAGCATCTTAGGGGCGTCATGCCTGTGAATGAATACCTTGGCGCCGCTCAGATCAACAATTCTAGAAAGCAAGCCGATGTGATCGGCATGAGCGTGAGTAAGAAAAACGCGTTTGATTCCCTCAACCGATCCACCTGCTTTTTCGATCCCCGACACCAATACCTCAAAGGCTTCTTCAGTGTCGACTCCAGCGTCCACAATAGCCGGTTTCGAATCATGAATGTAGTAGCAGTTAACGCGGTTGAGCACGAAAGGAGTTGGCAATTCTATTCTATTAATGGTGGTCATATTCGTCAGAAAGTCTCCTGAAAATTATTTTGCAGTCACAAACAGGTATCATTGCGAATGATCGGGAATGCGACACAATTAACTTCTCTCAATATTGTTTGTTCTATCTAATTAGCAGACGCTCTCAGCAATTTCCACAAAGTTGGCCCAACAAAAATAATTGAACATTTAATGAATGATAATGTCAGAAAAAATTAGTTTCGAATTAGAGGCTTACAGAATAAACTTCGAAGTCAGTACGGCCAGTTGGTTGACGAATTATTTTAAGGAGTTGGTCAACGTTTTAAAAGGGGAATGCGTATGAAAAAGACATTTGCCGCTTTGGTCATCACCTGCCTTTGGTTATCTGCCGCATTGGGGGCTGTTATCTATAAACCTTCTGAGACTCCACCGATAACCAAGGTCACGCTCTACAAACATGGCCTCGGATATTTCGAACGCGAAGGAAAAGTTCAGGGGAATGCCCTTGTGTCGATGCTTTTTCGTGAAGATCAAATGAAAGACATATTGAAGAGTTTCTTCGCTGTGGACCTTGGTGGCGGCAGGATTTCCTCAATACGCTATGACACGAGAGATCCTTTGTCCAAACAGCTTGAGGAGGTAATGATAAAGGTTCCCGAGGAGGCTGCCCTCAGCCAGTTCATGTTGCAGCTCAGAGGCGCCCAAATCAGTCTTAAAGTGGCCGGGGAATCCATAGAGGGTCGTATCCTGGGTGTGGAACCCATAAATGAAACGCAAAACAACACTTCGTTCACAAAGTCATATCGTTTGGTATTGCTTACAAAACCGGGTCAGATCCGATCAGTGGATCTCTACTCGATATCGGAATTCTCGCTAACCGACCAGTCGCTTCAAAAAGAGCTAAACCGTTTTCTGGACCTGTCACTGGAAAGTAGGAAGAATGACAGGAAGAAGCTTATGTTAAGCTCGACCGGAGAAGGCGAGAGAAAGATACGTATTGGATATCTTGTCGGGATGCCTATTTGGAAATGTTCTTACCGTGTGATCTTTGATGAAAAGAAAAAAGACAGTTCAGCATTGCTTCAAGGCTGGGCCCTGGCGGAGAACAATACCGAAGATGACTGGAATGACGTCAAGCTCTCTTTTGTAGCTGGCAGTCCAATTTCATATATCATGGACTTATATTCTCCTTATTACGTGAAGCGTGCTCAGTTTCAGATACCCGGTTTCCAGAACATCGGCGTCGATTGGAACAAAATGTCGGGTCCTGATCTGGCAGATGAAATGCAGCTACTTGGACCTAAAAGAGAAAGACGGGTCACTCCCGGTCAAGCTCCCACAGCAGGAGCTAAAAGGGCCATGATGGCTCAGCCGGCCGACAGGCTGGCCTTGAAGCCTTCCAAACAGGCTTCAGAGGCGTCGGGGGATGAG
>CALGLN010000082.1 GCA_937930835.1 uncultured Desulfomonile sp.
TTTATATAACAACGTTAATATGTTATAATTACGTTACTATACTCCTATAACCTCATTTGCTTGCACAACGTCATAAACAAGAGGTTGGAGTGTAGCCGCGATGTTTAGATCAAGCTTGGATCGATTTCCGCCTCCCTTGTCTGGAGATTCGACATGAACAGACTTGTCCGCATTTGTATTCTGGTTTCTCTCACAGTCTTCATCTGTCCTTTGCTGGCGCTATCTCAGGGTATTCAGCAGACGCCTTATAGCGCCGCCGGCACAGTTAGGGGAGGCTCGACAGCAATTACATCTGATTTGACTCCTTCCAACCCATTGGGAATGCCGGGGAGCTCGTTGCTAGGTCCTAGAGGCAGTGAGAACATTTCCATCTCCAGCGGAATGTTCCAGGGTCTTATGCCACAAATTCCAAACCTTCAGCTTGGATACAATTACACCTTTGGGTCCCAGTTGAGAGCAGGCGCGGCATCAGTGGACTATCTGCTTCCTTTCAAGATTGGAGCCGATACTACGGTTTATGGGGAAGCCCATGGGGAGTTCCAAAGTATCTCCATTTCTCAACCCGGGTCTCCAAACAATAGTACTGAACTTGCTTTTGGTGGTGGATATCGAAGGATGCTAGGCCAGCACACCATGGTCGGGATACATTCCTTTTTCAATACTGCCAAGCTGTATGACGCCTGGTATCCATCGGCGAGCGCAGGTGTTGAGTTTGCGTCCATGATTTCCGGCCATGACGCCATTGACCTTATATTCAACTGGTATGGAAAAGCGCTTGACGCTTCGATATTCAGTGGAACTCCCGCTTATGCGACTACTGCGGCGGATACCAGCTTCGGCAATGCTAACTTCGACTTTCAGGTTGGTTTTTCTCATGAATTGTATAACGGTGGACCTGATTTGCGAATCAGCGCCACCGGTTACAAGCTGGAATGCGGTTCTAACGTATACGGCTATTACGCAGGCGCTGAACTAAAGTCCCGAGATGGTGTGTACGTCGTTAAATACGATGTCGGTTATGACAACGCCTTTGATGTTTATCAGTCAGTAGCCGCCTTCGTGAACATGGGTTTTCAGTTGGAGAACCTTCTGGATGGCAAGAGCCCATTCGTAAAGCCAAAGCCTATTTTCCAGAGCCCAAGGAACATCGCTACTCTCACACAGGCCAAACCGAGCCGCAATTGGAAACACACAACTCAGGCAGCCACATCCGCAGTTTTAGGAACAAGAGCCCAGAATTGCAATTGCGGTCTTCAGACCATCACTGTCGTGAATAACCTGAACAGTAACATAACTTTGTATATGGGCTTCAACGTGGATAGCCAGGGTAACGTTCAATCGGGCGGCTACGACTTGCCTGGCAGTTTTCCCGGTTGGGCTCTGGTTCCTCCGCCGGTTCCTAACGCAAGGCCCGTTTTGAGCACTACGATGAACGCAAACAGCACGCTGGTAATAAACTTCCCTTGCACAAAAACGGATAGTCTCGGACACGGAGCCCATTTTGCATTGTCCGTTGATCAGGTTCCATGGAACGGATGCATTTGGGGACCACCTCAGACTCTGGCTGAATTCGGGCTGTGTGATAACTGGGGTCCGCAATATACAACACCAATGGATTCATACGATATTAGTCTCGTCAACGGCTTCGATAATCCCATGGAAATTACAACTACTGGCGCAGGAGGCTCAGCTAAGGCTACCGCCGCCACTGGCAATTCAACCACTCCTGGTGTCTACGGCTATGGGTGGACTGGCTGCAGTGTCGCCACCCCGCCATTGGCCTGCATTCCTCCAACTCCAGGAGAAAATCATCCAGCTAATATTGATTGCAACTTACATCAAACCAACGGCAGCAATTACACCTTGTACATCGGCGGAACTCTACCATGATAGCGCGGTATATTAAAAAATAAATGGCACTTATTGTTATTAATTAATATTTTAATTTACAAAAATATGATAGTTAGCTATAATTACATCAGTAATCTAATATATAATGCTGAAGCATTCTATCGTTACAACTCTACAGATTAAGAGGTTGTAACGTAGCCATCTTGATGGAGTTAGGCCTAATCGATTTCCGCCTCCCTTGTCTGGAGATTCGACATGAACAGACTTGTCCGCATTTGTATTCTGGTTTCTCTCACAGTCTTCATCTGTCCTTTGCTGGCGCTATCTCAGGGTATTCAGCAGACGCCTTATAGCGCCGCCGGCACAGTTAGGGGAGGCTCGACAGCAATTACATCTGATTTGACTCCTTCCAACCCATTGGGAATGCCGGGGAGCTCGTTGCTAGGTCCTAGAGGCAGTGAGAACATTTCCATCTCCAGCGGAATGTTCCAGGGTCTTATGCCACAAATTCCAAACCTTCAGCTTGGATACAATTACACCTTTGGGTCCCAGTTGAGAGCAGGCGCGGCATCAGTGGACTATCTGCTTCCTTTCAAGATTGGAGCCGATACTACGGTTTATGGGGAAGCCCATGGGGAGTTCCAAAGTATCTCCATTTCTCAACCCGGGTCTCCAAACAATAGTACTGAACTTGCTTTTGGTGGTGGATATCGAAGGATGCTAGGCCAGCACACCATGGTCGGGATACATTCCTTTTTCAATACTGCCAAGCTGTATGACGCCTGGTATCCATCGGCGAGCGCAGGTGTTGAGTTTGCGTCCATGATTTCCGGCCATGACGCCATTGACCTTATATTCAACTGGTATGGAAAAGCGCTTGACGCTTCGATATTCAGTGGAACTCCCGCTTATGCGACTACTGCGGCGGATACCAGCTTCGGCAATGCTAACTTCGACTTTCAGGTTGGTTTTTCTCATGAATTGTATAACGGTGGACCTGATTTGCGAATCAGCGCCACCGGTTACAAGCTGGAATGCGGTTCTAACGTATACGGCTATTACGCAGGCGCTGAACTAAAGTCCCGAGATGGTGTGTACGTCGTTAAATACGATGTCGGTTATGACAACGCCTTTGATGTTTATCAGTCAGTAGCCGCCTTCGTGAACATGGGTTTTCAGTTGGAGAACCTTCTGGATGGCAAGAGCCCATTCGTAAAGCCAAAGCCTATTTTCCAGAGCCCAAGGAACATCGCTACTCTCACACAGGCCAAACCGAGCCGCAATTGGAAACACACAACTCAAGCAGCCACATCCGCAGTTTTAGGAGCAAGGGCTCAGAATTGTTTATGTAATCAGTCTATCACCGTTTATAACCAGACAGGGAATCAAATCACGCTCTATATGAACTTTCAAATGCAACCTCCCGACAAGCAAGGAAATATCTACACACTTGGTGGCTATAGCCTGCCCGGTAGTTTTCCTGGTTGGACCTCGGCCACTGTTTCGATGATAAGCACCACCTTGGCGGCATCGAGTTCATTAGTGATAAATTTTCCATGCACACAAGGATACGAGCCTGTCGCTATAAGCGCCGACCAACTGCCACAAACCGGGTGCAACTCCACGCTGTTTGAAATCAACTTGTGCGCCGGTGGCGGACCGGTCCACCAGGACACCTACGATATCAGTTTAGTGAATGGTTTCAACTATCCCGGGGAAATTAAGCCTGACTCAGGGACTGCTGTAATGGTTTGCTGTCCAACACCCAATAAGACAAATTTTGGTGTTTACCCCTGGGGCTGCGATATTTGCACAGCTCAGAGTCCGGGTGGGGGCTCCCCATGTCCAACCTCGAGCCCGGACTGTAAAGCTGGAACTCAATACGACCCTTCTCCTCCGTGTCAGAACACCATAAATAGCACTAATTACAAGGTGTATATCGGAGGCGCCCCGGATGTTCCGAGTCCGGCCCCGGCCTGGTGTCCCGGAACATGTCCAGCTGCGCCTTAAAGTTGCGTTTCTGGAACCTGCGGCACACCATGATCAACGAATCGATCCATGAGTCATTCGGCTGGAATTGAGGAACGCCAATTTCAACTATTTAAGTTTTCAAGAGACAATTCGGTTATCGCATTTCCAGCCTCACGTCTTCAAACAGCACGCCTTAACTCCCCGAACAGTAATTAGGCTTAGGGCAATGTCAGGTCCAGCAGCCGGTTTCCAATCAGGCAAGCTATTACAATACCGCCAGAGTCTATAGATACAAACTATTTGACTTATAGAGACATCCTATGTATCTTTTGGTTCAGTACTTTTATGAACCTATGCTGAATCAACGTTTAGCGCCAATTTAACCGGGGATAAAACTAGGTTTTGGTCTAGTGACGGGACCTGGATTGGGTTTCCAGAGCGCCATTTGGTTTCTGAGGAGTGGTCAATGCAATTACGTAAGAACTTGTTTGCTGGAACGGTAGGTATCATAGTGGTGGGGGCCATCATAGGTGTTTTGGCTTCCCTTCTCCAAAAACTTGGGAACCCTGGAAACATGGGAATATGTGTAGCGTGTTTCGACAGAGATATAGCGGGAGCCTTGGGGTTACACAGGGCGGATGTCGTTCAATACCTCAGGCCTGAGATAATTGGCTTTATATTGGGCTCTTTTGTGTCCGCTCTGTTGTTCAGGGAGTTCAAGCCGAGGGCCGGTTCTGCTCCGCTGGCTCGTTTTATACTTGGGATGTGCGCTATGATAGGGGCCCTGGTTTTCCTGGGATGTCCCTGGAGGGTAATCCTGAGACTCGCCGGCGGAGATGGCAACGCTTTGTTTGGATTATTAGGCTTGATAACAGGAATAGGTATTGGGGTGGTCTTCTTCAAGCAGGGCTATAGTCTTGGCAGGACGGGTAAACAGACATACGGATTAGGGCTTCTGATGCCGCTGATAGCTTTGGGTTTACTAGTATTGAGAATAGTTTTTGATCAGATTCCGGGCGACCCCAAGAGCGGAGTTCTTTTCTATAGTGTTAAAGGCCCTGGATCTCAGCATGCGGCTCTTTTTATTTCACTTGGGATTGGCCTTTTGGTCGGAGTATTGGCGCAGAGAAGCAGGTTCTGCACGATGGGGGCGATAAGAGATATGATTTTGTTCAGACAAACCCATCTCATGCTTGGCTTTCTGACTCTTTTCATATTCGCATTACTGGCTAATCTCTATTTTGGCCAGTTCCATCCGGGGTTTGTTAACCAGCCGGTAGCTCATACGCAGAGTTTCTGGAATTTCTCCGGAATGTTGGTGGCTGGCCTTGCGTTCGCTTTGGCGGGAGGATGTCCCGGGCGTCAGTTATTCATGTCCGGTGAGGGTGATGGTGACGCTGCCATTTTTGTTTTGGGGATGATCGTGGGAGCGGCGTTTGCCCATAACTGGGGACTTGCGAGTTCGCCGGCTGGAATTGGGCCTCATGGTATGGCTGCCGTAATAGTTTGCTTACTGGTCTGCCTTTTCATTGGAATAACAAATACAAAGAAATAAACATCAAGGAGTGTCAAGATGTCTGAAGTTGTAGACGCGCGTGGTCTCTCATGCCCCCAACCTGTGTTATTGACACTGAGCAAGCTCTCAGAGCTCAATGATGGAGAATGCGCTGTTTTAGTAGACAATGAAGTGAGCCTTGAGAACGTCAGCAGGGCTGCGACGAACAAGGGTTGGACGGTTCAGACGGTAACGGAAGGAATTGATGAATACAAGATATTGCTGAAGAAATGAAAACATTATTCAAAAAGATTTATTCCGGAATTACTGAATCAATAAAACCTTCGTTAAAAAAAGACCACAATGCGGTTTCGGCAAGAGGTATAATATTGTTTCACCACACGTCCGACGTGATCAAGGCCGAAGAGGTACTGAGGGGGGCTGGCCTTGACGTTTGCGTGAAAGGTCCTCCTCCTGAGGTCCGCACCGGTTGTGACATGGCGGTAGAGTTTCCTCTGGTATCTGAACTCGCTGTTAATAGACTTTTAGAACAAAATAATGTGAAACCGATCAATATACTGCCGCTTCAGGATCTCCTGCTTGAACCGGTGAGTCTCTTCAACACCAAGGACTTCGGAGACTTCTTGATGGTCCGGGCAGCCAACATGAAAATCACCGTAGACAAGCGGGATCTGCGCATTGTCAACATATCAGGAGGAGGTTGCCCGGATGTGCCTTACCTGGCTGAACAACTGGTAGGGAAAAGCCTGAACGATGCTCCGGAGCCGAGATCATTGGGAAAAACATTGTGTGGCTATGCGCTGCAGCTTGCTTATGAGGAGTTGAGAAAACAATGTCGTGGGTGATATTGGGGACAGCTCCTTACGAAGATTTCCCTTTAGTTGAAGGCGTATGTTCGGTTCAAAACGGACGCCTGATTCTTGGGGAGCATTCCGTCAAGATCGCAAGAGGGACCCCTGCCCTAATTACTACGGCATGCATTTCAGCTCAAGTATTGGGTATCTCTGCTCCCAAAGCCATGTTGGTGGGAGACATAGGCGACGGAAAAGGTAGTGAAAAGCTCTATGCCCGAGTCTGGGAACAAATAGGATCTCAAAGCATGAGCTTGCTAACCTTTCATTATCTTCAACCCGACCTCAATTGGTGTCTGAAAATAAACATGAAACTTGAAGAGTTAGCTCAAAGGCCCACTTTGGTAGCTGACGCAGGATACATGTACGTGGCCAAAATGAGTGGACAGGCCAACCTTTATGACCTTTTCACCCCGGACATAGGCGAGATGGCTTTTTTGGCGGATGAAAATGCTCCACATCCCTTTTATACCCGTGGATTTCTCCTGCAGGACGAATCTTCAGCTCCAGATCTCATCAAAAGAGCCTATGAACACCAAAACGCAGCAAAGTTCCTGTTGGTAAAGGGCCGTAAGGATTATGTGGCTTCCCAAGAAGGGATCCTTGACGTCATATCCGAACCGGTAGTGGAAAACATGGAACCCATAGGAGGGACCGGTGATAGTCTGACAGGCATTGTTTCCAGCCTCATAGCCAGCGGAATCCAGATCCCGAAAGCGGCCTCAATGGCTGCCAAAGCCAATAGATATTTGGGCCTTCTGGCTAATCCTACCCCAGCTCACTCCATCTCAGACCTCATGGCTTACCTGCCTGACGCTTTGGAAAAGACCCTCAAGGAATACGACTATTTATGTTTTTAGCGATTTAGCATTGAGTCGGGGAGAAAACCACATCTCCATTATCAACCCCCAGGTATTCCGGGTGTTGGGGAAGCCCCACGATCTGCGCATCAGGAAGATAAGACCTGATCAACCGTAATTCCTCTGGGGAATTTTGAGGCGTCACCGCGACCTTGAGATTTTCGATTACCCTGACATCTGAACGATTCTGGAATTCCTTCTTGCGAAAATCCTCACGATAATACCAACTCCGAACCCATTGTCCAAGGACTAATACGGTAGACTCCGATAAATGAACATTGCGATTCAAAGGACTCCGGTTCATGGTAACCATTGAGTTGAACCTGGCTGTGTAAGTCCAGTGATTATGAAACTTTCTTACTCAAATGATTGGGGACACCTGACGTGCAAACCTCCAATCGGAGTTGAAACATTATTTTTTTGAGTTCCCCGGAAACATAAATTAAACTTGATCCATTGAAATTGAGGAGAATTTAAATTGCCCGAGATAAACTCTGATCATCTCATGGCCGTCATTAATGTCATCAACGATTGTCCTTTTTTCCGTCACATGTCAATGAGAGTTGTGGAGCTTGGCCATGGCTATTCGGTGGTCAAGGCGAAGATTGGCAAAAAGCACATGAATCCTTTCGGTGGACTACATGGAGGGGTCTACGCTTCAGTAATAGATACGGCGGCATACTGGTCAGCCTATTGTGATCTTCCAGCGACTTCGGGAATGATCACAATTGACCTCAAGGTGGACTTCCTTGCCCCGGTGCTCAAGGATGAAATTATTATCAAAGGCGAGAGAATCAAATCAGGAAAAACCATCCATCTTACTCAGGCAAGCGCCTTCAGTTCATCCGGAAAACTGCTCGCTCATGGAACTTCAAAACTTATGGTAACCCCGGATAAACAATCCATACAGAATATTGTTGAGTATGCCGGCCTGGGCAAACTACCGCAAAAGTTTATTCAGAAATGAACTATATATTCCAGAAAGATGGCTCAAAAAGGCTATCAGTTCAGCATTGATCGTCGTTTTCCCTACCGCGGCTGGACTGTTTAGCCTCTGGTGTGTTATGCTTGGAGGTGTTTGATCAAACCTGGCGTTTGTGACAAACAAATAACAAGCTTTTCAGCCGGTATAACCCGCTGATTTTGCTACTTCTCAATCCAATGCCCAGACCACTTTACAAGCCCGAACCCAATTTCACGATTCGTACCCTTCAACTGCCGCAAAACGTCAAGGAGACGATGCTCCGCAGGTTACAGATCCTGTATCCTGAGGCAGTAGCCAAAAAGGCTTTGGACGAAATCGAAAGGATCATGCAGGTTTTCCATGCTCATAAGTCGCAGGAACTTTTGAGGCATGAATCTGAGTTCAACCCGGCGGATCGATTTACTCAGAGTGATGTAATCCTGATTACTTACGGAGATCTTTTACACCAGGCGCACCAATCTCCCCTTAAAACTATTGGTGATTTCTGCGACAGGTATTTGAAGGGATCGATCAACACTATTCACATATTGCCATTCTTTCCATCATCATCAGATAGAGGTTTTTCCATAATTGACTTCAAGACGGTTGATCCTGTCCTCGGATCATGGACAGAAATTGAAGATCTTGAGTCCAAATACAACTTAATGTTTGATGGGGTGATTAATCACGTATCCTCAAAGAGTCGCTGGTTCGCGGAATTCCTCGCTCATAATACTTACTACAGGGATTTTTTTATCTCGTATGATAACGCCGATGGATTGACTCCCGAAGAGAGAAAAATGATTTTCCGACCGAGGACTTCGCCAATCCTGACCAGATATGAAACTCTTCGGGGACCACGCTATGTATGGACAACTTTTTCACCTGATCAGATAGACTTAAGTTATCAGAACCCTGAGGTTCTTCTGAGGGTATTCGAAATACTGCTTTTCTACATCCGAAAAGGAGCGGACGTTTTGCGTCTTGATGCGGTAACGTATTTATGGAGTCAGCCCGGAACCCGCTGCATTCATCTGGAGCAAACCCATGAAATCATAAAATTATTCAGAGACGTCATATCGGTGGTTGCGCCTCGCGTGGCCATTATTACGGAGACCAATGTCCCGCATGAAGAGAATATCGCATACTTCGGAGACGGTTCTGACGAAGCCCACATGATTTATAACTTTGCCCTACCCCCTCTGGTCCTCGACGCTTTCTACAGTGAGGACGTTACAATCCTCTCAAAATGGGCTCAAGACACCGTGGCGCCCTCCAACACAACTACGTTCCTCAATTTTCTGGATTCACATGATGGCATAGGGCTTCTCGGAGCCAAACAGATCCTTCCAGCTCAAAACATAGACCGAATCTGTGAAAGAGTTAAATCTCACGGCGGATTGATATCCTATAAAACATCAAAGGACGGACCTGAAGTTCCGTATGAACTCAACATTACCTGGTATAGCGCTCTTAACAAGAAAGCTGACGGTGATTCACTCGATACCCAGATCAAGCGCTTCATCGCTTCCCGCGCGATCGCCCTGGTCCTGAGGGGAGTTCCCGCCATATACCTGCATAGCCTGTTTGGAACTCATAATGACCATGCCGCTGTTGAAGCGACTCGGGAAAAGCGGGCCATAAACAGAACCATCATGGATTACAACTCCATCATGAGGTCCATGTCATATTCCAAAAGCAAAAAATTCAGGATCAATCGGAGGCTTGGCCAGATTATTCAGGCCCGGACCCAAAACGCCGCCTTTCATCCAAACGGCTCACAAAAGGTTATGTTTCTCGATCGATCAGTCTTCATAGTTCTCAGACAATCCCCTGAAGCCGATCAAATAGTCCTTACATTAACAAACGTTTCCGGACACTCACGTAAAGTGGAAATCCCCATGGACGACGTTGGCGGCTTCTCGGGACGTTGGATGGACCTCCTGAGTGTAGAAGAATTCAAACCAAAAAACGGCTCAATGGAAATCTGCTTAAAACCATACGACACTCTGTGGCTCACACCTGAGAGTTAAAGCGTGTTCGGGCTTTGGATGCTGTGGGTGTCATCCGGTAATTATTTT